>NZ_JBGTYM010000010.1:0-111798 GCF_044142105.1 Neotabrizicola paludis
TCGTCGCCATCGACCGCGTCGCGAAAACCTATCGCAGCAAGGGCCTCTGACCCCAGCCAAAAAAGGCGAAAGGCCTGCGCCGGAGTGGACAAAGCCGCTTCGGCGCGGGCGGCGTGTCAGCGTTCAAGGGGCCGGGGCCCGGTGCTGGTCATCAGAAGGCGCGCGGGAATGGCCGGGCCGCGCCTCCTGGCGCATCAGCCCGCAGCGCCTGCGATCTGGACAGCGCGCCCGGCCAGGGTGAGTCGGGCGGGTCCTGCACCTTGCGGGAATATTGCGGTCGCGCCTGCCTGACGGCCGGGCACATCGAACATGTCGATGGGCTATTGCGGCACCGGCATGGAAGCGAATTTCCACGCCGAATATTTCAAGATGGTGGACTGAGGCAGGACCGGCCAGCGTGCCGGCAGATGGCAAGCCGCGACAGGGCCCGGGGGCGCAAGCTCTCGGGCCTTTGTCTGCCCGGGGGCCGGAAACCGACATGTGATGTCGTGCGAGGGGCAGGAATTGCCCCGATACTCTTGAATAACCTTCGCTGTCCCGGTTTCATGGCCGGGTCATCGAAAGGCGCTTCACATGCGATATTCGGGCTTCAGGGTCATCACCGAGGGGCTGTTCGGCAACAAGGGCTGGAAACCGGCCTGGCGCGACCCGGCGCCCAAGGCCGAATATGACGCGATCATCATCGGCGGCGGCGGCCATGGCCTGTCGACGGCCTATTACCTGGCCAAGAACCACGGGCTGACCAATATCGCGGTGCTGGAGAAGGGCTATCTGGGCGGCGGCAATGTCGGGCGTAACACGACGATCGTGCGGGCGAACTACTTTCTACCGGGCAATTCCGAGTTCTACAGCCACAGCCTGAAGCTCTGGGAGGGGCTGGAGGCTGACCTGAACTACAACGTGATGCATTCGCAGCGCGGGCTGATCAACCTGTTCCACTCGGATGGCCAGCGCGACGCCTTTGCCCGGCGCGGCAATGCCATGATCAACCAGGGTGATGACGCGATCCTGCTGGACCGTGAGGGGGTGCGGGAGCATCTGCCCTATCTCGATTTCGAACAGACCCGCTTTCCGATCTATGGCGGCCTGCTGCATCCGCGCGGCGGCACGGCGCGGCATGATGCGGTGGCCTGGGGCTATGCGCGCGGGGCGGATGCGCGCGGCGTCGACCTGATCCAGAATTGCGAAGTGACTGGCATCGACATCGAGGGCGGCCGCGTCACCGGCGTGCAGACCACGCGCGGGGCGATCCGGGCGAAGAAGGTGGGGATCGTGGTCGCGGGCCGGTCTGGGCAGGTCGCGGCCATGGCGGGGATGCGCCTGCCGATCGAGAGCCACATCCTTCAGGCCTTCGTGACCGAGGGGCTGAAGCCGGTGATCGACCATGTCGTCTCATTCGGCATGGGGCATTTCTACATCTCGCAATCCGACAAGGGCGGCCTCGTCTTCGGGGGCGATCTGGATTTCTACGCGAGCTATGCGGCGCGCGGGAACCTGCCCATGGTCGAGCATGTGATGGAGGCGGGGATGACGCTTATGCCGATGATCGGCCGTGCCCGCGTGCTGCGCAGCTGGGGCGGGATCATGGACATGTCGCCCGATGGATCGCCGATCATCGACAAGACCCATGTCGAGGGGCTGTATCTCGACTGCGGCTGGAACTATGGTGGCTTCAAGGCCGTGCCGGCCAGTGGCTGGTGCATGGCGCATCTGATGGCCACCGACCAGAGCCATGAGGTCGCCCGCCGCTTCCGTCTTGACCGTTTCCGCACCGGCCATCTTCTGGACGAAGAAGGCACCGGCAGCCAGCACAACCTGCATTGACCATGGCCCGGATTCCGACCCCGCACCGCCCCGCAGACCCGTCGGACGCCTCCGGCGGGAATAGTCTTGCCAAGATGAAGCGCTTTTACCCTTCATCCTGGGCCAGATGCTCCGGGATGAGGCCGAAGGCCGAGGGGCGGGGCCCCTGGGCGACCGTGACGCAAGGAGAGACCTCATGCGCCTGAAATGCCCGCTCTGCGGCGACCGCGATCGGCGCGAATTCACCTATTACGGTGCCGAGGCCTATCTGCACCGGCCCGGCCCCGAGGCTCCCGCTGCGGCCTGGGACAACTATCTGCATCTGCGCGACAATCCGGCGGGAGAGACCAAAGACCTGTGGTATCACGAGACCGGCTGCGCCCAGTGGCTTCTGGTCACGCGCAACACCGTGACGCATGAGATTTCCGCCGTGGAACTGGTGGCCGAGAGGGCAGGGCAATGAGGATCGACGGCAAGGGTCTGGTCGACCGCAGCAAGCCGCTGCGCTTCCGTTTCGACGGGCGCGATTATGCGGGCTACAAGGGCGATACGCTGGCCTCGGCGCTTCTGGCCAATGACGTGCGGCTGGTCGGGCGGTCGTTCAAATATCACCGCCCGCGCGGCATCCTGACCGCCGGCTCGGAGGAACCCAACGCGCTGGTCGAGGTGATCGGTCCGACGAACCAGACGCCGAATGTCCGCGCAACCGTTCAGGAGGCCTTCGAAGGGTTGGAGGCGCGCAGCCAGAACCGCATGGGCAGCCTGCGCTTCGACCTGCTGGCGGTCAATGATCTCGTCTCGCCCTTCCTCTCGGCAGGCTTCTACTACAAGACCTTCATGTGGCCGCGCGCCTTCTGGGAACGGCTGTACGAGCCGGTGATCCGCCGGGCGGCGGGCCTGGGCAGCCTGTCTGGCAAGCATGATGAAGGCGCATATGAAAAGGCCTTCGCCTTCTGCGATCTCTTGGTGATCGGCGCCGGGCCCGCGGGGCTGATGGCGGCCCTGACGGCGGCGCGGGCCGGGGCGGATGTGATCCTGGCGGAAGAGACGCCGCGCCTGGGCGGGCGGCTTCTGGCCGAGGGCGGCGTGATCGGCGGCCAGCCGGCGGTGGATTGGGTGGCGGGCGTTGCGGCGGAGCTGGCAAGCCTGCCGAATGTCCGAGTGATGACCCGCACGACCGTGACCGGCGCCTATGACAATGGCACCTATGGCGCGCTGGAGCGGGTCGGGTTGCACCGCAAGGCGCGGCCCAACCTGCCGCGCGAATGTTTCTGGCGCATCGTCGCCGGGCGCACCGTGCTTGCGGCAGGGGCGCTAGAACGCCCGGTGGCCTTCCCGATGAACGACCGGCCCGGCGTGATGATGGCGGGGGCGGTGCGGTCCTATCTGAATGTTTACGGCGTCAGCCCCGGCAAGCGGGTGACGCTTTTCGCCAATACCGATGCCGCACGCGGCGTGGCGCGCGATCTGATGGCGGCGGGTGTCACGGTGGCCGCGATCGTGGACCCGCGGCCCGAGGCTTCGGCGCTGGAGGATTGCCCGGTGCATCGCGGTGCGGTCGTCACCGGCACGCGGGGCCGGCATGGGCTGCGCGAGATCACCGCGCGGCGGGCCAATGGCGAAGAGATCCGTATCGAGACCGATTGCCTGGCCATGTCGGGCGGCTGGAACCCCTCGGTCCACCTGACCTGCCACATGAACGGCCGTCCGCGTTGGTCCGACGATCTGGCGGCTTTCGTGCCCAGCGAGGGCGCGGTGCCGGGGCTAGTGGCGGTGGGCGCCGCCAATGGCGCCATGTCGACCCATGGCGCGCTGGCCAGCGGGCAGGCGGCTGCCGTGGCGGCGCTGCAGGCGCTGGGGCGCAAGGCCAAGGCCGGGGCGCTGCCAGAGGCAGAGGATGCGCCTTACCAGATCAGCGCGATCTGGGATGTCGGCGGCAAGGGCCGGGCTTGGCTGGACTTTGCCAATGACGTGACGACCAAGGATGTGAAGCTCTCGGCGCAGGAGAATTTCCGCAGCGTCGAGCATATGAAGCGCTACACCACCCAGGGCATGGCGCCGGATCAGGGCAAGAATTCCAATGTCGCCGCGCTGGCGGTGCTGGCCGATGCCACCGGACGGTCGATCCCCGAGACCGGGACCACGACCTTCCGTCCGCCCTATACGCCGGTGTCTATTGCCGCGATGGGCGCGGGCGGACGTGGGGCGGGGTTCGCGCCGCAGCGCTTTCTGACCAGCGATCAGGCCAGCCGCGACCGGGGCGCGCCGATGATCGAGGCCGGGCTGTGGTATCGCCCCTCCTATTTCCCGAAGCCGGGCGAGGCGACCTGGAAAGAGGCCTGCGACCGCGAAGTGAAGATGGTGCGCGAGGCGGTGGGGGTGGCCGATGTGTCCACGCTGGGCAAGATCGACATTCAGGGCCGGGATGCCGCACGGTTTCTGGACCTTGTCTATACCAACACCTTCTCGACCCTGCCTGAAGGCCGGGTGCGCTATGGCCTGATGCTGCGCGAGGACGGGCTGGTCTTCGATGACGGCACCACGGCGCGGCTGGGCGAAAATCACTTCCTGATGACCACGACCACCGCCGCCGCCGGGCCGGTGATGCGGCATCTGGATTTCGTGCATCAGGCCTTCTGTGCCGGCTGGGACCTGCGCTTTCTGTCGGTGACCGAGGCCTGGGCGCAGTTCGCGGTGGCCGGGCCGAAGGCGCGGGCACTGCTGAACTCGCTGCTGGATGAGCCGGTCGCGGACCTTCCCTTCATGGGCGTTGTGCCGATGCGGGTGGGCGGCGTGGCGGGGCGGCTGTTCCGCATCTCGTTCAGCGGCGAAGAAGGCTATGAGATTGCGGTGCCGACCCGCTATGGCGAGGCCTTGTTCCGCGATCTGGTCGCCCGGGCCGAAACCATGGGAGGCGGACCCTACGGGATGGAGGCGCTGAACGTCTTGCGGATCGAGAAGGGCTTCATCACCCATGCCGAGATCCATGGCCGCGTCAGCGCCGACGATATCGGCATGGGCAAGATGGTGAGCGCCAAGAAAGACTGCATCGGCAAGGCGGCGGCGGCGCGGCCTGGCCTTTGGGGGCCGGATCGCGAGCAGCTTGTCGGGCTGCGGGCGCTGGAGCCGATCACGGCAGGGGCGCATCTGTTCAAGCCGGGCTTCGCCGCCGAGCGCGAGAATGACGAGGGCTATGTGACCAGTGTCTGCTGGTCGCCCACGCTGGATGCCTGGCTGGGCCTCGCCTTCCTGAAGGACGGTCGCGCGCGGCATGGCCAGACGGTGCGGCTGGTCGATCATCTGCGCGGTCGTGACGTGCTGTGCACGGTGGAGAACCCGGTCTTCCTGGACCCTGACGGAGGGCGGATGCGTGCCTGAACTGATCGCGAAAGCCCCCCTGGAGGGGCAGGCGCCGCTGGCGCTGGCAGACGTGACCCTGACGCCGCTGGCGATGCAGGAGATCTGGTCCATCGCCCTGTTTCCGGGCCAGACCAAGACGGCCGAGAAGGTGCTGAAGCCGCTGGGCCTGGCCTTTCCGGCGCCGGGAGGCTGGACGGAGGGCAAGGGGGGCGCGCGGCTGGTCTGGACCGGGCGCGCGCAGGCCTTCCTGTTCGGCGCGACGGCGCCGGAAGCGCTGGCGGGCGTCGCGGCGGTCACCGATCAGTCCGACGCCTGGGCGGGGTTCGGCCTGACGGGCGCGGGCGCCGAGGCGGTTCTGGCGCGGCTGGTGCCGGTCGACCTTCGGCTGGCCGCCTTTCCGGCCGGCAGCGCCATCCGCGCGCCTTTGAACCACATGTCGAGCGTGATCCTGCGGGCTGACGAGGGATTCGAAATCTACTGTTTCCGCTCGATGGCCCGCACCGCCTGGCACGAGCTGGCCGAAGTGCTGCACCGGCTGGCAGCGCGCGGCGCACAGGCGGTGTGATCGGGAGAATATTCTACCTTATCTGGTAGACGTGGCATGATTTACTGGCGGAAAGCGGCCGGTTGTTACAATTGTCACTGGCGTGTCACTTCGCGCGTGTTTACACAGAACCTGAAGCAGAGTTTCAGGAAAGCTGAAAACATGGCCCCCGATGGACAGATTCTCGCCCCGAATGTCTATGATGCAGAAGCCATTCCCGATGCGGCGCGGGCCGAAATCGACCGGCTGCTGACCTCGGGCGATCTGTTCCGCTACACCGCGCCCAAGGATGCGCCCGTGGCGCTTTTGGAGGCCGAGTTCGCCGAATTGATGGGGTCGCGGTTCGCGCTGGCCGTTTCGTCCTGTTCGGCGGCGCTGTTCCTGTCGCTCAAGGCGCTGGACCTGCCGCGCGGGGCCAGGGTTCTGATCCCGGCTTTCACCTTCGCTGCCGTGCCCTCATCGGTCGTTCATGCCGATTGCGTGCCGGTTCTGGTGGAAGTGGGTGAGAATTACCGCGTCGACATGGAAGATTTTGCTGCCAAGCTGCCGGGCGCCGATGCGGTGCTGATCAGCCATATGCGCGGCCATACCAGCGATATGGATGCGATCATGGCGCTGGCCGATGCGGCGGGCCTGCCGGTGATCGAGGATGCGGCGCATTCCCTGGGCACGGAATGGCATGGCCGCAAGATCGGCACGATCGGCAAGGTCGGCTGCTTCAGCTTCCAGAGCTACAAGATGGTCAATGCGGGCGAGGGTGGCATCATGATCACCGACGATCCCGAAGTGGCGGCGCGGGCGATCATCATGTCGGGCGCCTATGAGGAGAACTGGAAGAAACATCCGGGCCTCGCCAATTCCTGCGCCCATTGGCAGAACAAGCTGCCGCTCTATAACCTGCGGATGCAGAACCTTTCCGCGGCGGTGATCCGGCCGCAATTGCCGCTGGTGGCCGAGCGGGTGGAAAAGGGCCGGGCGAACCATGACCGCGTGGCCGAACGTCTGAACGCCTCGCCCTGGCTGACCGTGCCCGAACCGCTGGGGCCGGAGCTGCGCGCGCCCGACTCGATCCAGTTCAATCTGAAGGGCGACTGGTCGGATGACGAGGCCCGCGCCTATCAGCGCGCCACCAAGGCACGAGGGATTTCGGTGCAGGTCTTCGGCTTGAGCGAAGGCAATGCCCGCGCCTTCTGGAACTGGCAGTTCCTGGGCGATGTGGAAGAGATGCCGCGCACCCGCGCCATGTTGATGCGCGCCTGCGACGTGCGCCTGCCGACACGCCTGACCGAGCCGGAACTGGACTATATCGCCGAAGCGCTGGTGTCGGCGGCGGTCGAGGTCAAGGGCTGAGCGTCTAAAGCACCGCCAGCGTGCCGCCCAGCCAGGGCCAGGCGGCGTGCAGGGGCGGAAGCACTTCGGTGGCGATACGCTGGCGCAATAGACCCGCGATCTGGCCGGGCACTTCCTGCAGCACGCCCGAACGGGCCGAGAGCGATATCGAACGGTCGAAGGGTTCGAAGGGCAGGGGCTGCACCTGCACCGCCCCCCGAAAGCGCCGCGCCTTGTGCAGCGCGAGCGGCGTCAGGATCGCCCAGCCCGCCCCCGCCGCCACCATGGCCAGGATGGCGTGATAGCTGTCGAGCTCGAATCGCGATGCCGGGCGCAGGCCCAGCCGCGCCAGATGCGCGCTGATCTGGCGGCCCATCAGATGGCGGGCGGTGTAATGGATCAGCGGCAGGCCCTCGGGCGACTGGCCGGGCGGGGTGACCGCGACGAAGGGTTCGCGCAGGATCGGATGTACCTCGCGCCAGCCCGCTTCGGCCGAAGGATCGTCGGGCAGGTCGGCGGTGACCGCCACGTCCAGCGCGCGGGTTTCGAGAAGGTCGATGAGGCGGTGGGACGGGCCGGTTTCCAGAAGAAAGCGGCACCCCTTGAGCGTGACAGCAAGGTCCGACAGAAGATGCGGCGTCACGTCGGCCTCGAAATCCTCGATCATGCCAAGCCGCAGCGTTGTCAGTCCGGCAAGATCGGCCCGCGCCAGTTCGGCCCGCGCCTCTTGCGCTGCATTCAGCATGATCTGGGCGTGGCGTCGGAACATGGCGCCCGCGGGCGTGACCTGAAGGGGACGGGCGGAGCGGTCGAGCAGGGGCGCGCCAAGCGCGGCCTCAAGGCCGGAAAGCTGCTGGCTGACCGCCGAGGGGCTGACACCCAGCCGCCGCGCGGCGGCAGAGATCGCGCCTTCCTCGGCCGCGGCGAGGAAGACTTCGATCCCCCACAGGGTGACGCGGCCTTCGGCCTCGGCCATGCGCGGCCTCTTACAGCTTGGAGAGCTTTGCCTGCAGCTCGGCCAGCTGCTTCTTGATGTCGGCGATGTCGTCTGGCTTGCCCTCGCCCGCATCCTCGCGCTCGGGTCCCGAGGATGCCCAGCCGGGCACGCCGCCCATCATCGTCTTGAGAAAGGCTTCCTGCTGCTTGCGCAGCGCCTCATAGCCCGGCATCGAGGTCATCGGGTTCGGGAAAGCGGCCAGATTCTCCATCATCTTCGACTGGCTGTTGCGCAGCATCTCGAAGCTTTGGGCCAGGAATTGCGGCATCACCGATTGCATCCCGGTGGCATAGCTGCGCACCAGATCGGTCAGCACATCGACCGGCAGAACATTCTCGCCCTTCGATTCATGCTCGGCCACGATCTGGAGGAGATATTGCCGGGTCAGGTCGTCGCCGGATTTGAGATCGACAATCTGAACTTCGCGCCCCTTGCGGATGAAGCCCGCGATATCCTCAAGCGTGACGTAGTCGGAGGTTTCGGTGTTGTAGAGGCGCCGGCTGGCATAGCGCTTGATCAGCAAGGGCTTTTCACTATCGGCCATTCTGCGGTCCTCCCCCAATTTGCAGTCGCAGAGAAGCTTAAGGGCGGTGCGGCGCAAAAAGCAAGGGCGGGCTCAGAGAGCCCGCCCCTGTATTGTCCGTTGTCCGGGCCTTACTTGGCGGCCGAGGCAACCTTCTTGGCGACGGTGGTCACGTCAGCGGTGGCTTTCTGCACGGCGGCAGAAGCTTCGGCCGACATGTCCTTGCCCGCGGCGAGCATCAGCTCGACGGTTTCCATCTGCACCTTCTTCGCCACTTCGGCGAAGGCGGCCATGTTCTCGGCAGCCATCTCGGCAGCGGCCGAAGCGAAATCGGTCGCGGCCTTGGTGTAATCGGCCGGGTCGGCCTTGGCCTTGGCGACGTCGCCGATCTTGGCCAGCGCGTCTTTCGCCCATTTGGACGAGATTTCGGTCGACTTTTCAGCCGCGTCCAGAGCGACCTTGGCGAATTTCTCGCCGAAAGCAGCTTGGCTCTTGAAAGCGTTCTGGAAGGCCGAGGCGTCCACGGGGAAAGCCGCCATCATGTCTTGCATCACTTTGGTGAAGTCGGGGGTCTTGGTCATTTCGGTAACTCCTGAAGGAAGGGTTCGCCTGTTTCCTGAGCGTCATATACATGCTGCGGCGCAGCATTTCAAGGATATTTCTGCAATGCAGCATTACCATCGGCGCATCACGGCGTCATGACACGCAAGCTGCGGGCGAGTGACGCAACGGCAGTTGGGCCACAGGCACAAGTGGTTGAAGCATCAGCCTTTCGCAGTCGCGGCATTGATCCGCGCCAATGGCGGCTTCCGGCGCGTGCCACCTGCGCAGCTTTCGCCCGGCGCGGGCGCCAGGGTCTGGAGACGAAAAAAACGTCGAACCCCGGCCGCTGTGGCAACTGGGACCAGCCCGGCCGGGGCGCCACGAATCAGCCGCTCATCACGTCGGCGCGCGGCAGGACATAGGTGCCGGGGGCAGGGGCCAGGATTGTTGCGCCCTCGCCAGGCTGGCGGGCCTTGATCATCGGGCCCGAGGATTTGGCCAGCCATTTGCCCCAGCGTGGCCACCAACTGCCCTCGGTGAAATCTGCGCCCTTGAGCCAGTCTTCCGGCTTGCCCTGCAAGGCCGCGTCGCTGGTGTAATGGCCATACTTGCCCTTGGAGGGCGGGTTGATGATCCCGGCGATATGGCCCGACTGCGACAGGATGAAGGTCTTGTCCTTCGATCCCATCTGCTTGACGCCGTTGAAGCTGCCGCGCCAATGGGCGATGTGGTCGGTCTCGCAGGCGATGGCGCAGAGCGGCACTTTCACCCCGGCCAGGCTGACCGGGCTGCCGAAGACCGGAAAGGTGCCTTTCGCCAGTCCGTCCTGTTGGCAGAGGCCGCGCAGATATTCGACAGCCATCTTTGCGGGCAGATTAGTGCTGTCGCCGTTCCAGTAGAGCAGGTCGAAGGCGGGCGGCGCCTCGCCCAGCATGTAGCTCTTGATCGCGGGCGAATAGATCAGGTCGTTCGAACGCAGGAACGAGAAGGTGCGCTGCATGAACAGGCTGTCGAGAATGCCATCCGCGGCCGACTGCCGTTCGATTCCGTCGACGAAATCGTCGTTCAGGAAGACGCCGACTTCACCCGGATCGGAAAAATCGGTCAGGGTCGTGAAGAATGTCGCGGTCTTTACGGTCTTGTCGCCGGCCTTCTCAAGATGTGCCAGCGCGAGCGACAGGGTCGTGCCGGCGATGCAATAGCCCACGGCGTTGATCTGCGGCTCGCCGGTGATGCGGCGCACCTCGGCCATGGCGCGCAGATAGCCGTCGCGGATGTAGTCATCCATGCCGATGCCGGCATAGGAGGCGTCGGGATTGATCCAGGAGACCACGAACAGCGTGAAACCCTGATCGACGATCCATTTGACCAGCGAGTTCTGGGCCTTGAGGTCCATGATGTAGAACTTGTTGATCCAGGGCGGAAAGATCAGCAGCGGCACTTTATGGACCTTCTCGGTCGTCGGCGCGTACTGGATCAGTTCGAACATATGATTGCGATAGACAACCGAGCCGGGGGTGGTGGCAAGGTTGCGTCCGACCTGAAAGGCCTGCTTGTCGGCCAGTGTGACGATCAGTTCTCCGTCATTGGCCTCGATGTCGCGCACCAGGTTTTCCAGGCCCCGCACCAGGCTTTCGCCATCGGTCGCCACTGCGCGTTCCAGCGCATCGGGATTGGTTCCAAGGAAATTCGTCGGGCTGAACATATCGACGATCTGGCGGGTGAAATAGTCGACGCGGCGGCGGTCTTCCGGTTGCAGACTTTCCATATCGGCCACGGCGGTGGTCAGCGCCTCGGCATTCATCTGGTACTGCTGTTTGAGGTAGTTGAAGAAAGGATGTGTTTCCCAAAGCGGGTTGGCGAAGCGGCGGTCCTTGGGGCCGGGATCGGGTGGAGCCTTAAACTCGCCCTTGGCCAGAACCTGCTGCGCCTCGACATAATGCTTCAGCGTCTTGCCCCAATAGCCGATCTGATGTTCCAGAACGCGGGCGGGATTTTGCATCATTTCCGCAAGATAGGCGGCGGTGGCCTTGAGATAGACATCGGTGGAAGGGCCGCTCAATGCCGGGTCATGCGGCTTGCGCCGCGCCAGCGCGACCGCTAGCCGCTTGGACAGGTCATCCATCCGGGCGAGATTGGCGTTCAGCCTCTCCTGTCGCAGGGAAGCCTCATCCTTTGGTCCTGCTGGTGCTGCATCAGCCGAAGCAGTTGTCTTGCTCACCTTTCCCCCCTAATCTTGCTGCTGCGCAGCATACACCACCGGACACGGGAAGGGGCACGCGACGCATCGCCGGGGGCCCCTCTCCCGGGTAAGGAGACGAGATGAAGTATATGGCGACCTACGACGTCATGGAAAGCGCCCGCAACACGAATGAGTGGCTGGGCGCCTCGGCCCGGGCCTTTGCCAGCTATCCGATCTTTGCGCTGTCGATGAATCCGTTCCTGCCCCTGATGGCGGCCTGGGGCGAAGTCGCCGAACGCAGCTTCGCGCGCATGATGGTCAAACCCGACTGGGGCATCCGCTCGATCGTCGGCCCGGACGGGCAGGACCATATCATCGACGTGAAGACCGTCGTCGAGAAACCCTTTGGCAATCTGATCCAGTTCTTCGTGCGCCGCCGCGCCCCGATGGCCCGCAAGATCCTGCTGGTTGCGCCCATGTCGGGCCATTACGCCACGCTGATGCGTTCGACCGTCGCCTCGCTGCTGCCCGATGCCGATGTCTTCGTGACCGACTGGCACAATGCCCGCGACATTCCGATGAGCGAGGGCAAGTTCGATGTCGAGGATTACACCCTCTATCTGGTCGAGTTCATGCGCGCATTGGGGCCTGACACCCATGTGATCGCGGTCTGCCAGCCCGCGCCGCTGACCCTGGCGGCGGTGGCCTATCTGGCCGAAGAGGATCCCGAAGCCCAGCCGCGCAGCATGACGCTGATCGGTGGCCCGATCGACCCCGACGCCGCCGCGACCGAAGTGACCGATTTCGGCCGCCGCGTGACGATGGGGCAGCTGGAGCATCTGGCGATCCAGCGCGTCGGTTTCCGTCACAAGGGCGCAGGGCGGCTGGTCTATCCGGGCCTTCTGCAACTTGCCGGCTTCATGTCGATGAATGCCGACCGCCATTCCAAGGCCTTCGCCGAGCAGATCCTGCGCGTGGTGCAGGGCGAGGCGGGCGACCATGACGCCCATAACCGCTTCTATGATGAATATCTTGCCGTCATGGATATGACGGCGGAATTCTACCTGACGACGGTCGAGCGCATCTTCAAGAACCGCGAAGTGGCGCGCAACGTCTTTACCGTTGGCGGCAAGCGCGTGGATATCGGCAAGATCACCAAGGTCGCGGTGAAGACGGTCGAGGGCGCGAATGACGATATCTCGGCCCCTGGCCAATGCGTCGCCGCGCTGAAGCTGCTGACCGGCGTGCCGGAGACGAAAAAGACCAGCCATCTGGAACCCGGCGCGGGCCATTACGGCATCTTCGCGGGCAAGAGCTGGCGGTTGAACATCCGGCCCTTGGTGCTGGCCTTCATCGACGCGAATTCCGGCCGTCCGCGCCCGCAAAAGGCCGTGCCGATCAAGCTGGCCTCGTCGAACTGAGTGCGAGGCGATCCTGCGTCGCAGGATCGCCCCGCCCTAGCGCAGCAGCAGCGGCCCGGCCAGAAAGGCGCGCAGCGATGCGGTGACGGTTTCGGGCTGCTCGAGCTGCGGCATGTGGCCCGCGTCTTCGATGCTTTCGAACCGCGCCACGGGCATCAGCCCGGCCAGAAACTCCTGCCGCCGTGGCGGCACCAGCCGGTCCTCGGTCCCGGCCAGGATCAGCGCGGGCAGGCGCAGCTTGCGCAGCGTTCTCTGCTGATCGGGGCGGCGCTGAAGGGCGCGGGTCTGGCGGATATAGCTGGCCAGCCCCAGCCGCAGCCCCATATCGGCGCAAAGCGCCAGAACCTCGTCGCGCCATTCCGTCGCGGCCAGCGCCGTGGCGGGCAGGTCCTGCGCCAGCGCCTCGGCCAGACGCCCCGCCCGCGCCGTCACCAGCCTCGCCTCACGGCTGGCGGCCACGGTGGGCGGCTCGGCCAGGGGATCGGTCGAGACAAGGGCGATGCGGCTGACCCGCTCAGGCGCGCGGCGCAGGATGTCCAGCGCCACCTCGCCGCCAAGCCCATGGCCCAGCAGCGCGAAACGCGGCGGCAGGGCGGACAGGGCGGCCAGGCTCATCTGTTCCACCGTCTCGGCGCCGTTGGGCAGGATCACCGTCACCGGCCGGTCGGCGCCGAGATCGACGATCTGCGGCATGAAGCCGCGCGCATCGGCCATGAATCCGGGCAGGACGACCAGCGGATCGGTCATAGCCCGCGCGCCCAATCCAGGATCAGGGCGACGGTTTCCTCGGTCTGGCCTGGGGAAAGGATATCGCCCGCGATGACATGGCTCCACGGGTCGTCGCCGGGGCGCATGTGGCGTTTCTCGATGCGGACAGGGCCGGCCCAGGCCTTGGTCACGGGCCAGATCGCCGCAGGGTCGATCACATGGTCTTCGGGCGAATAGAAGACCAGAAGCGGCGCCTTGGCCTGGGCATAGTCCTGGCCCCGCGCCTCGCGCAGCAGCGCCGCCATGGGGAAGGCGGCGGAGGAGGGGTATGCCGTCGTCCAGTAGCGCGCGTGATCCGGGTTTTCCGGCGTGAAGCCGATGGTATTGCCCGCCAGCCACGGCCCCCAGAGCCGGGCCCATGGCAGGTCAAGAATGATCGCGGCGCGGTTCTGGACGCGAAAATTGGGCGAGATCATCACGATCCCGGCCAGGTCGGCATTCATCTGCGGGTCGGTGGCGGCCAAAGCGGCCAGGGTGGCGCCGGTCGAGGTCGCGATCACCAGAACCCGCTCGCCCAGCCTGCGGCCGATGGCCAGCGCTTCGGCAGTATCCTCGATCCAGTCACCTGCCGTGGCTTCGGCCATCGCGGCAGAGCCGCGGCCATGCCCGGCAAGGCGGGTGTAGAAAAGGTTCGCGCCAAGGGCCTTGGCCACTTCGTCCGGGACGGGGCGGATTTCCTGAAGCGTGGCCGAGAAGCCGTGCAGATAGACGATGGCGAGGGGCGTTCTGGCGCCTTTCGTCCCGGCCCAGAGGATGCGTTTGGCCGTGCCGGGGATGATGTCGGGGAAGCGGGCTTCCTCTGCTGCAAGATAGGCTTCAAGATCATCGGGCAGGGTTGCGGCATCGAAGCTGATCGTGCGGTCGACCGGCTCGACAGGGGCAATCACCCAGGCAAACCCGATCATCGCCAGCAGGATCAGAAGGATCGCGCCCGCCCGGCGCATCCTAGGCGCCGTCCAGCACGTCGGCGACCGAGGCTGCGATCAGCGCCAGACAGTCGGGCGTCGAGAAACGGTGATCGGCATCGCGCATCAATGTCAGGCGGATGTCGGCGCCGCTGGCATGGTCCAAAAGGTTCAGGGCAACCTGCGGCGGCACATCGGTATCGGCGGTGCCTTGCAGGAAACGCACGGGGAAGGGCAGGGGCAAAGGCGCGGTCAGCACGCGCTGCTGCGCGCCATCGTCGAACAGCTTGCGGGTGAAGACATAGGGAGCGCCATAGTCGGAGGGCAGGGCGGTGCGGCCTGTCTTCTGCACCTCTTGCCGCTGCGCCTCGGTCAGCTCCTCCTCCCAGGTCCGGGTGGTGAAATCGGGCGCGGCGGCGATGGTGACAAGGCCCGCGATCCGGCCCGGCGGCAGGGCTTTTGCCATCAGAAGCGAGATCCAGCCGCCCATGGACGAGCCGACCAGGATCTGCGGCCCCACCGTCTGCGCTTCGATCATGGCGCGGGCATCTGCCGCCCAGTCGCCGATGCAGCCCTCCTCGAATGCGCCCGAGGATTGGCCATGGCCGGAATAGTCGAAGCGCAGGAAGGCATGGCCTCGGGCGCGGGCCCAGTCTTCCAGAAACACCGCCTTGGTGCCCTGCATGTCAGATTTGAAGCCGCCGAGAAAGACGATGCCGGGCGCGGTTCCGGCGGTTTTGACATAGGCCAGACGGCGTCCGGCAGGCGTCGTGTGAAAGTCGGGCATTGGGGTCTCCTGTCGCGGGCAGCCTAGCCCGCGTCGATCGACTGCGCCAGAACCCGGCTGATCTGGTTGAGCGGCAGGCCCGATTCCTCCTTCCAGCGGTTGAACGCGGTCTGGATCGCCTTCATCGCCTTTGCCGAGGTGGCGGCGCCGGAGATCACATCTTCCGCCTGCAACCGCGCCACCACGTCGCGCGACAGGATATAGCCCTCTTTGCCCATGACCCGCAGCATATAGGCCCCGGTCGAGCCGCCAAGACGGCTGAAGCGGGCGTTCAGATCGGCCAGCAGGCCTGCGAAATCGCTGACAGGCCAGTCGGCGATGCGGCGGCCAAGGCCCGGATTGGCGGCAAGCTCGGCCCCGTTGTCGCGGATCGCCACGATCTTGGCACCCGAGCGGATAACGCGCGGGTCCGAGAGCAGGGCGTCCAGCGCATCGCCCTCAATCATGGCCACTCGGGCGGGGGTGAACCCCTGGAAGGCTTCTTCGATGCCTGGCCATTTCGCCTCGACCACCGACCAGCTGATCCCGGCCTGAAAGATGCCGCGCGCCATCTGCGCCAGCCAGCGGTCATCTTGGATGGCCGCGATCTCTTCGGCGGATTTCACCGCCATCGCGCCGGCAAGCACGGCCTCGCGGCTGCCCTTGCGTGCGATGGCGATGTCCAGGATTTCGGCGAAACTGCGCATGAAGGCCCCACAGGCGGATCGCCCCACGCTGCCAGATCGGCGACGGGGCGGCAAGGCGGGGCTTGACGGCGCCTCCGGGCAAAGGCAATCAGTCGCCCGACATAACCCGCAACCGGGCGTTTCGTTGGCGCCAGAACGACGAGGACAGGCTCATGGCCCAAATCTCCCTCACCTTCCCCGATGGCAACAAGCGCGATTACCCGGCCGGGGTGACCGCCGCCGAAGTGGCGCAGAGCATCGCGCCCTCGCTGGCCAAGGCCGCGATCTCGGCCCAGCTGAACGGTAAGCATTGGGATCTGCAATGGCCGATCACCGCAGACGCCAATATCAGCCTGAACACGCTGAAGGATGACGGCCCGGCGCTCGAGCTGATCCGCCATGACTGCGCGCATATCATGGCCCGCGCCGTGCAAGAGCTGTGGCCCGACACCAAGGTCACCATCGGCCCGGTGCGCGATTACGGCTGGTTCTACGATTTCGACCGGGCCGAGCCCTTCACGCCGGAAGACCTGGGCGCCATCGAAGCGCAGATGAAGAAGATCATCAACGCGCGTGAACCCGTCCGCACCGAAGTCTGGTCGCGCGACGCGGCGGTGGAATATTACCGGGGCAAGGGCGAGCCCTTCAAGCTGGAGCTGCTGGACCGCATCCCCGAAGGCGAAGACATTCGCATGTACTGGCATGGCGACTGGCAGGATCTGTGCCGGGGGCCGCATTTCCAGCATACCGGGCAGGTGCCCGCCGACGCCTTCAAGCTGACCCATGTCGCCGGGGCCTATTGGCTGGGCGACTCGTCTCGTCCGATGCTGCAACGCATCTATGGCCTTGCCTTCAAGAACCGCGACGACCTGAAGGCGCATCTGCACATGCTGGAAGAGGCGGCCAAGCGCGACCACCGCAAGCTGGGCCGCGAGATGGACCTGTTCCATATGCAGGAAGAAGCGCCGGGCCAAGTCTTCTGGCATCCGAACGGCTGGACGATCTACACCACGCTGCAAGACTATATGCGCCGCCGCCAGCGCGCCGATGGCTATGTCGAGGTGAACACGCCGCAGGTGGTGAACCGCAAGCTCTGGGAAGCCTCGGGCCATTGGGAAAACTACCGTGAGAACATGTTCATCGTCGAAGTGGACGAGGAAGGCGCGCGGGAAAAGGTGATCAATGCGCTGAAGCCGATGAATTGCCCCTGCCATGTGCAGATCTTCAATCAGGGCATCAAATCCTATCGCGACCTGCCGCTGCGCATCGCCGAGTTCGGCTCTTGCGCCCGCTACGAGCCTTCTGGTGCCTTGCATGGCATCATGCGGGTGCGCGGCTTTACCCAGGACGACGCGCATATCTTCTGCACGCTTGAGCAGATCGAGGCCGAGAGCCAAAAGTTCATCGAATTCCTGGCGCGGATCTATGCCGAGCTTGGCTTTGACAAATGGCGGATCAAACTGTCGACCCGGCCGGAAAAGCGTGTGGGTTCCGACGAGATCTGGGACAGGATGGAAGCGGCGCTGGCCAATGCCGTCACGGCGGCGGGGCACAGCTATACGATCTTCCCCGGCGAAGGTGCCTTCTATGCGCCCAAGCTGGAGTTCGTGCTGACCGATGCCATCGGCCGCGACTGGCAATGCGGCACGCTGCAGCTTGACCCGAACCTGCCCGAGCGGCTGGATGCGGCCTATATCGGCGAGGATGGGGCGAAACACCGGCCCTTCATGCTGCACCGCGCCGTGCTGGGGTCGTTCGAGCGCTTCATCGGCATGATGATCGAGAACCACGCGGGCAAGCTGCCCTTCTGGCTGGCACCGCGTCAGGTGGTGGTGGCCTCCATCGTCTCGGATGCCGATCCTTTCGTGACCGAGGTCGTCGAGGCGCTGGTCAAGGTGGGGGTGCGGGCCGAGGCCGACCTGCGCAACGAGAAGATCAATTACAAGGTGCGCGAGCATTCCGTCGGCAAGGTTCCGGTCATCCTTGCGGTGGGGATGAAGGAAGTCGAGGAGCGGACTGTTTCAGTCCGCCGTCTGGGTGAAACACGCACCGAGACGATGGGCTTTGAGGCAGCAGTGGCCGAATTTGCCAAGGCGGCCCTGCCGCCTGACCTCGCCTGAGGTCAATTTATTGATCTGAAAGGAAAGGCCGTCGCGTGCTGTCGCGGCGGCCTTTCTGCTTCGGCGCAAGGGAATTGCGCGTTACGCGGTCACGAAGAAATTTTGTGGCCGTTTATGGCGTAATGCTGCCGGGGGTCTTCGCCGTAAGGAAGGCCGTATCGCGAATGAGGCGATGCGGAAACCTTCTGAACGGGGAGACCCAGACATGACGATCCAAGCGAAAACCCTGGCCGTGGCTTCGGCGCTGGCCTGTGCGATGACCGTGCAACTGACCGGCGCGGCCAAGGCCGAGGATATGGAGAAATGCTTCGGCGTGGCGCTGGCCGGGCAGAATGACTGCAAGGCGGGCGAGGGCACGACCTGCGCCGGGACCTCGAAGGTCGACTATCAGGGCAATGCCTGGAAGCTGGTCCCGGCCGGCACCTGCACCACGATGGAACTGCCTGCGGGCAAGGACGGCATGGCGCGGATGGGCAGCCTGGAGGCCCTGGACCGCGACATGATGTAAGCGCCCTTGGCCGATCCCCGGGGGGCTTTCCGCTCCCCGGACCCCCGAGAATATTCGCATCAGGATGAAGGGCGAGACATGTTCGATCCGATCGAAGGCGGTTTGCCCCTGCGGCCCGGCGTGGGCTACAAGCCGCAGCATTTTTCCGCGCTTCTGGCCGATCCGGGCGCGGTGGGTTGGCTGGAGATCCATGCCGAGAATTACATGGGCGCGGGCGGACGGCCCTTGGCGCAGTTGCGGCACCTGGCCGAACGCTTTGCGATTTCTGTCCATGGCGTCGGCCTGTCGATCGGCGGCGAAGGGTCATTGGACGAAGATCATCTGGCGCGGCTGAAAGAGCTGTGCGCCTGGCTGAACCCCGCGAGCTTTTCCGAGCATTTGGCCTGGTCGACCCATGACGGGGCCTTCCTGAACGACCTTCTGCCCTTGCCCTATACCGCGGCCACGCTGCGCCGGGTGGCCGATCACATCGACCGCGTGCAGGAGGTGCTGGGACGGCGGATGCTGTTGGAAAACCCGTCCTCCTACCTCGCCTTTGCCGAGGCCGAGATGGCCGAAGTTGAATTTCTGCAAGAAATTGCCGGGAAGACCGGGTGCAGACTGCTGCTGGATGTCAATAATGTGCATGTCTCGGCGGTGAACCAGCAGATGAGCGCGGAGGCCTATATCGACGCTTTCCCGCTGGATATGGTGGGTGAGCTACATTTGGGCGGGCATCATGCGGATATCGACGACATGGGCGCGCCGCTGTTGATCGACAGCCATGCCGCGCCGGTCGATGGCCGGGTCTGGACGCTGTATCGCCGGGTGATCGCCCGGGGCGGGCCAAGGCCGACGCTGATCGAATGGGATGATGATGTGCCGGAATGGCCGGTTCTGGCGGGCGAGGCGGCCCTGGCCGGCGCGGTGCTGGAGGGCGCGCGATGAGCGAGGCCGGTTTCGTCGCGGCGCTGTTGGACCCGGAGCTGCCGGAGCCTGCGGGCTTGGTGGGGCCAACCGGGCGGCCCGCCGGGCGCCGCTTCGACATCTATCGCAACACTGTGGCGGGCGGGCTGATCAAAGCTCTGGAGGCGGGGTTTCCGGCGGTGCGGAAACTGGTGGGCGAGGCATTTTTTGCCGCGATGGCCGGGGTCTTCCTGCGCGCCCATCCGCCGCAAAGCCGCATCCTGATGCTGTATGGTGCCGCATTCCCCGATTTTCTCGCGGGCTTCCCGCCAGTCGCGCATCTGGCCTATCTGCCAGATGTGGCGCGGCTGGAGCAGGCACTCCGCGAAAGCTACCACGCGGCCGACCATCGGCCTGCGGGACTGGAGGCTTTCTCGCCGGAGGATCTTCTGACGTGCCGCCTGTGTCTTGCGCCCTCGTTGCGGCTGATCCGGTCGGACTGGCCGGTTCATGCGATCTGGGCGGCGAATATGGCGGGTGGGCCGCCGCCCCTGCCTGGCCCGCAAGACGTGCTGATGCTGCGGCAAGGGTTCGATCCAGCGCCGAATCTGCTGCCGCCGGGCGGCGGGGCCTTTGTCTCCGCGCTGCTGGCAGGGCAGGCGCTGGGCGATGCGATCGAGGCGGGCGGCGATGGATTTGATGCAGGCGCCGCTCTGGGGCTGCTTCTGGCGCAGGGCGCCGTATCGGGGGTGGAAAGATGCTGATCTGGGCGCGGATGACGGCCGCTCTGGAGCGTCAGGACGATCTGCTGGCGACGTTGGCCCGGCTGGTCTTCGCCGCGGTGCTTCTGGGCTATTTCTGGGCCTCGGGCCTGACAAAGATCGGCGACGGGCTGTTCTCGCCCTCGGCCGGGGCCTATGCGCAGATCTTCCCGCGCCAGCTTGAGGCGGCGGGCTATGATTTCGGACGTCTGGGCGGTTTCGCGACGCTGGTGGTGCTGGCAGGCACCTGGGCCGAGCTGCTTTTGCCCCTGCTGATCGTGCTGGGTCTGGCCACGCGACTGGCGGCGCTCGGGATGATCGGTTTCATCATGGTGCAGAGCCTGACCGACATCTACGGCCATGGCGCGGCGGCAGGGGCATGGTTCGACCGGGCCTCTGACGGGCTGATCGCCGATCAGCGTGCGCTTTGGTTTATGCTGCTGCTTGTTCTGGTGCTGAAAGGGGGAGGGCCCCTGTCGTTCGACCAGCTTCTGGGCAGGCTCTGGCTGCCGCGCGCCGAATAGTGCCAAATTCCTTGATTTTCTGGTTCGAGGTGGCATTCTGAGCCGCAGTAACGACAGACTTTCTGACTGCCTCTCTCTGACGAAAGGCCGAAAGACCTGGCGGCTACGCCCGGGGCAATGACGCCGACGGGAAGTTTCGAATGGGGAGAGACGGAATGCCGACGGGCACCGTGAAGTGGTTCAACGCGACGAAAGGCTACGGGTTCATTGCGCCGGATGACGGTGGCAAGGACGTGTTCGTGCATATCTCGGCGGTCGAGCGTGCCGGGCTCAAGGGCCTCAACGACAATCAGAAAATCGGCTACGAATTGCTGTCGGGCCGTGACGGGAAGCAGTCGGCAGGCGAGCTGAAGCTGCTTTAGGCGGACCTAGGCCGTCAGCGCGGCTTCGGTCTTCGCATCCCAGCCAAGATACCAGCGGTCCGCCTTGATGACGGGCCGCTTCATCACCGTCGGCTGGGCCGCGATCTGTGCCTCGGGATCCGAGGCCTTGAGAAAGTCATTGAAGCCGCGATAGGTGGTGGACTGCCGGTTCACCGCAGCATCGCCGAATTCGCCCACGATCTCGGCAATTTCCGCCGGAGTCAGAGGCTCTGCGCGGATGTCGCGGAAGGCCACGTCCCGGCCCGCGCGCTCGAGCGCCTTGAGCGCCTTCTTGCAGGTATCGCAGGTCGGGATGCCGTAGAGGATCATGGAGGGGCCTTTCCAGGGCGAGGGCGTGTCTCACGCTGAGACATGGGCTGGGCGCAAGCAAAATCAACCACTTGGCCCAGGTAAATTCATCGTCTGTTAACATATTTGGTCCGGGTCGCAAAGGGGGCTGCGGCTGGATATGAAACCGTTTTCTTGCTGAGGCGTTGTGATCGCAAATCCCTGTGGCCGTTTCGGCCCTCTATCAGGAAGCGACAGATCATGCGCAGCCTTTCCAAGCCCCTTCTTCTGGCGACCGGCCTTGCGACCGGGCTTGCCTTCACCGCACCCGTCCGGGCGCAGACCGATATCGGCGATGTCGTCTCGGGCGTCGCGCAATCGCTGATCCGGCAAGAACTGGACAAGAACGCCTATATCGCGGCGCGCGAGGCCAATACGATCGCGGCCTATCGCGATTATCTGGCCAAGTTCCCGGACGGCATCTACCGGGTGAATGCGCAGAATGCCATTGCGCGGCTGGGCGGCACGGCCGAGCCGGGCGCCGCCACCGCCGCCCAGATCGAGGCGCGCCTGGGCATCACCTTCAGCCAGCGCGTCGCGGTGCAGCGCCAACTGACCCGGCTGGGCTACAGCACCTATGGCGCCGATGGTGTCTGGGGCCGCAACACCCGGTCGGCGATTCTCGCCTGGCAGCGCGACAGCGGCCAGACCGGCACCGGCTATCTGACACAGGCGCAACTTGAAACGCTGCTCGATGGCGGTGCGGTGGTGACCCCGCCCGGAAATCCGCCCCCGGGCGGCGTGCTGACCGCGGCCGAGACCGAGGCGCAACTGGGCCTGACGCGCAGCCAGCGCATCACGATCCAGAGCCAGCTGACCAAGATCGGCTACAATACAGGCGTGGCCGACGGTCTTTGGGGCAGCCGCACCCGTGCGGCGATCTCGGCCTGGCAGAAAGCGAACAAGCAGACCCAGACCGGCTATGTGACCGGGGCGCAAGTGACGCTGATCGCCAAGCAGGCCGGCACGGTCACTCCGCCGCCCAGCGAGGGCGCCAGCAATGCCGCGCTGGAGGAAAGCCTGCTGGGGCTGACCGTATCGGAAAAGGTCGGCATCCAGCGCGGCCTGACCCGGCTGGGCTACAGCACCTATGGCACCGACGGTGTCTTCGGCCGCAACACCCGCAACGCGATTGCCGCCTGGCAGCGCGACGAGGGTGCGACGGTCACCGGCTATCTGACTGCCGATCAGGTGCGGCAGATTCGGGTGGATGCCGGGGTGTAAGGAAGCGCCCGCCCTCTGGAAACCGGGGGCGGGGCCGCTGCGTCCTTTTCCGCTTTCCTGCGCAGCCAGTCGGCCAGATCGCCGCCTTCCATCAGGCCTTGCGCGCAGCGGATGATGATCTGGCCAATTTCTTCGGTGTTCCAGAGGGTCGTGATGCCATTCAGCACAAGGCAGGCATCCATCACCCGAAAAGCGGTGCGCGTGTTGCCATCATTGAAGCAAAGGCCCCGCGCGAGGGCGACCGCATAAGCGCCGGCAAGGTCGAAGATGTCGTTTACCATGCCGTAGGCCAAGCGGTTGTCGACCCGGGCAAGCGCTGCATCGAGTGATTTGTCCTGCGCCCGGCCCGGAAGTTCGCCCGGATTCAGGATGGCGTTATGCAGGTCGTCGACCAGTTCGACCGACAGAAGGACGTAGGTCATTTGTCCTTCAAGTAGTCCAGGACAGGCTGCACCCGTCCGCGGCTGGCATCGATATAGGCCATCACTTCTTCACGTGTGGCCACACGATGCGCGCCCGTGTCCACCGCCGCCTCGGGGACAAGATAGGCGACCACGGCGGAATTCTTGAGGATCGCCACCGGCTTGCCGCCCGCGCGTTCCAGAACCTTATGCGGCTCGCGCAGCTCGGTGATCGTGGCGATATGGGGGGTGAGGAGGCGGGTCATGGGGGCGGTGTCCGGGGATCTGTGTTGAAATGTATATTGAATATGGAGTTCGGCAAATCCTGCGGGTGCTGCCGCGTGTAAATCCTGTCCGAGGCAGGGTGACAGCATGTCGCGACATATCCGTCCAACGATTCCCGGCGCTTACGTCTTCTTCACGGTCAATCTGGTGGACCGGGGAGCGGATACGCTAGTGCGGCATGTGGAGGTGTTGCGGCAGGCGTTCGGATGTTCGGCGCGGTAACGAGGCGCCGAACTGGCAGAAGCGGCTCTGGGGGCCCCTTGCCCCGGGGGGGAGAGCGGAGAGGCGGGGCGAGGCCCGACCTACCCCCAAACCTCCACAAACTCCCGCCACTCGCCCTTCGACATGCCAGAGCTTTCCTGCCCCACCGTCTCCCCCGCCAGACGCCGTTTCAACACCGCAATCGCCTTGGCGCTCAGCGTCACGCCGCCCATGCGGTAATCCTCGAAGGCCGCGAAGGCCAAAGGCACCCAATCCTTGACCGCTTGGGCAATCGCCTCGGCATAGACGCGGATTTCGTATTGAGCATGGGCATCGGCGCGCAGGCGGAGGAAGTGGAAGAGGTTGTGCAGATCCACCTTCCAATACCATTGCGTATAGACATTGGCGGGCAGGTTCATGCGGGCCAGTTCGCGCGCCAGGCCCTGCTGGCCATCCTGCGACAGCATCGCCTCGTAATGGTCATAGCTGCGGTTGGCGTCGGATTTCAGCAATTCCAGCACCCGCGCGGCCTCGGCCCCGGTCAGAACCTCGCCCCGACCCTGGTTGTTCACTGTGGATTGCGCGGCCAGTTGCTCGGGCGCGGGGATGTAGAATTCGCGGTCAAGGATCGAATAGCGCGCCGAATATTCGTTGACGTTGGCGGTGCGGTGGCGAATCCACTGGCGGGCGACGAAGACCGGCAGTTTCACATGCAGCTTGACCTCGCACATCTCGAACGGGGTCGAGTGCCAGTGCCGCATGAGATAGCGGATCAGCCCTTCGTCATTCGAGACATGCTTGGTCCCGGCGCCATAGGAGACGCGGGCGGCCTGGACGATGGCAGCATCGTCACCCATATAGTCGATCACCCGGATGAAGCCGTGATCCAGCACCGGCGTGGCGCGGTAGAGATGCGCCTCCATCCCCTCGGACACGGCCCGCAACGTCGGACGCGGCGTGGAACGGGCGGCTTCGATCTCGGCCATCTGGTCGGGCGTCAGGGACATGGGGCGTGGCCTTTCTTGCGTCACAATGAGTCGGGTATAACCATATCTTGTATGGAGGTGAGGGCAAAGCGCAGGATCAAGCGTGATGCGGGGCGGCAACGGGTCGGGCGAAACCTGTGGACAATCCGTTTCCGCTTTGACTTACAAGGGCTTTGACGGCAATCCTGCTGTGGATTGTTGTAACTTCGCAGGTGTGAGGCCATGGCACGACGCATTCTTTCCGCTCTACTATGCGCCGGTTTGCTGGCGGGGTGCGGCGGCAATCCCTTCACCGAGGGCACGGATGGCGGCGGTGGCGAGACCCCGGGCACGGGCACAATTCCGGCGGCGTTGAAGGGCAATCTGCAGAGCGTTTCCTACAATCCGAACGGCGGGGCCGGCGGCAATGGCGCGCTGACCGCGGTGATCGATCCGCTGGACGCAAGCCCGGTGACCGCGACCTTTGATCGTGCCCCGACGCTGGATACGCCCGGATACAAGGCCTTCACCTATCGGGAAACCAGCTCGAACCGGCTGTTCGTCGCGCTTCTGGCGACTTCGGCCAGCGGCGATGCGACAGCGGGGGTTCTGGGCAGCGGTCAGTTCACCGAGATGGTCTGGGGGTCGACCTACCAGGCTGACGGCTTCGTCAAGCCGCAGGCGGGCGGGCTTGCCAGCTACAAGGGCAATTACGTCGGCATCCAGAACCGGGGCGCGGCCGTCCCTGGCCCCGGGGCGCCGTTCAACCCGATCCAGGCCTATCGCGTGGAAGGCGACGTCCTGCTGAATGCCGACTTCACCAACAATTCGGTCGAAGGCGGCATCCGCAACCGGCAGGTGGTGGATACCAGCGAAACCATGGCCGATCTTTTCCTGCAGATCACCGAGATCAAGGCTGATGGCACCTTTGGCGGCACAGTTGTCTTCGCCGACAAGTCGCCCTCGGGCACCTATGGTGGCGCCTTCGGGGGGACCGGCGCCACGGCGGTCGCGGGCGCCATCGAGGTTGGACCCGAAAAGGGCAACAACGACCTGCTTGAACGCGGCATCTTCGTCGCCGACCGCTGCGCCCCGGGCGATCCCTTGCCCTGTCCTCAGTGATCCGCCGGTTCATTTTCGCACTGGCCACGGCCTGCTGTCTGGTTCAGCAGGCCCGCGCCGAAGAGATCGGCGATCTTGCCCAGACGGCGCAGACCGCCTTCAGCTTGGGGCAGGTCGAACTGGCGCGGATGCTCGCGTTGGCGGTGCTGAACGAAGAACCCAAGAACGCCACCGCGCTGGCGGTGCTGGCGGCGGTGGGGCTGGCCACCCATGAGCCGCAGGCCGCGCGCCAGGTGGCGCGGCGGTCGTTCCACCTTGCGCCCGACAAGAAGGGCAAATTCACCGCCGCACGGCTGGCAGCGCGGGCCTCGGTCGATCTGAGTCAGACCTGGGCCGCGAAATACTGGTTGCGGCGCGCGATCCAGGTGGCGCCAGGACCCGAGGCCGAAGCCGCGACCGTCGCCGATTTCCTGGCCCTGCGCAGCATCAGCCGCCTGCGCTTTGATCTTGTGCTGTCGGTCAAACCTTCCGACAACGTCAATCAAGGCGCGGAAGACGATCTGCTGACCATCGACGGCCATCCGACCTGGTTCTATTTCGATCCCTCGGCCATGGCGCTTTCCGGCATCGAGATCACTGCCAATATGGCGCTGCGCTATCGTATTGCCGGGACCGCGGCGGCGCCGACCGAGATCGGGTTCAAGGCCTATGACCGCGCGGTCAGCCTGTCTGACGCGGCCAAGGACAAGGCGCCCGATGCAAAAGCCTCGGATTTCTCGAATGCGGGCTTCGATCTGTTCCTTTTGCACAAACGCGCCCTGGGGCAGGACCGTCTTCTGTCGGCGGGTATCACCTTCGGCACGAGCTTTCTGGCGGGGGATCGCTATGCCGACCGGGCGCGCGCCGATTTTTCGCTGATCACGGCGCTGGACAGCCGGAGCCAGACCCGGTTCGGATTCTCGCTCGAGCGGCAGTGGCTCGCAGGCCCCAGCCCGGCGGCGACCGCCTTCACACTGGATGCGGGATATCAACACCGGCTGAAGGGCGGCGATCTGCTGGCGGTGAAGCTGGAACTGGGCCAGACAATCTCGGAAGACGAGAACCAGGAGAACCGCAAGATCGGCGCGAGCCTGCGCTATGCTCTGGGCAAGCCCGTGGCCGGGATGGAGATTTCGGGCGAGCTGGACGCCACGGCACGCGACTACCCGGTCTTTTTCAGCGGCATCTTCAACGATAGCGGTCGGCAGGATCTGTCGCTCTCGGCCAGTCTTGAACTCGCGATGCCAAAGCTGGGCCTTTACGGATTCGAGCCGGTGCTGTCGTTGGAAGCAAGCAAGACCCGCTCGAATGTCAGTCGCTACAGTGGCGAGGCTGCCGGGATCGGATTGCGCATCGAATCCTCCTTCTAGCGGCTTCCGCCGCTGCGACGCTTTGCTTCCCCGCCCGATCGGTTAGGGTAGGTCGAAAAGGAGGGCTTGCCCATGCAGATCAGATATCTTCACACCATGGTCCGGGTTCTGGACCTGGAGAAATCCATCGCCTTCTATGAGCTTCTGGGTCTGCAAGAGACGCGGCGGCATGAAAGCGAGGCGGGGCGGTTTACGCTGGTGTTCATGGCGCCGCCCGGCCAGCCGGATTGCCCGGTCGAACTGACCTATAACTGGGATGGCGATGAGGGCTTGCCCAGCGACAGCCGTCATTTCGGCCATCTGGCCTATGAGGTCGAGGATATCTACGCCTTCTGCGCGCATCTTCAGGAGAATGGTGTGCTGATCAACCGTCCGCCGCGGGATGGCCGCATGGCTTTCGTGCGCTCGCCCGACAATATCTCGGTCGAGATCCTGCAAATGGGCACCGCGCTGCCGCCGCAGGAACCCTGGGCCAGCATGGGCAATACCGGGCATTGGTAGCGGCGGGGGCTTGCGGCCTGCCGCCAAAGCCTTGAGCGCGCCGGTCAGAAAGACCAGAGGCTGAACTGGTCGGGCCCGATCTGGCGGGTCTCGCGCAGGGTCAGGCGCGGCGTGTCGGCCAGGGCCGCGATGCCCAGGCCACCCAGAAGCGGGCGGGCTTCGGCCCCCAGCAGGCGGCCGGCGCTGTAAAGCGCAAGGTCGTCGGCGAGGCCGTCCTTGACCAAGGCCGCCGCCAGCGTGGCCCCGGCTTCGACCAGGATGCGGGTCAGCCCTTCCTGCGCCAAGAGCCGGAAGGCGGCGGGCAGATCGAGGCGACCCTCGGAGGTGGCGGGGCAGGGCAGCAGCCTTGCCCCCGCAGCCTTCCAGGCGCGGCGGTTCGCCTCGGGGGCGGCGTCGCTGTGCAAAAGCCAGACCGGATGCGTCCCGGCGCTGCGGCCAAGGCGGCTGTCGGGCGAATGGGTCAGGCGGCTGTCAAGGACAACGCGCAGCGGCTGGGCTGTGCCGCCCAGATGGCGCACGGTCAGATCGGGATCATCGGCGCGGGCCGTGGCACCGCCGACCAGCACCGCGTCATGGGTCAGGCGCAGAAGATGGACATGGGCGCGGGCCTCGGACCCGGTGATCCAGCGGCTTTCGCCGCTGGCCATCGCGGTGCGGGCATCCAGCGAGGCGGCGAGTTTCAGCGTCACGAAGGGCAGGCCCCGCGTCACCCGCTTGAGGAAGCCCTGGGTCACGCGGGCGGCCTGATCCGCCATGACGCCTTCGGTTACGGCGATGCCCGCCGCGCGCAGGATGGCATGGCCGCCGCCCGCAACGCGCGGGTCGGGATCGGTCAGGGCGGTGACGACACGGGTGACGCCCGCCGTCACCAGAGCCTCGGCGCAGGGGCTGGTCTTGCCGTGATGGGCGCAGGGTTCCAGCGTGACATAGGCCGTGGCGCCGCGGGCTGCCGCACCGGCCTGGGCCAGCGCGATGCGTTCGGCATGGGGGCGGCCGCCCGGCGCAGTGGTGCCGCGGCCGATGACCCGGCCCTCTTTCACAAGGACACAACCGACAGACGGGTTGGGCCAGCTGCGCCCAAGGCCCCGCGCGGCAAGGCGCAGGGCATGGGCCATATGGTCCCTATCTGTCAGACTGCCGCTCACTCTTCGGGCTTTTCGCCCGGGCGCAGTTCGCTCACGAAGCGGTCGAAATCGCCCGCAGCCTGGAAGTTCTTGTAAACGCTGGCAAATCGCACATAGGCCACGGTATCGATGCGGGCCAAGCTTTCCATGACGATATCGCCGATCTGCTTGGACGGGATGTCGGTTTCGCCCAGGCTTTCCAGCCGCCGCACAATGCCCGAGATCATCTGGTCGATGCGTTCTGGGTCGATCGGGCGTTTCTGCATGGCGATGCGGATCGCGCGCTCCAGCTTGTCGCGGTCGAAATCCTCGCGCTTGCCCGAAGACTTGATCACCACGAGGTCGCGCAACTGCACGCGCTCATAGGTGGTGAAGCGCCCGCCACAGGCCGGGCAAAAGCGCCGCCTCCGGATCGAGACGTGATCTTCGGCGGGGCGCGAGTCCTTCACCTGGGTGTCGATATTGCCGCAGAATGGGCAGCGCATCGCCCCCTCCTTGCTTTTTGTTATTGGCCTGCCTCAGAGTCCGGGGGTGTGCCCCCGTGATTGCCACCGACTATAGGAGAGGCGCCTGCATCTGGGCAAAGGGGAATTTGCGCCTACCGCATCTGGAGGGAGGGGTGTGGCGGGCAAGACTCACGCCGCTGTGACGCCGGGTTCTAGGGTTTTCTGCCTAGACTTGCGCAGAACATGCAACGGGGAGAGATGCGATGACACGGATGACCGCCAAGGATTTCGACCAGGAATTGCTGGAACTGTATGATTTCTACGCCCATGGCCGGATCAGCAAGCGCGAGTTTCTGGACCGGGCGGGAAAGTTTGCTGTCGGTGGGCTGACGGCGACGGCGATCTTGTCGATGCTGTCGCCCGATTACGCGCTGGCCGAGCAGGTAAGCTTCAACGACCCGGAGATCGTGGCGGACTACGTCACCTACCCCTCGCCGCAAGGCAATGGCGAGGTGCGCGCCTACCTGGTGAAGCCGGCCGCGGCGGCGGGCAAACTGCCTGCCGTGCTGGTGGCGCATGAGAATCGCGGCCTGAACCCCTATATCGAGGACGTCGCCCGGCGTCTGGCCAAGGCGGGCTTCCTGGCGCTTGCGCCGGACGGGCTGACCTCGGTTGGCGGCTATCCGGGCAATGACGAGAAGGGCCGCGAGTTGCAGGCGACGGTCGATCCGGCCAAGCTGATGAACGATTTCTTTGCAGGGGTCGAATGGCTTCTGGCGCATGAGGGCGCGACCGGCAAGGTCGGTGTGACGGGCTTCTGCTATGGCGGCGGTGTTGCCAACGCCTGCGCGGTTGCCTTTCCCGAACTGGGCGGGGCGGTGCCTTTCTATGGCCGCCAGCCCAAGGCCGAGGATGTGCCGAAGATCAAATGCCCGCTCTTGATCCATTATGCGGGTCTGGATGAGCGGATCAATGAGGGCTGGCCCGCCTATGAGGCCGCGCTCAAGGCGGCGGGCACGCGCTATGAGGCCTATATCTATGAGGGCGTGAACCACGGTTTCCACAATGACTCGACCCCCCGCTATGACGCGGCGGCGGCAGAGCTTGCCTGGGGGCGGACGGTCGATTTCTTCAAGGCCAATCTGGCTTAGCAGCAGAAGGACCGGTTTTGCACGGCTGTACGGGACGGGGCTATGCCTCGCTCTCGCCGATGGCTCGTGAGCCGATGCCACGACCATAGGCGCACTCGCCGCAGCATTGCGGACCAAGATGAAAGGCGGGTAGGGCGAGGGACCGCAAGTTTTAACCTGTGCTTTGTCATGGCCATGTTACCGTCCCATGCATGGATGCGCGACTCGGGTCTTTGCTGCTGCTGTTTCTCGCCGGTACCGCCGGGGCGGGTGGACCGATTGCCGAGGTGATCTGCGCGCCGCGGGCCGAGATGGTGCAGCGGCTTGAAAAGGGGCAGGGCGCGCGGCTGCGCGGCATGGGGATGCGCAGCGAAGAGGCCGTGATCGAGGTCTGGGCAGATGAGAAGGGCGACTGGACCCTGGTGCAGAACTGGGTTTCGGGCCAATCCTGCATTCTGGCCATGGGTGTCGCCTGGGAAGGGCTCGACCCGCCGCCCGCCTGACGTCTAGTTGCAGCTGCCTTGCCAGCTGCGACTGTCGAAATCCCAGCACTGGCCGATGCTTTCCTTCAAGGCGTAGATTCCGTCGAGCGGGTTCGACGCCGTACCGGTGTCGCAGGTCAGTTGCGCCTGAAGCGCTTCGCCCTTGAGGACATTGACGCCGCCTTGCAGGGGCTGCGTGCTGTCGGGGTCGCGTTCGATCGAGGTCCAGACTTCGTATATGTAGCCCTGGTTCTGGAAGGCGACGGTTTCCCAGATGCTGCTGCCGATGCCGGGCCACGGCGTGTAGGCGACGCTTTCAAGCGGCTCGGCGATGGTCAGATCGGGCTTGCCCGCGACCCCGTAGGAATAGGTCAGTGCGCCCTTCCAATGGCAGAGGGTGAGGGTCTTCTTGCCGATCTGGCACGAGAAGACCGTGGCTTCGGCCGTGGGGCAATCAGCCTGGGCGGACAGGGGCGCAAGGACAAGGCAGAGCGTGGCGAGGCCAAGCGAGAGAGGGCGAAGGGACATAGCGCGTCTCGGGTTCGGGGTCCGGGTTGCCTGCAGACTGCGTTGCAAAGGGGAAGGGGCGCAAGATCGGGAAAGCCCTTGCGCCGCCTGCGGTATGTCGGTCCGTTACTTTCCGCCCTTGCGGGTTTCCTTGTTCTCTTCCGACAAGGGCTTGGCGCTGGGCTTTGGCATCCCCTTCTCGCCGCGCGGCTGCGCGGTCTGGGTGCCGGGTTTGACGCTGGGTTTGGTAGCCATGACCGTCTCCTGCGGTTGGGGTCGTCAGGTCAACGGCAGGGGCGGCGGGTGGTTCCCGGACGGATCAGCAATGCCAGCAGCGATGAGGATCCGCGCCTTGCCCCGCCTGCCGCCCGTAACGGTTCGCATCAGCCCTGTGCATTTGGCCAACGTCAGCCAAACATCCTGTCGCCATTCTGGTCGATCATCTGCTTGGCCTTGGCCAGCGAGAAGGCGGTCGCCTCTTCCAGCGAGGCCATCGTGTCGGCGCGGACAAGCTGGTGGGTCTTGCCATCCTTTTCGATCCGCGCGGCGACGCGATAGACGGCGCCTTCGCGCAGCGGGGCCGGCGTGATGGCGAACTCCTTGTAGATCTCGGTCCCCGCGGCCTTGGGCGCGGGATTTGCGTCGGATCTGCCGCCAAACAGGCGCGAAAGCCAGGACATGAGACCTCCTATCCCGCCGCGCGGATCATTTCGAGCCAGCGCCCGGCGGTTGCCGCATCCTCGATCCGAAGCGTGATTTCGCCCTTGCCCGTCAGGCGGGCGGTGGGAAAAAGCGCCGTGACGGCGTCAGCGTCCAGATGGCCACGGCGCAGTTCCGGCTTGCGGATATAGGCCAGAACCCAGTCAGCATGGGGGGCCAGGGCCAGGCAGAACTCTTCACCGCGATGGATGCGCAGGGTGTTCTTGAAACCCTGCTCATGGGGGTGGAGGAAGAAGGCGCCCGGCGCGGAAAAGCCTTCGACAAGGGTGTCGAAGGCTTCTTTTGCCCCGGCTGCGACGATTTCGTCGCGCAGGTCCGTGATATTCAAGCCCGGCTCCTCATTGATCCAGGAAGCTGCGCAGCTTGCGCGACCGGCTTGGATGCTTCAGCTTGCGCAGCGCCTTGGCCTCGATCTGGCGGATCCGTTCGCGGGTCACGCTGAACTGCTGGCCGACTTCCTCAAGCGTGTGGTCGGTGTTCATCCCGATGCCGAAGCGCATGCGCAGCACGCGTTCCTCGCGCGGGGTCAGCGAGGCGAGCACCCGCGTCGTGGTTTCCTTCAGGTTTTCCTGAATGGCGGATTCCAGCGGCAGGATCGCGTTCTTGTCCTCGATGAAATCGCCAAGCTGGCTGTCTTCCTCATCGCCGATCGGCGTCTCCAGCGAGATCGGTTCCTTGGCGATCTTCATCACCTTGCGGACCTTTTCCAGCGGCATCTGGAGTTTCTCGGCCAGTTCCTCGGGCGTGGGTTCGCGGCCGATTTCATGCAGCATCTGGCGGCCGGTGCGCACCAACTTGTTGATCGTCTCGATCATATGGACCGGGATACGGATCGTGCGGGCCTGGTCGGCAATGGACCGCGTGATCGCCTGGCGGATCCACCAGGTCGCGTAGGTCGAGAATTTGTAGCCGCGGCGGTATTCGAATTTGTCGACCGCCTTCATCAGGCCGATATTGCCTTCCTGAATAAGATCAAGGAATTGCAAGCCGCGGTTGGTGTATTTCTTGGCGATGGAGATCACGAGGCGTAGGTTGGCCTCGACCATTTCCTTCTTGGCCTGGCGGGCTTCTTTCTCGCCCTTCTGGACCTGGTTCACGATCCGGCGGAATTCGGCGATGTCGACGCCGACATATTGCGAGACCTGGGCCATTTCGGCGCGCAGATCGAGCACCTGGCTGCGCGACTTCTCGAACAGGACCTGCCAGCCGCGCCCGGCCTTGGAGGCCATGCGGTCGATCCAGGTCGGGTCCAGTTCGTAACCTTGATATTCGTCGATGAATTCGCGGCGGTTGATCCGCGCGGCATCGGCCAGCTTCACCATGTTCGAATTGATCGACATGATCCGCTTGTTTATGCCGTAAAGCTGGTCGATCAGCGCTTCGATGCGCGAATTGTTCAGGTGCAGCTCGTTGACCAGCAGCACGATCTCTGACCGCAGCTTCTGGTAGGCGGCTTCCTCGGCGGCGGAGTAGCGGCTGGTCGAGGAGAGCGTCGCATTCATGCGGCTTTCCTGCATCTCGGCCAGCTTGCCGTAATCGCGCGCGACGATGGCCAGGGTTTCCAGAACCTTGGGCTTCAGCGCGGCTTCCATCGCGGCGAGGGAAAGGTTCGACCCTTCCTCGTCATCGTCCTCGGCATCTTCGCGCAGGATCGGGTTGCCGTCGGCATCCAGCTCCGGCTCGGCGCTCGAGGCGCGGCGCGGCGCGGCGGCGGGGGAGGCGCCTTCAAGATCCATGCCCTCGATCGGCGGGCCTTCCAGATCCTCATCGCCATCCAGGCTGCGTCCGAAGGTGGTTTCAAGGTCGATCACGTCGCGCAGGAGGATTTCCTCGGACAGAAGTTCGTCGCGCCAGATCGTGATGGCCTGGAAGGTCAGCGGGCTTTCGCACAGGCCCGCGATCATGGTGTTGCGCCCGGCCTCGATCCGCTTGGCGATGGCGATCTCGCCCTCGCGCGACAGAAGTTCGACCGAACCCATCTCACGCAGATACATGCGCACCGGATCATCGGTGCGGTCGAGCGTTTCCGAGGCAGCCCCGGCCAGCGCGATTTCGCGCGAGGAGGAGGTTTCGACCAGATCGCCGGAAACCGGCGTCTCGCCTTCCTCGGCCTCTTCATCCTCTTCGGCGACGCGGATGCCCATTTCGTCTAGCATCGCGAGGATGTCTTCGATCTGGTCAGAGGAAGAGCTGTCCGAGGGCAGAACGGCGTTGAGCTGGGCCATGGTGATGAAGCCGCGCTCGCGTGCATCGGCGATCATCTTCCGGACCGCGGCCTGGCTCATGTCGAGCGAGAGTTCCGCGTCTTCGGTCTCTGGCTTGACGTCGTCGGTGTCCTTCAGGGCCATGGGCATTCCTTCGGTCTGTCAGCGAATCACGAGAGAGCTGACGAATCAATATCTCGAATCACGGGGAGATGAACCCCGAATCAGTTTACGGGCGGTTGCGTCCGCCCTTGGAGAAGTCGATCGAGTCGCGCAAGCGGCGGGCGCGCTCAAGTTCTGCGCGATCCAGTTCAACTCCATTGGGGGCGATCAGCCCCTCGGACTTCTGTTCCTGCGGCCCGCGTGCGGCGGCATGGCGAGCTTCGGCTGCCTTGGACAGCCGCCAGGTCAGGCCCTCATCGGCCAGATGGGCCACATCTTCCTCGGCTTCGGCCAGTTCGTTGCGATGGGCGCGTAGCGCCAGCAGGCTGGCGAGATCGGTCTCAACACAGGCGGCGGCGAATTCGGCATCCGCCCGCGGCTGCAACGCCGGGGCGATGCGGACATGGGGATTGGCTTGCAGCCGGTCAAGGGCGGCGGGGCTGTCGGCGGCCACCAGATCGGCGCAATCGGCGGTATGGGCATGGGTCAAGAGAAGGTTGCGCAGGCGGGTATGGTCTTCGGAGGTCAGTTCCAGCCGTTCAAGCGCGGATTCGAAGCGCGTGACCAGCTCGGGGAAGCGCAGCAGGACGGCAAGGATCACCGCCTCGCGCAGGCTTTCTTCGGGTGCGCGGGCCGAGGTGGCCAGGACCGAGGCGCGGGTCGAGGCCAGCGCCGGGGCCGGCGGGGCGAACCGTCCGGGGCGGAAGCCTTGCCCGCGCGGCGAGGTGCCGCGCAGGGCTGCGGCGCGGCGGTTGGCGCCGAACAGTTCCTGACGCAATTCCTTGATCGCCTCGCCATAATGGGCGCGGATCGAGGGGTCGGCGATGCGCTTGAGCGCCGCGCGCAGCGTCTTGTCCAGGGCGGCGCGGCGTTCGGGACTGTCGAAATCGCGGCCCTCGGTTTCGCGCTGCCACAAAAGCCGCACCATCGGCTGCGCGGTATCGAGGACGGCCTGCATCGCGGGCGCGCCCTCGGCCTTGATCAGATCGTCCGGGTCCTGTCCGCCGGGCAGCAGCGCGAAGCGCAGGCCCTTGCCGGCCTCGAGCAACGGCAGGGCCAGATCGACCACCCGCAGCCCGGCGCGGATGCCGGCGGTGTCGCCATCCAGCGCGATCAGGGGCTCGTCCGAGATGCGCCAGATCAGGCGTAACTGATCTTCGGTAACGGCGGTGCCCAGGGGCGCCACGGCGGCGGTGAACCCCGCTTCGGACAGCGCGATCACATCCATATAGCCTTCGGCCACGATCAGCGGCTTGCCTTTGCCCGCCGCCTCGCGCGCGGGCGCGTGGTTGAACAGGTTGCGGCCCTTGTCGAACAGCTCGGTCTCGGGGCCGTTGAGGTATTTGGCCCGCGCATTGGGGTCGAGCGAGCGGCCCCCCAGGCTGATCGCCCGGCCGCGCGCGTCGCGGATCGGAAAGATGATGCGGCTGTGGAAACGGTCGTAAAGCCGCCCCGAGTCGGAGCGGGCGACCACGCCCGAAGCGATCATAAGATCCTGCGAAAAGCCCTTTTGCGCCAGAGCCTCGATCACCGCCTGGGCATTGTCCGGCGCCCAGCCGATCTCCCACCGTTCCCACGCGGCTTCCGACAGGCGGCGCTTCTGCGTCAGATAGCTGCGCGCCTGCGCCCCGGCTGCGGTCTTGAGTTGCAGCCGGTAGAAACGGACCGCCTCTTCCATCACCTGCTGTAATTCGGTGCGCCGGTCGGCCCGTTCGGCGGCTTGCGGATCGCGGGCGGGCATCTGCATCCCGGCCTCGCGCGCCAGAACCTCGACCGCTTCCATGAAGGATAGGTTTTCGACCTCTTTCACAAATCCCAACGCGTCGCCTTTGGCGTGGCAACCGAAGCAATAGTAAAACCCCTTGCGGTCATCCACATGAAAAGACGCGGATTTTTCTTGGTGGAACGGGCAGGGTGCCCAGAAATCGCCCTTGGCCATGTTCGACTTGCGCATGTCCCAAGTGACCTTCCGCCCGACGACGGAGGACAAAGTGACACGGGTGCGAAGCTCGTCGAGGAATCCGGGCGGCAGGGACATCGGCCAGATATGCGCCGGAACGGGACCGGAGTCGAGTGTGGCAGGACCTCGGGGGGGTGAAGCGCCCCCGGCACGGCGTCAGAGGCCCAGACGGTCGCGGGTCGAATACCAGGTCATCGCCAGCACCAGCAGCGGCCAGCGCAGCGCGGCGCCGCCGGGAAAGCGCGGCTGGGGCAGGCTGGCCATCAGATCGAAGCCCGCAGACTGGCTGGCGGTCGCCTCGGCCAGAAGCTTGCCCGCCATCGTCGCCAGCGCGACGCCATGGCCGGAATAGCCCGAGGCGGACAGCACATTGGGGCGAACCCGCGTGAAACAGGGCATCCGGTTCAGCGTGATCGCCAGGGTTCCGCCCCAGGCATGGTCGATCTTGACGCCGCGAAGATGTGGATAGACCTCCAGCATCGGCTTCGAGACGGTCTTGACGATGTCAGGGAACCGGTAGCCATAGCTTTCGCCACCGCCGAACAGCAGGCGCTTGTCTTCGCTGAGGCGCCAGTAATTGACCACGAATTTCGTGTCATGCACGGCGATGTTCTGCGTCAGCACTTCGACCGCGCGGTCGCCCAGGGGTTCGGTCGCAAGGATGAAATTGTTGATCGGCATGACCTTGGCCGCGACCTGCGGTTCCAGCCCGCCCAGATAGCCGTTGCCCGCGAGGATGACATGATCGCAGGTCACGCGGCCCTGTGCTGTATGGACCACGGGGTGCGCGCCGTCATCGATGCGCAAGACCTCGCTGCGTTCATGCAGCTGCGCCCCCGTGGCTGCGGCGGCCTTGGCCAGACCCAGCGCGAAGTTCAACGGGTGGATATGCGCCGCGCCGCGATCCAATTCGCCGCCTTTGTAGACCGGCGAAGGGATCAGGGCTTGCAGGCCGGCGCGGTCCAGCGGGCTGATCTGGTCATAGCCATAGTCGCGCTGCAGCTTTTCGGCGTAAAGATGTGTCTCGCGCACCTCGCCGTCGGTCCAGCAGGCATGGGCGATGCCCGGGTTCCAGGCAACCGGCATGGCATGGCGGGTGATCAGGTCCTTGACCAGCGCCTTGGCATCCTGCGCCATGTCCCAGAGCTTGCGGGCGGTCTCGCGCCCGGCGGTCTTTTCGATCCAGGCCTGATCCTGGCGCTGGCCAGATCCGACCTGGCCGCCATTGCGCCCCGAGGCGCCAAAGCCCATCCGATGCGCCTCGAGCAGCACCACCGACAGGCCGCGTTCAGCCAAATGCAGCGCTGCGGAGAGGCCGGTATAGCCGCCGCCGACAATGCAGACATCCGCCCGCACCGCGCCTTGCAGCGCAGGGAAGGGCGCAAGTGGCATGGCCGTCGCGGCGTAATAACTGGGCGGGTATTCCCCCGCCCGGTCATTGGCATGAAGAAGATTCAGGCGCATCAGACGTTCAGGAGCAGATGCTCGCGCTCCCAGGGGCTGATGACCTGAAGGAATTCCTTATATTCGTTCCGCTTCACCGAGTTGTAGACCTTGATGAAATCGGTCCCCATCACCTCTTTCAGCGCCGCATCTTCATCGAGCAGGTCCAGCGCGTCGCCCAGGTTCACCGGGATCTCGTCGCTGTCGATATAGGCAGAGCCGGTGAATTCCGGCCGCGCCGGTTTCTTTTCCATCAGGCCGAGATAGCCGCAGGCCAACGTCGCCGCGATGCCGAGATAGGGGTTGCAATCCATGCCCGGCAGCCGGTTCTCGATCCGCCGCGCGGCCGAGCCAGAGATCGGCACGCGCAGTCCGGTGGTGCGGTTGTCGCGGCCCCATTCGAGGTTGATGGGGGCGGCGAAATCGGGGACGTAGCGGCGGTAGGAGTTCACATAGGGCGCCATCAGCGCGATGGCGGCGCCCATGTGGTTCTGCATCCCGCCGATGAAATGGTTGAAGGCCTCGGTTTCCACGCCCTTGGGGCCGGAGAAGATGTTCTTGCCGGTCTTGGTGTCCACGACCGAAGTGTGGATATGCATGGCCGAGCCGGGCTCACCCGCGATGGGTTTGGCCATGAACGTGGCGAAACAGTCATGGCGCAGCGCCGCCTCGCGGATCAGGCGTTTGAAGAAGAACACATCGTCGGCCAGCCGGACCGGGTCGCCATGGGCGAGGTTCAGCTCGACCTGGCCCGCGCCGCCTTCCTGAAGGATGCCGTCGATTTCCAGGCCCTGCGCCTCGGCGAAATCGTAGATGTCGTCGATGACCTTGCCGTATTCATCGACGGCCGACATGGAATAAGCCTGTTTGCCCGCCGCGCGGCGGCCGGTGCGGCCCATGGGCGGAATGACCGGCAGGTTCGGGTCGATGTTGCGGGCGGTCAGGAAGAATTCCATTTCAGGGGCGACCACGGGCCGCCAGCCCTGCGCCTCGTAGAGCGCGATGATCCGGCGCAGCACGTTGCGCGGCGAATAGCCGATCAGCTTGCCCTGCTGATCCTTGGCGTCATGGATCACCTGAAGCGTCACATCCGCCGTCCAGGGCGCCGCGGTGGCGGTGGACCAGTCGGGTTCCAGGATCATATCCGGCTCGGTGAAGGCGTCGAACGGGCTGTCGGCCCATTCGCCGGTGATCGTTTGCAGGAAGATCGAGTTCGGCAGGAAATAGTTGGTCTGCTTGGCGAATTTCGCGGCGGGCATGGCCTTGCCACGCGCCACACCGGCAATGTCGCCGATGACGCATTCCACCTCATCCACGCGGCGATTGGCGATATAGTCCTTGGCTGCCTCGGGCAGCTGGTCGGTCCATTTGGACATGAGTCACACTGGTTTTGGGGGGTGGCCCCCGCGGCCCGTCAGGCGCGGAGCTTCTCGGCCCCGTTTGCGGTGGTGGTCTGGTGGTTCAGAAAGAAGGCGGCGATCCGGTCGGCCATCGGAGCGCGGTCAAGCGGGGTGTCGATCCGCGCGACGGCGGCGTCGAGCGTGGCATCGGGGACAAGGCCGCGGCCGCGCTTGTCGATCAGACCCTGCACGAAATCGGCGGTGAATTCGGGGTGCGGCTGCACGGTGAACATGCGGTCATCGTAAAGCAGCGCCGCGTTTTGGCAGAAATCGGTCGAGGCGATGCGCGTGGCCGCCTCGGGCTTTTGCGTCACCTGATCCTGGTGCCAGGCGTTCAGCGTGATCTTCTGCCCGCCGAAATCGTATTCGGTCGGGCCGACCGACCAGCCGCCGGAGAATTTCTCGACCTTGCCGCCCATGGCCTGGGCGATGATCTGATGGCCAAAGCAGATGCCCACGACCGGCACATGGCCCGCATAGGCGGCGCGGATGAACTCTTCCAGCGGCTTGATGAAAGGGTGATCCTCATAGGCGCCAAAGCGCGATCCGGTGATCAGCCAGCCGTCGCAATCGTGGATGCTGGCCGGAAAATCCATCGACATGACGCGGTAGCGCCGGAAGGTCAGGCCGCGATCCGCCAGCAGCGTCTCAAAGAAATCCGGGTAGTCGCCCAACGCCGGGCGCAGCGCGTCGGGGGATTCGCCGGTTTGCAGGATGCCGATCAGCATGTCGTCCTCGGAAGAATGTGCGGTCATTGCAGAAAAGGTGGGCGCGAGACCGGGGCCGGTCAAGCGCGTTGTTTCAGGGGCCGCCGATCCTTTGCCGGCGGCCCCTTGTGGTGGGATCACACCGTGTCGAGATAGAGTTCGACCTGTTCCTCGGGCGACAGCTCGGCCAGATAGTGCAGCTCCTGCCGCTTGGTCTGGACCATGTTGCGAATCAGCTCTTTGGGCAGGAAGCGATAGAGCACGTCGGAATGTTCGAAGGCGTCGATTGCCGCTTCCCAGCTTGCCGGGATCTGCGGCAGGTCGAGCGCATAGGCGTTACCGCTCACCGGCGGTGGCGGTTCGTTGCCGTCTTCCAGCCCTGATAGGGCGGCACCCAGAATGGCGGCGAGCATGAGATAGGGGTTCACATCGCCCCCCGCGACGCGATGCTCGATCCGGCGCGCCGCAGGGTTGCCGGCCGGAATACGGATCGCAGCGGTGCGGTTCTCATAGCCCCAGGAGATCGCCGTCGGCGCATGCTTGTCGGGCACGAGGCGTTCGTAGCTGTTCAGATGCGGCGCGAAAAGCAGCGTCGAGTCATGCATCGCCTCAAGGCAACCCGCGACCGCGTGGCGCAGCTGCGCCGTGCCCTTGGGGCCGCCGCTGTCGAAGATATTGTCGCCGCGCTCGTCCAGGATCGAGAAATGCGTGTGCAGGCCCGAGCCGGAATAATCCTGATAGGGCTTGGCCATGAAGCTGGCGGCAAAGCCATGGCGGCGCGCCAGGCCCTTGACCAGCATCTTGAAGAGCCAGGCGTCATCGGCGGCGCGCAACGCGTCGTCGCAATGCATCAGGTTGACCTCGAACTGTCCCAGGCCGGTTTCCGAGGTGGTGGTGTCGGCCGGGATGTCCATCGCCTCGCAGGCGTCATAGAGATCGGTAAAGAAGCTGTCGAACGCGTCCAACGCCCGGATCGACAGGGTCTCGGCGGCCTTGCGGCGCTTGCCCGACCGGGGGCTGGCCGGAACCTGCATGGTCTTGCCCGAGTCGTCGATCAGGAAAAATTCCAGCTCCATCGCGCAGACCGGGGTCAGGCCCTTGGCCTTGAAGCGGTCGACCACGGCCCGCAGGGCATGGCGGGGATCGCCCTCATAGGGGGTGCCGTTTTCACGGAACATCCAGATCGGCAGAAGGGCGGTTGGTGCCTCGAGCCAGGGCATCGGCATGAAGCCGCGTTCCGTGGGTTTCAGCACGCCATCGGCATCGCCCTGTTCGAAGACCAGCGGGCTGTCATCGATATCCTCGCCCCAGATGTCCAGGTTGAGGACGGAGAACGGAAAGCGGGTGCCGTCCTTGACGACCTTGTCGGCGAAACGGGCCGGCACGCGCTTGCCGCGCGCCTGGCCGTTGAGATCTGCCGCCGCAACCCGGATGGTGCGGACGTCAGGGTGCTTGCGCAGGTAATCTTTCATGCTCATGGCATCACGCGGAAAGGCACGGCCCCCGCGCCCGGGGCCGCGTCATGGCCCGCAGATTGCGCAAGTTCGGACCATGCCCTTGGTCCTTCCCTTGTTTTGATCGCCTTGCCCCCGCGTCTTCTTTTCGACTTTGGCGTGGGTCCGGGCCCCTGCCCGGATAATTTGATCAAATCTAGCCTACTACCGGATGAGGTTCGGGCGCAAGCGGATTTTGCTTTTCTGGTTCGACGGCAGGTGGCGGTTGAGGCGGCGGTTCACCGCGCCGTAGATCGCGGTCACGATCAGGGTAAGCAGGATGAAGTAGAAGGCGACGATCGGATAGGGGATGAAGGGGTTGAAGGTCTTGTCGGCAAAGTAATTGGCGTAATACAGCGCGTCGCCCTTTTGTTGGAAGGCCGGGAAGCTGGAAAAGAACACCAACGTCGTGGCGTGGAAGAGGAAGATCGCCTCATTCGTATAGGCGGGCCAGCCCAGCCGCAGCATGGTGGGCCATTCAATGCGGATGAACTTTTTCCAGCCGGTCAGACCATAGGCCTCGGCGGCCTCGAGATCGCCTTTCGGGATGGATTTCAGCGCGCCCGAGAAGATTTCGGCCGAATAGGCGGCGGTGTTCAGGAACAGGACCAGAAGCGCGCCAGCCCAGGCGCGGGTGGTCCAGGCGGTGTTCAGGTGGACGCCCAGGATGTCGATCCCGCCCTTCGGCAGCATGACCAGCGCTTCATAGGCGATGAAGAACTGGATGAAGAGGGGCGAGCCGCGGAAGACGAAGACGAACCAGTCGGCCGGCTTGCGGATCAGAGGGCTGCGGGCGGTGCGGGCAAGTGCCAGCGCATTGGCAAGGAAGAAGCCGGCCGCCAGCGCCAGCACGCCGAAATAGAGGTTCCAGATCAGGCCCGAGCCGATCAGCGTGAATTGCTGGCAGAGGGTGAAATCCGAGCGCGGCAGAAGGTTCTCGCCGATGCCGATCGAGCGCAGGCCATAGGCCTGGATGGTTTCCCAGCAGGTCATGGTCATGCCGCAGCCTTTCGCAGGGCTTCGCCGCCCGCTGTGGCCTGGCCATGGCTCAGGCGGCGGGTCAGGCGGGCGATACCGAGCTCCGAGATCCGGGTGAAGACAAGGTAGAAGAGCAGCAGGCCAAAGAAGTAGTAGAGCCGCCAATCGCCATGCGGATATTCATAGGCTTGGGTTTTCGACCCGCCCAGCTCGCGCGCGTAATAGACGATGTCCTTGACTCCCAGCAGGAACAGCAAGGGTGTGGCCTTGATCAGGATCATCCAGAGATTGCCGAGGCCGGGCAGGGCATAGACCCACATCTGGGGGATCAGGACACGGCGGAAGACCTGGCCGCGCGACATGCCATAGGCCTCGGCTGTCTCGAGCTGCGCGCGGGGCACGGCCTGCATCCCGCCATAGATCACGTTGGCGGTGAAGGCACCGAAGACGATGGCGAAGGTCACGACGGCCAGGAAGAATCCGTAAAGCTGATGGATGAAGGCCGGGGATTTGCCGAGCGGGATCTTTGCATCGGCGCAGACGCGGAACTCCATGCCCTGCCAGGGCCAAGGATCGCCCGCAGGGCAGACCGCCAGATGCTTGAGATATTCCAGCCCCTGGTCCAGTGCGATGACGAAGAAAAGGAAGAAGATGATGTCGGGCACGCCGCGCACCATCCAGATATAGGCGCGGCCCGTCCAGGAAATCGGCGCGATCGTCGAACGCGCGGCCGTGGCGCCCAGGAAGCCCATGGCAAGGGCCGCAGGGGCGGTGATGGCCAGAAGGGCAAGGACCGTCAAGAAGGACCAGTAAAAGTCGATATGCTTGGCCGAGGTCAGATAGCAAAGGGCCCATTGAAGGCCCTCGATGGCTTTGGGATCGGCGCAGAAATCGAACATGGAGGGTCCTGGGATATCAGGTCACAAGGCCTCGAATTTTCGTCGAAAATCCGCTTTCTCTTTCACGGTGAAAGCGGGTTCTCGACGAAAACCCGGAGGGATAGGCCGGGGCAGCACTTGCCGCCCCGGCGGGTCGGCTTAGCAGCCTTCCTTGCCCCTCTCGCCCCAGGTCAGGGCTTCGGGGCCGAAATATTCCGGCTTCACGATCATCGCATCCAGCGTGCCGTCGCATTTCATCGACTTGATCGCGGCGTCGAACTTGGCCTTCAGCTCTTCGTCCGATTTGCGGAAGGCCAGGCCCACGCCACCGCCGATGATCTCTTCCTTGTCCAAGAGCACCATCTCGCCATTCGATTCCGCCGCGATCGGAACAAGGTAATCCTTGTCGGCCAGAACCGCGACGGCCTCGCCGTTCTTCACCGCAGCGACGGTTTCCTCGGGCGTGGCATATTCGACCAGCGTCATGCCATTCTCGGCCACGAAGGCGGCCTGAATGGTCGAGGTCTGGGCGGCGACGGGGCCGGATGTCAGATCGGCATCCTTCGAGAGCGCCAGGTAGGCCGAAGCGGCGGGCGGCAGGTAACCCTGCGAGAAGCTGACGACCTGCTCGCGCTCGGGGGTGATGCTCATCCCGGCGATGATCACGTCATAATTGCCCGATTGCAGGTTCGGGATGATCGAATCCCAGTCATTGGTGACCCATTCGCAGGTGAGTCCGGCGCGCTTGCACAGCTCGTCGCCAAACTCGCGCTCGAAGCCCGCAACCTCGCCGGCATCGTTGATGAAGTTGTAGGGCGGGTAGGCGCCCTCCGTGCCCAGACGGACGACATCCTGGGCAAAAGCGCCCGAGGCCGTCAGGCTAAGGGCAGTGGCAAGCAGCAGTTTCTTCATTTTGGACTCCCTGGGTTTGGGTCTGCTTTTTGTTTTCTAGGCATCCCGCCGCGCTCCATGGCTTAGAACCAGCGGGAATCGAACAGATCAAGCGTGCCATCCCCGCGCATGGCGGCGATCGCGGCGTCGAATTGATCCTTCAGGTCAGATCCCTTGCACAGCACGATTCCGGTGCCTTCATCGGGGATGTCGACCTGGTAAAGAAAGCCGAGGCCCGCGCCTTCGAGCATTGGCTCAAGATCGGGGCGGTCGGTGAAGGGGCCAAGCGCAAGCTGGGCATGGTGCTGGACCACGGCGGCCAGGGCCTCGCCCTCGGTCGCGAAACTTTCATAGCCAAGGCCCTGCACCCGCAGCCAGGCCTCATGGATCGTGCCGGATTGCACGGCGGTCAGGCTGTCCTCGGGCGGCGGGGCGCCGGGCAGGCCCACGAACCATTCCAGCTCGTCGGCATCGGCATAGGGCGCGGTGAAATCCACCAGCGCCCGGCGTTCCGGCGTGATGGCGATGCCGCCGATCGCCGCGTCGAACCGGCCCGAGATGACGCCGGGGATCAGCTCGTCGAAGGCCGCCGTCTGCCATTCGCAATCATGGCCGCTGCGGCGGCAGATCTCGGTCATCACGTCGATGTCATAGCCTTCGTAGCCGCCCTGCGGCAGCGGCTGGACATAGGGCGGAAAGCTGTCATCCGTGCCGATCACCAGCGGCTGCGACCCCGGCGCGGTCGAGGGATCGCCCGCCGCCGCGAGGATCAGTGCCGCGCCGAGGGTGGAAAGCGAGGAGAAACAGGCCATAAGCCCCGCGCCCCCTATGCTGCCGTCGTGGCCGAAAGGAAGCCGCGCAGGCGTTCGGTCTGCGGCGCGCCGAACAGGCGGGCAGGGGGGCCTTCTTCTTCGATCTTGCCCTTGTGCAGGAAGATCACGTGGTCACTACAATCGGCGGCAAGGCGCATGTCATGGGTGACCAGAAGCATGGTCCGGCCCTCGTCGGCCAGGGCCTTGATGACCCTGACCACTTCCTGCTCCAGTTCGGGGTCGAGCGCCGAGGTCGGTTCGTCGAACAGAAGCGCGCGCGGCTCCATGCACAGCGCGCGGGCAATGGCGGCGCGCTGCTGCTGGCCGCCCGAAAGCTGGGCGGGCCAGGCGTCGGCCTTGTCGCCGATTCCGACCTTGGCCAGATATTCCCGCGCCTTGGTCTCGACCTCTTTCGGGTCGCGTTTCAGCACGGTGAGCGGCGCTTCCATGACGTTTTGCAGGATCGTCAGGTGAGACCACAGGTTGAACTGCTGGAACACCATCGACAGGTTGGTGCGGATGCGGGTGACCTGGGCGCGGTCGGCGGGGTGGCGGTGCAGGCCCTGGCCTTTCCAGACCACATCCTCGCCTTCAAAACGGATCGTGCCCTGCTGGCTGTCCTCGAGAAGGTTGCAGCAGCGCAGAAGCGTGGATTTGCCCGAGCCGGACGAGCCGATCAGCGACACGACATGGCCGCGCGGCGCGGTCAGATCGACGCCTTTCAGAACCTCGAGCGGGCCATAACTCTTGTGCAGATCGCGTATCTCGATGACGGGCGTTTCGGCCATGTCCCCCGGTCTTCCTGTCTGGATGCGCAGGGGCCTTCTGGCGGGCTTCGCTGCGCGTTGCATCAGTTAGGCCGCAGAACTGTCGGATTTGCAACGACGATTGTGCCGGTTGACGCGCGGTCTGCCTATCAATTCACCCGTCCGCGGCGCCAAAATGGGCGGGCGGCGGTGGAATGGGCACGGCAAGCCACGCCTCGGGCGGCAGGGCGACAAGGCCGCGCAGATGCAGGGCATCGCGATCATCGGCGCCGAGCGCGCCAATTGCGCCATCCAGCGCGGCGAAGATCGCCGGCCCATCGGCGCCCGCAGCGGCGATGAAGGGCAGGCCCGGCGTCGGCGGCGTTTCGGTCAGCACCCGCAGCGACGCGACGGAGGGATCGCCATCCTCCTGCATCATCGCCCAGGTCACCGCATCCAGCGCCGCCAGATCGGCGCGGCCCGCGGCGACGGCGGCGGCCGAGGCGCGATGGCTGCCGCTGCGCAGCCGGGGCGAGAGGGTCAGACCCATCTCGGCCGCCATATTGGCGGGCGCTGCCCAGCCCGATTGCGACAGGTCGTCATTGAAGGCCATGGGCGCGGCGGTCAGCTCGGCCAAGCTCTCGCGTGGGTCATCCGCCCGCAGCACGATGACCGAGCGGTAATGCCCGCGCGGCACACCTGACAGGCCATGGTCCGGTGCGCCGATCAGCGTGACCTTGCCATGAAGCCGGGCGCGATAGGGAAAGCCGCAGGTCTGCGACAGGACCAGATCGGGCGATTGCCAGGCCGGCCAATAGGCGCCTTCCCCGCGCGTCAGGGTCTGGGGCGCGGCGATGCCGCGGGCGGCGAGCTGGTCATGGATCAGGGCCCAGAGCCGGTCATTTGCGCCCTGGAGCGCAGCCGCATCATACATGCCAAGCGAAGCGATCATTTTGTTTTCTCTGCCTTTTGCCGCGCCTGAGCGTTTTCGACATCGGTCAGTCCCAGCAGATTTGCCACCAGGCGCAAGAGCCGGTCTTCCTCGGCATCGCGCCCGCCATCGGCCAGCGCCACCGACCAGAGCGCGGTGATAAGATCCGCGCGATCCTCCAGTGCCGTCGCCGCCTTGATCGCGCGGGTGAAGCGGACGGTGTCCGGGGCCTCGGCCTCAAGCGCCTCGGCCTCGGCGCGCAGCCGCGTCACCTCAAAGGGACCCAGGCTGTAGCGCGCCATCAGCACCCGATCGATACGGGCGATCTCGGCCTCGGAATAGAGGCCATCGGTGCGGGCCACGCGCACCAGAAGCGCCGCAAGCGCAAGCCGCGCATCGGGATCGGGAAGACGCGGCGGCTGGGGGGCCAGAAGGCGGCGAAGCAAGGTGTCGATCATGCTGTGACGATAGGCATTGCCGGGGCGTGGCGCCAGTGCTCAGGGCAGGCGGATACGGCCTTGTGACACGGCAACCGCCGTTCCCGCGATGCGCACGGAATGCAGCCTTCCCGCCCTAAGGTCGATGGTCAGGCGCAGGCGCGAGGGACGGCCCATTTCCACGCCCTGCATGACGCTTAGCGTGGTGATGCCTTCCGGCAGGGCGGCGTTTTGCAAAAGCTGGGCGGCCAGGATCGCCGTGGCCGAGCCAGTGGCCGGGTCTTCCGGGATACCTGCCGTCGGGCTGAACATGCGGGCGCGGAGGTCCTGACCGGCGCCGGGCGTCGAGGTGTAGAGATAGGCGCTGTCGACCCCAGCCTTCTCCATCAGCCGCGACCAGGCGGGTTCTTGCGGTTGCGCCCGGGCCAGCGCCGCAAGCGAGGCAATGGGGGCATAAAGGAAGGCCGGACCGCCTTGGCAGACCGCAGGCTGATGCGGGCCGATCTCCGCCGGATCAAGGCCCAGGGCGGCTGCGACAAGGGCCGTGTCGGGGCATTCGTCCTGCGGAGAGGGCAGGACAGGCGCGGTCAGTTCGGCCGTGATCTCAAGGCCTTGTCGGCGCACGGTGACGGGGACGAGCCCGGCTTCTTCCTCAAGCGTGATCACCGTGTCGAAATCGCCCTCATGCGCGGCCTCGGCCAAATGGATCGCGCAGCCGATGGTCGGGTGGCCGGCAAAAGGAATCTCGGCGGTGGGAAAGAAGATGCGGACGCGGGCGGTATGGGCGGGATTGGCAGGAGGCTGAACGAAGATCGTTTCGGACAGGTTAAATTCTCGGGCGATGGTCTGCATCTGCGCGGTGGTCAGACCCCCCGCCTCGAGCACCACGGCCAGCGGATTGCCGGCAAAGGGCCGGTCGGTGAAGACATCCAGTGTGTGAAAGGGAAGAGTGTCCATCATTTCAAGGCCTTGTAACGCGCGGACAGACGGGCGGCCTCCTCGGCCAAGCCATAGGGCGGGTTGACGAAGAACATCCCCGAGCCCTCCATCCGGTGTCCTTCGCGGGCGGGGGGAAAGCGGACTTCGTGGCTCAGATGGTCTTGGTGCTGGGCCTTGAGGGCGGCCAGCATCGGGCCATGCGGGCCGCCGCGCAGGATCGGATACCAGAGCGCAAGGATGCCGACATTCCACTTGCGGGCGATGGCGGCGAAGACTTTTGGAATGCGGTCGTAATCCTCTTTCACCTCATAGGAGGGGTCGCAGAGCAGGAGCCCGCGCCGGGGTGTCGGCGGGGTCATCGCCACGGCCAACTCGAACCCGTCGCGCTTGTGGATATGGGCGCCCCAGCCGTCAAGTGACTGAATCAGAGCGCTATTTTCCTGCGGATGCAGTTCCGCCAGGTGCAGGCTGTCGATGTCGCGCAGGCCCTGCGCGGCGATCAGGGGCGAGCCGGGATAGGCATCGGGGCCGTGCATGCTGCGCGTCTCGGCCAGGCGCTGGGCATAGGGGTGATCGGGGGGGAACCAGTTCTGGTGACGCAGGATTCCCTGGGCGGCCTCGCCGGTTTTCTGCGCCTCTTCGCCGGTCAGCCGATACAGGCCGCGACCGGCATGGGTTTCGATGTAGGTGAGGGGTTTATCTTTTTGAATCAGATAGTTGAGTACCCAGGCCAGCAGCGCGTGCTTCTGGAGATCGGCCAGGTTCCCGGCGTGATAGGCATGTTGATAGGACAGCATCGCCTTGGCCTAGCAGGGCTTTGCCCCACAGGGAAGGGGCGGCGGGTCCGCAGGAGACGTCAATAGAGCGGGCCCGCCAGAAAAGGCTTCCAAGGCAAGGACTTGTGCAGAGGGTCGCGCGCCACGGCGCGAGGCCCGGACCGTCCCTTCCGCGGATGGGGCGCTCCTGCGACATGGTTAACCCGGCAACGGGGGCAAAATTCGAGCAACTTTGTGGCAATTCCCGGCAGGGGTGAAACGGGCTGTTTCCAGTGGTCTTGCAGGCGTCTTCCAAAGGTCTTCCGAAGGTCTTCCGCACCGCGCGCGCCCAACCGGGCCGGTTAACCTATTTGCACCAGGCTTGACCGCAGCCCCGAAGCCGCAAGGGAGGCCGACCATGCCCGCGCTCCGCCACCAATCCGCCAAGACCCGCGAGATGACCGCCTATCTGCATGAGGTCATGGCCCGTCTGGAATGGGACCTGCACGACACGATCGAACTGACCGGGCGCATCCCCGAGGAATGGCACGAGATCGCGAAACGGCCGCCGGTGCCGAAGCTGGAAAAGGTGAACCTGCGGCTGGAGGCCGATGTGCTGAAGTTCTTCCGCCAGATGGGGCCGGGCTATGGCGCGCGCATCGCCGACGTGCTGCGCAGCTATATGTATGCGCGGCTGACGGGGTTGTTGCGCGGGGCCGAGACGCTGGACCACTGGCGCACCCGCGAAGTGCACCATGCCGGACCGAAGCCGGGGCTTACGGGGGCGGACCCGCAGGGCTGGCGCGGGGATACCGGGCTGGCGCGGGCGAAGATGCAGGAGATGTTGCAGGCAAGATATGCCGAGGACGGGCTGCCGGAGGATACGGAGCCGGGGCAAAGGGTAAGGTAGCGGGAACCCCGAGTCATGTTGATTTTTGTACGATTTGGGAGTATTATAAGGATTGTAAATTTTGTACAAAAGAGGCGACGATGATCGAGGTAACCGTATCGGAAGCGCGCGAGCGGCTGGCGGAATTGCTGGGGCAGGTCGAGCATGGCCATGAACAGGTGACGATCACCCGGCATGGACGCCCGGTCGCGGCGATTGTTACGATGGAGGACCTGTCCTTCATGGAAAGCGCCGAAGACGCCTTCTGGCGCAAGAGGATCGCCGAGATTGAATCCGCCCCGGACTATGACCCCGAGGAACGTTATTCTGCGGAAGAGGTCTTTGCCGATCTGGCCAAGGGTGACGCCGCCGAATGACCCGCTGGACGATTGAATTCGACCGGCACGGCAAGAAGGATTTCGATGCCATCACCGATATGCGACTGGCCCGGCGCATCCGCGCGGCGATCCACGCGCTGGCCGATGACCCGCGCCCGCCGGGCTGCCGCAAGCTGGAAGGCCGCGACGGCGAGTGGCGGATCAGGGTCGGCACCTGGCGGGTGATCTACCAGATCGAGGGAGACCGGCTGGTGGTGCTGGTGGTACGGGTCGCGCCGAGGGGGGAAGTGTATTGGTAGATCTTAAGAATGCGTGCAAAGGCGAACTTTAACTATGCCCGATGAAGAAGTGCTCGAATAAAGAAATTCGTATAGGGGAGCTGATGGAGTAGTTCTGAGACCTCTTCGATAAACAGATTCCTGTTAAGCACGGACGGGAATACTTCAATCTTCACATGGGATGAAAAAAGGAAAGATCTCAAGCAGTTGTGAAATAGTGTCAGGTCGATGATCGAATAAATATATTTCAATCGCTCTTGTGGAGATACAGGAGAGAGCGCCCCTTCCACTGCAGCCATATCTAAGCCGGGCATACTAGCATGAGTCAAATTTGATCCGAGCATATACCGGTTCAAGTACTCTGCAGCAAAAACAGGAGGAAATCCGCTAAAGGCCGATGTTACTAGTTCATATATATTCCATCGGGACTTGACGCCCTTTACAAACTTACGATCTAGTTTCTTCGCTCTGCTTGCGATGGTTTCGAGGCGGGCATGGTTTTCAAAGTAACCAGAGAAGCCATCAAAATCATATATTTCGCGACCTACCCTAATTTTTCCAGGCTTCACTACTTCAAGTACACTCCTCATCAAATTCGCCATGCGGTCAATATCTTGAAAGTCCTCCCCTACCTGAATATCAGAAAGTGTCGTGGAAAATTCGTGGAGCCTCTCGATCACATCAAGCTCACCGCCAGTAATATATAGAAACTTAACTGTCGCCTCTATCAAGGATCGCTCAAGAATTTGTACGTCGGAAGGATGATCTTCTTCAATCAGGATAAGAATTGATTTCGACAACGATAAACAGCGATCATGGAGTGCCCGGAGGACGTGAAAGTCTTGCGCATCCTCGAATCTCATGCGTCCGATCTGCAAGCTGTTCGAAAGACCCGTTGCGATGCTCCAACGAGCAAACTCAACGACCGAACTTAAATGCAGCGCACGCTCCAGATAGATCAAATCTTAGTCACCCATCCATCTTCAGCGCGCTGATAAACGCCGTCTGCGGGATCTCGACCTTCCCGAACTGGCGCATCCGCTTCTTGCCCTCTTTCTGCTTGTCCAGAAGCTTGCGCTTCCGCGTGGCGTCGCCGCCATAGCATTTCGCCGTCACGTCCTTGCGCATCGCGGAAATCGTCTCGCGGGCAATCACTTTCGCCCCAATCGCCGCCTGGATCGGGATCTGGAACATGTGGCGGGGGATCAGTTCCTTCAGCTTCTCGCACATCATCCGGCCGCGCGCCTCGGCGCGGTCGCGGTGGACCAGCATGGACAGGGCATCGACCGGCTCGGCATTCACCAGGATCGACATCTTGACCAGATTGTCCTCGCGATATTCGCTGATCTGGTAGTCGAAGGAGGCATAGCCCTTGGTGACCGATTTCAGCCGGTCGTAGAAATCGAACACCACTTCGTTGAGCGGCAGGTCATATTCCACCATGGCGCGCGGGCCGGCATAGGTGAGGTTGAGCTGGATGCCACGGCGGTCCTGGCAGAGTTTCAGGATGTCGCCCAGATATTCGTCGGGCACCATGATCGTGGCCTTGATCCGCGGCTCCTCGATATGGTCGATCAGGGTCACATCCGGCATGTCGGCCGGGTTGTGCAATTCCTTGACCGTGCCGTCCTTCATATGCAGGTGATAGACGACCGAAGGGGCGGTGGTGATCAGATCGAGATCGAATTCGCGTTCGAGACGTTCGCGGATGACCTCGAGATGCAAGAGGCCCAGGAAGCCGCAGCGGAAGCCGAAGCCGAGGGCGGCGGAGGTTTCCATTTCCGACGAGAAGCTGGCATCGTTCAGCGCCAGTTTCTCGATCGCGTCGCGCAGGGTTTCGAAGTCGTTCGCATCGACCGGGAAGAGGCCGCAGAACACCACGGGCTGGGCGGGCTTGAAGCCGGGCAGGGCGGTGGCGGTGGGTTTCTTCTCATGCGTGATCGTGTCGCCGACGCGGGTGTCGCGGACCTGCTTGATCGAGGCGGTGAAGACGCCGATCTCGCCCGGGCCAAGTTCGGGCCAGTCGACCATCTGCGGGCGCAGCACGGCCAGGCGGTCGATGCCGTATTTGGCGCCGGTCTGCATCATCTTGATCTGGTCGCCCTTGCGGATGACGCCATCCATGACGCGGATCATCACGACGACGCCGAGATAGGGGTCATACCAGCTGTCGACCAGCATGGCCTTGAGGGGCGCGTCGCGGTCGCCCTTGGGGGCGGGCAGGCGGTGGACGATGGCTTCCAGCACATCGGGGATGCCGAGGCCGGTCTTGGCCGAGATCGGGATCGCGTCGCTGGCATCCAGACCGATGACATCCTCGATATTCGCCTTGACCCGGTCGGGATCGGCGGCGGGCAGGTCGATCTTGTTCAGCACCGGCACGATCTCATGCCCGGCATCGAGCGCCTGGTAGACATTGGCGAGGGTCTGGGCCTCCACCCCCTGCGAGGCATCGACGACCAGAAGCGAGCCTTCGACCGCGCGCATGGACCGGCTGACTTCATAGGCGAAGTCGACATGGCCGGGCGTGTCGATCAGGTTCAGGACATAGGTCTTGCCGTCCTTGGCCGGATAGTCGATCCGCACGGTGTTGGCCTTGATGGTGATGCCGCGCTCGCGCTCGATCTCCATGCTGTCCAGAAGCTGGGCCTTCATGTCGCGGTCGGCGACCGTGCCCGTCGACTGGATCAGCCGGTCGGCCAGGGTGGATTTGCCGTGGTCGATATGGGCCACGATCGAGAAATTGCGGATGAGGGACAGGTCGGTCATGGCCGCGCATATAGCCAAAGAAACAGGGGCCGGGAAGGGGGCGTGAGGGGCGGGAATGATTCGGCCCGTGCCCGTGCCCTGCCGCCCGCAACGGCGCAGCGGCCTGCCGGGTTTGCGGGCGGGATGCCGCGAGATATGGGGGGCAGGCCGGGCCACGCCCGCAAGTTTTTGCGCCGGTCGGCAAGGCTTGGCGCAGCCGCGCTGCAGCATTGAAAAAATCGCTGGCTTTCGGCACACTCATGCCCAGAAAAATGACCGGGACGGCGCAGGTCCGTGTGGGACGCGACCCTTGCCCGGCGATGAGGCAGATGATGAAGCACATTTTCCTGACAGCGGCTTTCGCCGCCGGTTTTGCGGCGTTTGGGGCTTCGGCGGCCAGCGCGGGGCCGATCGACAATGCCTGCATGCGCTCGGGCCGCGATGCGGCGAACCGTGCGCTCTGCGGCTGCATCCAGCAGGTCGCCGACATGGTGCTGAGCGGGTCCGACCAGCGCCGCGCCGCCAAGTTCTTCAGCAATCCCGACATGGCGCATAAGGTCTGGGTGTCGCAATCCGCCGCCGATGACGCCTTCTGGGAGCGCTACAAGAACTTTGGGTCGATGGCCGAGGCCTATTGCGCGGGCTGAGGTGAAAGGCGGACCCGGCCTCGCCCTTTCTTCTGTTCGCAAATATCCCGGGGGGAGGCCGCAGGCCGGGGGGCAGAGCCCCCGGACGCGCCTTCCATCAGCGCGCCGCCAGCAGGCGGGCGACCAGGCCGTGACAGGCGGCCTCGGCCAGATCGAGGGTCTGGTCGAAATCTTCCGTATACCAAGGGTCCGGCACGTCGCGCAGGCCGCAGTCGGGCGCGTGGCTGAGGAACAGCTCAAGCCGGGCCGTGCCATCGGCGGGCGCCATGGCGCGAAGGTCTGACAGGTTCTTGCCGTCCATGGCAAGGATCAGGTCGAAGCGGGTGAAATCGGCGCGCGTGACCTGGCGGGCGCGCAGGGATGTCAGGTCATAGCCCCGGCTTGCGGCGGCGCGGATCATCGGCGGATGCGGGGCCTCGCCCGCGTGCCAGCCACCTGTGCCGGCGCTGTCGGCCAGCGCCGCCAGCGCCGCCTCTGCCGCCAGCTTGCGAAATACCGCCTCGGCGGTGGGCGAGCGGCAGATATTTCCCAGGCAGACGAACAGGATACGCGGTTCGGTCACGGTCATCCCCAGCGGAAGGCGGTGAGATAGGGCGGTGGATCGGCGGCCAGCGCCGCCGCCAGATCAGGTGCAGGGCGCGGGGTGCCGGGTGTGGTGGCAAGCGGCAGGGTGCCCGCCCAGACCGGATGGGCGATATCCTCGGCCGGGTCGGCGGGGGGACCGTCGTCGATCTTGGCGCTGGCCTCGGAGAGCGGCAGCGACAGCACGGCGGTGGCCTTCAGCTCCTGCGCGGTGATCGGGCGCAATTCCTGCCAGCGGCCGGGGAAAAGCTGCTCCATCATCGCCTTGAGGGCGCTTTCCTTCTCGGCCGGGTCCGTCAGGGCCTGCGGCTGGCCAAAGGCCATGACGGCGCGGTAATTGACCGAATGCTCCAGGCCCGAGCGCGCCAGCACCATGGCATCGACGATGCTGACCGTCAGACAGACCGGGCCTGCCAGCGCTGCCTTGATCATGCGGCTGGCCGAGGATCCGTGCCAGTAGACGCGCTCGTCCACGCGCCATTGCAGGGTGGGGGTGACGACCGGCGCGCCCTGCACCAGATGGCCGATATGGGCCAGCGGCATGGCGTCGAGGACCGCATGGATCGTGGCGCGGTCATAGGCGGCTTTCTCGTGCATCCGGCGCAGGCGGGTGCGGGGGCTGGGCGGGGTATCTGGCATGGTGTCTCCTTGCCGTCACGCTAGGCAGAGGGCAAGGAGAGAGGCAAGGGGGGCTGGCGCGGCTCAGCCGCCCGAGCCGTGATCCATGCTGCCATGGTCCATCTTCATCTCGCCCTGGCCATCGCCCATGGCGGCCTCGCCGGGCTTGCGCTTGTTGTCGACAGTGACGTCGATCACCAGTTCGGTGCCGGAGGCGAAGATCAGGGTGAGCGGGAATTGTTCGCCCTCTTCCAGTTTGCGGGTCAGGCCCATCAGCATGACATGGTCGCCGCCCCGGACGAATTCATGCATCTCGCCTGCGGCGAGCGGGACGCCGCCCTCGATCTCGCCCATCTGCATCACGCCATCGGCGGTCATGGTGTGGCTGTGCAACTCGGCCTTGGCGGCGAGATCGGTCTGCGCGCCGATCAGCGTGTCGTCGCTGCTGCCATTGTTGTGCAGCATGAAGAAGACCGCGCCCGAGCCGCCCGCGCCGCCATTGCTGCGGGCATAGGCGTCATGGACGTGGAATTGCTCGGGGTGGTTCTGGGCCAGCGCGGTCAGGGGCGCGGCAAGCGGCAGGGCGAGGGACGCCAGAGTGGCGATGAGGAGAAAACGGCGCGACGGCATGTCGGGCCTCCTTTCGGAACAGGGTTTGCGGTCTGAGGTTCTGCTTGGGTCAGGCAGAGGCCGCAGGCGGCGCGCGGGCGCGGGCCGCGATGGGGCGGCGCTGGCGGCGGGGCCTGGGACGGGGCAGGCTGGCGCGGCGGGCGCGGGCCTGGGGCGGCGCGACACCGGCTTGCAGGGCGCTGCCCAGCGCCATCCCGCCCAGAACGCAATCGGGGCAGGCATGGTGGCGGGCGACCGGCTTGCCATCGGCGCCAAGGGTGATGGTGGTGATCGAGCCATCGGCGCAGATCACCAGATCCTGCGCACCGGCGGCCTCGGCCCGGCCCAGCGCCCAATGCACCGAGGTCAGCGCGAGAATCAGCGCAAGGGCAAGCGAGGCGAGAGAGCGCAGGCGGGTCCGCATGGCCGGAGTTCTAACCTGCGGCGGGCCGGGGCGGAAGGGGCCAATCGGTCGCGTGCCGCGGGCGGGCAGCGCGAAAGGCCCCGCCGGAGTGCCGGCGGGGCCTTTGCGAAACGTCACGCGGAAAGGATCAGGCCGCGGCCTGGGCCTTTTCGATCTCGCGCTTGATCTTCAGCGCGTTCGAGGACAGCTCGTCTTCCTTGGCCTTGGCCAGGAAGCCGTCAAGGCCGCCGCGATGGTCGACCGAGCGCAGCGCCGCCGCCGAGATGCGCAGGCTGAAGGAACGGCCCAGAACGTCGGAGATCAGGGTGACTTCGTTCAGGTTCGGCAGGAAGCGGCGACGGGTCTTGTTGTTGGCGTGGCTGACCATGTTGCCGGTCATCGGGCCCTTGCCCGTCAGTTCGCAGACGCGCGACATGTTCGGTATCCTTCGTGTGTCAGGTCGTGTGGTCGATGGCGGTATCCCGGGAAGGGAATCCCCCATGCCCGAATTCGATTGCGGGCGTGTAGTGGCAAAGCCGGGCGGCGTCAAGCGCCAGACGCCGTTTTGACGGCAGGAAAGGCGGAAGGCAAGGCGCTGGCTGGGGCAGAGGGCAGGCCGGGGCGCCCCAATGAAAATGCCCGCAGCCGGAGTGAGCCGGTTGCAGGCATGAGCGGCGCCTCTGGTCGAGAAGGCGCGGTGTCCGAAAAATGGGACAGGCAAGACCGGAAGGCGCGAGACAAGGGGCGGCGACGGCAATGGCTGCGGACCGGTCACGGGACAATTGGGCGCGCAGCGCGGGAGGGAAGGGGGCGGGGCGGACTGACGAGGCAGGGACAGTCCGCCCCTATGGGAAAAGCCGGGCACAGAGAGGCTGCGCAAGCGGGCCTGTCAGAACAGGTTTGCGCTGTGCAGGGGACAGAGGCTCGGCATCCGGCTTTTCCGGTCGGTTACTTCAGGTTCTTCACAACCTGATCGGCGAAGACGTCGATCATGGCCTCATAGGCGCGGCGCGAATCTTCTTCCGACGCGTTCGGGTTGAAACCTTCGCCCAGCATCGGGGCGGCGAGGTCATAGGACACCGTCAGCTCATAGGAATTGAAGCGGCTGTTGTCGGTGTCATGGGTTTCGTGAACCATGCCCTTCAGGACCGAATTCTCGATGCCCATCGTGTCGGTGAATCCGTCGGCCAGCGTCACTTCGTCGATGTCGATGGAGACCTTGGCCCCCTTTTCCTCATCAACCTGGTTGGCCAGCTTTGCCATCACCGCGCCCTGAAGGTCGGCTTGCAGCGCCCCCCAGTATTTCGCGGCCTTTTCATTGGTCACGGTGGCCATGTCGACCGTGACGTCAAGCGACTTGACGGTCGGCAGGTCCTGGGCCAGCGCGAAGCCCGACAGGGCGGTGGTCAGGCCAAGAGCGATCAGGGTTTTCTTCAGCATTTTCAGGCTCCTCTCGGATGCATTCATCGGCACTGCGTTTGCCGCAGCGGTATGGCTGACCAACGCCGCGCCGCAGGATCGGTTCCCGAAAATCAGCGTAAGGGATGAAAACAGCGCGAGGAGATGCAGGACGGCGGAGGGGCGATCCCATGGCTTGCCTATCCGGGGGACGGGGCTGGCAGAGGTCCGGGCTCCGGCGCTGCGGGTCGTCGCTGCCAGGGACGCTCAGCCCTTTGTGAGGCGGGCGAGCATCTCGGCGGCGGCGGCTTCGGGGCTGCGGCTGCCCTGCGCCACATCGGCGGCCAGGGCCGCCATGGCGCTGCGGGCGGGGTCGCGGTCAAGGACAGCGAGAAGGCCCTGGCGGACCTCCTGGGTGAACCAATGGGCGGCCTGGGCGGCGCGGGTCTTGTCCCAGTGGCCGCTCTCGCGGCGCCATTTTGCCAGCGCCTCGATCTCGGCCCAGGCAGCGTCCAGCCCGGCCCCGGTCGCGGCCGAAACGGTCAGCGCCTTGGGGAAGCCGTCGGGGTCCTGCAGGCGGCGGCGCAGCAGGCGCAGCGCGCCCGCGTAATCGGCCTGGGTGCGGGTGGCGGTGTGGAGCAATTCGCCATCGGCCTTGTTGACCAGGATCAGGTCGGCCATTTCCATGATGCCGCGCTTGACGCCCTGCAATTCATCGCCGCCCGCAGGCGCCATGAGAAGGACGAAAAGGTCGGCCATCTCGGCCACCATGGTTTCCGACTGGCCGACGCCTACCGTCTCGATCAGCACCACGTCGAAGCCCGCCGCCTCGCACAGCGCCACCGCCTCGCGCGTGCGGCGCGCCACGCCACCCATCTGGGCCTGGCTGGGCGAGGGGCGGATGAAGGCGTTCGGATCGCGCGACAATTGCTCCATCCGGGTCTTATCGCCGAGAATCGAGCCGCCGGAGCGGGCCGAGGAGGGGTCGACCGCAAGGACCGCCACGCGCAGGCCCCGGCCGGTGAGGCGCAGGCCCATGGCCTCGATGAAGCTGGATTTGCCGACGCCGGGCGTGCCGGAGAGGCCAAGGCGCAGGGCCTGGCGGTCGCGGCCCAGCGCGTCGAGCAGCGCAAGCGCCTGGGCGCGGTGATCGGCCCGCGCACTTTCGACCAGGGTGATGGCGCGGGCAAGCGCCCGGCGGTCGCCGGCGCGCAGCGCGCCTGCCATGGCGGCGATGCTGTCGGGGGTCATGGCCCGGCTTGCGCCCTGCGCTGTCATGCCTGTCGTCTCCTGCGTCGCCCTGCGGCGGCGATCATCCGGGATTTGGCGGGGAATGGGAAGGCGGGGCGCCGCCTGCCGGAGACTTCGCCCCTATCGCCTTGGGCGAGGGGGGCGAAGCCGATCGGCAAAAGCGCGTCAGGCGCCGAGGCACCAGCGCAGGATGGCCTTCTGAGCGTGCAGGCGGTTTTCGGCCTCGTCGAAGATCACCGAATGGGGGCCGTCCATCACTGCGCTGGTCGCCTCATCGTTCCGATGCGCGGGCAGGCAATGCATGAACAGGCTGTCGGGCTTGGCGCGGCTCATCAGCTGTTCGTTGACCTGATAGGGGCGCAGCTGGTTGTGGCGGCGTTCCTTGGCGCTTTCTGGATCATGCATCGAGACCCAGGTGTCGGTCACCACCAGATCCGCGCCCTCGACCGCGGTGAAAGGATCGCGCTGGATCGTGATCTTCGAGCCCTTCTCGCGCGCGAAAGCGACGAAACGGTCTTCGGGGTCGAGCGTTTCCGGCCCGGTGAAGGTGAAGTCGAAACCGAACTGACCCGCGGCATGGAGGAAGGAGGCGCAGACATTGTTGCCGTCGCCGCACCAGACCACCTTCTTGCCCGCGATCGGGCCGCGATGTTCCTCATAGGTCATCACATCGGCCATGATCTGGCAGGGATGGGTGCGGTTGGTCAGCCCGTTGATGACGGGGACGGTGGCATGTTCCGCCATTTCCAGCAGCGTCGCTTCTTCGAAGGTGCGGATCATGATCAGGTCGACATAGCGCGACAACACGCGGGCGGTGTCGGCAATGGTCTCGCCATGGCCGAGCTGCATCTCCTTGCCCGACAGGACCATGGTCTGGCCGCCCATCTGCCGCACGCCCACATCGAAGGAGACGCGGGTGCGGGTCGAGGGTTTTTCGAAGATCAGCGCGACCATGCGGCCCTCGAGCGGGCGGTCATCATCCGGCGCGCCCTTGGGGCGGCCATTGCGGGCGGTCTTCATCGCCAGCGCGGTATCGATCATGCCCCGAAGGGCGGCGGGGTCGGTCTTGTGGATATCGAGAAAGCTTTGCATCGGTTTTTCTTTGTAGCCGGGTGTCGGGGGGCCAGCCCCCCGAACCCCCCGGGATATTTGGAAACAGAAGAAGGTCAGGCGGCTTTCGGGGTGGCGGAGGCGGCCAGGTCGAGGCGGGTGAGCGCCTCGGCAATATCCGCGTCGGGAATGTTGAGCGCGGGCAGCAGGCGGACGACATTGTCGGCGGCGCCGACGGTGAGGACGCCGGCGTCATAGCCCGCCTTGACCACATCGGTGTTCAGCGCCCGGCATTTCAGGCCCAGCATCAGCCCCTCGCCGCGCACGGCTTCGAAGACCTGCGGATGGGCGGCGACCAGCGCCTCGAGCCCCTGGCGGAAGAGCGCGGCCTTGCGGTTCACCTCGGCCAGGAAGGCGGGATCGGAGACCAGTTCCACCACCTTGGCCCCCACGGCGCAGCCCAGGGGATTGCCGCCATAGGTCGAGCCATGGCTGCCTGCGGTCATGCCCGTGGCGGCGCGTTCGGTGGCCAGAAGCGCGCCCAGAGGGAAGCCGCCGCCGATGCCCTTGGCCACCATCATGATATCGGGGGTGATCCCAGCCCATTCATGGGCGAAAAGCCGGCCGGTGCGGCCCATGCCGCATTGCACCTCGTCGAAGATCAGCAGCGTGCCGGTTGCGTCGCAGAGGTCGCGCAGACCCTTGAGGCATTGGTCGGGGACCGGGCGGATGCCGCCTTCGCCCTGCACCGGTTCGATGATGACGGCGCAGGTCTGGTCGGTGATCGCGGCGCGGATCGCGTCATGGTCGCCCCATTTCAGCTGGGTGAAGCCGGGCATCAGCGGGCCATAGCCCTTGACCATCTTTTCCGAGCCCGCCGCCGCGATGGCGCCGGTCGAGCGGCCATGGAAGGCGCCTTCGAAGGCGATGATCTGGATGCGTTCGGGCTGGCCATTCTCGTAATGGAACTTGCGCGCCATCTTGATCGCCAGTTCGGCGGTTTCCGTGCCGGAATTGGTGAAGAAGACCGTGTCGGCAAAGGTGCGGTCGACCAGCAGTTCGGCCAGCTTTTCCTGTTCCGGGATGCGGTAGACGTTCGAGACATGCCAAAGTTTCGCGGCCTGGTCGGAGAGGGTCTGCACCAGGGCCGGATGGGCATGGCCGAGCGCGTTGACCGCGATTCCGCCGCCGAGATCGAGATAGCGTCGTCCATCCTCGGCCAGAAGCCAGGAGCCCTGGCCCGAGACGAAGGCGATGGGCGCACGGTTATAGGTCGGCAGGACGGCAGAAATCATGGGATACCCCTTCAGGCAGGAAGCCCAAGCCGTAAAGGCAGGGCGCGGCGGGTGTCAACGGAAGAAGCCCTTTGGCGGCTGGGCGTGCCGGACCATGCGCCTTATCGGCGTCGGGAAATCAGCGCGGGGCGGGTTCCGGTGGTCATGGCGCTGCCTTAGCGGAAAGTGGCGGGTTTGGGAAGCGGGTTTTGCGGAGGGTTGCCGGGTCAATTCGCGGCACAGATCTCGGCGAGCATGGCGATGATCGGCGGATACCAGGCCGCGTCATATCCGTCTTCATCCTGCAGGACCGAGAGGAAGCAGGCGACGCGGCCGGTCTTTGGATTTGCCACCAGATATTGCCCGCCATAGCCGCCATGGCCAAGCCAGGCGCCATCGGTATTGGTCTGGAAGCTGTAGCGCAGATGGCTGCGGGGCGCGGGCATGGGCACGCCCGAGCGCAGGGTTTCCGCGATGAAGCCCGCGCTGCCGAAGGGCTGGCCATCGACGCCTGCGCCCATGCGGGCGAAAAGCGCGCCGTAGCGGCACAGGTCGCGGGCGGTGAGGCAGATCCCGCCATTCAGCGCGGGGAAGCCCGAGCGGTCGGTCCCGACATGCAGCGCACCCTCGACCCCGGCGGCATCGGCCAGATCGGCGATCCACAGCGACAGCGGCCGACCGCCCGCCACCTCGGCCACGCAGGCGAGGACATCGGTATTGGCGCTTTTGTACAGGCAGGTCGGGCCGGGATTGCGAATGTCGCTGCTGCCGGTGGCAAGGCCGATCGTCGCCAGGAAGTCGCGGTTCAGGGGTTCCGGCCCATTGGGCAGGCGGAGGCCCATCGCGGGCTCATGAAGAAAGGCCATGCAATCGGGCTGATGGTAATCTTCGTCATAGGCATTGTGGACGTTCATATGCGCCACATCGGCCAGCGTGGCGGCCGCATAGCCGGGGCCGATCCAGGGCAGAAGCTCGGCCACCGGGCGGGAAAGGTCGAGACGGCCTTCCTCCCAGAGCCTGCCCAGGATCAGGTTCAGGCTCATCTTCGAGATCGACATGATGGAATGGGGCCGGTCGGGGCCGAAATCGGGGGCATAGGCCTCATACAGCAGGCGATTGCCCTGGATCACCGCCATGGCCGAGAACCAGGGGCTGCGGGTCAGGCGGGCCACATCCTCGCGGGCGGGGATCGCCAGGTCGGCGGCGAGGCGCAGGTCAAGAACGCGGGCGGCACGATGGTTGTGGGTGTGGCGGGTGAGAAGATGCAGGTTGTGAAAGCCGTGGCGGCGATGGGGGGCTGAATTCCAGCGCGGGCGGCGATCGGCACCCGTGGTCAGATCGGGGTTTGGGGTCGTCTGCGGGGGGATGGTCTGTGGCATTGGGGCCTCCTGTCGCACCCGACACTATTGGCCGCCGGGGGCGGGCGGCAAGCCCTGGACCGCCGCGGGTCGGCGGGTGGGCCGGGTCCTGCGGGGGACGAAGATCGGAAGACGGGGACAGGGCGGGCGATCGCGGAGGAGTGGAGCTGGCGGCGGCGGGTGGGGCACCGAAAGGCCATCGGTTCGGGGATTGACCTTCCCCCGGTCGGGCGCGAAGGCTTGCGTCCGAATGGCCCAGGGAGGGCCGAAGGAGAGAGCGCGATGCATCGTCGGTCCGTTGCCGTATATGACCGTTTCCTTGGCGCCTTGGCCGCCATTCTGGGGAAGGCCGAGGCGCATTGCGCCGCGCGCGGGATCAAGCCCGAGGCGCTGTTGCAGGATCGGCTCTTCCCCGACATGTTCCCTCTGGTGAAGCAGGTGCAGCTGGCCTGCGATTTCGCGGCACGCGGGGCCGCGCGGCTGGCGGGCGAGATGCCGAAGAGCTTTCCCGATACCGAGACCAGCTTTGGCGAGTTGCAAGCGAGGATCGCGGCGGCGCGCGACTATATGGCAGGCTTCGATGCCCCCGCCTATGACGGGGCCGAGGCGCGCGGCATCACGATCAAGATTGGCGGCGCGGATCGCACGCTGACCGGCGAGGATTTCCTGGATTTCTACTCGCTGCCGCAGTTCCATTTCCACCTGACCACGGCCTATGCGATCCTGCGCCATAACGGGGTGGAGCTGGGCAAGCGCGACTATATGGGCGCGGCCTGATGGCGGGGCAGGTGACCGCTCTTGTGGTGATCGACATGCAGGAGGGCATGGCCGAACGGACGCGCGCCGGGCGGCAGCGGGCCAATCCGCAAGCGGAAGCCCATGTCGCTGCCCTGCTGGCGCTGTTCCGGGCGCGCGGGCTGCCGGTCTTTCACGTCCTGCATGACGATCCCGACCCTGCTTCGCCCTTTCGCCGTGACCGGCCCGGCGGCGCGCCGATGGGCTGTGCCCGTCCGCAGGACGGCGAGCCGGTCTTCTGGAAGACCGGTTCATCGGCTTTCGCCGGAACGGGCCTCGATGCCGCGCTGAGACGGCAAGGCATCGGGCGGATTGTTCTGGTGGGGGCGGTGGCGGCCTTCTGCGTGACCTCGTCGACCCGCGCGGCCAGCGATCTGGGCTTTGAGGTCATCCTGCCCGGCGACGCGCTGATCGGGTTCGACATCCCGGCCCATGACGGCGGGCGGATCGATGCGGAAACGGTGCTGCGGGTGACCCTGTCGCTTCTGGGCGCCGATTTCGCCCGGCTGGTGCGAGCGGAAGAGGTCGCGGCGCTGCTTCAGGGCGGTTGAGGCCCGCATTGCCGCCTTATGCCGACAATTTTCCCCGTATTGTCCCCATTTTCGACACGACGCAGGGGCAGGCTTGAGGTTCAGAGGAACCGAAAGAACGGGGACGGGACATGGCAGCAAGATCACATGCCGGGGTGCAAAGCGCCGCGCAGGAAGCCCGTCGCATCCTGAGCCTGACCGAAGTCAGGGCGGACTGGGACGAGGATGCCGGGCGCGGCCCCATGCCGGGGCTGTTCCTCTGGGCAGGCGGCGCGACACGCGGGCAGGCGGCGCGTGACCTTGCCGTGAAACGGCTTGCGGATGTCGAGGACAGGCCCGTGCGGCCCGCCTTTGCCCGGCTGGCCGAGGCGGCAGGGCTTGCTGCGCAGGATCGTCCGCATGACGTCTATGAAATGCTGTTCCAGCATTTGCGCGACCGCGCCCCAGTTGTGGTCGAGATCGCGGCCGGGACGGCGGAGCAGGGCGGATTGCCGCTTTATGGCCGGGTCTGGGCCGAATATTTCCCCGGCGCGCGGGTGACGGTGCTGGGCCCGGGGCCCGCGCCGGAAGGCTGGCCCGCGGAGGGGCCGGACTGGCATTGGGCCGGGCCGGAGCGGCGCAAGGGATTTGCCCGCGGGATGCGGCTGGCGCTGGCCGACGGGCCTGCCCCGCAGGTCGCGGTGGACAGCGGTGGCCAGAGCAGCCTGCACCAGCAGAACGCCTTTCTGGAACTGTTTCCCCGTCTGGCCCCGGGCGGCTTCTACATCATCGAGGGGCTGCGCACCCGGCCCGAAGCGCCGGAGCCGCCGGGCATGACCCGCACGGCCGAGCTGTTTCGCGGCTTTGCCGAGCGGCGGTGCTTCTCACATGCCGATGCGGGGACGGAAGCGTCCTTCGCGGCGCTTGGGCCGCAGATCGCAGGCGTGCTGATGCTGCAGGCTGGCCCGGACCGGGCCGACAGCGTTGCGGTGATCCACAAGCGCTGAGTGCGGCGCGGGTCAGCCCGTGGCGGGGGCGGCTTGCGGGCGGTGGTCGGCCAGCGCCGTCCGTTCGGCCAGCAGCGCCACGACCAGCAAAAGGCCCGCCAGCGCCAGATAGGTGGGGCGATAGCCGAGGTGACCTGCGACGAAGCCGATCGAGGCCGGGGCGACGAGGATGCCGGTATAGCCCAGCATGGTGACGGCCGAGAGCGCCGCGCCCGGCGCCTGTCCGGGGTAATTCCCCGCCGCCGAAAAGAAGATCGGCACGGTATTGGCGATGCCGAGACCCGCCAGGGCGAAACCGGCGATGGCAAGTGGCGCGGCGGGCGAAAGCGCGGCGATCACCAGCCCGGTCATGCTGATCACGGCCGAGACCCGCAGCACCGTGACCGCACCATGGCGGTTGCGCAGCCCGTCGCCCAGAAAGCGCATCACCGCCATCGCGCCCGCGAAACAGGCAAAGCCGAGACCGGCGGTGAAGGGGCCGGCCTCCAGCTCGCGCCGCAGGTAAAGCGCGGCCCAGTCTAGCACCGCGCCTTCGGGCACCATGCAGAACAGCGCCAGGAGGCCAAGCACCCATATCCCCGCCGCGCGCGGCAGAAGCGGGGGGCGTTCGGCGGTCTCGCGCAGCTGCGGCTGGGGCGGTTCGCCGCGCAGATGGGGCAGGGCGAGCAGGACCACGCAGGCGACCAGCGCGGCGGTGGCGAGGGCCTGAACATGCGCCGTGCCATGGGCGATGACGAAACTGCCCGCCGTGCCGCCGAGAAAGGCGCCGAGACTCCAGAACCCATGCGAGGAGGACATGATCGCGCGGCCAAGACGACGCTCGACCTCGACGGCATTGGCATTCATCGCCACATCCATCGATCCGAGACATCCGCCCAGAAGCGCCATGGCCGGGGCAAGAAGCCAGGGCGAGGGCGCGAAGACCACGAGCGGTAGGACCGGCACGATGGTCAGCGCGAAGAGGCGCAGGATGCGCACCGAGCCGTGGCGGGCAATCAGGCGGCCGGAAAACAGCATGGCACCGACCGCGCCAAGACCAAGGCCCAGGATCAGAAGGCCCAGGGCAAACTCGGTGATGCCATGGCGCGGCAAGAGAAGCGGGATCTGCGGCGCCCAGGCGCCGGTGGTGAAGCCGTTGGCGCAGAACAGCGCGGCAGTGGCATAGCGGGCGCGCAGCGTCTCGGTCTGGCGCGAGGGAAGAGAAAGGGACATTCCAGGCTCCGGCTTCAGGCTCTGCCATATCCGCTTGGCGCGGGCTGTGGAAGCGGGGCAGGCCGGGACCGGCCTCACGCGATGTTACAGCCCAGCGCGAAGGCCTGCGCCGGGGCTTTTGGCCCACGGCTTGCCCTTGCGCGGGCCGCCCGCTCTTGCGCCGCCCGCCCTATGCGCCTAAATGGCGCGAACGCCGCCCTGGGAGCCGCAAGCGCATGGAAACCGTCGTCCTGACCATCCACCTGATCCTCGCCCTTCTTCTGATCGGCGTGGTGCTTCTGCAAAAGAACGAGGGTGGTGCGCTTCTGTCGGGCGGGGGCAACATGCAGGCGCGCGGCCAGGCCACGGCGCTGACCAAGCTGACCTGGGTCTTCGCGGTGGCCTTCCTGATCACCTCGATGGCGCTGACGGTGATTGCGGCGCGCGGCGGCAATGACGGCTCGGTCGTCGATGGCGCGCTGACCGTGCCGCCGACGGCGACGCCGGAGACCCCCGCCATTCCGACGCCCGCGGGTTCGGATCTGCTGCCGCCCGCGCCGGCCGATGGCCCGGTCGTGCCGCCTGCAGGCGATGCCGCCGCACCGCCCGCCGGGGATGCGCCCGCCGCCGCGCCGAGCGAGGCGCCGGAAGCCGCCGTGCCGCCCGTCGAGACGGCGCCCGAGGCCACCCCCGCCGCACCGCAGCCGACCCCGGCGCCTTGACCACAACCTTTTGACCCTGCCGTCGCGCCGCAGACATGATCTTGCGGCTGGCGGTTGCATGACCGGGAAACGGGCGCTATAGCTCGACTCCCGTGGTGCCGCGATTCCACCCACTCGAATCGCGCTTTGACAACACGGGAGGCCCGGCGTGGCGCGATATATCTTCATCACCGGCGGCGTGGTTTCCTCATTGGGCAAGGGGCTGGCTTCCGCGGCTCTGGGCGCCCTGTTGCAGGCGCGCGGCTATACGGTGCGGTTGCGCAAGCTCGACCCCTATCTGAATGTCGATCCCGGGACGATGTCGCCTTTCGAACATGGCGAGGTCTTCGTGACCGATGACGGGGCCGAGACCGACCTGGACCTGGGCCATTACGAACGCTTCACCGGCGTTCATGCGCGACAGACGGATTCGATTTCGTCCGGCCGGATCTATTCCAATGTGCTCGAGAAGGAACGGCGTGGCGACTATCTGGGCAAGACGATCCAGGTGGTTCCGCATGTGACCAATGAGATCAAGGACTTCCTGCGCATCGGCGATGACGAGGTCGATTTCATGCTGTGCGAGATCGGCGGCACGGTCGGCGATATCGAAGGCCTGCCCTTCTTCGAGGCCATCCGGCAGTTCATCCACGAGCGTCCGCGCGGCCAGTCGATCCTGATGCATCTGACGCTGCTGCCTTATCTTTCGGCCAGCGGTGAGCTGAAGACCAAGCCCACGCAGCATTCGGTCAAGGAATTGCAGTCGATCGGCCTGGCGCCGGATGTGCTGGTCTGCCGCTCGGAACATCCGATCCCGGATCGCGAGCGCGAGAAGATCGCGCTGTTCTGCAATGTGCGCAAAGAAGCGGTGATCCCGGCCTATGACCTGAAGACGATCTATGAGGCGCCGCTGGCCTATCACCGGGCCGGGCTGGATCAGGCGGTGCTGGATGCCTTCGGCATCACCCCCGCGCCCAAGCCCAATCTGGCGCGCTGGGAAGATGTGATGGATCGGCTGACCCACCCGGAAGGCGAGGTGCGGGTGGCCATTGTCGGCAAATACACCCAGCTTGAGGATGCCTATAAGTCGATCGCCGAGGCGCTGACCCATGGCGGCATGGCCAACCGCACCAAGGTGCGGGCGGAATGGATCGACGCGGAAATCTTTGAACGGGAGGACCCTGCCCCCTATCTGTCGAATTTCCATGCCATCCTGGTGCCCGGCGGTTTTGGCGAGCGCGGGACCGAGGGCAAGATCAAGGCGGCGCAATTCGCGCGGGAAAAGAAAGTGCCCTATCTGGGCATCTGCCTTGGCATGCAGATGGCGGTGATCGAGGCGGCCCGAAATCTTGTCGGCGTCAAGAATGCGGGCTCGGAGGAGTTCGACCATGAGGCGGGCGCCAAGCGGTTCACCCCGGTCGTCTATCACCTGAAGGAATGGGTTCAGGGCAATCATACCGTGCGGCGCAAGGCGGATGATGCCAAGGGCGGCACGATGCGGTTGGGGGCCTATACGGCGAATCTCAAGGACGGCTCGGCCGTCGCGCGCGTCTATGGTGGCACGGTGATCGAGGAGCGCCACCGCCATCGCTATGAGGTGGATATCCAGTATCGCGACAAGCTTGAGGCCTGCGGCGTGGTGTTTTCCGGCATGTCGCCCGATGGCCGCCTGCCCGAGATCGTTGAGGTCAAGGACCATCCCTGGTTCATCGGCGTGCAGTTCCACCCGGAACTGAAGTCGAAACCCTTCGCGCCGCATCCGCTGTTCGCCGATTTCGTGCGGGCCGCGAAGGATGTGGAGCGGTTGGTCTAACCCAGCGGCATTAACCCCCGCTTAACCAAATCCCCCGCAGACTGCGCGGATGCGGGGCTTCATCTTTCTTCTGTCAACATCCCTTTGCGCCTGCGGGGCGCAGCCGACGCCGACCATGTTCGGGGCCGAACGCTTCGAGGCGACGGTGGGCGGGCGCGAATACGTCGTGTTCCTGAAAGGCGACCGGGCCGAGGTGATCCGGCTGGGCCATGCCCGGCGGGGCGAGCATCAGCAGATCCGCGCCACCATGCTGGATCTGGTGCCGCGTCTGACCGGCTGCCGCTGGCGCGAAACTTCGGTCCAGGGCGACTCGGGTGAGATGCGGGGGCTGGTCACCTGCGCGAAAGGATAAGCGCCCAGGCCGCATAGGCGCCGGCGGCGACGAACATCAGACCCCAGCCGGGGCTGCCGGTGGCGAACTCGAACAGGCCCCAGGCCAGCGGAAAGCCCGCCGTGACATAGCGCACCCAAGGCTTTGCGAAGAAAGGGTCTTTGGGATCGAGAAGGGGCATGATTCCGCGGCGGTTCCGTGTCAGGATGGGGCAAAGTGCTGCCAGGGCAGGGAGGGCCGAGCATGCCGCAGATCGACAAGGGCTTTCAAGGCCAGACCGTGATCACCACTTTCGAGACCACGCCGGCGATGTGTTTCGACCTGATCGAAGCGCTGGAGGCGGCCTATGCCGAGGTGATTTCGAAACAGGCGGGCTTCATCGCGGCCGGGCTGCATGTGAATGACGCGCGCACCCGGGTCTGCAACTATTCGCAATGGAACAGCCGGGGCGACTATCAGGCCATGCTGCGGAGCGCCGAGATGCGCGAGAGGAACCGCCATATCAACGAATTATGCAAGGGGTTCGAGCCGGTGATGTATGACATCATCGCGGATTACTGAAATCGGGCAGGGTGCCCGCAGGGGAAGACAATGGGAATTGAAAGTATCATCGTTCTGCTGCTCGTGGGGGCAGTGGCCGGTTGGCTGGCGGGAAAGATCGTCTCGGGCTATGGCTTCGGGCTGATCGGAAATATCGTCGTCGGAATCCTGGGCGCGTTCATCGCCAGCTGGATCCTGCCGCGGCTGGGCATCGGCATTGGCGGGGGGATTCTCGCCTCGATCATTCATGCGACGATCGGCGCGGTGATCCTGCTGGCGCTTCTGCGGGTGGTGAAGAAGGCCTAGCGTTCGCAGGCGACACCATCGCCATCGCGATCAAGGTCGTAAATGTCGGTCCCGACCACATAAACGGGGCCGCGCACATATTCCGGGCCATTGCCACTGCCCCCGGCGCAATCAACATCCGAGGCAACGGGCACGCAGGTGCCGGTGTAATTGCTGTCGCATTCGGCCGCAGCCGCGGTTGCAAGCGTGGCAAGGACGAAGGGCAGGGCCGCAACCGAGCGGAAAAAGTGGAAACGCATGACCTTCCTCAACGAAACCGTTAAGGAAGGTTAACCAATGGTTAATGCGTGAGGGAGTCTGAATTGGCCCGGCGCGGGAAACCGAGCGTTTCCTACCCCCGTCCGCGCCGCTTCACCCCGCCCCTTTGCCCCGGGCGACCGGCGGTGGAGCGGCCCTTGGCCTTCACCGCCTCTTCCACGGCCTCGTCGATCGCCTCTTGCCGGGCGAGCGGATCATCGGCCACGGCCAGTTCAACCGCTTCCAGCCGCTTGACCTCATCGCGCAACCGGGCGGCTTCCTCGAATTCCAGATTCTCGGCGGCCTTGCGCATGGCGGCGCGCAGGGCATCAAGATGGGCGGCAAGGTTCTGGCCCACTTGGGCTTTCTCGACCTTGGTGGTGATGCGCGACTGGTCGGTATCGCCCTGCCACAGGCCCGCCAGCACATCCTCGACATTCTTCTTCACCGTCTGCGGCGTGATGCCATGGGCCTTGTTATAGGCCTGCTGCTTTTCGCGCCGCCGTTCGGTTTCGGCCATGGCGCGTTCCATGCTGCCGGTGATGCGATCGGCATACATGATGACGCGCCCCTCCGCGTTGCGCGCCGCGCGGCCGATGGTCTGGATCAGCGAGGTTTCCGAGCGCAGGAAGCCTTCCTTGTCGGCGTCGAGGATCGCCACAAGACCGCATTCTGGAATATCCAGCCCCTCGCGCAAGAGGTTGATGCCGACCAGCACGTCAAAGGCGCCAAGGCGCAAATCGCGCAGAATTTCAATGCGTTCCAGCGTGTCGATGTCGGAATGCATATAGCGCACGCGGATGCCCTGTTCGTGCAGATATTCGGTCAGGTCTTCGGCCATGCGTTTGGTGAGCGTGGTCACAAGCGTACGCATTCCCCTCGCCGAGACGCGGCGCACCTCATCCAGCAGGTCATCGACCTGCATTTCCACGGGCCGGATTTCCACCTCGGGGTCAATCAGCCCGGTCGGGCGGATCACCTGCTCGGTGAAGGCGCCGCCGGTCTGTTCCAGCTCCCATGCGGCCGGGGTGGCCGAGACGAAGACGCTTTGCGGGCGCATCGCATCCCATTCCTCGAATTTCAGCGGGCGGTTGTCCATGCAGGACGGCAGGCGGAAGCCGTGTTCGGCGAGCGTGAACTTGCGCCGGAAGTCGCCGCGATACATGCCGCCGATCTGCGGCACGGTGACATGGGATTCGTCGGCGAAGACGATGGCATTGTCGGGGATGAACTCGAAGAGGGTGGGCGGTGGTTCACCCGGGCCGCGCCCGGTGAGCCAGCGGGAATAGTTCTCGATCCCGGCGCAGGAACCGGTCGCCTCCATCATCTCGAGATCGAAATTGGTGCGCTGTTCCAGCCGCTGGGCTTCCAGAAGCTTGCCGTCGCCTGTGAGTTGCTTGAGCCGGTGGAACAGCTCGTCCTTGATGCCCTTGATCGCCTGTTGCAGCGTGGGCCGGGGCGTGACGTAGTGCGAATTGGCGTAGATGCGGGCCTTCTGGAACGTGTCGGTCTTGGCGCCGGTGAGCGGGTCGAATTCGGTGATCGACTCAAGCTCTTCGCCGAAGAAGGAAAAGCGCCAGGCGCGGTCTTCCAGGTGGGCGGGCCAAAGCTCCACCACATCGCCGCGCACACGGAAAGAGCCGCGCTGGAAGGCGGCGTCGAGGCGGCGGTATTGCTGGGCCACCAGTTCCGAGATGAACTTGCGCTGGTCGTAGAGTTGGCCGGTGATCATGTCCTGCGTCATGGCTGAATAGGTCTCGACCGAGCCGATGCCATAGATGCAGGAGACCGAGGCGACGATGATCACATCATCGCGCTCCAGAAGCGCCCGGGTCGCCGAGTGGCGCATCCGGTCGATCTGTTCGTTGATCTGGCTTTCCTTCTCGATATAGGTGTCGCTGCGCGGGACATAGGCCTCGGGCTGGTAATAGTCGTAATAGGATACGAAATATTCCACCGCATTGTCGGGGAAGAAGCCCTTGAACTCGCCGTATAATTGGGCTGCCAGCGTCTTGTTCGGCGCAAGGATGATGGCGGGGCGCTGCGTTTCTTCGATCACCTTGGCCATGGTGAAGGTCTTGCCGGTGCCGGTGGCGCCCAGCAGGACCTGATCGCGTTCGCCCGCCCGCACGCCCGAGGCCAGTTCGGCAATGGCGGTCGGCTGGTCGCCCGCAGGCTGGAACGGAGTCGACAGGACAAAGCGCCTGCCGCCCTCGAGCTTTTCGCGCGGCGTGGGCGTGGCCAGCATGGGCATGGATTCGGGCGAATTGTTGTGCATGGCAGACGGGCCCCCGGGCATCCGGGCCAGAAGGGCCCGGGGGACAAGATCGTGCGCCCTTTGTTCCGGCGCAAGAGGCGCTGCTGACAAAACGGGTCAGCAGGCGGCGGCGTGGGAAGGCAGGGCGGTGCAGCTTGCCGAAGAGTTAAGCGAGGCGATTCAATTTTAGCGAAAAATCCAAAAGAATACTCATCTTTTGGTTGTTCTCTGGCGGCGAGGCTGGCAGGTTGGTCCGGCAAGCAGCAACAGCCTGCCGGCGGGTCGCACCCCACACCCCACCCACACTCCCCGTGACCCGCCGGCAGCACCCTTGCCGCTGCCCTGCGGTGCTTGCGCTCTGGCGGTAAATCGGCGATGAAACACCCGGTTCCCAAGGGAGAAATTGCCCATGTCCACGCTGTCCGCCCGCATTTACCAGCCCGCCAAGACCGCGATGCAATCTGGCACGGCCAAGACGCAGGACTGGGTGCTGGAGTTCGCCCCCGCCGCCGCGCGCGAGGTGGACCCGCTGATGGGCTGGACGTCCTCGGGCGACACGCAGGCGCAGGTCAAGCTGCGCTTCGCGACGCGGGAAGAGGCCGAGGCCTATGCGGCGGCAAAGGGCATCGAGGTGACGGTCGTTCTGCCCAAGACGCGCAAGGCCATTGTCCGGCCGCGCGGCTATGGCGAGAATTTCGCCACCGACCGCAAGGGCGCCTGGACGCATTGATGCCGGTCGTCATCGCCGAGGAAAGCCCGCTGGCTGACGATCTGGCGCTGCTGTTCGACCGCCACACCGCGGACATGCACGCCGATACGCCGCCCGAATCGATCCACATGATGGATCGCAGCCAGCTTGCCGCGCCGGGCATCCGGTTCTTCGTTCTGCGCGAGGATGGGGTGCCGCTGGCGATGGGAGCCTTCAAGCGCATCGACGCGGGACATGCCGAGATCAAGTCGATGCACGTGCTGACCGAGGCCCGCGGCAAGGGCCTGTCCAGGGCGATGCTTGAGCATCTTGTGGGCCAAGCCGGCGCCGAGGGCTATCGTCGGCTGTCGCTGGAAACCGGCGTGCAGCCCACCTTCGTCGCGGCGCGGGGCTTGTATGAGCGGGCGGGCTTCGTGACCTGCGCCCCGTTCGAAGGGTATAAAGAAGACCCAAATTCGGTTTTCATGACGAAGTTGCTCGGCTAGAAGAGCGGCACGGTCGCGTAGCTCAGCTGGATAGAGCAGCTGCCTTCTAAGCAGCGGGTCGGGGGTTCGAGTCCTCCCGCGATCGCCACCCTTTCTATAGTGCCTTGTTTTCATTTCGCTATTTCCCTGATTTTGCAACGGGGGCGGCAAGTTTTTCAACCGTTCCCGTCCCGTTCCGTTCCGGTCTGCCTACGACAGCGGACTGCCGCGCGAATTCGCGGGTGTAGTGTTCCGCCTCTGCAAGCGTCTGGTGCCCGGTCCATGCCATGACGGCATTCGTCGGCGCGCCCCTCTCGAATAGGTCTGTTGCGCGAGACTTTCGCAGCCCGTGCGCCGATTTGCCGATGCCCGCCTCTCTTGCCGCATGTGAAACGTCGCCGCCGATGGCCTTTGCCGATCTGGGGCGGCCCTGCTTAGTCGCAAGGAATGCCATGTGCCCCTGGCAAACCCTGATTGCCTCCAGCATCATCGCCCGATCACTTTCCAGCGCAAAGATCGGCAGGGGGCACGTCCACGGCACATAGGCAAGATCGCCGGTCTTGGTCTGCTTGAAGATCAGGACGCCTTCGCGGGAAACCATGCCGGGGCCGATCTTTACAGCGTCACTGATCCGCGCGCCGGTCCAGTAGATCAGCTCGAAAATCGCACGGCTGACGCTACCGATCGGCCAGCGCGCGCGGAAAGCGTCAATCTCGTCTGCGGTCCAGCGAGGATGCCCGTCGCTCTTGGGCATCTTGGGCTTGTCGATCCCAGCGCTGGGGTCCGTTTCTATGTAGCCCATATCCAACGCGAAGCGCATCAGCCGCCGCCATGCCTTGAGGCGGGTCTGGGCCGCTCCGGGCAGCAGGGGCGCGAGGTCTTGCCTAATGTGGGTCTGGCGCAGATGCGCGACCATGGCGGATTTGCCCTTTGCCTCGATTTTGTCGATGTGGCGCAGCAGGGCGGATTGATAGGTTTCTGACAGGCCCTTGAAGCCGTGGGACCGGGTGAATTCCTGACACAGCTTTGCCAGCGTCCCGGTCTGCGGCTTCGGCACATGACCCGTGGCCTGCTGCATGGCCTTGGACCATGCGGCGATGAATTCTGGGTGGCTGGTCGGCAGGTCGGGCAGCTTGACCAACTTCTGACCCTTCACGCGCAGGTAGCGGCGGGTTTTCCCTGTCTTGTCCGTGACGGGCAGGATATTGGTGAGGGTCACGGTTTCCCCCATTCGATTCCGTCGCATGTGTTTTTGCCCCCGTCTTTCGGGGCATCTTGCGCGATCTGGTCGGGGTCAAGGAAGGCAATTCCCGTGGTGGTCTGGACCGCGACCATGCCAGCCTTCTTCGCCGCGCGGATGGCGCGTTCGATCTGGGCTTGCGTAAAGGTCGCGCGGGCGGTCATTCCAGCGTCCCCCGATAGGCCCGCAGGATCGCCAGCAGCCATGCGCGGGCTGGGTCGCCACCGATATGGTCATAGAACGGGCCAACGGCGTGATCGTCTTCTACTTCCGCGCTATCCTCGTGAACGGAAAACCCCCACCCCGGCAGCAGCGCGTCATGCAGCGCCTTGGCGGCGTCGAGCGAGCCGCGATAAGCATCGGCGGCGCGGATATACTCGCCAGAGGAACCCGGGAACGCCTCGAGAAACCGACGCAGCGGCCATTCGCCCTTAGGGCTGTCGTCGGCATTCCCCGCATCCACGGCGGCAATCAGGCGGTCCAGTGCTTCGGCTTGCGTGGTCATTCCAGCGCCTCCCGTGCGATCTTCGCCATGCGGCGGACGGTAGCGTTCGCGCCGGGCGTTTCGCAGGCGGCGATACACTCAAGGTGGATCTTCAGCTTTGTCACCTGCAGCGCCGAAGATGCGCAGGCCGCCGCCCATGTGTAGTCGCGCGTTTTTTGTCGCGACAACGCCCCGCCGCTGATCCAGTCGGCAATCCGTTCGCGTAGGGTCATTCAGCGATCCTCCTTGTCGTCTGCCGCCTCAAGGTCGAAAATACGGCTATTGATCGCCACGATTTCCTTTGCCATCGCGCGGCACAGATGCATTGTCCCGGAGATAGACAGGACATATGCGGTCTTGCTGCATCTGGGGCATCGGCACACATCTGGTAGCCGGTCATCTTCCCCGACATGAACAAAGTGGTTTCCGTCGAAGCCGCACGTCAGGCATTGTATCGGGGCTTCCAACTTCTTCCGCATTTTCATTCCTCATCTCCCCGGAAAAACAGCATGTCAGCCACGACCATCGCCGCGACCGTCGCGACTGCGCCGATGGCAGGGCCAGCGATAAAGGCGAGGGCGGTCATTGCTTCTTTCCCTTCATCTTCGGATTGCCCTCAGCCAGCCCGTCGAGTATCTCCCTGGCTGTTTCGCCGATCATTCTTGGCGTGTACTTGTGGCCCCACTTTTCAAGGTGGAGCTTCGCAAGTTGCAACGCGGTCGCCTTGGTATGATCGTCCATCACCGCCCCTCCCGTGCATTGCGCAGGGCGGCGGGGCCAAGATGCAGAACCCGCAGCCCGTCTAGAAAATCTCGGAAACTGATGTTTCGCCCGAGGGCTTCGCGTGCCGCGCGGAACGCCATCGCCTTGGCTTTCCCGGGTGTCTCGGCTTCGAATATCTCGCTGTCAAACCAGCGCGGCTTGATGCTGTATCGCTTCATCCGGCGCGCCTCTGCCAGCGCGGCCACCACGTCATCTGCGGGGGTGGGGGTCATTGGGCGGCCTCCGGCGGCTCCGGAAGGGGCATCCAGTGGGTAGGGATGTCACTTCGGATAGACGCACCGAACGCGATGCCTTCCGGGTCCATGGTCGCCCATGTAAATCCGGTTGCAGCGCTATGCCCAACCCATCGCGCTATGCGGCACCAATCACCCGGATACGGCTCGTTTTCGTCTCTCCAAGTGCAGGCGATCAGCAGCCACCGCCCATCCTTCGGCGCTGTCTCAATCGGTTGCCAGCCCATCACACCACCCCCCGCAGCAGGAAGCCGCCGACGATCAGCAGCACGGCATAAAGCAGCATCATCACCGGATGGCCCCAGCCGGGCCTGTCCACGGGCCGCCCGGACAGGCTCAGACGCAGCGAGGCGATATCCGCGCTGTCATGTTCGTTGCCAAGGGCCATCAGCGTTTCCAGCGCCTCAGCCCGTGCGGGCTTGGTGAATACCAGCGGATCGGCGGCGATTTCCCGCGCCTTGAGCAACTGGTGCGCCACATCCATGAACGGCGCATCGACGGGGTAGCGGAGATGGTGGGTCATGGGGTTTCCCATTAGGTGAGGGCGGCGCGCAACCGCAAAATCGCGGCGTCGTATCCGTCGTGCCAATCTTTGCTGCGGTCCCCGAGGTCATTCTCGGACACGCCCATTTCTTCCTGCCACTCTGCGAATGTGGATTGCTCGGCGTCACTGCAAGCCGCCTCCGCCAGCTTCTCCGCCTTTGCGCGCAGGGCGGTATTCTCGGCGGTGAGGGCGATCACTTGGCGGGCGAGGTCGGTGGTGCGGCGATTCCATCCCATTTCCGCTTGGAACTGTGACGCGATCTCGTCTGCCGTATTGTCCATCCAGTGAAGATGCGGTCCTCTCACTGAGGCAGAGCAGCCCGTGCAGCAGACCTCGCCATATCGGTCATGGTCATCGTCCCGAGATACATACGTCTTCGCCTCACCCCCGCAGAACGGGCAGGGCAGCAGCTTTTCCAGGTCGGCGCTCATTGCTCGGCCTCGCGGGCGGCGAGCATGGCGTCGGCGATCTGATAGGCGTTGCGGGCGATGTGCTGGGGGAATTCCCCAGGCTTGACCGTGTCGTGGACGCAAATCGGCAGAACCCCCGCCAGCGCCTGCCCGGCGAACCAGTCGCGCAGGGACATTCCCTCTCCATCCCCGCGACGATAGCACCATTCCGTTTGTGGAAACGCTGGGCCGCCGTCAGTTCCGTCTGTTCTCAGCATCACTCGCTCCATTGGTTGTCAGGTTGCCCCCGCCCGGTAGCCGTAGCCGATCACAGGCGGGGGCGTTGCGGCGCGCGTGGGGGACAGGCGGTGCGCGCCGGGGGAAATCAGGGGGCGGGCTAGACGGGTACGATCCGACACCCCCATTCGGCATGGTTCATGTTGATCATTGCGCCGCGCTGAACCCTCTCAGCCGAACGTTCGCACATCGGACCCATGCGGCTTTCCACATGGCCATCAGAGAAGCGCCAGATTTCCACATAGAACTTGTCGCTCATCCCTCAGTCCTTTCGTGTTTCACTCAGCCGCGAAATCGCGCGCGGCGTCGGCCCAATCGGCTTCCTTGTCGGCCATGGCTTCACCGACCAGCGCGGCAAGATCGTCCTCGTCCAAGTCATCGGACCAGCGCGTGTAATCGGCATTGCCCATGAAACTCAGCCCGGTCTGGACGTCCTTCGGTTCCAACCATTTTCCGTCGATCTCGACCGACAGCAGCTTGCCGCTCGGGACGGCGTAGGAGCCGCGCGCGTCAATCGTGATGCTGCCGGTTTCGATGCAGAGGGTTTCCACAACGCTGGACGGCGGGCTAAAGCGGGGGCGGCGCATGGCGTCTCTCCGTCAAAGGGCGGGAATGACCGAGACCACGACCGCGAAGAAAAGCAGGAAGCCGATGGTCTCGGAAAGCGTGGGTAGCGGCATCAGGCGGCTTCCTTCTCGGGCCACGGCATTGCCGCAGCAGCTTCGCCATGAGTGAGGTACTGGCGCAGGCGCGCTTCTTGGGCGGCCCGTGCGGCGGCCCGTGCGGCGGCCCCTGCGGCGGCCCATGCGGCGGCCCTTTGCTCATCGGTCGCGTCAGGATCGCGCGCAACGGCAATGGCGTCACGGGGTCGGGTGTCGCCGGGGCGCTCGGCTTCGAACAGATGCAGGACGCTTTCGGCACAGTCGGCAGCAAACAGGCGGCAGATGCGCTCGTTTCCGACGGCGCGATCCAGAACCCATAGCGCATCGTCAAGCCCGTTGCTGTACATCACGGTAAGGACCGGAAGCGGGGTTTCGTCCTTCCGCGCCTCGGTGACGGTCTTTCCAAGGTGCTTGATCAGCTTGCGGATGCCGCCATCGCATGGCCCGGCGTCACAGATGGCTTTCAGGGTGGCGGTGATCATGGCGTATCTCCCGTGTGGACGATCAGTCGGCTTCGTCTTCGAACACTTCGACACCCCACAGCAGTTTGTGGAGGTGCCGGTGGTCGGCGCAGCCGTCCTCGATTTTGGTGCCGGTCCATCCACCGAACCCGGTTTCGACTTGCGACCAGTCGTATTCCTCGACATGTGCGCCCCGTCCGCTTTCGGACAGCCATTTGGCGGTGATCCGGCATTTGAGCGTGTTGAACAGCGCGACTGTCCATCCCCTCGGGTGGCTCCATGCGGTCTGGAAGGAGACGACCGTGTCGCCGCCGTCCTCAGCGATGATCGTGTCGCCATAGGCGTTCCACTTCGTACCCCATGTACTGCGTGCCGCGTCGAGGTGCGTACCGGGGAATGCCTCTTTATGTTGAACGCTGACGCTGCCGGGCCAGAAGTTCAGTGGGAGAGGCAGGAGGATGCCGAAATCGACGCACTGGTTTTCATCCAGCATGAGCGTCTTGGCCTTTTCGAGCGGCACCCCATGGAGCCGGATTTCGTTGATGACGTGGTTTGGCATCTGTCGTTCTCCCGTGTGGGTGGCCCCGTAGGGCCGGGGGTCAGGCGTTGCCGCGAAGCTTGTTAGAGCGGTCGAGCCAGAACTGGCCCTTTTCGAGATGACGCTGCGCCTTGGCGCTGTCGCCCTTGCCCGCCTCGTCAAGCTCGTTGAAAGCTGCGAGATGGAACGATCCGCGCTCGTCGGCGTCCGCGATCTTCTCTGCGAGGGTCTTGGCCATCTTCGTCTCCCGTGCCGCTGCTTGCGGCGTGTAGGGAGAACAATACAGTGCCAATTGGCACACTGCAAGATCAAAAAGTGCCATTAGGCACATAAATCTTCCACCCCGCCCCGATCCGCGCTAGAATCGGTGACATGACGTGCGCTCGGCGCTACTGTCAGGCCATGCCCAGGCGCGAGAAATCACCGCGTGAGAAGGCCGCCCGCGCACTGTGTGAGGCGATGGGCGGGTATCCGGATACGGTCAGGTCAGGGAAGAAGGTCTGGACCTATTACTTGGACGGGGCCGATCTGGTCCTGGTCGCGGCGCTGGGAGAGGATGCGTGGGCGGAACTGACGCGCGAGGATGATCCGCCGTCGTCGCGCTGGCCATGAAAAAGCCCGCCGGATGAGGGCGGGCTTGCAGTCGATTGCAGGTGTTTAGCCGGGTTAGCCCGGAAGAAGGTATTTGAAGATGCCCAGCAAGGCGGCCATGGCGGCGATAAGGCCCCATGCGCGATTGTGGACCCAATCCTTGTCCGGCAGCTTGGAAACATCATTCGCGACGCCAGCCACCTTCATGCCGACGTTCACCGTCTCGACCTTCAGCTCGTCAATGGACCCCTTCACCGAAGTAAAGGCGGTCTCAAGTGCAGCAACGCGCTTCTCCATGTCGTCACCTCCTGGAGGTTCGTCGCCATCGGGCCGCTTGGGGCGGAACGGGACGACAATGCTCATCTGCGTTCTATCCAATCACAAAACGGCGCAAGAAAAAACACTTCCACGAAGCCACAGTTATCGCATGTCTGAAAGAAGTTGTCCTTCCCCGGATCGGCACTCGCCCCGACCATGGGGATGAGAAACTCGGCTTCCGTCTGCGGTGCGGGCTTGTCAGACCATCCGAACTGGGCTTCCGTCTTACACTTGGGGCATGGCAGGTCTTTACCCAACCCTTTTTCTCTAAAGAAATCGTGAAAGTCGCGCAGGGTGACGCGCCTCATCTGCAACACGGCCATTGAACCCCCTTCGATCAATCTGCCCCGACGATCACACGCGCCGTGCCGATTCTGCAACCTTGCCTAGAATCCACCACTAGCCCTGTGGACAACCCGGCATCCCACAAAATAAGGGCTATTCGTTCCCGTTCTGTTCCGTGCTATCACCGGATTGCCAGGTGACGCTGATGCTCGGCCCCCAGCCTAGACGCTCCTTCGCCTTCCACCCTTGCGGCCTGCCAGCCGTGACATGTTTTGCAAGGGGGAAGACTATGAAGGAACTATTTGAAGAACTGGTGGAAGCTGACAGGCGAGGCGTGCTTCAGCAAGCTGTCAGCCTTGTTTCCGGGCGCGCTCCGCAAGAAGACCGCGCATCTGTGCTTCCAAGAGTTGCGTCTCTTCTGGCTGAAGCATCGCAAACAGATTTTGCGCCCGCTCTGACGGCGACACGTCCTGCTTCAGGATGAACTGGTTCACGGTCTTCCCATAGAACGCCGCGATCAGCATGGCATTCTCGACCGTGGTTGTGGATGCCTCGCGCTTCTTCAGCTTGTTGATCACATCACGGGACACGCCGGTGCGCGTGACCAGATCGGCGATGGTCGTCCCGTGGGCGTCCATGTGCCAGATCAAGGCGTTGCGAAAGTCATTTGCCATGCCGCGACTTAGAGTGCCAAACGGCACGTCGCTCAATGTGTCAATAGGCACTTGCGTATTGATGTGCCAATTGGCATACTGCCGGGCATGTCCACAATCCACGCCATCATCTCCGAACTGGAAGCCTACTGTGCCGCCACCGGCCTGTCCCCGGCTACCGTCTGCAACCGCGCCCGGAATAACGCCCGGCTTTATGACCGGCTGAAATCGAAGGCGCACCAACTCGACAAGGACGTTGATGGGTTGCGCGCCTGGATGCGGGCAAACCCTGCGCCCGCCGCCCCCACGGGGGCCTCGTCATGAGCGTGGTGGGCCGGTTTGCCTCTGCATCTTCGTCTCCTGTTAACCTTGATGAACAGGCTGGCGCAGAAAATGCGTATCCGAAACCCACAATTAATTGCGGAACGCGTATTGACCTATTGGCGATCCGTCGCGTGCTGCCGGACCTGTGGTCAGCCTTCCTGCGCCAGAACTTCCGCAGCGCCTACGAAGTGCAGGTGGTTTTCAGCGTCACCGAAAGCACGTCGCTGAACTGGTGGAACGGCAAGAACGCACCCCACGCATCCGCAGCGCTGGCCGTTGTCCACCGCTTCCCCGGCGCGCTCCAAGCCCTGATCGGAGAAGCGGCATGATCCAGCCGCTTGACCGATCCTTCGGTGGGTCACAGGCCGTCGCCACCTGCGATGACTGCGGGCACAGCCAATACGAGCGCGCCGATTACGAGCGCCTGTCTTCCGGCGCGTGGCAGGTGAACGAGGGACAGGTGATCCACCGTCTGACCAAGAGTGGCTGGTCGAACGTCAAAGGCAAGCTGCGCTGCATGGCCTGCGAACTCAAGCGCAAGGCCGAACTCTCCGAGAAAGGGCAGAAGCATATGGGCGACAACGTGACCGAACTTCGCCAGCCAACGCGCGAGCAAAAACGCCAGATCGTCGAAATGCTGGGCGAGGTCTATTCGGTCGATAATGGCCGATACAAGGGCTGCGAAAGCGATGTGACCGTGGCTGAGGCTATCGGTGGCGGTTGCATGTTCGGCTGGGTGGCCCAGGTCCGTGAGGATTTGTTCGGCCCGGACGGACGGAACGAAGAAGCCGAAACGCTGCTGGCAGACATTCGGCAATGGCGCGAGACCGCCGACGCCCTGTCGGTGCAGGTTCACGCCTCGCTCAAGAAGTTTGATGAGGCCCGCGACAAGGTTCTGGCCTTGGAGAAGCGGCTCGATGTGGTTCTCAAGGCGGCAGGCCCGCGCGCGAGGTCCGCATGAACCTCCCCGCCGCACACCTGCCTCTCCCGTCTGACCGTGCGGCGCAACTCCGGGCAGCGCGGGCAATCGCCCCGGCCCGGCTTTCTATTCGCGACTGAAAAGGAGTCTCTTATGGGCAGATCATGCTCACGCGCCGATGACGAAGCCCTTCTCGACATGCTGGCAGCCCGCAGTTCTGGCGTGTCCAGCTACGACATTGGCCGCCAGATCGGCATGACCGGCGAAGCCGTGCGCATCGCCACCAACCGCGTCCGCGAAGCCGACTTGGCCCAGAGCGGCGAGGCCGACGCCTGCTCCGCCTATTGGGACATCAGTTCCAGCCCCCGGCGCGCCAAGCGCGCTGCGTGAGGGGGAAGTTATGGCGATCATTTTGGGCATAGACCCAGGCATCAAGGGCGCGCTCGCCGTCTTCGACACGGCGGAGCAAAGCGTGGCCGTGCACGACATGCCCGACACGACCGTTGGCCTCGTCGATCTGATCGCCAACCTGCCGTCCATCCGCATCTGCGCCGTCGAAAAGCCGTTCTACCCCAAGATCATCGGCATGGCGAATGCCGCTAAGATCGCCATGGCCTACGGCAAGATCATCGCGCTTCTGACCCAGCGCGGAATTCCGACTGTCGAGGTGCGCCCCGCCGACTGGAAGGCGGCCCTGAACCTGGGCACGTCCAAATCCGCCAGCCGCGAACGCGCGACGCAGATTTTCCCCGGACAGTCCGACCTGTTCGCCCGCGCCAAGGATGACGGGCGGGCCGAAGCGGCGCTGATCGCCTGGTACGCGCTGAGGTGGGCCAAGTGACCGAATAGAGGCACCGCTGCGGCGCAAGCCGCAAGGACCGCTCCTCCTGGCAGGCGGTGCCTCTCCCCAAACGCCAAACGGAGCAGAGCCAATGGAGCAAGCATGGCCCTGAACATCATCAAGGCATCCGAAAGGATGAAGGAACGCGGCGGTATCAAAGCCGTCATTCTCGGCCCGTCCGGCACGGGCAAAACCACGTTGCTCAAGACGCTGCCCGAGGAAGGGACGCTGTTCTTCGATCTGGAAGCGGGCGATCTTGCCGTGGAAAGCTGGCAGGGCGACGCGATCCGGCCCCGGACGTGGGAAGACTGCCGGAACCTCGCCGCGCTGATCGGCGGGCCCAACCCGGCACTGCGCGATGATCAGCCCTACAGCGCGGCTCACTTCGCCTTCGCGAACAAGGACGGCATGGCGGAGGCCTTCGCCAGCTATCACACTATCTTCATCGACAGTATCACCGTCGCCGGTCGCCTGTGCTTCCAGTGGGCCAGCGGCCAGCCTGAGGCGTTCTCGGAAAAAACTGGCAAGCCCGACACGCGCGGGGCCTATGGCCTGCACGGGCGCGAAATGCTGGCATGGCTTTCGCACCTGCAACACATCCGGGATCGCAACATCGTCTTCGTCGGCATCCTTGACGAGAAGGAAGACGACTACGGGCGCAAGCAATGGGTGCCGCAGATCGACGGGTCCAAGGTCGGGCGCGAACTGCCTGGCATCGTGGATCAGGTGATCACAATGCAGACGCTCTCGACCGACGAGGGCCTGCAATACCGCGCCTTGATCTGCACGTCCCCGAACCCGTGGAACTACCCGGCCAAGGATCGGTCGGGTCGTCTCGATCAGATCGAGAAACCGCACCTTGGCGAACTGTTCGCCAAGATCAAGCAGGGCAAGCGTCACGATGCCCTGGAAACCGCAATCCCCACCGCAGCCTAAGGAGCAAGACATGGGCAATAACTGGAATGACTTTTCTGACGCTGAAGAACATATCGATCGGACAGGCCTGATCCCCGTAGGAACGTTGGCCAAGGTTCGCCTGAAGATCAAGCCTGGTGGCTATGACGATCCGTCGAATGGTTGGACTGGCGGCCTCGCAACTCGCAGTGACTCGTCCGGCTCAGTTTACCTGAGCCCTGAATTCACAGTCATTGGTGGGCATTACAACAAGAGAAAAATCTGGAAGGCCCTGATCGGCCTCTACAGTCCCAAGGGTCCAGAATGGGGCAATAGCGGGCGGTCCTTCATCCGCGCGATGCTCGAAAGCGCACGTGGCATTAATCCGAAAGATGCCAGTGACAAGGCGCGTCAGGCACGTCAAATCAGCAGCCTTTCGGACCTGGATGGCTTGGAGTTCATCGCCAAGATCGGGGTCGAGAAGGGCAGCGATGGATACGACGATTCCAATGCGATCCAGACTGTGATCCTGCCTGGCCACAAGGACTATGCTGGACTGATGGATGGCACCGGCACCTTTACCTCCGTCGGGCAGGCCGCAGCCAACGTGGCGGCTCAGGCGTCCAAGGCCGCGGGCAAACCCGCATGGATGGACTGACTAGGGGGATGCGAAAGCACCCCCCTAACCCTGCTGACGAAGCAGACGCCCAAGCCCTCGACGCAGCCGTCCAAAGCATCATCGAAGGGCCTCTGAGCGGGTGGGACCATACCCGCCCGCTCGGCAGTCTGAACAGGGCCGATCTTCGGAAACTGGCTGATGCAGCCCTCACGGGCTGGATCCTCAAACGAGCAGAGCTGGCGAAGTGTGGAAATCAGAGCATCGCGGACGAGATGTGTTCTGCATTTATTGCGGAAGCAATCTAGGACCGAAGCCTTTCAAGGGCAAAGCGCCCAACATCTACACCGCCTGCGGATGCTTCCCGAAACCGGAGCAACCGATGCGACTACCGAACCAACAAGAGAAGATCACCGCCATTCTCGATGCCCGCGCCGATGTCGCGGCCTACCTCGAGCGGATTGGAAAGATGGAGGTCTTCGCCAATTTCACCAAGGACGAAATCTGCGGCCTGATCCGGGCCGCGCAAGAGGGCGTTCAGGCAAGCCTTCACCGGCAGATGGGCGATGCCCTCAATGACGAGGTGCCGTTTTGACCCTCGACTTCAACCACCGGACCACCCCGGCCCAGGACTTTGTCGCCATGATCGACAAGGCGATGCAAGAAAGACAGGAGGCGCGCCGGTCGTATCTCGGCGCGTCTTCCATTGGCGAACCCTGCGCCCGGCAACTGCAATACAGCTTCCTGGGCGCGACGCCGAACGAAGGCAGCGGGTTCAGCGGCAGGACGAAGCGCATCTTCCATCGCGGCCATCAGGGCGAAGAATGGATGATCGAATGGATCAGGGCCGCAGGCTTCACCTTGAAGACCGAGGCGCGCGGCCAGCAATTCGGCTTTGAGGATTGCGACGGGCGCTTCAAGGGCCATGTGGACGGCGTGATCGTCGCCGGGCCGGGTGGTCTGAAATTTCCGGCCCTCTGGGAAAACAAGGTGCTTGGGGCCAAGGGTTTCGCGCAGCTTGTCAAGCACGGCGTTGCCAAGGCCTATCCCAAGTATGCCGCACAGGTGGCCGTCTATCAGGCCTATATGCAGCTTGCCGAAAATCCGGCGATCTTCACAGCCCTGAACGCCGACACCATGGAAATCCATGCTGAGGCGGTGCCGTTCGATCAGGCGTTGGCGCAAGAGTGCATCGACAAGGCCGCGCGCATCCTGACCGCCAGCGACCACGGCGAAACGCTGCCCCGTGCCGCCGACGCCCCGGACAGCTTCACCTGCAAATTCTGCGCGTTCACGGGTGTCTGCTGGCAATGACATGGTTCGACTTCAACAGCGCGCCAGCGCAAAGCCCGCCAACGCGGGCGCCAGACCCATCCTGGGCCGCGCCAGAGACCTTTGACCGCGACGAGGTCAGAGACTCGCTCCTGCGCCAGCTAGAGAGCGTCTTGGGCTATCTCTACCCCAACGGGTTCTCCGACCCGAAGGGCCAGACATTCTATGTCGGCAATATCGGCGGGGATGCGGGCGAAAGTCTGAATGTCGTGTTGACCGGCCCGCGTGCAGGACTGTGGCATGACTTCGCCACGGCGGATGGCGGCGACATATTCGACCTGTGGCAAGCCGCCCGTGGCCTGCCATCGTTCCGCGAAACCATCCGTGACGCTGGCCTTTACAGCGGGGCTGCGTCCACCACCCCCAAGCGGATGCCCAAGCGCAAGCAGCCAAGCGGGGGAGAGGCTTGGGGCGCGCCTGTCGCGACCTATCGCTACACCGACGCCATGGGAAACATCGTGGCAGAGGTGGAGCGTTTCGAGTGGGAGAAGGACGGCAAGAAAGCCAAGGCTTTCCGGCCATGGGACGTAGCGACCCGCCGCCATCGCGCCCCGGAAACCCGGCCCCTCTACAACCTGCCGAACATCGCCACAGCCCCGGAAATCGTGGTCGTGGAAGGGGAGAAAGCGGCAGACGCCCTGATCGGGCAGAACATCGACGCCACCACCGCCATGGGCGGAGCGGCTGCCCCGCTCGAGAAGACCGACTGGTCCGTGGTAAGGGGCCGCCGCGTAGTGATCTGGCCCGACAATGACGCCCCAGGGCGTGCCTATGCTGATCGGCTGAAAACCTATCTCGAGGCGCAAGGCGCGCAGGACGTGACAATCTTGTCCGTGCCAGCCAATCGCCCGGAGAAATGGGACGCCGCCGACGCGGAAGACGAAGACCTTGGCGCATTGATCCGGGCTATGCGGTCGGTGCCGGTCGAGACTTCCTCGCGCCTCAAGCTGGAAAACTGGTCAAACCTGCAAGACGTGGCTGTGCAATGGCTGGTGCGCGATCTGATCCCACAAGGGGCTATGGCCGCGCTCTACGGCAAGCCGGGCAGCTACAAGAGCTTCGTTGCGCTCTACATCGCCGCCATGGTTGCAAACGGCGCGGATTGCTTCATGCGACCAACCCGGCGCGGAGCCGTGGTCTATGTCATGGGAGAGGGCGGGGCAGGGGCCTACCGCCGCGCCAAGGCCCTGCAAGAGTATCACGGCATCGCCGCGCCTGAGGTCTATTTCCTGCGCTCTGCCCTGAACCTGCGCAGCAACACCGACGATGCCAATGCCCTGATCGCCGCCATTGGCGACACGGGCACAAGCCCGGCCCTCGTCGTGATCGACACGCTGGCCCGGAACTTCGGCGGCGGGAATGAAAACTCGTCCGAAGACATGGGCGCGTTCATCGGCGTGATCGGGCACCTGCAAGAAACGCTCGGCTGCGCCGTCCTTCTGGTTCACCACAGCGGCAAGGACGAAGCCAAGGGGATGCGGGGCCACAGCAGCCTTTTCGGGGCCGTGGATACTGAACTCGAGGTGGTCAAGATCAGCGAAGAAGACGACCCGCGCCGCATCGGCGAGATGACCGTCACCAAGCAGAAAGACGGCGATGACGGGTTCAAGCTGAACTACGAAATGCACCTGATCGAAATCGGCCCGGAGCGCACGTCCCTCGCGCTCGAGCCGGTGGAGGGCGACTTCCGCAAGGCGCAGGAACTCAAGCCAACCGCGCGCCAGTATCTCGACTACATCACCGCGTTCTTCGCGGAGCCGGGCAGCTATCAGGTTTACCCGCCAATGCCCGGCATGCCAGCCATGCGGACAGCCAAGCTGGACGCTGTGCGTCAGTGGTGCCGGAAGGCTGACGGGGTGGAAGAAGGACAAGAAGCGGCTCAGCGTCAGCGCTGGTCACGCACAGTCAAAGAGCTTCGGGACGCCGGAAAAATTGGCATCTGGGATGATAAGCTTTGGCTCCTATGACCCGTGACATTTGTGACATTGAGGGCCTTGTGACATGTCACAATGTCACAAAGTCACAAGCTAAGTGCATGAAAATGCTGAGTTTTGCTTGTGACATGAACATTTGTGACATGACTGCGTGTCACAAGAAAAACCATGAAAAATCAACACCTTACGTTGTGACATTTGTGACCCCCCTACGGGGGGTGACACCGCTAGGCGCTATGTCACAGCCCGGAACAGTCAGGAGACGCCGCATGAACCCCCGCACCCACGCCGAAGCCCGCGCCCTGCCTCCTGAGACGCTGGCCGCCATCGAAAACGCCGCCATGTGGCAGGCCATGGGCCATCAGGGCTATGCCGACTCCTGGCTGCGCCGCGCTGGCATTAAGCCCAAGGACACACCCGTCCGGGCTAACCCCATGGCCGTCACGGCGCTGGAGCAGGCCCGCAAGATGCGCATGGCGGGCCACCAAGCGAAGCTGGACGCCTGCCTCGCCGCCATCACCGGCGAACACCTGACCCGCGACATTGCCGATCGGCTGGGCTGGGACATGGAGCGCACCGACACGTTTCTGCGCAGCCTGCACCGCGAAGGGTTGGTCGAGGTGCGCAAGCACAAGGGCAAATGCCTGTGGTCGCAGGCCGTCGCAAAGGGGGATGCAGCATGATCATCCGCGAAGAACGCATCGGCGGGCAACGGCTGATCCTGGGGGATTGCCTTGCCGTGATGCCTACGCTGGGGCGGTTCGATGCCTGCCTGACGGACCCGCCTTATGGGCTGGGGGAAGTCTTAGTGAAGGGCGGTCGCGGCGGGTCGTTTGAGCGGCTGATTGCCGCCAATTCGGCCAAGTGGGACTTTGTCCCTGATGAAGCGTTCTTCTCGGCGCTTCTCGCTGGCAGCGATGCACAGATTATCTGGGGCGGCAACTTCATGCCACTGCCGCCGACAAGGAAGCCGCTTTGCTGGGATAAGGTGCGCCCAAACCAGAAGAACCTTTCCGAATGGGAAATGGCGTGGACTAGCTTGGTCGGCAGGGCACAGATGTTCAAGCACTGCGCCAATGGCGGTTTTGTTGCCCCCGAACCAAACGTCCATCCCACCCAAAAGCCTGTCGCCCTCATGGAATGGTGCTTGGGCTTCCTGCCCGACGCCAAGACCATCCTTGACCCCTTCATGGGCAGCGGCACCACCCTTGTCGCTTGCCAGCGCATGGGGCGCAGCGGAACAGGCATTGAACTGGACCCGGACTATTTCGACAAGGCCTGCCGCCGGGTGGACGAAGCCGCCCGCCAGCCTGATCTACTGATCCCCGCGCCACCACCGCCTCCCGTGCAAGGGAGCCTGCTATGAGCGCGCTTGAGGCATTGTGCAACGCGGCTGTCGGCCTTGTGGTAAGTTGGGCCGCGACATGGCTTGTGCTGGGCTACAGTCCAGCAGGCAGCGCCGCCGTAACGGCCATGTTCTTCGCGCTGTCCTTCACCCGTTCGCTGATCATCCGCGAGGCTTTCCGCCGCGCCACGAGGGAGGCTGGCCAATGAGCGACGAAATCGAATGGGGGCCGTGGATCGAGCATGACGGCAAGGGATGCCAACTGGCGGACGGAGAATTTGTTCACGGCGTGGAGGCTGACGGCGAGGAATGGATGGATTTTATCAAGAAACGTGAGAACGCGCCGGGAGAAGTGGACGTTTGGGATTGGGAGGATTGCGCCGGTAATTTTGGGTGGCATTTGCGCCTCATCCGCTACCGCATCCGCAAGCCCCGCAGCACCGCCATGGACCGGCTGGCCGAGATCGTCGCCAACCCTTCCACACCCATCACAGCCCCGGAAGGCCCCACGCGGGAAAAGGTGCCCGCCAACAACACGAGGGATCGAGCATGAGCTACTACATCGGCCAAATCCTTCCGCCGGTCATCACGCGCGGGGCTGTTGGCGATCTGATGCCAGAGCCGCTTTGGTTTGCCTTCACGACCCCACCACAGAAGGAACGCGCCGCTCTGGCGTGGCTCGAGCGCCGCGAGATTGAAGCCTGGTATCCGACGCAGACCAAATACCGCACCGTGCCGCGCGCCAAGGTCAAGCGCCAGAAATACGAAGCCGTGGTCGTGCCGCGCTACATCTTCGCCCGCTTCACCGGCTATCCGCAGTGGGACATTCTGCGGACCTGCAAGCACCTATCTGGCGTGGTCAGCTACGAAGACCACCCGGCGCCGATCAGCGACACGACCCTGATGCAGATGGCCGCCGTTCCTCAGCGGCTTGAGGAAATACGCGAACGCGAGACGGAGCGCCGCCGCATCCGGCCCGGCGACAAGGCCAAGGTCAAGGATGGCCCGCTTGAGGGATGGCTGGTGGACGTGCAGACCGTTCACGCCGGGCTTGCCAGCTTCATCGTGCCACTTCTGGGCGAACGAGAGACCCACATATCGGTTGACCGGCTTTCTCGCATACCTCCGCTTGCGTGATGGGCCGCAATGCGTTACCTTGCCCACAACCCGGATGAGATGCCACCGGATCGCGCGCCCGCCATATGGGCCTCCGCAGGGCAAGTGTATGGCCCGAACCACCCGCGCCAATGCGGGTGCGTAAGCCATTCCAGGGGACACGGCGCGCGGGCCGATAACCGCGATACCGCTTTCTGGCGGGTGCATCGATAGTCCAGCCATGAAAATTGGTGCGGGTGCAACTCCCGCGGATGCATCCACCAGAGCGCGGATGGTTCGTTAATGCGGCTGTGGATGATCCCCACGGCGAGGTCGGGGCGGTGTAACCGCATAACCTTGGCAACCCGGAACCATCAGACTGTGCACGGTCGTCCCGCGCTCACCTTGTATTGCGGCCAACCTATCCACGGGCTGCACCCTGACGCCGCAGGGTTATTAGATCGGCACCCCACACCCGCCCGCACCTCTCAGCGGCCAAGCGCACAGCCGCAACATCGCCTGCCTGCCCCCAAGGGTCAACGCAGCGCGCAAGCGGGGTCATGTATCTGCGAAGGCCGGAAGGCGCGTCTTGAACGTTCACAAATGTTCCGCGAAAATCGCTTCATGTCGAAGCGCGGAATGTACACATACCTCTTCTGCAGCTGCGGCCACAGCGCCGAACTGTATCACCCTGACCTGCCGCCCGAATGGCTGAACGGCGGATCGGTGCGCCGAGACATTCTCGACCGGCTCGTCTGCAAGGCATGCGGCAAGCGTGGCGCGCCAGATATCCGCATAGGCTGGTCATGTGGGATTGACAGGCCATGGGGCAGCTACTGACGCTTTGAGATCAACAGGAGGCCGCTATGGCTGATAACGCTTCTCTCACGATCAGCGTTGACACTTCTAGCCTCAAGGACGCTCTGAAGCTGCTTGAGGATATTGCCTGGTCTCTGAAGGCAATCGCGTTACAGGCCCGTCAGCCCTTGGAGATCGACGTGGGGGGCGTGATCAAGGCAATCAAAGACGATGCCAAGTGCGGCATTGAAATCATCACCTGATCGGAAATCATCATGGCTGATCTGACCATCACCGCCGCCAATGTGGTTGCGGGATCGAACGCACGCACCGAGCATGGCATTGCCGGTGCGACCATCACGGCAGGGCAAGCCGTAGTCTTCAACACCGCGACCAAGCGCTGGGTTCTCGCCGACGCTGACCACGCGACCGCAGCCCTGCGTATCGCTGGTGGCATCGCCCTGAACGGCGCAAGCAGCGGCCAGCCCATCACGGTCCAGAGAAGCGGCCCCATCACCATCGGCGCAACCATGACCGCAGGCGCGGCCTATTACCTGTCCGGCACGCCTGGTGGCATCTGTCCCGTGGCTGATGTGGGCGCAGGCGAGAACGTCTGTCTCCTGGGCCTCGCCGCATCCGCGACCGTGCTGAACCTCGATATCCAGAACCCTGGAGTGACCAACTGATGGCCGACGCATTCGAAGGATATGCGGCTGGCCTGGACAGCCCCGCAACTCGACATGCCGCCTTGTCTGTGACGGGGGCAGATATCGATCCTCGCCCGCGCGGCATCTATTGCAAAGCGGCAGGCACGATCAGCGTGAGCGACGGGACTACCGCGCTGGACTATGACATGGTGGCGGGCGATGTACTGCCATTCCGTGGCAAGCGGATCACTGCCATTGCCAGCGGCACTTTCTACGCTTGGTGGTGAGCAAGCCAAGCGGTGGGTGGCGTGGGCAGAAAGGCACGCGACACCAACGTGGCTATGACGCGGCCTGGGGCCGTCTGCGTCTGACCATCCTCGCAAGGGACAATCACCTCTGCCAGCTATGCCTTGAGGCGGGCAGGGTGACGCCGGCAAGGACAGTAGACCACAGGGTGCCTAAGGCCCAAGGCGGCACAGACGAGCCGGATAACCTGCGGTCAATCTGCGATGATCACCACGCAGCCAAGACCACCAGAGAAGGCCACGATGCTAGGGGCCACAAGGCAGTGCGCATCGTCGGGCCGGATGGATACCCAATAGAGGGCTGACCCGCCACCGCTGCACTTCGGCAGGGGGGGCATCGAAAGTCAGGGCTAGGGGGCCGGGGACCGGCGCGGGGAGGCTTCTTCGTCCGCTAACACAGGAATTCCGATGAGCAAGCGACAGCGCATTGATAGCGCGACGGCGGTAGTCGATGCGGCCCAAGCAGCGCAGCAGCAGATCGTGCCCCCGTCAAACGTCCCGCTGAACAGCGAGGACATGCCATTTTTCGCCAGTGTGATCGATGAATTCGCCCGCTCGGAATGGACTGCGCACCAGCTGGAGCTGGCGGCACTTTTGGCCCGCAAGATGCGAATGCTGCGCGACGAGTTGCAGAAGCTGGACGCTGAGGGCTTCACGGCTGTGTCGGCGAATGGCGCGCCATGCCAAAATCCGCGCCTTGGTGGGGTGCGGATGCTGGACACTTCGATCATGGCAACCCGGCGCAACTTGCAACTTCACGCGCGCGCAAAGGCTGGCGAAGCCCGCGACGTAGGCAAGCGGCGAGACGCGGCGAAGGGAATGGAAGGCGACGCCCGCGCCGGGGATGACCTGATTGCGAGGCCGAATTGACGAGGGGCGAAAGGATTATCGCCTTCATCGAGAGGTATCTCGCGGTTCCTGAGGGTCGCCATGTAGGCAAGCCGATGCGGCTTCTTGCATTTCAGAAGCGGTTCATTCTCGAGACATACGACAATCCGGTAGGGACGAGCCGAGCCTACCTGTCAATCGGCAGAAAGAACGGCAAGACGGCTTTGATCGCTTGCCTTCTTCTGGCGCATATCGTTGGGCCAGAAGCGCGGCTGAACAGTCAAATCATCAGTGGGGCGAAATCGAGGGAGCAAGCTGCCCTGGTTTTCAAGCTGGCGCAGAAGATGATTTATCTCTCGCCTGAGTTGAAGAAGCTGACGCACATCACGCCTTCGCAGAAGGCGATCATCGGCAAGGTGATGAACGTCGAGTATCGGGCCATTTCATCGGAGGCTGGCACTGCGCACGGCCTTTCGCCGGTCCTGGCAATTCTGGATGAAGTGGGACAGATCAAGGGGCCTCACGACGACTTTGTGGAGGCGATCACCACATCGCAGGGTGCGCATGACAACCCGCTCCTGATTGCCATTTCTACGCAGGCGGCGACGGATAACGACCTGTTCAGCCGATGGCTGGATGATGCCGCCAACAATGAAGACCCCCGGATCGTCAGCCATCTATATACCGCGCCTGCGGATTGCTCTGTTTCGGACCGGGAAGCATGGCGGGCTGCAAACCCGGCGATGGGCGATTTTCGGTCGGTTGAAGACATTGAAGACCTGGCGGCACGGGCTGACCGTTTGCCGGTCGAGGAAAACAGCTTCCGTTGGCTGTATCTGAACCAGAGGATCGAGGCGACTGCGCCTTTTATCAGTCGCGCAGTTTGGCAGGCATGTGCGACGCCTGTTGCGCCGCTTGCTGACGGGGCGGTCGTTTATGGCGGGTTGGACCTGTCGCAAGTGTCCGACCTTACGGCGCTCGTGCTGGTTTCGCCGCGCGCTTCCGGGCTTCTTGCCGGGCAGACAGCCGGGACGACATGGGATGTGTATCCGACTTTCTGGTTGCCAGGGCAGGGTTTGCGGGAGCGGGCGAAGGCGGATCGGGTTCCCTACGATATTTGGGAGTCCGAAGGCTATCTGAGGGCGACCGCAGGGCCGGTTGTGGACTACGCTTTCGTCGCGCATCACCTGTTCGAAGTCTGCCAGCGGTACGATGTGCGGAAGATTGCTTTCGACCGATGGAATTATGCGCATCTCAAGCCCCGACTGGCTGATGCCGGGTTCAGCCAAGATCAACTGGACGGCGACGATGCGATTTTCGAGCCGTTCGGGCAGGGGTTTGCCAGCATGTCGCCAGCCCTTTCGACGCTGGAAAGCGCCGTCCTGACTGAGTGTTTGGCCCACGGCGGGCACCCCGTTTTGACGATGTGTGCCTCCAATGCAGTGGTGCAGTCGGACCCGGCAGGAAATCGGAAGCTGGCCAAGAACAAGAGCCGTGGCCGGATAGACGGTGTGGTCGCGCTCGCGATGGCGATGAGCGTTGCCGGGACGTGGGAAGGTGATGACGGCCCGTCGGTCTATGAGGATCGCGGTCTCCTGGTGATCTGAGGTGCCGATGGGCTATCTAACCAATCTCGGCGCTGCGCTGGTGGGCAAGCGCCCGAAAGCCGAATTCGATCTGTCGAATATGACACCCGATCAGGTGTCGGAATTTCTGCGCATCGGCGGCAGCTACGAGACGGCTTCCGGCGTCTATGTCACGCCGCAGCAGGCGCTGAAGAACACGACGGTCATGCGGTGCGTCTCGCTGATTTCGTTCAGCATCGGCATGTTGCCGCTGCACCTTCTGGACAAAGAGTCGAAAGAAAAGCGATCTGATGTGCCGCTTTTCGATGTGCTGCACCGGAAGCCCAACTCGTGGCAGACCGCCTTTGAGTTTCGCGCGTTGATGCAGCAGCGGGCGCTGACCCATGGGGATGCCTTCGCCTTGATTGTGCGGGCTGGAAACCGCGTGGTTCAGTTGGTCCCGCTTGCGAATTCCGCAGTCACGGTAAAGCAGTCCGCTGACTGGTCCTTGGTCTATCAGGTCACGGTGAAAGAGGGCGCGCCTCGCACATTCCGGCAGGCTGACATCTTCCACCTTCGCTATGGGCTGTCGGACGATGGGTTCACCGGCCTGTCTCTGGTGCGACAGGCGGCAGAGGCAATCGGCTTGGCAATCCAATCTGAGCGGGCCTCAGCTCGCCTGTTTCAACGCGGCGTTCTGTCCAGTCTGACGCTTGAGCATCCGGGGAAGCTTTCGCCTGAGGCATTCGAGCGACTGAAGGAAAGCCTCGCGGCCAAAGAGGGCGCGGACAATGCCGGGAAGTCCTTCATCCTTGAGGAAGGGATGAAGCTTGGGAACGTTTCGGCGACGGGCAAGGACGCCCAAGCGGTCGAACAGCGCAAGCACCAGATCGAGGAAATCGCGCGACCGTTCGGCGTCCCGCGCCCCCTTCTAGGGGTGGATGACACGTCTTGGGGGTCTGGGATTGACGTTCTGGGTCAGTTCTTTGTCCGCTATGGCCTGAACCCTTGGTTTGAGGCCTGGCAGCAGGCGATTTCGCGCGACCTGATGACCGAGGCAGAGGCGAAGACGCTTGATGCCAAGTTCAACGCTGGCGGGCTTCTGCGCGGATCGATGAAGGATCAAGCGGAATTCTTCGCCACGGGTCTCGGGTCTGGCGGCCATCAGCCCTTCCTGGAAGTGGACGAAGTGCGCAGTTGGCTTGATCTGGGCCACAGCGACAACCTTCCCGCAATGCCGGGGCAGCAATCAGGAGGCGCGAATGTCGCTCCGCAAACTACCACAGCCGCAGGCGTTTGACCGCCCCAGCGGCTTTAGCTGGGATGCCCCGGCTGAAGCTCTTGGCCAATGGGCGGAAAAGCCGCAGGCGGCAGAAGCCGACGATCCCAACACGATTTCCATCTATGGCGCGATCGGCGAGGACTTCTGGGGAGAAGGCTTCACGGCAAAGCGCATGGCCGGCGCGCTTCGGTCTGTCGGCGCGAAGGATGTGACCGTCAACATCAACAGTCCGGGCGGCGATATGTTCGAAGGGTTGGCGATCTACAACCTTCTGCGGGAACACCCTGCCAAAGTGACAATCAAGATCATGGGCATCGCGGCTTCTGCGGCCTCTGCCATCGCCATGGCGGGCGATGAGGTTCTTATGGGGGCCGGGTCGGTGATGATGATCCACAATGCCTGGGGCCTCGTGATCGGCAACCGCCATGACTTCGCCGATGCGGCTTCCGTTTTCGAGACATTCGACCAGTCGCTTGCGGCGATTTACTCGGCCCGCACCGGAATGAAGGAAAAGGATATACTGGCCATGCTGGACGGCCCGACGCGGGCATCGGATGGAACCTACATGACCGCGACGGAAGCCATCGCAAAGGGCTTCGCAGACGGTGAATTCGAAGGCTCTGGCGATGCAGGGGCCAAGGCCAGCATCCCGACCGATATCCTTGCCCGTCGCCGCATGGAGGCGGCGTTGGCAAAGCAAGGCGTGGCCCGCAAGGAGCGCGCCGACATGATCAACAGTCTTTCGGGCCAGCGTGATGCAACCCGACCCGCCGCGCGCGATGCAGGCGAATTCGTGGCTGAGCTTGCTCAGTTTCTTTCCGCAATCCGGGCATAAGGGAGAAAACCAATGTCCATGCACCAAAAGACGCCCTTCCGGGGCGTTGCTTCCGTGCGCGCGGACGCCAGCGATCCTGCGGCGCTCGTGGGCCAGATCAAGACCGCCTTTGAGGAATTCAAGGCAGCGAACGACCAGCGCCTGAAGGCTCTGGAAGGCGGCAAGAGCGACCCCGTTCTTGACGAGAAGGTGGAGAAGATCAACGCTAGCATCACCGACATGCAGAAGGAGCTTGCGGACGTTGCGTCCAAGGCTGCTGCTGCGGTGCTGGGCGGTGGCGCTGGCGAAGATGGCATGGCGAAAGCCGCTGCCCAGTTCGCCAAGGAGCGCGAGGCCGATCTGTCCGTGGCTGAATACGGGGCCTATCGCGACGGCTTGCAGGTCTATATGCGCCGTGGCGGGAATACCCCGCGCGAAGTCATGGCGGCCATGTCGGTCGGTTCCGACCCCGATGGCGGCTATACCGTGACGCCCGACACTTCAGGTCGCATCATCAAGCGGGTCTATGAGACTTCGCCGATGCGGCAGGTTGCGTCGGTCACGACCATCGGCACCGATCGGCTGGAAGGCTTCAACGACCTGGGCGAAGGCACTGCCGGATGGGTCGGGGAAACCCAATCGCGCCCCGAGACGACCACGCCGCAACTCGGCAAGTGGGAAATCCCGGTGCACGAGATGTATGCCTTCCCGAAGGTCACCCAGAAGCTTCTGGATGACTCGATGTGGGATATCGAGGCGTGGCTGTCTGGCAAGGTGGCCGACAAGTTCGCCCGCACCGAGAATGCGGCGTTCTTGAACGGCGACGGCGTGCTGAAGCCCACGGGCCTGCTGACCTATCCGACCGCCGTGACCGCAGACGCAACGCGCGCCTGGGGCACCTTCCAGCACGTTCTCACTGGCACGGATGCCTCTTTTGGCACTTCGACCAACGGCGCGGACAAGCTGATTGATCTGGTCTATTCGGTGAAGGCGGCGCATCGCTCGAATGCCAACTTCATGATGGCCCGTTCGACGGTGGCGGCTGTGCGCAAGCTGAAAGACGGCCAAGGCAACTACCTCTGGGCGCCTTCGCTGCAATCCATGTCGGGCGGCGTGGTTCTGGGCTTCAACATCGTGGAGGCCGAGGACATGCCGGTGATCGCGGCGGACAGCCTGTCCATCGCTTTCGGCGATTTCGCGGAAGCCTATCAGATCGTTGACCGGATCGGCATTCGCGTGCTGCGCGATGCCCTGACCGACAAGCCCAAGATCGGCTTCTATACGACCAAGCGTGTCGGCGGCGCGGCCATCCACTTCGAGGCCGTCAAGTTCCTCAAGTTCGGCGACTGATCGCCATGACCGGGGCGGATGGTCTGCCCCGGCAACCACATCCACAGGAGTAACGCGCCATGCGTGACCTTGCTTCCAATCTCGGGGTGGTTTCTGCGGTCGTGCCGCAGGTTCTCACCGCGACCAACACCAGTTCGGCCATCGATCTTGCTGGCTTCGACAGTGCGGCTGTGCTGATCAATACCGGGGCCATCGTTTCCTCGGGCAACTTCACCCCGAAGCTGCAAGAAAGCGACACCACGACCTCGGGCGACTTCACGGACGTTGCAGCGGCTGATCTCGTCGGTTCCTTCCCGACCGCCCTTGCCGCCTCCACGGCCTACAAGGTCGGCTATATCGGGCGGAAACGCTATGTTCGCACGGTTCTCACCCTGAACAGCGGCACGTCGATTGCGGCCAGCGTTCAGATCGTCAAGGCCCGTGCGGCGCAGAAGCCGGTTGCCTGATGCCCCCTGTCCGCGTCACTCCACCCGCTACTCCGGTCGTCCCCATGGACGACCTGAAGGCGCATCTTCGCGTTGACCATGCGGACGATGATGCCCTGATTGAAGCCTATGAGGCGGCGGCAGTGTCCTATCTGGACGGGTGGCGCGGGATCATGGGGCGATGCATCTTGTCGCAGCAATGGGCTGTGACCTACGGCGAGGCGGGTACCTACCGCCTGCCGCTTCCTGACGTTTTGGAAGTCACGGTTGATGCTGGCACGGCGACCTTTGAGGCTGATTGCCTTGGCGCTCTGGTGACGATCACCGAGGCAGCGACCGTCACCATGACATGCGAGATGCCCGAGGATGCGCTTTCGACTGTTCAGATGGCAATCAAGCTTCTGGTCGCGCACTGGTATCAGAACCGGGAAGCTGCCAGCGAAACGCGGATCGAGGATGCCCCGCTGGCGTTCAACGCGCTGATCGGCGCGCTGCGGTGGGTGGTGGTTTAATACTTCCTGATCTTCTTGTCGGTCTGGACGATGGTAAATTCCGTTTCGTCATCGCTGGCATTCAGGTGCATGCCGTTCGATAGGACGAAGTCAATGGTCCCCTTCACCCTGCGAGGCGGTCCAGAGATCGGCTGATAGGTAGATATGTTCTGACGCTTCAAAACGTCGTAGGTCTGGCCATCATCGTCTCTGCATGTGAACCGTTCGATCACTTCTTTCATCGCTTACAACCCCATGGCTATAGGTCAAGCTTAACACCGTAGTGCCCTTCGTCGCCGCTTTTGTTCTTCCACCCGCCAACGATCACTGCGTCACAGGTAACATCCTGCCCGACGTATCCGCGCCGCTCCAAGGCAATCTTCCAAGCAAGGGCGTCCGCTCGACTGAGGTATCCGACCTTCTTTTGCCGGATGAAGACGGCGACTGCATTCTTATCATATGGGTTGTCCGGCTCGGCTCGCAGTGTGGCTTCGCACTCAAGCCACTTGCCTTCCTCCTCTTTCCGGCCAGCGATCACCTCTAGAGCGTCCTGGTAGTGACTTTCCCCGACGATTTCGAACTCAAAATCGCCTTCACCTTCAAGCTTCATGATTACCTCCGCTGGCGCTGAGCCGCATCATGGGGGGGGGCGGCGGGGCGAGTTAGTTTCTCCGCCGACTGTGTTGCATCACGCCTCACACGGGCCAAAAAATGGGTCGCGAACGAACTTTCCGCCAACCATTTTCCCGCCGAACCACTCAAAGCCGACATAGGCGCCAAAGGAGTTCTTGCCGTTCAATTCGCCGCAGACGCGACGCTCTTTGGTGCCATCACTGAGGGTAACATCAGCCGCGCGGATGTTACGGAACTGTGCGCTTCCGGGGTCTTTTAGGTCGTAGGCCATAGAGCCTTTGATCTGTGAAATCTGGCCAGATGTCAGAGACACGGGGCGGCTTTCGACAATCGGCGACATGGCGACGCACCCGGCAAGAGTGGCGGCAAGGCAAATTGCGGCAATGACTTTCTTCATACTGCACTCCAATGCTTGAACGTGAGGCATCCTGCATATGGCGACGCATCCGGGCAAGATGAATGAAAGGATCACGCTACAATCCCTGACGCGGCTGGGTGATAGCGGAGGTGGGTCAACCGAGGTTTGGGCCAATATCCCTTCGGTCCCGATTGTCTGGGCGCAAGTAATGGCCAAGGCCGGGAAAGAGGGTCTTGTCTCTGACCGCATCTCCGCTTCCATGGTGACGCTGTTCATCATCCGCAACCGCGCCGATCTGGACGAAACCATGCGGATCGTTTGGCGAGGCTCCAACTACAACATCCGTGGCATTCGGCGCGAGGGCCACCGCGCGGCATACCTGACGATTGAAGCCGAACGGGGCGTGGCATCGTGAGCGTTACGATTAGCGGCCTTGACGGCGTGATCGCGGCCTTGACGACCGTCGCACCGAAGGAAGCCCGCAACCTGGCGCGGAGCACGGTTCAACAAGTTGCCAGCGACATTGCCAAGGACGCAGCAGACATGGCCCCGCGCGACAGCGGGGATCTGAAGCGGTCGATCAAGGCGCGGCGGCGCAACGCCAATGGCTCTGATCAGTTCGAAAGCATCGTCCATGTGTTGCCAGCCGCCTTTTACTGGCGGTTTCTGGAATATGGCCAAGGCCCGGATGGCGTCGAGTACGCCATGTTTCTCAAGGCGCTGAACAAGTACAAGGCCGATGGCCAGCAACGGCACTTGGACGCCTTTGCCAAAGTCTTGGAGCGGCGCATCAAGCGCGCCATGAAGCGGGGCTAAGATGGCAGAATTCGCGGTTCAGAAGGGCATCTTCGATGCCCTCTCTGGTCTTGGCCTGACGGTCTACGACGTGCAGCCACAAGCGCCGGACGGCGGGTCAAATGCCAACTTCCCCTGCGTGACAGTCGGGACCATCGTCTTCGCTCCATTCGATGTGAAGGAAAGCACGGGCTTCGACTTCATTGCCCGCATCCATACCTATTCGCGCTCCGGTTCGATGAGGGAAGCGAAAGACATTCAGACGGCCATCTATACCCGCCTGCATCGCGGCGCGATCACGGTGGAGGGTTACGCGCTGGTCGATCTGATGCGCGAGACTTCGGACATCATGCAGATGGCCGACGGATCGTTTCACGGCGCCTGCGAATATCGCGGGCTTATCGAAACCGCCAGTTAAGGAGTTCTTCCAATGGCAGCAGTCGCTGGCCGCAAGGTCAAAATCTACGAAGGGACGGGAGTTGGCGCGACTTTGGTTGCCGGTGCGCGCTCCGACTCGATCACCATCAACAACGAAGCCATTGATATTACAGACAAAGGCGATGATGGCTGGCGCGTTTTCCTTAACGACGCCTCAGTCCGGTCTGTGGAAATGTCCGTTTCCGGGATCATCAAGGGGACTTCGCTCATCGGCAAAGCGCTGGGCGTGACGACCGATCTTTTGGGCGACTATGAAATCCGCATCGACGGGATGGGAACGGCTGCGGGCCAGTTCCACTTCTCGTCTCTGGAAATCACGGCCCCACATGACGACGCGACAGAGTTTTCTGCAACCATCGCCTCGTCCGGCGAGATCACCTGGACCCCCGTCTGATGGCTGAGGTGAAGATCACATGGAAAGACGCGGAGTATGTCATCCCTGACACTCGCGCCTTTCAGATTGGTGAGCGGATCGAGGAAATTGCCCCGCTTGGCGAAATCCTAGGTTGGCTTCATCAGCCCCGCTTCTTCAAGATGGCTCGATGCCTTGGCGAGATGTTGCGATTTGCCGGGTGCAAGGTCTCCGATCAGGAAGTGCATGCGCAGCTCGTCGGATCAATGGGCAAGGCAGATGATGGAGATAACTTCGCTGGCGCGGTGTTCGCGCTGGTCGATCTGCTGATGGGCGATGCGCCCAAGGGCGGGGAAGGGAAGATCGACCCCGAGGGAAAGCCCGACGCTTCGTAAAGGACGCCTTCCAGATCGCGGTGAAGCAATTCCAGATCGCGCCAAGCGAGTTCTGGGCGATGCCCCCGCGTCATTTCTGGTGGCTGGTTGAAACGCTGAACCCGGCCAAAGGTGCTGGCCGCCTTTCCGAAGCAGACAAGCGTGAATTCGTCGGCTGGCTCGACGGCAACGATACAGGTGGGTTCTGATGGCACGTGCCGACGGCGATATCGTCATTACTGTGGGTGGCAATGTCAGCCCCCTGACGGATGCGGTCACGAAAGCCGAGCGCACGCTTGGCCGCCTGAATTCTGCGACCGCGACAGCTGACCGCCAATTCCGGGCAATGGTCGGCACAACGTCCGAAGTGCAAAACCGGATCAATGCCTTGACCGGCTTCACCGATCGTCTGGGGAAGTCGGCTGAGAAGTCGGCCAGCGCCTTCCAGATGTTCGATCAGTCGAAGACCGCGATTGACCGTCTGCGGGCGTCCTACGACCCGCTATTTGCAGCGTCGAAGCGGTATGAGGCTGCGGTCGAACAGCTAGACGACGCCTTGCAACTCGGGGTGATCACGCAGGCCCAATATGCGGCCATGGCGCAGAAGCTTGGCGCCAGCATGTTGACGGTTGATCCGGCGTCAAAGGCGGCGGGCCAGGGCGTCGGCAAGTTCGGAATGATCGCCAACCAGGTTGGCTACCAAATTCAGGACGTGTTTGTCTCTGGCCCGATGATCGGGTGGCTTCGTGCGGTCGCGCAGCAAGCCCCACAGGCGGCAGGCGCGTTTTCCATGCTTGGAGGGTCGCTAGGCACTGTGGTGCCATGGATTGGCACTGGCATCGCGGTTGGCGCTGCGATCATTCCCATGCTTCTTGGGATGGGCAAGAGTTCCGAGGAAGCTGCCGGCGCCCTTGACCGGTTGAAAGAGGCTACCAGCGCAGCACAGGCGGCGCAGCAGGTCGCTAGCATGTCACTGGTCGATGCCAAGCTGAAATACGGGGAGCTAGCCGAAGAAGCCCTGCGGGCTGCGAAGGCGATCTATGGCGTCGAGATGGCCGAAGCGCAGACCGCGCTGCGGGCCGCCCTCGCAGATACCGACAACGCATTTATCCAGAGCATTGACCTAATGGTTCGCCAAGGGGATAGGGCGGGCAAGACGCTTGCGCTTCTGGCGAGCGCCTATAACCTTCCCGCTGAGAAGGCCCGCGAGTTGGCAGCGGCGATGGCTGACCTTCGCGACGCGAAGGGCGTTGAAGACCAGACGCGCGCGGCAGACCGCCTTTCTGCACTTCTGATTGACATCTACCACACTTACGAGGCTATGCCGCCGGAGGTTCAGAAGGTCTACAAGGGCCTGAATGACAGCGCAAAGGCGGCGGCTGATCTGGCGTCGGTTGATATGGCGTCGGGAATTGCCAGCGCGGCATCTGAAGCGGAACGCCTTGCTGCCAGTCTTGGCGTGTCACTGGCGCAAGCTGTCAGCCTGATGAACCTTGCTGACTCTATGAGCTACGGGCAGATCGGCGCCCGTGGAGACCCTCGCACCTCCAATCAGAAAGGGTACGGCGAATTCGGCCGCCAGACTGTCGATCAGTTGATTTCTGATTGGAACAAACAGCAGTCGAAGGGGGGCGGCGGTGGCGGCGGGAAGAAGGACGACACGAAGGATCGTCTCGACAAACTGCGGAAGGACTTCCAGACCGAAACTGAGGAACTGCGCACGCTCTACGAAGAACGGAACGCGGTTCTTGCTGAGGCTCTTAACAAGGGCCTGCTGACTGAACAGGAGTATAACGCGCTTCGTCTTCAGGCGCAGGCGGACTTCAACAACAAGATGCGCGCGCTCGATCGGGCGGCGATGGAGGAGAAGCTTTCCGGCTGGTCCGGCGCGTTCGGTGACCTGTCGTCGCTCATGAACACCGAAAACAAGAAGCTGTTCCGCATCGGCCAGGCGGCGGCAATCGCGCAGGCGGTTGTGGATGGATGGTCGTCTGCGGTTTCGGCTTGGGAAAAGGGTATGAAGATCGGCGGCCCGCCTGTTGCTGCGGCCTTCACGGCAATGTCCCTGGCAAAAACCGGCGCGATGATCGCATCTATCAAGTCGGCCAGCATGAACGGTGGCGGCGGCGGATCAGCAAGCGCTGGGTCTGCTGGCGCGGCGGCCCCGGCCTTGCCGATCCAGCGCGTTGATATCGCCCTCACCGGCGGTTCGGCAGACACAATGACGACAGTGCAGGCTGTCATTGCTCAACTGAACGAAGCCGCCGCGCGGGGCTATCGCGTAGACGCGAGGCTTGTTGCCGCATGATCTACATGACCGACCAATTCCGCAGCGACGAGCGCGTTTTCCGCAGGCCGCTCACGCTGTCCCGCATCCTGTGGGATAACTTGCTGCTGTCAGGATCGTTCTCGGCCACTTCGGAAGATGAGGGTTTTGAGGCTGAGCGCGCGCAGTCCATGGATACAGTATCCTGGTGGCGGCCTGCGGCGGGCGCGACGCTGACCGCGACCTTCACGGCGGCAGAAATCGACTGCGTTGCTATCGCGGCTCATTCCATCGGATCGGAAGGCGTGACGGCCACGGTTCAGGTCTACACAGGCGGAAGCTGGGTGAATGCCCACGATCCGATCAGCCCTGAGACAGATACGGCGTTGATGGTGGCTTTTCGCCCGGTCACCGCAACGGGGGTTCGGGTGACGCTTTCCGGGCAGGCCCTGATTGGGGTTCTTGCCGCCGGAAAGATGCTGGTTATGCCGCAACCCGCCTATTCGGAAATCCCGGCCTTGGACCTGGTGCGGTCAACGACCTTTGAAACGAACAAGAGCGTCACGGGACAGATCATGGGCCGGTCGATCACATCGACATCGCGGCCCTTTCAGGCAACTTGGGCGCACATCGCTGAAGATTGGACGCGCAAGAACTTTCTCCCGTTCATGCTGTCAGCCCGCGAGCTGCCATTCTTCGCCGCCCTGCGCCCTGAGGGTTATCCCGATGATGTCGGCTATGTCCTTACCTCGCGAGATATCGTCCCTGAGCGTATGGGCATCAAAAACCTGATGCGAGTGCAGGTTCAGGGCGAAGCTCATGTGGGGCCGACAGAATGAGCCTGACGCGCCGCCCGGTCCAGTATGTCGGCCTGCGCCAGAAGCGCTGCGGCCTGCGCTATGGCGTATCCCCGTGCACGGCCTCTGGCGGGCCTTACTGCTACCAGACCTGGGGAACCTGCGGCGACCAGACGAACATCAACACGGCGGGCAGCATCACATGGATGTTCTGCCAGGACGGCGCGGCGATCATGCCGACATATCAGCGGACGGGCGAGGATATCCGCACCAACGCCATTCCGCTGCTGTCCAGCGTTTCGACCGCATCCAGCGAGATCAATATCGGGGCGCAGCGTTCGGCAGTTTCTCCTCTGGGCGTGGGGTCTTCGGTAACGATCAGCTTTCAGGACAGGCCTTGGGATGATCCGGTCGGGGACTATTACCGCGACCTGCGGACGAACCGGAATACGGCGCCGTTCTGGGCGCTCTGGCGGGCGCGGAATGCCTTCTACACTGGGGCGCTGATTTCGGTCTGGGACGGCTACCACGGGCAGGCGCTGGAGGACATGCAGCGCCGGGATTACATCATCGCGGCAGTCTCCGGGCCGGACGCGGATGGCAAGGTTTCGGTCACGGCGACCGACCCTCTGCGGCTGGCGGAAGCAAAGGACGCGAAATTCCCGCCCGAGATCGGCGCGGCGCTGGTCAATGAACTGAACGCCACAACAACCACGGTTCGGGTTTCGGCTCATGCCGCCGATCTGGACAAAGCCTGCGGCAACACCGGATCGCGGAAGTATCTGCGGATCGGGTCGGAGATCATCCAGTATTCCGGCCACACGCTGGACGGCGACGGCTACCGGACGATGAGCGGCATTGTACGGGGAGTGCTGGGCAGCACGGCAGAAGAGCATCAGGTTGACGACGCGGTTTCGCGGGTCGGGCGATATGAGCGCATCCAGCATTGGGCTGTAGCGGCTGACCTGATCGACAACCACACCCTGATCCCCGCAGGCTATCGGGACAGCGCCCAATGGAATGAAGAAGGCTTCAACTTCATGACGACGCAGAAGGCGACGCGGACGGTCGTTTCACCGACCGCCGTTGGCGACCTTCTGGGCCAGCTTTGCCAACAGGGCAGCTTTTCGCTCTGGTGGGATGAGCGGCAACAGACGATCCCCCTGTTGGCCAATCGCCCGCCAGATGTAGCTCCGACGATCCTGACGGATGGCGCCTCTATCGTCGCAGGTTCGGCTTTCGTGAGCGATGACACGCAGGCGCAGATTTCGCGGGTTGCGGTCTACTTCGACGGACGCAGCCCCTTTAACCAAGGGAAGCCCGAGAACTACCGGCTTCTGCGGCTGCATATCGACGGCTTTGTGGAGAGTGAGGCGGCGGCAGGGTCGGCCAAGACGCTGACGATCTTCGCGGACTGGATAACGCGCGAGACGGACGCGATCCGCTTGGCGGCGCGCTTGCTTCTCCGCTACCGGCTGGTGCCGCAGTATCTGTCGCTCGATCTTGATAGCCATGACGGCGGCGTGCGCCGGTCGATCAACAACGGCGATGTGTTCGATGTGACGACGCGGGCGCTGATCGACAGTGAGGGCAACCCGCTTTCGACCCGCTGGCAGGCAATCGCAGTGGATGACACGAAGCCGGGCCACACGCTGCGGCTCAAGCTGCAATCGTATCGGTTTATCGGGCGGTTTGCCGTGATCATGCCTGCCGATGCGCCGGACTATGCCAGCGCAACCGATGAAGAAAAGGCTTTCGGCTGCTGGATGGCAGAGGAAGCGACGGGACTGATGCCTGACGGCTCACAGCCCTATCTTATCCAATAGGTGAAGCATGGCAGATTGGACCGATCCCCCGTGGGCAGAACTCACGGCGGGGAAGCCTTGGACTGACGAGAAGGCGGCGGCGGCGTTTGAGAACTCCATCGCCATTGCGGAGGGCGCGCCAGATGCCCCCAAGATCAGCCCGCTTGCACTCGACGGAACGCGACTTTTGCCGATAGCGACGATCATTACCGATCTGGATGATGTGAAAATACTGGAATTCTTCCTTCTCACTGACTTCCCGAACTCAAGTTCGTTTGAGGTCAGGTTTTCGGCCAACAACGGGTCGTCGTGGGGCAGCTATCAAGCAATGTTCGGTTCCGTCATTGGCGGATTTTCCGGGAATTTCCGGGCGCAGTTTGGCCGTATCGACTTGCGGACAGGGAGTTTCATTGTCGGCACCACGGCTGGAACACTGACTGTACCGTCAAGCGCAAACGCGCTCCAGTTCCGGGTAATAGGGGCGGCGGCGGCGTTTGAACTAACGCCTATGATCGGAGGCGGCAATCTATGATGATCCCCAGCGTTTCCGCGAAGACTGGGGCAGTCACTATGATTGAGGCTGACGGCGCGCCCCTTACGCAAGAGGACTATCGCCGTGCAGTGCAGACCTATGTGGATGCCACGGCAGTTGCCCGTCTCTACGATAGCGGCACCTCCTGTGCATCTTACGCCGCTAGCACGAACCCGGTTTGGGCTGCGGAAGCAGCGGCCTTCATCGCTTGGCGGGATGATGTCTGGGCCACGGTCTACGCGCTCTGGGCTTCGCCGCCTGACCCTGTTCCGACGCCTGAGGCGCTGATCGCCTCACTGCCTGAGATTATCTGGCCCTAAGGGAATATCCGACATGCTTGTGAATGTGACGGGCGCGGTCGCGCTGCCCGATGGCAGCTATTTGACCTCTGCGCATATCGTGTTTCGCCGGATCGGGCCGACTGTTGCCTATGATGGCTATACGCTTCTGCCGGACGAATTCACGACGCTGACCGATGGTAGTGGGTGGGCAGACTTCGACTGCTATCCCGGCGTCTATGACGCGACTGCTTCGGCAGCGCGCGGGAATATCCGGTGGCGCTTCAATGTGCCGGAAGACCTTGGGCCATCCGTCGCCTTTGAGGACTGCATTGATATCGCGACGCCGGTCCTGACCCCATCACAGGTGGCGGAAGCCGTTGCTGCGAAGGAAGCCGCCGAAGCCGCCGCAGCCGTCCTGAACCAGACATCTGTCGCCGACTCCACGGCCCTCGCTGCGCTTTCGACGCTGCAATACAGCGCCGCTCTGATGCGGGACGCGGCCTATATCCCGTGGGTCTGGGATGCCAGCAACCTGTCGGCCAAGATCAGCGCGAATGACCCCCGGTATATCGCGCCCGCATCTGCCCCCACGGGGGCCTCTGGCGCATGGAAGCGCGCCGGGTCGGAAGTCACGACCTGGGCACCGACCCAATGGCCCAGCATAACCGGATCGCTCTACAACGGGGCTTTTGCCTATGACTGGACCCGGACGGGCGGCTACGGGACGTATGGCCTTGGCCTTATCCAGTTGCAGGTCACCGCGGCCACGCCAAACGGGCAATTTGACACCGGCCTTACTTCCTGGGTCACGCATCGCAACCTGACCGGCGGCTCGGCATTCGGCGGATGGGGCGGGGCGAATAGCCCAGCTTTGGCTCTGGGCGATACCTATTCCAGCGGCCATACCATCGGCTACGAAATCAATGTCGGCAACCGCTGGGGGTCAAACGGCCTCAAGGCTGGCATGGGCGGTACGCGTGATTTCGTCGGGCTGAAGTTGGTTCCCGATGTGGTGCCAACGCGGGGCGCACCGGCCTATGAGGCGATCAGCGCCATTACCATCGCAACCCCGGGCGTGCTGACGCGGGCGGGGCATGGCTATTACAACGGCATGGCGATGCGGATTTACACCGGCACGGGCACTTTGCCGGGCGGGTTCACGAGCGGGAACACCTACTATGTCGTCAATGCGGCGACGGATACATTTCAGCTTTCCGCGACCTTCGGTGGGACGGGGATAGCAACCACGGGCAGTTTTGCCGCCGGGGTGGTGGTCCTGCCGTCCTATCCGGCTGACTTCATGCTGGGCATCGGCAAGTCCGTATGGGGGCACCAGTCATGGACTGGCATCCTGTCGGATGCGGATGCCATTGTTGCGGGCGGGAACGTGGCGCGCCTGCGCGGCGGGTCTGTGCTGGCCCGCGCCCCGGCCAGCCTTCTATACGCGGACGGTTATTTCGTGACGGGCCTCAACCTGTCGGCGGGCGTCTATACCAACAACAACGCGGTCTATCTCGGCGCGGGCCATAAGGTTGCATGGTCCGGGGCCTACATGTCCAGCGACGGCAACACCATCGGCCTGACCACTGGCGACGCTTCGTCGGACGGCATCTTGGGTTCGGTGAATTTCGGGCAGGTGGCGTTCCGCTGGGATGGGCAAGGGTCTGTGCCCCGGCTGGCCTTCTACAACGCTACGCCCATCGCAAAGCAGACCGGCGTGGCGGTCGATGCGGCCAGCATCCATGCCGCGCTCGTCGCCCTCAATCTCATCGGAGCATAAGGACAGCCCATGCATCCCAGGGACTTTGCAGCCATTTCCGCACAGATCGCCCAAGCAGCGCAGTTGCCCGCCCTTGCAGCCCCGCAGGTGGCCGCATGGCTGGGCATCGTGGAAGCCCTCGCGCAAGGGCGCCTGACCTTCGCGCCGGTCCCAGAGGCGCAGAACGCCGAACCTTCCTGACCATAGGAAACCGTAATGAACGATACGACCTTCTGGCAGGACGTGTGGCGCGGCGTGATCGCGTCCGGGGTGGTGACGGCGGCGGGCTGGGGCGCGGCGGGGGGCGTGACTTCCGCCCTTGCGGTCAAGGTCAGGCCACGGGCGGCGCTGCGGCAGATCGCCATGGGCGCTCTTGTGGCCGGGGGCACCGGGACGCTGGCAACGGCCATCGTGGCGAAGTTCACCGGGATTTCGCCCGAGCTGATCCCGGCAGTCGGGGCGGGGGCTTCTGCCAGCTACTTCGTCGGGGTCTTCGGCCCGGCGATCATTGAGGTTGTCCTTCGGCGCATCGGGCAGGGCCGCCTGCCCGGGGACGGCCCGAATGAAGGTTAAAACCATCGTTCTGCGGGAAAGCCGCAGCAGCATGTGCGACTTCTGGCACCGCATCCGCGTGGGGCTGGTCGGGGTCGCGCTGATCCTCCTTATCGCATGGGTGATGAAATGACGCTGAACGAATTCAAGGCATGGCTGGAAGGCTTTGAGGCGGCGATGGGCGATGCTCCAACGCCGGAACAGTGGAAGACAATCAAGGCGAAGCTGGCGGGCGTTAGCGCGAGTGGCTTTGACCTGCCGAAGCTGGGGCAGCCCTACACGCTTGGTCCTTCGCCTTCCACCGGCCATCCGCACATTTTTCCACCCTACGTCATCTGCAGTCAGATCGGCGCGCAAGACCCGACGATCCGCACTTGGAACGGCGACGAGGGCACGCGGACATGCTGATGAGCGCGGAATGGTGGGCTGGCGCGCTGTCGGCTCTGATCGTGGTCGCAGCCATCTGCGGCGCGAATATCCTTTGGCGGAGGATGCGCAAATGAATTACGCCCTGATCCGCCCCTTGTTCGGCGGGAAGATGACGCAGGCGCAGGTGGATGGCGTCGGCACAGTCCTTGCCGCGACAGAAGGGCAGCCCAAGACCTTTCGTGCTTACATGCTGGCGACGGATTTTCATGAAACAGCCGCGACCATGCGGCCGATCACGGAATACGGCAAGCGGGCCTATTTCGACAAATACGAGCCTGGCACTGCCGTCGGCGCACGCCTTGGCAACACGCAATCCGGGGACGGCTTCCTGTTCCGGGGGCGTGGCTATGTGCAGTTGACCGGGCGGGCGAATTACCTGCGCGCCGGAGCGAAGCTGGGCATTGATCTGATCCGCGATCCCGACCTTGCGCTGCGGCCCGAGATCGCTGCCGTGATCATGCTGCGCGGGATGCTGGAAGGCTGGTTCACCGGCAAGAAGCTGTCGGACTATCTTCCCGGCGACTATGTGAACGCCCGCCGGATCATCAACGGAACGGACAGGGCGGCCTTGATCGCGGGCTATGCGCGGACCTTTGAGGCGGCGCTATGACCCGCGCCTGCCTCGCCCTTGCGCTTCTCTGCGCGCTCGCTCTGGTCGCCCTGCCTCTCTGGGCCGACACGATCAGCATAAGCGGAACCAAGGTCACGATCCGCGAGGGGGATAGCCCCGTGGTGGCCGTGATCGAGATGAACAATGACCTGAGCAACGGATATGGCGACGAGCGCCCCGTTGCGCTGCACCTTCCGCACCTGACCGTCTCGGCCATGTTCGAGTACGGCGAAGGGCAGCAGGCGGACGCGCTGATCATCACGCCGCCGGACGGCACCTATTGCGAACCCGTGGATTGCGTCCTGCGCGTGGAAGAAGGCGACACTGGCACGCTGCGGCTGATGGAGTGGGTGGGCGGATGAAGAATTCGGCATGAGCCGGTCCCCAGCCCGAGGGTCAACGGGCAAGATCGAAGGAAGATCGAAATGCAACTGAACAACTATGAACTCACAGTCAAACACGTCAATAAGGGGGTGGTGAATATATACCCGACCGATCACGTCAGGATCGAGGGGGACTCGCTGTCATTCTCTCTCCGGCCAGATGGCATGTGCTGGAAAGAGGTAGAGGGCGGGACGGTATATATACTGAACTCGACAGGAAAAACCATCGACACGCATCATTTTGGCGGACCCCATGCATCATGACCAACGGCGCGGGGCTTCGGCCCCGCCCAATCCATGAGGTTCTGAATGACCCGCTACGCCCTGTTTCTGGCCTTCTGCGTGGCGCTGGCTGGGTCGATCTACGCCAAGGGCCGGGCGGACGGCAAAGCCGCGCTACAGGCCCGCTACGAAGCCGCCCAAGAGGCCGCGCGCGAGGCCACGGCCAAGCTGGAAGCGGCGCGCCTGATTGCGCAGGCCGAACGCGACCGGCTGGCCCGCGAATTGGAGGACATGGCGAATGCGGAACCTGTTTCTGTGCCTGATGCTCTGCCCGCTAGCCGGGTGCGGCGTCTCCGCGAAATCCAATGACCTGCCGCCGTCCCTGACCATCCCCTGTGACCGGCCCGTGACATTGCCCGACCGGGCGCTGTCTGACCGGGACGTGGAAATCCTCTGGGGCCGGGATCGCCGCGCCCTGGCTGAATGCGCCGATAAGGCCGCAACCCTCTCCGCAGCCATCACCGGCTGAACTCCCCCACAATCTGAACGAGGTGCAAGATGCGGATTGGCATCGGGCTTGGCATTGGCTTTCGTCATGGCGGCGGCGGTGCGTTCGCGCTGGCCAATGCTCAATGGACCGTTATTGAGCGGCCCGAGGACGCGAACCGCAAGCGCCCGCAGGTTGACGTCTATGCCGAACCGCCTGTCGGCACGCGGTTTCTGGCTTCGCGCACGGCCAATGCCAATGGCATCCCGACCTCTGGCAACTTCGCGGAACTGACCTTCATCGGGGTTGGGCATTATCGCTGGCAGGGGTCGTCTCAGGTCACGTCCGCAGAGGAACAGATTGTCGTCTGGACCGTGGCATCCGGCGTGTCTGCCCCTGTGCCGACGATGGTTCTCGGTGCGCCAAACCCGGCAGTTACCCGTGTCTCGCTGAACAAGCCGTTCCAGCCGTCTGGGGTGCCGTTCGCTCCGGCCTTTACCTATTACGCTGACGGCTCTGGCACGGCGGTGCAAGTCCGCCTGTCGCCCCGCGCCGTGAACGAGGGCAATGGCCGCAACGGCGTGACGCCATGGCGGGCCGTTGATCAACTG
>NZ_JBGTYM010000011.1:0-109085 GCF_044142105.1 Neotabrizicola paludis
TCCTCGCAAACACCCTAACCGCCGCATGCCGCGCAAACCACCTCCCAGAACCAGAAGGCCTCACAGCATAAAGGAAGGCTAGAGCCGCATCGGGATCGCCAGCGCTTTCGGGCCGGTGAGAACGGCCAGCGCACCGGCCTGCATCAGCGCGTCCAGCACCGGCGCGTCGCAGCGCAACCCGCCAGTATAGGCGCCGAAGGCGGGCATGAGGATGCGGTCTGCATCGGCCAGGAAACAGGGGCGGCTGCGCCCGGCCAGGCTGGCCTTGGGGTGGTAATGGCCCGAGATCTCGAGCCGCGCGCCGGGCGTGGCGATGTGGCGGAACTTCAGCGCGCCGATCTGCAACTCGGCCCGGTGGCTGCCGCCAAGGGTCAGCGGGCCGGGGTCGTGATTGCCCTCGATCCAGATCCAGTCGCGTCCGGCCATCATCCCCGTCAGAAGCAGCGCCTCCGGTTTCGGCAGCTCGTCGGCGGCGGCAAGGTCGTCGAAACTGTCGCCGAGACAGATCACGGTTGCGGGGGCAAATGTCGTGATTTCGGCCGACAGGCGGTCCAGCGTCGCCTGCCCCTCATAAGGCGGCAGAAGCGCGCCGCCGCGCCGGGCGAGACGCAGCGATTTGCCCAGATGCAGGTCCGAGACCACCAGCACCTTTTGCGCGGGCCAGGAAAGCGCGCCCGAGGGCAGGGCGTGCAGCGTTTCGGGGCCAAGGGTCAGGACATGGTGCATAGGCCCGATCTGCCCCGAAGGCCGCGCCGCTGGCAAGGGCCGAAGAGGGGGCGTCCGCAGGCCTATTGCAACCAGGGTGCAGGCGGCGGAGCGCTTGCAGAGAGACGCGGGCCGGTCAGACCTTCGGTCGGAGCCACGGGCACGGCTTGGGTGACGAGTTCAGGGTCGCGCTTTTCGTAGAAGGCATTGCCGCCCGTGGTCAGGACATAATGCATGTTGTTGTAGCCCGCCCGGTAGCTGGCGGTATGGAAGAACTGGGCGTCTGCGATCAGCGGGTGCCGCTCGCCTGCCAGAACGGCGCTGGCGGCTTCGGGGATCAATGGCGCGGTCCTGAGGTTCATCTTCTTGGTCATCACGCCCGGGGCGAATTGATTCCTCTGGCCGACGACGCCGCAGACATCCCGCGCATAGCGCCCCGATTCCAGCCGGTTCATCACCACCGAGCCGACCGCGATCATCCCGTCGCGGCTTGAGCGGTTCGATTCGAAATACATCGCCCGCTCCATACATTCCTGCGGCGTGTGGCGGGGGCCGCAACCGGCAAGGATCGCCAAGACAAGGCAGGCGCCGACGGCGCGCGGGGGGAGGCGTTTCATTGGGTCTGTCCTGCTCGACATATTTTTCAGGCAGTCTAGCGCAGAAAACACGCTCTGGCTTTCACCTTGTTGTTGGCGTGCCGGGGGGGGGCGGCGCTGTCCCGCCGAGGACCCGAAGGGACTCCGGGTCTCATTGGCCCGGGGGGGCCAGCCGCGCAGGGTCTTGCGCCAGCCCGGCCGCTTCCATCAGCGCCTGGGCGGCAGTTTCGGCTAGCCTTTCGCGCCCGGCGCCATGGATCGGCACCTTGCCGGGTTCCAGGAACAGCGGCGCCGCCAGCGGCGTGACGCGGGGCAGGCGCAAAAGGTCGATGCGGCCATGGGTGCGGGCAAGCAGGCCTTCGATTCGGGAGAAGTCGATCAGGCCGCGCATCGCCTCGTCGCGGGTGATCCGCAACAGCAGGTGGTCAGGGTCATAGCGACGCAGCGTGTCGTAGAGGATGTCGGAGGAGAAGGTCGCCTGCCGCGCAGTCTTGCGGTTGCCCTGATGGTTGCGCGGGGTCAGCCCCGAAATCAGCGCGACATTGCGGAAGCTGCGCTTCATCAGGGCATTGCCCTGCAACCAGGTGTCGAGACCGTGGCGCAGGGTTTCGGGCGCGAAGAGAGGGGCGGGGTCGGTGACCGGCTCCAGCCCCCAGATCAGCGTGGCATAGTCGGTGGCGACAAAGCCAAGGGGCGCGAGGCCTGCCTCTTCCATCGTCTTGGTGACCAGAAGGCCCAGCGTTTGCTGGGCATTGCGTCCGGCAAAGCCATAGATGCACAGATGCTCGCGCCCCTCATGCGGGAAGCTTTCCAGCAGAAGCCGCCCCGGTTCCGGCAGGTGCGAGACCCGGGCCTGAAGCGCCAGCCAGTCGGCGGTGTGCTTGGGCAATTCGGGCCAGCTGCTCTGCTGGAACATCCGCAGGATGCGGTCGGAGAGCTGGGTGGAGGTGGCGAATTTCGTGCCGCCGAAGACCGCCACCTTGGGCGGGCGACCGGGGGCGCGGCTGACCTCGACGGTCATTTCGTCCAGCCCCTCGTAGCGCACGATCTCGCCCCCCATCAGGAAAGTATCGCCGGGGGTGAGAGAGGCTGCGAAGAATTCCTCGACCTCTCCCAAAGGCGCGCCGCCGCGGCCGCGCAGGCGGACCTTCAGCGTCTCGGTATCGATGATCGTGCCAAGGTTCTGGCGGATCAGGGCGGCGGCGCGCGGGTCGCGCAGGTGCCAGACCCCGTCGGACAGTTTCAGCCGCTGCCAGCGGTCATAGGCGCGCAGGGCGTAGCCGCCGGTGGCGACGAAATCGAGCGTGGCATCGAAACCGGCGCGGGTCAGGTTGCGATAGGGACCGGCGGTCACAACCTCGGCGTAAAGCGCGTCGGCCGCGAAAGGCCCGGCGCAGGCGGTGATCAGAATGTGCTGGCAGAGGACGTCGAGCGGCCCGTCCGGGCGCGGGTCGCCGTCAAGGTCATGGTCGCGCACCGCTTGCAGCGCGGCCTGACATTCCACCACCTCGAAGCGGTTGGCGGGTACCAGCAGCGCCTTGGAGGGTGCGTTGTAGCGGTGATTGGCACGGCCGATGCGTTGCACCAGCCGTTTGACGTTCTTGGGCGCGCCGACTTGGATGACCAGATCGACATCGCCCCAGTCGATGCCCAGATCGAGCGAGCCGGTGCAGACCACGGCGCGCAGCCGCCCTTCGGCCATGGCCTGCTCGACCCGTTCGCGCTGTTCGCGGGCAAGCGAGCCGTGGTGGATGCCAATGGGCAGGTCATCCTCGTTCGCCATCCACAGATCGCGGAAGAACAGTTCAGCCTGGGCGCGCGTGTTGTGGAAGATCAGCGTGGTCGTGTGGGCGCGGACCTGGGCGAGAATGGCCGGAATGGCATAGCGCCCGCCCCCCCCGGCCCAGGGCGGAGGCTCGGCGGTTTCCAGCATCGCGATGTCGGGGTCGGGTCCGGGATCGGCCAGAAGGATGCGGGTGTCGGAGGAAAGAAAGCGGGCCAATGCGGGCGGGTCTTCGACCGTGGCCGACAGGCCGACGCGGCGCAGGCCGGGGGCAAGGCTTTGCAGGCGCGACAGAAGAAGCATGAGCTGGTCGCCACGCTTGGTTTCGGCCAGGGCGTGCAGCTCGTCCAGAATCACCCGCCGGGTCGATGCGAAGAGCCGTGGTGCGTCGGGGTAGCTGAGGAGAAGTGCCAGGCTTTCGGGCGTGGTCAGCAGGATATGCGGCGGATCGACCCGCTGGCGTTTGCGCTGGGTGGCGGAAGTGTCGCCGGTGCGGTCCTCGACCCGGATCGCCAGGCCGGCGCCCTCGATCGGGGTGCGCAGGTTGCGACGGATGTCGGCGGCAAGCGCCTTGAGCGGTGAGATATAGATGGTGTGCAGCCCGGGCGGCGGGGAGGCGCCGAGTTCGGCCAAGGTCGGCAGGAAGCCCGCCAGCGTCTTGCCGCCGCCGGTGGGCGCGATGAGAAGGCTGGCGGGTTCGTCGGCCCGCGCCAGCATCTCGGTCTGATGCGGATGCAGGGCCCAGCCGCGGGCGGCGATCCAGGTGGCGAGCGGGGCGGGCAGGGTCTGCATGCGGGCCAAGGTAGGCGGGCGGATGCGCGCATCAAAGGGGGATGGGCCATTTGCGGCGGGAAAGCGTCGGCGCGGGGCTTGCGGGGGCGGGGGCGGGGGCCTAAGGCGAAGGGGATTGTGGCCGGTCCTCGGGGATTTTGCACTCCCGGACCCCCGCAGAGTATTTTGACCAAGATGAAGGGGCAGGGGGCCGCGCGGGCGGGAGCCCTGCGGATGCGATGCGGCTTTTGTTTCTGGGCGATGTGATGGGGCGGGCCGGGCGCGCGGCGGTGGCGGACCGGCTGCCCGGATTGCGCGCGGAGTGGGGGCTCGATTTCATCGTGGTCAATGGCGAGAACGCCACCGGCGGCATGGGTCTTTCGGCGGACCATGCCAAGGGGTTGCTGGCGGCGGGCGCGGATGTGGTGACGCTGGGCGACCATGCCTTCGACCAGAAGGACATCGTGCCCCTGCTGGAGCAGGAGCCGCGCATCCTGCGGCCGATCAATTATTCCAAACTCGCGCCGGGGCATGGCGCGCGGGTCTTCGATGCGCCGGGCGGGCGCAAGGTTCTGGTGGTGCAGGTGCTGGGCCGGGTATTCATGAAGCAACCCTTCGACGACCCCTTTTCGGCCATCGAGCCGGTCTTGAAGGCGCATCCTTTGGGCCGGGCGGTCACGGCGGCGATCGTCGATGTCCATGCCGAGGCGACCAGTGAGAAGATGGGCATGGGGCATTGGTGCGACGGGCAGGCGAGCCTTGTCGTCGGCACCCATACCCATGTGCCGACGGGCGATGCACAGATCCTGTCGGGCGGCACGGCCTATCTGACCGATGCCGGCATGTGCGGCGATTATGACTCGGTGATCGGGATGGAGAAGCTTGAACCGATGCGCCGCTTTGTCACCGGCATGTCGAAGGCGCGTTTCGAACCCGCCAATGGCGCGGCGACGCTGTCAGGCGTCTTCGTCGAGACCGACGACAAGACCGGTCGTGCGCTTCGGGTCGCCATGGTGCGCCAGGGCGGACGCTTGCAGGAGGCCGCCCCGTGAGCAACCGCTGGCTGATGCCCGCAATACTCGTCTGGGTCGGGATCGGTTGGGGCGCGACCCAGCCTCTGGGCAAGATCGCCACGCAATCCGGCCATGGGCCTTTCGGGCTGATCTTCTGGCAATTGGTGGTCTGCGTCATGGTTCTGGGCACGATCAGCCTGGCGCGCGGCCGTGGGCTGGTGCTGCGCCGCGCCGCACTGCGTTTTTATATCGTCGTGGCGGTGCTGGGCACGCTGGTGCCGAATGCCACCTTCTATGTCTCGGTCAGCCGTTTGCCCGCCGGGATCATGTCGATTCTGATTTCGACCGTCCCGCTGATTGCCTTTCCGCTGGCGCTGATCCTGCGCAGCGAGCGCTTTTCGGTGCGCCGACTGGCAGGGCTTGTGCTGGGTCTGACCGGCGTTGCCATGATCGCCCTGCCCGGGGCGAGCCTGCCGGATCGCGCCATGGTTGCCTTCTTGCCGCTGGCCATGGTGGGGCCGTTTTTCTACGCGCTGGAGGGCACCTATGTCGCCCGCTATGGCATGGAGGGCATGGACCCGGTGCAGGCGATGTTCGGCGCCTCGGTCGCGGGGCTGCTGCTGTGCCTGCCGGTGACCCTGGCGATGGGCCAGTTCTTCTGGCCCTTGCCAGTCGGTCGACCGGAACTTGCGCTTGCCGCCTCGTCCGCGCTCCATGCGCTTCTCTATGCCACCTATGTCTGGATGGCGGCGCGGGCGGGTGCGGTCTTTGCCGCACAGACCAGTTATGTCGTCACCGGAGCGGGCGTCTTATGGGCGATGCTGCTTTTGGGGGAAAGGTTTTCTCCGATCCTGTGGCTGGCGCTTGTTATCATGTTGTTTGGTGTGGCATTGGTTCAGCCGCGTTCTCCGGCAAAACGGTCGGCGGGGGCGCGGGACCCTAACCAAGGACTTGAATGTTCGGCTTGACCCTGCCCGCTGAAGCCATGCCCTGGATGGCCTTGTTGATCCTGGCCATCATGTTCACCTTGTTCGTGCTGGAGGCCATGCCCGTCGAGGTGACGGCGATCGGCGGTGCCGCGACGATGATGGTGCTGGGCATCCTGCCGATCAAGGAGGCGGGGTCGATCCTGTCGAACTCGGCGCCCTGGACCATTGCCCTGATGTTCCTTGTGATGGGCGGGCTGGTGCGGACCGGCGCGGTCGAGATGGTGATCGGCACCGCTGAGCGGCATGTCGGGGAAAGGCCCGTTCTGACGATTGCGGTGCTGTTCACGTTTGTCGCGGTGGCCTCGGCCTTCATGAACAACACGCCGCTGGTTGCCGTGATGATCCCGGTGGTCATGCAGATGGCGGTCAGGATCGGCACCTCGCCGTCCAAGCTGTTGATCCCGCTCAGCTATATGACCGTTCTCGGGGGCATGATGACGCTGATCGGCACCTCGACCAACATCCTTGTCGACGGGGTGGCGCATGACAAGGGGCTGGAGCATTTCGGCCTGTTCGAGATCTTCCCGCTGGGCCTTGCCGTCTCGGTGGTCGGCGGGCTTTACCTTGCGATCTTCTCGCGCCGCCTGCTGCCCGACCGGCAGTCGATGGGAACGCTGCTGAGCGATCGGCGCCGGATGAAGTATTTCACCGAGGTCGCCATTCCCGAAGACAGCCCGCTGATCGGCCAGGCCCCGCAGGAGATCGACCTGTTCCGCCGCGATGGTGTGCGGTTGATCGACGTGCTGCGCGGAGATGCAAGTCTTCGGCGCGATCTGGCGCCGGTGCGGCTGCAACCCGGCGACCGGGTGGTGCTGCGCACCGAGATGACCGAGCTGCTGGGCCTGCAGCAGCGCAAGGATGTGCACACGGTGGACAAGCTGTCTTCGGTCAAGACCGAGACGGTCGAGGTTCTGATCGGGCCGGGCTGCCGGATGGAAGGCCAGCGGCTGGGCGATTTGCGCCTGCGGCGGCGCTATGGCGTCTATGTGCTGGCGGCGCATCGCCGCAATCAGAATATCGGCCGACAACTCGACGATCTGGTGGTGCGGGTCGGCGACACGCTGCTGCTGGAAGGTGCGGTCGAGGATATCCAGCGTCTGGCCGCCGACATGGATCTGGTCGATGTCTCGCGCCCGTCGATTCGTCCCTTCCGCCGCGCCAAGGCGCCCATCGCCATAGCCGCGCTTTCGCTGGTGGTCATGTTGTCGGCGCTGGACGTGGCGCCGATCATGCTGCTGGCCTTCCTGGCCGTTGCCGTGATCCTGGTCACCCATTGCGTAGACAGCGACGAGGCCTTCTCCTTCATCGATGGGCGGCTTCTCGCGATGATTTTCGCGATGATCGCGGTGGGAGAGGGGCTGGAGCAATCGGGCGCGGTCCAGATGATCGTCGACGCGACCTCGCCCTATATGGCGCATTTGCCGCCCTTCCTGCTGATCCTGACCGTCTACCTGATCGGTCTGATCCTGACCGAATTCCTGTCGAACAACGCCGTTGCGGTGCTTTACACGCCGGTTGCGATCAAGCTGGCGGAAAATCTTGCGCTGGACCCGCGCCCCTTCGCCGTGGCGGTGATGTTCTCGGCCACGCTGGCCTTTGCGACGCCGGTGGGCTATCAGACCAATATGATGGTCTATGGCCCCGGCGGCTATCGCTTCACGGATTATGTGCGGATCGGTCTGCCGCTGAACATCCTGATCATGCTGGTCGTGTCGCTGTTGATCCCGTTGATGTGGCCGCTGACCCCCGTTCTTCCCCAGGTGAACTGATGCGCGTTTCCCCCATACTCTTCCTTGGTCTGCTTCCCTTGGCCGCCTGCGCCGCCCTGCAAGGGCCGGTCCAGCCCGAGAGCGTGCGGCTGGACACGACCTCTTTGTCGCTGCGACTGACGGATGGAACAGTGTGCAAGGTCAACTGGGCGCAGGCGCCGGTCGGTCGGATGGGCGATTGCGGGCCGGGCTATGGCTATGCGGTGCATGTCGAGGAGAAGCCCAACATCCTGCGGCAACTGGTCGAGGGACTGTTCCTGACCTTGGGCGCCGAGGGGGTGCTGGCGCCGCAGGCAGAGGTGGTGATCACCGATCCGGCGGGCAGCGACTTCGTCTTCACCTCGCCCGCACCGGTTGAGGGATAGGGCCGCCTGACCGGCCTCGGGGCCGAAAGCGGAGTGGGGGCAAGGGGGGCCAAGTCTTGCGCAGATCGACACGGCTTTTCATGGCAGGGGTGATCCCCGTCGCGGCGGCGGCGGGCTTGTTCTACTGGGGCGCCACTACCGGCCTGACCCCGGCAGAGGGCCTGACCCGGGCCGATGTGATGAAGACCATCGGGCAAATTGCGGGCGGGGTGGCCGGGCTGGGCGTGGTGCTGTGGATTTTCGCCATCGTCCTGCGGCTGCGCGGGCGATAGCCCCAGGCCGCGCGGTGGCCGGGCTTGCCAGTTCCCCCATGGCCGGTGTAAGGCAGCCCATCATCGAAAAATGACCGGAGTACGAGGCCATGGCGGGCCATTCGAAATGGGCGAACATCCAGCACCGCAAGGGCAAGCAGGACAAGGCGCGCTCGGCGGCGTTTTCCAAATTGTCGAAGGAAATCACTGTCGCGGCCAAGATGGGGATGCCCGATCCCGACATGAACCCGCGGCTGCGGCTGGCGGTCAAGGCCGCCAAGGCCCAGTCCATGCCGAAGGACGTGATCGACCGCGCAATCAAGAAATCGCAGATGGGCGATGCGGCGGACTATAACGAGATCCGCTATGAGGGCTATGGCGCCGGCGGCATCGCCATTATCGTCGAAGCCCTGACCGACAATATGAACCGCACTGCCAGTAACGTGCGCAGCTATTTCTCGAAGGCGGGTGGCAATATGGGCCAGACCGGCTCGGTTAGCCATGGCTTCGACCGCGTGGGCGAGATCACCTATCCGGCTGGCGCCGGATCGGCCGATGACGTGATGATGGCGGCGATTGAGGCCGGGGCCGATGACGTTGAAAGCGACGAGGACGGCCACTGGATCTATTGCAAGGTCGAGGACCTCTCGACCGTCTCGGATGCGCTGGAAAAGGCGCTGGGGGAATCGACCGAGTCGAAGCTCGTCTGGCGTCCGCAGACCCGCACCGAGGTTGATCTTGAGACGGCGCAGAAGCTGATGAAGCTGATCGACCTTCTGGAAGAAGACGATGACGTGCAGACCGTGACGCATAATTTCGATGTGCCCGAGGCGGTGGCCGCCCAACTTTGAGCGGATCAGGGAGGCGGGTATGGCGCCCAAGTTCGGAACATCGGGTCTGCGCGGTCTGGTGACCGAGCTGACCGCCGATCTGGTGGCGGACCATGTCCGCGCCTTCCTGCGCGCCTGCCCGACCGGAGGCGCGGTCTTCGTGGGCCGCGACCTGCGCGCTTCGTCGCCCGATCTGGCGGCAGTGGTCGTGGGCACGGCGCGGGGCGAGGGGCTGGATGTCACCGATTGCGGCGCGCTGCCCACACCCGCGCTGGCCATGGCCGCGATGGCGGCGGGCGCGGCAGCGGTGATGGTGACCGGAAGCCATATTCCCGCCGACCGCAACGGCCTGAAATTCTACACGCCGACGGGCGAGATCACCAAGGCCGAGGAAGCGGCGATCCTGTCCGGGCTGGGGGCTGCGGCAGGCGGCAAGAGCGGCGGTTGGTCCGATGGGGCGGCGGCGGCCCCCGCCTTTGCCGCGCGCTATGCGCAGGCCTTTGCCGGTACTTTGGCTGGGCTGCGCATCGGCGTCTGGCAGCATTCCTCGGTCGCGCGCGATCTGTTGATGCAGGTTCTGGCCGAGTGCGGCGCCGTGCCGGTGGCGCTGGGCCGGTCTGCGCAGTTCGTGCCAGTAGATACCGAGGCGGTCGAGGATCATTGGCGCGAGGCCTTCCGGGGCTGGGTCGCGGGGCATGGGTTGGATGCGATGGTCTCGACCGATGGCGATGCCGACCGGCCACTGTTGGCGGATGAGACGGGCCGTCTGGTCCCGGGCGATGTGCTGGGCGCGCTGACGGCGCAGGCCCTGCGGGCCGATGTGGTGGCCACCACGGTTTCGGCCAATACCTGCGTCGACCTGATGGGTGGCTTTTCGGTGCGGCGCACGCGGATCGGCTCGCCCTATGTCATCGCGGCGATGGAGGCGGCGGCGGGCGCCCGAACCGTGGGCTATGAGCCGAATGGCGGATTTCTTCTGGGCTTTGCGGCGGAAGGGCCGACTGGCCCGCTTGCGCCCCTGATGACACGCGACTGCCTCTTGCCACTGCTCGCCCCGCTTGCCGCCGCGCGGGCCCGCGGCCTGTCGGTGTCGGGGCTGGTCGCAACATTGCCCGCCCGATTCACCGCCACGCTGCGCTTGCAGGGGGTCGAGTCTTCGGTCTCGGTGGCATTCCTGTCGCGTGTCGAGGCCGATCCCGCGCCACTCATGGCGGCTGCGGGTCTCGCTCCGGTTGCCTCGGTCGACCGCACCGACGGCTGGCGCGCGCATCTGCAAAGTGGCGAGGTGCTGCACCTGCGCCCCTCGGGCAATGCGCCGGAGTTCCGTGTCTATGCCGAGGCTGACAGCGCGGATCGCGCTGAAGCGATCGGTCAGAAGGCGCTGGCAGCGGTGGCGGCGGCCCTGCGGGCCTGAGGCCGCGCCCTGTTGCAGGGGCGTCATTCTCCTGTGATCCGCGGCGGGCATATCTCGCCCCAGCCGCGCCGGACGGGCGCGGCATGAGTCGCGCGGGGTGTGACATGACCGGGATGATGCGGGCGGAAGAGTTCGACACGGATAAGGCGCTGGCCGTGCTGCCGGCACCGCCTGCGCCGCTGCGCGATGTGGTCTTCACCTATGCCCATGACGGGCAGTCGCGTTTCCGCCGCCGCCTGATCCGCCTGATCGAAGCCGCCTCGGGCCGCAACAAGCTTGAGCGGCTGTACCGCAGCTGGCGGCAGCGCCCGCAGGTGGTGCAGGAGCAGATCTTTACCGCCGCTGTGCGCGAGCTGGATCTCTGGCCTGAATTCACCGAGGGCTCCTATGCCCGCGTGCCGCGCGAAGGCGGGCTTCTGGTCGTGGCGAACCACCCGTTCGGCATCGTCGACGGGCTGATGATCGGGCATCTGATCGCGACGGTCCGACCGGATGTGAAGCTGATGGTTCATTCCCTGCTGTGCCAGCCAACCGAAGCCAAGGACGTGCTCTTGCCGGTCGATTTCGGGGCCGGTGCCGAGGCGCGGCGCATCAGCGCCGAGACCCGGCGGCTGGCGGTCGAGTGGCTGGATCAGGGCCATGTCGTCGTGATCTTTCCGGCGGGCGGCGTAGCCACCGCAAAGAAGCCCTTCTCGCGCAAGGCGGCCGATGCGGCCTGGCATCCTTTCGTGTCGCGTCTGGCGCTGCGGCCCGGGGTGCAGGTGCTGCCTGTCTTTGTCCACGGACAGAATTCGCGCCTGTTCCAGATGGTCAGCCACTGGTCCTATCCGCTGCGCGTGGCGCTGATCTTCCGCGAGACGACGCGGCGCATGGGCCGCGCGGTCCGGCTGGCGGTGGGCGAGGCGATGTCGATGCAGGGCGAGGAGAAGGGCGGGGTCGTCGCGCGCTTGCGGGCGGCGACCTTCGCGCTGAGCGGTGGACAGGGTCCAGCGGCGAATGACGAGTTCGTCTTTCCCAGGCGCATCCGGTGGTGATGAAGCGCAAGAGCGCGACCTTGCAATGAAGATCGGATCGGACCGGGTCGCAGACCGGCCCCGAACGGCTTAGCGGGGCGGGACCAGAACCTGCGCCGCCTGGGCGCGGATCGCCGCCGTGAGATCGCGCAGCGCCGGGGCGGCAAGCCGGGTGAACTGCCAGAACAGCGGCACATCCAGCGCGCTATCTGGCGCAATCTCGACCAGACGACCCTCGGCAACCGCCTGTTTTACCAGAGGCTCGGGGTTCAGACCCCAGCCAAGGCCAAGAAGGCAGGCCTCGACAAAGCCCTGGGTCGAAGCGAGACGATGGCTGGGCAAGGTGACGGGTTGGCGCGCACCAATGGTCTGCCGTGCCACCCAGCGTTCCTGCAAACGGTCCTTTTCTGAGTAGTTCAAGGCGGGGGCCAGCGCCAGCGTTTCGGCCGTAACGCCCTGGGCGAACCAGCGGGCCGTGAAATCCGGGCTGGCGGTGGCGCGATAGCGCAGGGCACCCAGTTCCAGCGTGTCGCAGCCCTGGACCGGGCCCATATGTCCGGTGATCGCCGCCGAGACCACACCCCTGCGCAGCCAATCCTGACTGACATCCTGATCGTCGATCACCAGATCGAAAAGGAAACCGGGCGTTGCGGCCAGCGCCGGCAGCACCCAGGTGGCAAGACTGTCGGCATTGACTGCGAGGCGAAGCCGCGCCGGGGCGGCGACCAGCCCGGGCAGGTCCTGCGCCAGTTCGCGTTCGAGCAGCGCGATCTCGTCATGATGGCGGATCAGGCGCAGACCCGCTTCTGTGGCGCAGGCGGGTGGACCCCGATGCAGGACCGGCGTGCCAAGCGCTTCCTCCAGAGCGCGGATGCGCTGCGAGATGGCGGAGGGTGTGACATGCAAGGCGGCGGCGGCCCGGTCGAATGCACCGTGGCGATGGATGGCCGACAGCGCGGCGAGCTGGGCGGAATCGGGCATTTGTGGCGAACCGGCGCGAATGGAATCAACGATGAATTAAGCACAGCTTAACCGGATGAAAGACGATTAACTCGATTATTTCCGCGCTGCCAGCTACGAAATCGGAAGTTGATTTGGTCAGATATTGAATGGGGTGAGTGGTGCTTGAAGCGGCAATTGCAGGCTATTTTACCTCACTCAGCCTTATCCTGGCCATTGGTGCCCAGAATGCTTTCGTCCTCAGGCAAGGCTTGCGCCGCGAGCATGTCGGTTGGGTCGTTGCGATCTGCGCGGGATCGGATGCATTGCTCATCGGTGTCGGCGTGGCAGGTTTTGGCGCGGCCGCGCATTTTGTGCCCTGGCTGGGCGAGGCGATGCGCTGGGGCGGGATCGTCTTTCTGATCGTTTATGGCGCCATGCGCTTTGCCGCAGCCCGCAAAGGCGGCGAGGCGCTGAAGCCCTCCAATGGGGCGGCGGCGGTGCCGCTGGGGCGGGTAATTGCGACCTGTCTGGTGCTGACCTGGGCCAATCCCCATGTCTGGCTGGACACGGTGGCGCTTCTGGGATCGATCTCGGCGCAGTACAAACCGCATGGCCTTGCCTTCTATATCGCGGCGGCGCTGGGATCGTTCAGCTTCTTTTCGGCCCTTGGCTTTGGCGCGCGGCTTCTGGCCCCGATCTTCGCCAAGCCGCAATCCTGGGTCTGGCTCGAGATCGCGGTGGGCACGACCATGTGGCTTCTGGCGGCAGGGCTTGCCTTTTCCTGAGCGGCGGATCATGTCCGTCTCATGCAGGTGACGGGCGGGACAGATCTGGGAAGACCGGCGCAGGGCGTCGCCTGGATGGTGCTGTCCACGCTGGCCTTCGTGGGCGTCAACGGCATCGTCAAGCATCTGGGCACCGATCTACCAGCCGCGCAATCAGCCTTTCTGCGCTTTGCCCTGGGGGTTTTCGTTTTCTTGCCGATGCTGCCCGGGATCCTGCGCACGGCCTATCCGGCGACGATCTGGCGGCTGTTTCTTCTGCGCGGCGTGCTGCATGTGGCGGCGGTGCTGTTCTGGTTCTACGCCATGGCGCGGGTGCCGGTGGCGGAAATGTCTGCGATCGGCTTTTTAAATCCGGTGCTGGTGCTGATCATTGCCGGGCTTCTGCTGGGTGAGGGGCTGTCGGCGCGGCGGGTGGCGGTGGCGGGGGTGGCGCTCGTGGGGGCCGTGATGGTGCTGCGGCCTGGGTTCAGGGAAATCAGCGAGGGCCATATGGCCCAGCTTGCCGCGACCCTGTGCTTTGCCGCCGCCTATATCTGCGCCAAACGGTTGAGCCTTGCCGTTCCTGCGGGGGTCGTGGTGGCCATGATGTCCTTTTCCGTCACGCTGGGGCTGTTGCCGATGGCGCTTTGGGTCTGGGTGCCCGTCAGCCTGACGCAGATCCTGTGGCTGGCGCTGGTGGCGCTGCTGGCGACGCTGGCGCATTACGCCATGACGCGCGCCTTTCAGGCCGCGCCGCTGGCAGTAACGCAGCCGGTGATCTTCCTGCAGATCATCTGGGCAAGCCTTCTGGGCGTTCTGGTCTTTGACGAGGGCATCGATCCCTGGGTCATCGCGGGGGGCGGGGTGATCGTGGCGGCGGTCAGCATCAACACGCTGATCGAGGCGCGGCGCGGCCGCCGGCGGGCCGCCGAGGCCATGGCTTCCGTTGCGCCCTGAGCCCAGGCCGCGCGCGGCCCTCTGAGATTCCCTTAGTCCTGCCCGCCTAGGGTCGCCGGTCAAGGCGATCCCGCGGAGGTTTTCCATGCCCGATGACACGACGATCCTGGGCCTGCCCCTGATCCTGGCCGCCCAGGCCCAGAAGCATGTCACTCATAACGAGGCGCTGGCCATGCTGGACGTGGCGGTCCAGCTGGCGGTGATCAACCGCGACCAGACCACGCCCCCCGCGCTGGCCGTGCCGGGGGACCGTCACATCGTCGCACCCGGCGGCTTGGTCGAGTGGGCGGGGCAAGACGGCAAGATCGCGGTGATGACAGAAACCGGCTGGCAATTCACCGCGCCCCTGCCGGGCTGGAGGGCCCATATCCTGGCCGAAGGCGCCACCGCAGCCTTCAACGGGTTGGCCTGGGTGACGCCGTCGCAGGGGCCGGGGCTCTTCGCGCAACTGGGCGTGTCGGCCACGCCCGACGCGACCAACCGACTGTCGGTCACCTCGCCCGCCGTTCTCTTGAACCATGCTGGGGCAGGACATCAGCTCAAGATCAACAAGGCGGCGGCAGGCGACACGGCAAGCCTTCTGTTCCAGACGGGCTTCTCGGGCCGGGCCGAGATGGGAACGGCGGGCAGCAACGATTTTTCGATCAAGGTCTCGGCCGATGGCGCGACCTGGAACACGGCCTTCACCGCAGCCGCGGCGACGGGCGAGATCACCCTGCCGCAGCCGCTGCATCTGGGCGGCCAGGTCAGCGATCCGGCCAGCCCCGCCAATGGCACGGTTTGGCTGAACACGACGACAGGCGAAGTCCGGCTTCGGGCGGTGGGGGCCACGGTGACGCTGGGGGCGGGGGGCACCTTGGGGCCCGCGGATTTCTGGTTGGTCGCTCGCTTCGGCTCGGCCTCGGCGACGGTGGGCCCGTTCGCGGGCACGGCGATTTCCTCGGGCACCAATTCCACCGCTATCCCAACGGCCGCATTGAATGGTCTCAACCCCTTCGGCGTTTTCCTGCGATCCTCCGCCGCGGCGAACAGCGGTTACCGCTACTGCACCAGCGCGGCGAGCGATTATTTCGGTGTGGCCAGCCGCAAGTTCCGGGGCAAATGCCTGTGGCGGGCGACCGCGTCGAACACGGTGCGGCTGGGCTTCCACAACGCCACCACCAATACCGACAGCGACAACGGCGCCTATTTCGAGATCGTCGCCGACCAGGTCAGCGCCAAGACGGCGGCCAATTCGGTGCGTACGACCCATGGCACCACCTACACCCTGACGGCGAACGCCCATTATACCTTCGACATCGAGGTCGATGCCGCCGCCGCTGCCGCGCGGTTCCGCCTTTACGAGAATGCCAATGCAACGCCGGTTCTGGATGTTTCCATCACCACCAACCTGCCGACAACCGGAGCCGATGCCTTTGGCGCAGGCGTCGTTGCGACCAATGCGGCCACCACGGCAAGCGACCTGATCGTGCTTTACGAAATGGGCATCGGCACTGTCGCGGCCTGGCGCCGGGCGGCGGGATAGTGCCTGCGGCACCGGCAGGTTTGACATTCTGCGCCTGCACGGTCTAGCTAGGCCCGCAAACACGGCGGGAGCAGCTCATGCGGATTGCAATGGTCGGAACAGGCTATGTCGGGCTGGTCTCGGGCGTCTGTTTCTCGGATTTCGGGCATGATGTCGTCTGCATCGACAAGGACCCGCGAAAGATCGAGCGTCTGAACAAGGGCGAGGTGCCGATCTACGAACCCGGCCTCGACGCGCTGATGGCCAAGAATGTTGCGGCCGGGCGGCTTTCCTTTACCACCGACCTTGCGGCTGCTGTGGATGGGGCCGAGGCCGTCTTCATCGCTGTCGGCACGCCGACACGCCGGGGCGACGGCCATGCCGACCTGACCTTCGTCATGGCTGCGGCGGAAGAGATCGGTCGGGCGTTGACGGGCTATGCGGTGATCGTCACGAAATCGACCGTGCCGGTCGGCACCAACCGCGAAGTTGAAAAGGTGGTCCGCGCCGCCCGGCCCGATGCCGAATTCGACGTGGCCTCGAACCCAGAATTCCTGCGCGAAGGTGCCGCGATCGACGATTTCATGCGCCCCGACCGCGTCGTGGTCGGCGTGGAATCCGAACGTGCCAAGCGGGTGATGGCAGAGCTTTATCGCCCCTTGTTCCTGCGCGAGTTTCCGGTCGTCTATACCGGCCTCGAATCCGCCGAGATGATCAAATACGCCGCCAATGCCTTCCTCGCCACCAAGATCACCTTCATCAACGAGATCGCAGCCCTGTGCGAGAAGGTCGGCGCCGATGTGAAGGCCGTTTCCAAGGGCATGGGGATGGATGGCCGCATCGGCAACAAGTTCCTGCATGCCGGGCCGGGCTATGGCGGGTCGTGTTTTCCAAAGGATACCAAGGCTTTGGCGCGGATCGGCCAAGATCATGCAGTGCCGATGCAGATCGTCGAGACCGTCATCAAGGTGAATGATGAGGTCAAGCGCCGCATGATCGAGAAGATCGAGGATCAATGCGACGGCAGTCTGCGCGACAAGGAAGTCGCGGTCCTGGGCGTGACCTTCAAGCCCAATACCGATGACATGCGCGACGCGCCTTCGCTGACCATCGTGCCCGCGATGGTGGGCGCTGGCGCCAAGGTGCGGGTCTGCGATCCGCAGGGCCGACACGAGGGCGAGGCGCTTCTGCCGGGCGTGACTTGGGCGGGCGATGCCTATCAGGCGGCGAAGGGGGCCGATCTGGTGGTGATCCTGACGGAATGGAACGAATTCCGCGCGCTTGACCTTGGCAAGCTTGCCCGTGGCATGGCCAAGCCCCGCATGGTCGACCTGCGCAATATCTATGACCCGGAAGAGGTCCGCGCCGCAGGCTTCATCGCGTATGACAGCGTCGGGCGCTGATCAGAGCCGCCCGAGGCAAGCCGCCGCCAGCATGAGCGCGGTTCCGGCCCGGCTCGACCGGCGCAGACCCAGCCGGTAAAGCCGCAATGCGCGCGCCGGGCCGCCCGCTGGCGCATCGATAAACGCCTCTAGCAGCTCGCGCGCGGCGGGCGTCAGCAGCCGGGACACCGCCTGCAAGGCCGCTGCTTGCGCGCGCATCTGCGCGCCCCAGGTGCCATCCAGCCCCTGGGCCATTCGCCGCCAGGCGCCACGTCCGCCGCCTGACCCGCCCAGGGCATTCGCACCGTGCTGGCGGTAGCGCGCCACCGGGGCAGGGTCGAGCACGAGCCGCCCGCCCGCCCCGGCGACAAGCTGGTAAAGCCACCAGTCGTGATAGGCGAGGCGCTGCGGCAGCCCCGCCGCCCGCACCAGCGCCAGCGCCTCGGCATTCAGCATCGTGGTGTGACCTCCAAAGAGGTTCTGGCACAGCGCTGCGGCGAATCCCGGTTCTGCCGCATTCGCGCTGGACCGCCGCAAGGGCTGCAACGCCGCATCGACCAAAAGGCTCTCGGCCGCATAGATCAGCGGGCCGTTGCCCGGCGCTGCTGCCATACGCCGCACCCCGCGTGCCAGCTTGCCGCGCAGCCAGACATCGTCCTGGTCGGCCAGCGACACCGGGCCAGGCGGCAGGTCTGGATGACACAGGGCGGAAAGGAAATTGGCCGCCGCGCCGGATTGGGGGCCAGCGACGATCTGAACCGGATGGTCGCGCGAGAATTCCTCAAGAATCGCAATCGTTTGATCGTTCGACCCATCATCCGAGACGAACAGCCGCCAGGCAGCGTGGCTTTGCGCGGCGATGCTTGCCAATTGTTCGGGCAGATGGGCCGCGCCGTTGCGCGTTGCCATCACGATGGTCACGACCTCTGTCATGTCCCGCGCCCGAACCTTTCGCTGCCTGGGACCGTGATGGCGCAAACCGAAGCCGCGCGCAATTGTTCAACCTTCACGAAAATCCGCCGCAGATGCCCCCGGCCCGCCGGGTCCTGTTCATAGGCCTGCATGTTCCATGCCGCTAAGATTGAGCGGCCAGGACGCAAGGCTTTCAGGACGGGCAGATGCCGCGATTCACCCATATCGAGACATTCACCAATCTGCCGGCGAACATGATCTCGGGCATCGGCGACATGCTGATCTGCATGCAGGGCGGCAACCGGATGCTCTACACCGCCACGCGATCGGGCGGCGGCGTGGTGGCCTATGATATCGACGGCGCGATGACCGTGTCGGACCAGTTGTCCTTCAACGTCACCAGCCAGCTGCCCGTGGCGCCGAGGCTTGACCTGATCCAGGTGAACAACCTGCCCTATCTGGTGGTCAGCGGCGCCAACCAGACCACGCTGGTCAGCTATCGGATCGAAGGGGCGGGCACGATCGGCGGCGCCTTGCGACCGGCGGGCGGGCCGGTCGGCGTGACCTCGGCGCAGGAAGTGGTGGGGCTTGGCGGCAGCACGTTTGTTTATACCGCCCGGACCAATGATGGCTCGATCTGCAGCTATCGCATGGCGAGCAATGGCACGCTGACCCTTGTGCAGGATCTGGCGTTGGGCGACGACCTACAGGGCGTCAATATCGCCGACATGGCCCGGATCGAGCTTGGCGGCAGCCAATTTCTGGCGGTCGCTTCGCCCGCGACGGACAGCATTTCTCTGCTACGCATCGCCGCCGACGGCACCTTGACCCTGACCGACAGGATCGGCGCGGCCAATGGCCTGGGCATTGCTGATCCGGGCACTGTCATGGCGATGACCGCCTATGGCACCAGCTATCTGCTTGTCGGATCGGGATCGTCTTCCTCGCTGACGGTGTTTGCTGTTTCGGAAAGTGGCGGGTTGGCTGTGCGGGACCATCTGATCGACACGCTCGACACCCGGTTTCAGGGCGTTGGTGCCGTCGGGACGTTCAGCTCCAATGGCCGCCATTTCGTGCTCGCAGGCGGGGGGGATGGCGGGATCAGCCTGTTCGAGCTTCTTCCCGATGGGCAGCTTGTCCTGGGCGCGTTGATGCTGGACACGCTCGGGATGGCGCTCGACGCGATCACCGCGCTTGCCATCCAGCCGAAGGCGACGGGGGTCGAAATTTTCGTGGGCGGCGAGACCAGCGGCATAACCCGGCTTGGGCTGGACCTGACCGCGATCCGCGCACCCCTGCTGGGCACGGGGACAGCCGATGACCTGAACGGCAGCGCCTTTGACGACCTGATCTGGGCAGGGGCAGGCGATGATCTGGTCCGTGGCGGGGCGGGCGATGACACCCTGGTAGACGGGAGCGGCAGCGACCAGCTTTACGGAGGGGCAGGGGCCGATCTTTTCGTTCTCACCACCGATGGTGCATCGGATGTCATCCGCGATTTCCAGCCCGGGATTGACCGGTTGGACCTGTCTGGCTGGGGTCGCCTCTATGCCGCCGCCGATCTTGGGTTCGTTGCCACAAGCTATGGCGCGCGGGTGACATATGGCGCGGAAGTGCTGGAGATCTACAGCTCGAATGGCCTGTCCTTGAGCCTGGTTCAGTTGCAGGCGGCATCGCCCTTTGCGCTTTGGCATGGCAGAGCCGCGCTCGTCACGGGCAGTGGCGCCTTTCTGGGCACAGCCTACAGCGATTATGTCTTGGGAAGCGCGAATGCCGATACGTTTTTCGCGACATATGGCAATGACACGATCTTTGGCGACACAGGCCAAGATCTGATCGATTTCTCGGCGATTGGAGAAGCGGTCGATGTCGATCTTCTTATCGGCACAGGTGCCTTCGCAAGCGGATCGCAGCAGGTCTACTCGGGTATCGAAGCCATCATCGGCTCGGCTTTCGGAGACATGCTTCGGGGCAGCGATGCTGCCGACGGCCTCGTGGGCGGAGCGGGTGGCGATCTGCTGGCCGGGCGCGGCGGAAATGACACGCTTTCTGGGGGGGAAGGCGACGATTCACTCGTGGGCGGTGCCGGGGCGGACCGTCTGGATGGCGGTTCTGGCAACGACCTTGTGTCTTACTGGAGCGCGACGGGCGCGGTGCGCGCGGACCTCTACTCAGCCGCCAATACTTGGGGCGACGCAGGAGGGGATGTCTTTTCTGGAATCGAGACCCTCGCTGGGTCGAATTTTGGCGATCAGCTTCTGGGTGATGCCGAAGCCAATACGATCCTTGGCATGGCGGGAAATGACTATCTTGTCGGTCGTGCAGGGAATGACACGCTCGATGGCGGCGATGGCAATGACAGTCTTGCCGGGGGGCCGGGCGCCGATCTGATGATCGGGCAGCAGGGTACTGACCTGGCCTATTACTGGGATGCCGTCGCGGGCGTCCGTGCCGATCTCTACGCGCCCGCCTGGACTTGGGGCGATGCAGCCGGGGATCAGTTTCAAGGAATCGAAAATCTGGCCGGCACGAATTACAATGACCAGTTGCTCGGCGATACGTCAGCGAACTGGATCAGCGGTTTTTGGGGGGACGATTACCTGGTCGGTCGGGCCGGAGACGACCAGTTGCTCGGCGGCGGCGGCAGCGACACGCTCGATGGCGGCGCTGGCAATGACAGCCTATCAGGCGGTTTGGGCGCGGATCGGTTCTACGGTGGTGAAGGTATTGACCTGGCCTATTTCTGGGACGCGACCGGCCCGGTCCGCGCCGATCTTTTCTCGCCCTCGTGGACCTGGGGCGAGGCCGCGGGTGACACGTTTCAGGCTGTCGAACAGCTTGCCGGGTCCAAATTCGGAGATCAACTTCTCGGGGATCATGGCGCGAATTGGATCAGCGGAGTTGATGGCAACGACCACCTCGTCGGGCGCGGCGGCGCCGACACGCTTGTGGGCGGGGCGGGGGCGGATACTCTGGATGGCGGAGCCGGGGCGGATTGCTTTGTTTTCGATGGTGGCAATGACCGCATCCTGGCCTTTGCCTTGGGTGAGGATCGCCTTCGCCTCGATCCACGGTTTTCCGATAGCAGCCCAGCCGCAATCGCGGCTTTGCTTCAGGCTGCGGTCGCGAATGTGAACGAGAACAGCGTCACCCTGGTGTTCGGTACGGGAAACAGTCTTTGCATCCAGGGTCTGTCCGACGCTCAGGCGCTCGTCGGCAGTTTCGATCTGGCGTGATGGGTGGGGCGATCCGGTCGGCCCCTACCGCACCACCATATTCTTGTTGTGATAGCGGATCGCTTCCTCGATATCCTCGAACCAGATCAGCTGGCCGCGTTCCAGGACGATCGCCTTTGTGCAGAGTTCGCGGATCGAGGGCATGCTATGGTTGACCACGATCGCCCCGGCATTCCTCATCCGCTCGCGGAACAGATCATGCGATTTCTGGCGGAAGGCGGCGTCGCCGACGGCGGTCACTTCATCGACAAGATAGGTGTCAAAGGCGATGCCCATCGAGATGGCAAAGGCAAGGCGCGATACCATCCCGGAAGAATAGGTCCGCAACGGCAAATTGAAATGTGAGCCAAGTTCTGCGAAATCCTTGGCGAAGGCGACCAGCTCATCGCTGTCGACGCCATAGATGCGGGCGACATAGCGGGCATTCTGCCCCCCCGTGAGATCCGGGTGAAAGCTGCCTGCAAAGCCGACGGGCCAGGAAACCGACCCTTCAACGACGATCTTGCCCGAGGTGGGAACCTGCGTGCCGGCGATCATCCGCAGCAGTGTCGATTTTCCGGCACCGTTGCGCCCCAGAAGACCAATAGAGGTCTTGGCGGGCAGGGTCAGGGTGACGTTTTCGATCACCGTTTTGCGCACGCCTTCAAGCTCGTAGGTCTTGGTCAGATTGACCAGCCGGATCATGGAATGCGTCCTCGCTGGCGGCCTAGCGCCGGTCGCGCAAAGAATAGTAGATCAAGACGCCGATCGACCAGAGCATGACCAGAAAGACCGAAACGATGGCAAACAGTGTTCCGCGTTCCGGGAAGCGTGAGGTTTCTGCCAGCGTCGGCGCGGTGTGGGCGGCAAGATAGCGGCTCTGCCGGCTCGCTTCGGCGCGCGCAACCTCATAGGCCGTTCGCGCAGCCTGAAAGGCGGTTTCGGCAAAAACCCGGTCGGCCGTAAGCGCCTCGAACTCGGCGACGACGGCGACATAAGCTTCCTTGCTTTTGCCCTGTGACCCATCGCCCATCTTGCCGCGTTCCACCTGAATACGGTCTTCGATCACCTTGATCCGGCGCTCGGCCGGGGCGATGCGCGGGTCATTGGGCGTCGAGCTTTCCTTCAGGACGTCAAGCTCGATCAGCGAGGCAGCCAGCTCCTGTTGCAGCGATCCCAGGATCGTGTTCTGCGCAACAAGCTCGGCAGCGGGATCGACAAACTGGTTCTTGTTGCGGAACTCGGTCATCTTGTTGCGGATGGCGACCAGATCGGCCCGCGTCTTGTCCATCTCTTCTTGCGCATAGCGGACCGTGTCCTGCGCCGCGATGTCGTTAAGCTGGTTGATCATCACCGTCGACTTGTCGAAGATCGCCTGGGCGATGCGCTGGGCGTCTTCGGCGGTGAAGGCCAGCACACGAATTTCAATCAGATGCGTGGTGCTGTCATAGGAAACGCTGACCATGCGCTCCCAGTATTCGACCAGATCCTCGATCGAACCCGTGGTGTCGAAGGCGAAATAGGGGTCGCCTTCCGCCTTGGACCAGATGCTCCGCAGATCCAGTTCCTTGTCGATTTCGGCGACAAGCTGCTGGCTTGAGAGATAGGTGTAGATGATGTCCGTATCTGCCGAGCTTGATCCAGACAGGCTGGACAGACCACTGAGCAGCGAAAGGCCGGGGCCAGCCCCCTCGCGATGGACCGAAAAGCCAAGCGTCGAGGCATATTGATCGGCAGCCCGCGCCCAGAGATACCAGGCCGCCACAAGCGCCGGCAGCAGCACGAGCGCCACGAAACTGATCAGCAGCCCGAAGTGACGCCTCCGCATCCGGCTGGCCGTGGCCGGCGGAAGGTGACGGATGGCACCCGGCTCGTCGATAGCCGGCACGGTGATTGCGGGCGCGCGCAGCACCGGCGCGACCTGATGGGCGGCGGCGGGAACGTGACGCAACGGCGGCGGCCCGGGCGGTCGCACCGCGCCTTGCCGCGAGACGACGATCGACAGCGACGGGGTCTCGCTGCGCGGCATGGACATCGTGGGACCCGCGGACTTGCCGACAGGTCCTGCTGGAACGGGCTTGTCGGAACCCTCTCCCGTTTGGGCAACACTTTCAGCCAATTCAGCTCTCTGCCAGATAGTGCAAACTTCTGCCTGTCCCGAAGGCGGTTCGTCGCTACAGACTAGCACCCCCGGTCGCAAATGCTAGTGCCTGGCCACGCGCCCAGATTGTGTTGCGCGCTTGCCCGCTGCCGGTGCAGGGTGGTAGATGGCGGCAGTTCAGCCTCAGGAAGGCCGATGGGCAGCAGTTTCACCTACGCACAGGCCGCAAGACCCCGCATTGCGCGGCGCCGGCGTTTCGCAAGCCTGCGATCGATCTTCGCGCTGATGCTGCGCGAGATGGCGTCGACTTACGGCAAATCCCCAGGAGGCTATTTCTGGGCCGTGTTCGAGCCGGTGGCCGGTGTGGCCATCCTGACCTTCGCCTTCTCGTTCCTCTTTGCCAAGCCGCCGATCGGCACCAGCTTCGAGCTGTTTTACGCCACCGGAATGCTGCCCTTCGCGATGTTCACCACGATTTCGAACCGGGTCGGTACGGCGCTGGTCTTCTCCAAACCACTGCTCACCTTCCCCGCCGTGACTTTCGTCGATGCGATCGTTGCGCGATTCCTTGTGAATGCACTGACAGAGTTGATGGTCTTCGTTCTGGTGATCTGCGGCATCATCGCCCTGTATCAGACGCGCGCGGTGGTCGACATCGGACAGGTCGTCGAAAGCCTTGCGCTTGTCAGCCTGTTCGGTCTGGGCCTCGGGACGCTGAACGCGTATCTCTTCATGCGCTTTCACATCTGGCATGTCGCATGGTCGCTGATCTCGCGCCCGCTCTTCATCATCTCGGGTGTGTTTTTCATGTATGACAAGCTGCCGGGCGACCTGAAGGAGTGGCTCTGGTACAATCCTTTGGTGCATTGTATCGGCCGCATGAGAGCGGGCTTCTATCCCAGCTATGACGACCACTACGTCTCGACAGCCTATGTCTGTGGCGTATCGCTCGTTCTGCTTCTCAGTGGCCTGTTCATGCTGCGACGGAACGCGAAAAGCTTGCTGCACGAAGGCTAGCGCCGTTTTCGCACCCCATCGACCTGCCGGATGTTTCAGGCAATGATCGTGTTGCCGCCGCCGCTTTGGCCGGGCAGAAGAACAAGGCTTTCATAGCCGAACTGGCTGACCTTCTTGATTTGCACACCGGAATAGCGCTGACCAATGAAATCGCTCAGATAGTTCAGGTAGCGGCGATGATACCCGATATGGCAAAGCGCCAGCTTGTTTGCCGAATAGGCAAGCGGCACGTAGAGCGGTGCGTCAGTGTGGAACAGTTTGCAAACGCCTTCATGCACGCCTGGCCAGCTTGGGTTGAAATAATCGTCCACGAAGATCACGCCGGCATCGGCGGTCAGATCCATCGCGATGCGGATGTCATTTATCGTGTGTTCGGCGAGATGACAGCCATCGACGCTGAAGATCGAGAAACCACCCACGCGATCGCGGATCACGTCAAGGTCGCGGCGACGAAAGGTAGTGCTGTCGCGTTCGATGAACACCATCTTTTCCGGGTCTTCTCCGGATAGGATGATGTTGTCCTTGAACGCCTTGAGATTCCCGGCCCCGGCATAGTCGAGGTTGAATTCTTGAAGATCGAAGACATCGATCGCATGATGCCCTTCGCGCAGCGGAGAGGTCTTGACCAGCGCATTGAAGAACTTGCCCTTGAACACGCCGATCTCGCAGATCGGAGCGGCAAGGCCGATGCTGCGCTGGAACTCGGCGATGGGCTGGAGAAGCTGGAAGATATAGGGGTTGCACCATCCCTCGATCTGGGGGAAGGGCCCGTTGAGAAAGTCCTTCAGGCGGCGCGAAAGGTCTTGGTCCACAACAATTCTCCTTTTGCGTCGCTGCGCTTCACCCGTCGCCCTGCTGGATGTCAGAAGTCTCACGCAGCGCGTGTATAGTCGCGCGGGCATAGTGCCGCAAGTCGTCGGGGCCGAGCGTATCCATTGAGATAATCTCGTTGAAAGACCTGAAGTGAACATCCTTGATCAATCCGCTGAAGACCGGTCGTCCTGAAAAATATCTCCGCTCCACATAGGCCATGTCTGCGGCGGCGCGGGTCGCGATTATATCCGCGTGCCTGCGGGAAAGCTCCATCTTGCGGTCTTGCAGTGGGAGCTCCAGCAGATGGCGCATTGCCGCATCGCGCGCGTTGGACTGAATGTAGAGGCCGTTCCCGTCATATTGCGGCCAAAGCGCGTTGAATTCGGCGATGATGGTCGCCCGGATATGACCGATGGCCTTGTTTTCGGCAGCACCGCTTTGGCGCGCGACGTGGCGCGCGTCGATTCCTGCGACGGTGCAGAAGTCGGCCAATATGTCAGTGCGCTGTGGTCCCCCCAGATATGGCCGCACTTGCAGCGCGTCCCCCAGAACCTCCTCGAACTTCTGGATCAACTCGACTTGGCCGCTTGCATAGCCCGGCCGAACCGGCGCAAGCGCAAGCCCGTCACAGATATATTGCTGCACGAGGCTGAGCGTATAGCTCCAGGGGTCGCGCATGTAGAGCACGGCGCTGACCTCATCGGCATATTGTCGCAGCAGGAGCAGCAGCTCAGAGAACTCGTCTGCTGGCATCGAGGCGAAATACTCGCTGGAGATCACGATCGTGTTGGGCCGCGTCTGGGCAAGCTCTTCCTCGAAAGCCTCTAGAAACCTTTGGCCAAGCCGCCGCGCCGCGCCCGGCTCGGAAACCCCGTCGCGCCTGATCTGGATCAGCGTCTCGGGTCGGCGGCTTGTGACCGTCTGGAAATGATAGTGGTTGGCCGCCATCGACGGGTAAAGCATGCCGTATTGCGACAAAAGAGCGGCACGGCTCGCATGCAGGCTTTCCTGCAGTAGGGTCGTGCCGGTCTTGGCAAGACCGAGATGCAGGATCAGGCGCCTTGCCCGGAAGCGCTGGGTGCGAGGTGTCATGGTGCCTGATCCGATGGCGACGTCCGGTCTGTCACGTCTTTCGTTCTGCCTATGCCTTGCGCGCCAGAATGGCGACCCCAGACTCGCCAAGATAGGCAAAGTCCCGCGACCAGATCTCGATAAGCTCCGCCGTGGCGAAGCCTGCGGCCCGTGCGGCAGCAAGCAGACCCCATTGGGGCGCATCCTGTGGCGCAGGTGGTCGCAGCGCTGTCGCTCGCAGGGTGGCGGGGATCGGCGGCACAAGAAGAACCGTCCCACCCGGACGCAGATCGCGGAATGCTCGCTCCAGCAGTCTTGTCGCTTCGGCCCCAGCCTGCAACTCATCCAGGCATAGGATGGCGTCTAGACCGGCCTTGTCCGACTGCGAAGATGCATCGTTGGGCCCGCCGCCTTGCAGCCCCGAGAACCGCTCGGCCAGCCAGTCATGCAAAGCCACCGGCGCGCCGACCAGGCGCAGCGATCCCTTGGGCGCCGGGGCGCAGCGGGCGAGGAAGATATGCAGTGCCAAGCGATGGCGCATCGCCAAGCCGCAGGACGAGCACACCAATCCTGCGGACCAGGTCGGCATATCCGGCAGGCCCCGCCCTGCCGCGCCCGCTTGGCGGTGCGGGGTGGCGAAGTCCCGAGCCTGGCCGCAAACCGCGCAGAAGGCGGAAGACGTGATCACCTCCTCGCGCTGCGGCACGAGTGCCGTCTCGACAGCGCGCTGATCGTTTAGTTTGTCGCCCTGCCGCGCCCAGAACTTGTCGAATTCGGATTTCGATGTGAAAGGCAGCATCACAAGGTCGCTGGGGTCGGGATCGACCGATGCCATCAGCCGCGCCATGCGCAGCGCATTTGCCGCGACCGAGAACTCGGACACCGCAAATTCCTGCGCCGCCGCGCTGAGCCGGTCCCAGCAGGCCGGATCTTCGCAGAGGCGTCCGATCGCATCACACCAGTCGGCAACCGTCTCGGCGACCAGAACCGTCTGGCCTTCGCCAAGGTTCATGCCTTCGGCGGCCACCGGGGTACAGACACAGGGCACGCCATAGGCAAGGCTTGTCGCGACCTTGCCCTTGATCCCCGCGCCAAAGCGCAGCGGTGCAATCGTGGCGATCACCGACCGGAACAGGGGGGTCAGATCGGCCACGAAGCCATGCACGACGATGCCAGGCCGTGTCGCGAGGGCCAGCACCTGCGGCGTTGGCTCGCTGCCGACAACATGAAGGCGGATGCCGGGCAGGCGCGCGCGCAGTGCAGGGAAGATCTCGTCGGCGAAATACAGGATCGCGTCGACATTCGGCTTGTGGGGAAAGCTGCCGATGAAAAGGATATCGGCACGACCGGCATGCCCGGGGGGATTGGGGTCGATCTCGTTGAAAACCAGAGGCAGGACTTCGACCTTGGCCTCGGGCACCTCGGCCTGAAGGATGTTGTGTTCCGCCGATGAGAGCACGATTGTCGTATCGCTGTTGCGCACGATGTCCAGTTCCTCGGCCTTCAACCGAAGCGCCGCCTCGGTGGATTGGCCATTCAGTTCGGCATCGCGCAATTCGCGCAGATAGTGCAGATCGACCGTGTTGAAGACGAGCCGGGCCTTGCTGCAGTAGCGGCGGATATCGGCCATATGCGGGCCGACCACAGAGACCCGGTTCAGCATCACAAAGTCGAACTCTCCGCCGCGGCTCTGGAAGAAGCCGCGGGCCGTCGGACTTGTGCCAGCGTCGATACAGGTGATGCCGATACGCTCAAGAGCCTCGGTGTAACGGCCCGCATGTTTCAGGTCTATGGGCAGGAAAGTGACGTCATAGCCCAAAAGCGTAAGGATCTCGGCGGTATAGAACACCGTGCGCGAACCTGAATCGGCGTCGGGGCGTGGCGTGGTCCATTCGATCACCAGAATGCGCTTTCGCCATGACAACACGTCGCTTGTATCGGCGCGCTTCTGGGGCGCGAGCCGGTTCTGGGCGGCGGCGCGGCCTTGCGCGCGGTCACGCACCAGAGCGATACGGTTGCGGATGACCCCAACATCGCCACGCGAAATGGCGCGCGCAGCCTTACCGATCAGCTTGCCCGGTCCGCCCGCAATATCGATCGCTGTCCGCAACATATCGACCTGGGCCGCCCCCGATCGCGTGGTCGGGACAGCGGCGAGCGCCTGTTCGGGCGCTGCCCCGCTGCTGGGGCGGGGGGTATGTTCGTTGACACCGGAAGCCCCGTTCCAACTGAAGGCATAGGGGATGCGGCGGAACTCGCGATGGCCATTGGCAAAGACCGCATCGCGGTATTCGTCGAGCAGGGCCTTCAGCTCGCCGATCGTATCGGCGCGGTGCTCGCCGCTATGGCGCGACAAGAGCTTGGGGTCGTCCAGATCGTTGCCGCTGAAGTGAACGAAGCGCAGCGGCTTGTCATTCGCCCACCAACCTTGCCCGCGCCACGTCACCTTGCGGTTCGACAGGTTCCAATAGGCCAGATTGTAGCCGGGATGATGAAGGATTGCCGGCGCGTCGAAGAAGGCGGGGAAATGATCGGCCCATTTCTGGTCGACGAACAGACCCTCATCGCGCTTGATGATGCATTCATGTTCCAGCCGTCTCGCCCACCAGGCCATAATCTCAAGCGCCTTCGGCGTACGTGAAACACCCAGGAAGCCCAGATTGTAGATGCCGTATTGCAGAAGACGCCGCTCGTTCATCTCGGCGCGCTCATTCGGTTCCAGCATATGAGGCGTCAGGATCACATCGGCGCCCCGGCCGAAGGCGGCTTCGATCTCGGTCAGATGATCGACCACATAGATATCGGGATCGAAATAGACAACGTGATCGGCCGTGGTCGTCTGGAACAGATGCTGGAAGACGAAGGGTTTGATCGCGGTGTTGAATTCCGTGACGTTGTAGCGCTGGCTCATCTCGCGCCAGTCGGGAATGCCCAGCTCGTCGAGATAGATGAAGTCGAAGTTTTCCTGCGCGGCCACGAAGGGGGGGCTGTCGGCGCGGTCGTCGCACAGGGCGACGTGAAAGCGGATGCCGGGATAGAAGCGCTGCAGCGACTGGTGCAAGGTGCGGGCGAAGGCCATGAAATTGCGGGAGCAGATCGTGAAGAACACGATCTCGCCCGCCGTGCCGCCGGTTCCCGGGTCTGCGCGGCGCATGGGGCTGGCGGCCTGCGGGGCGGTCGGCCCGTCAAGCCAGTCGTCGTGGCGGAGGGGGCCGGGAACGGCCGGCGCGTCGATGGCAAGGCCGCGCAGCCGCGACGAGAACCAGCGCAGCGGCGCTGTGGCGCGCCAGGAGGTCGAGCCGCGATAGCTCTGGTGCAGCGCACGCTCCTTCGCGCGCGCCTGGTTCACCATGTCGATCAGCTCGCGTGTATTCATCCTTAGAAGGTCGCGCGCGGCGGCCAACTGGCCGATCTCGTGGTCGGTCGCGCTGCGTTCGGCCTCGATATCGTCAAGCAGGGCCTGCATCTCGCTGCGCTCGGCCTCCAGGGCGGCCTCGCTGCGGGCGGCCAGCGCCCGTTGTTCGTCAAGCTCTGCGGAATTCTGGAGCAGGCGATCCTTCGCCTGCCGCTGTTCGTCACGCAACGACTCGATCAGATCGGCAAGCCGAAGCTGTTCGGCATCCAATGCGCTGATCTTGCCGTCCTTTTCCACCCCCGCGCGCCGAAGGTGGTCCATTTCGGCAAGCCGTATCTCGGCTTCCGCCTGCGCCAACTGCAATCTCTGCTGCGCGTCGGCCTGTTCCGCTTCGATCTGCGTCAGGCGCGCCTCTTGCTGCCGCAGGGTCTGCTCCGCACCGGCAAGCGCGGCCAGGTTGTGCTGAGATTGCGTTCTGGCGGAGTTGCGTTCGCCTGTGACCGTCTCAAGAACCGGCAAAAGCCCCAGGAATTCGTGGCGGATCGCATCCAGTCGGGAGAGGTCGGTCGAAAGGGTCCGACCGGTCTCTTGGCGGCGCAGGATATCATAGACCTCGGCTGTCCAGCCGCGCAGAACCGGATCCAGACGAACCGAATTGGGATCGGCGGCGTGATGACGCATCTCGGGATCAAGAAACCCGTCAATCTCTTCTGCGGCATCGTCCGGCGCGATCGGGAAACGGAACCCACCCTGCTCTTCAAGGCGCGGCACCAGGCTTTGCCATTGATCGAAAAGCCGCTCGTAGCTGACAAAGGCTCGCGGCAGGTCGCGCGTGGCGGCTTCGGCCTCAAGCATATGCGACAGCCAGAGCATTGCCGCATCGGCGCGTCCCTTCTCGGGCGGCCAGTAAATTTCGCGGGTGACAAGCGATCCGGTGATCTCCACCGGGTTGCGCAGCGACAGGATCGGAAGCGTCCGATAGCCTGCCTGCTTCAGCACATCCATGAACAGGGCGGGAAAGCGGCAGATGCGGGGGTCCTTGAGGACGATAAGCTTCTGGCCGAAATAGTCTTCCTTCACGATGCGCAGCATATCGGCCTGCATGGCCAAGCGGTTGGCGACGGGCACGCGGGCCAGGTCAAGCGGGCGCCAGTCGTGCCAGGACGAGCCACATTCCGCCAGGAACTGGTCGTGGTAATGGACCAACCGCTCCGGCTCCCAGTGACCGACGGCATTGCCTTCGCCAGCCCCCATGAGGCGGCTTGGCAGCGCCGCACCAAGCAGCGAAAGCGTGCGCGTCAGCGCGCTGGTTCCCGACCGGTGCATTCCAAGGATCAGCAGGCAGACCGGCTGCTGGTCGGCGTCGCGAGACGGCGCGCGCGCCTTGCGGGCCTGCTCGATGTGGTGGCCAGACTTGCTGTCACTATTCTTGCGCCGCTTTTCTTCTGTGGTTTTGGCTGGTCTTGCCATTGGTCGACAACTTTCTTCTTAGGCGCGGCGTGACCTTGGCATACCCGCTAATGCTGCGGAAGCTCAATCGCCCGCAAGGCGAATTCCCACGACGGCATTCGGCGGATCCAAGCTCAGATACGCCCTGCAAGACAGCCAAGGACAAGGCCGATCTGGCCCATCCGGCTTTGACGGTAAAGGCCGGCTTTGCGAAGGAGGCCAGGTCTTTGCATCAGGGGTGCCGCGCGAATTTCGACCAGCGTGCCGGCAACAGCGCGCGCTTCGGCGGTCAGCAGGGGCGCGCAATCCGACAAGAGATCGAGATGCTGGCTGTTCCAGGCGCGCTGCCACCCGGCCAGCAAGCCGCCGATGCGTTTCAGGCGGGCGCCCCAGCCGTCATTCGCGCCGATCAGGTTTCCGGCGTGCTGGCGATAATCGACTAGCGGCTCCGGCTCGTAATGGACAAGGCCGCCCGCGCCGCTGACGATGATGTAGCACCACCAGTCATGCACCACCGGGGTTCCCGAATGCAGGCTTTGGCGCAAAAGATCGAAGGCGGCGTGATTCATCACCATCGTGTTGCCACCCGCGATCGATTGGACAAGCGCGTTGCGAAAGCCCGGCGGGCGGGCGAAGAGTGGCGAGAGCCCGCGGATATTGCCCTTCTGGTCAAGTATGCGGGTTCTTCCGCAGAACAGCGCTGGCCGTCCCCCCGCTGTATCGAGCCAGGCGACGGCTCGCGCAAGCTTGTCGGGATGCCAGATGTCATCCTGATCGCAGAAGGCATAGAAGTCGCTCGTTTCACCGGCCTGCGCCAGAACGAGGCTGCGGAAGTTTTCGACCGCGCCTTGGCCGGGGCCGCGCCGCACCAGGATCGACAGCCGGTCCCATCTGGCTCTGTTGCCCTCGATCAGCGCCAGGGTGCCGTCGGTGGACCCGTCATCCGAGAGGTCCACCCGAAGCGGCCCAAGGTGCTGCGCATTTAGGCTGTCCAGTTGACTGACAAGGAACGGGGCGCCCTGAAAGCTGGCAAGAAGGATCGTGATCTTCGGCACTGACATGCATCGATCCTGAGCGCGACTCCCGCGGAACTCAAGCCGTCGCGACATGCGCCATTGTGCCGTGGATGATCGTTCTGTCCTAAGCGAAGACCCAATTCGACGTGTCGATCCCGGCGATGCCTTGAACGAACAGGCTCTGCCCCGCGAAGGTTATCATCGTGCCCTCCGCCTCAACCGCGATGCCAAGGCCTTCGACACCGTGCAGCCCCTGTCCGGCCAGATTGCGGAAGTCGAGGCGGTCGATCCCGTTCTCGTAGTCCAGGATCACGTCGTCGCCCCAGCTCACCCCAAAGTAAAGCGTGTCCGCCCCGCCGCCACCATGAAGCGTGTCATTGCCGCGTCGGCCGTCGATCAGATCGTCGCCGCCATCGCCCCAGATGAAGTTGGCGGCATTGTCCCCTGCCAGCGTATCGCGGTGGAACGAGCCATAAAGGTCTTCGATGAAGGCAAAAGTATCGCCCGCCGCAATCCCGGTATTCACGGTCGCGTTCATCAGATCGACCCGAAGACCCGTCGCGGATTCCGTATATTGCACGCGGTCATGGACTCCGGCTCCGCCATCCAGAAGGTCCGCGCCCGCGCCCCCCAGCAGAATGTCGTCGCCGGACCCGCCATAGATCGAGTCATTGCCGGCGCGGCCGTAAAGCAGGTCATTGCCTGCATCGCCCCAGATGACGTTGTCGCCGCCGTCGCCCAGCAATGTATCGGCGTTGAAACTGCCGTAGAGATCCTCGATTCCGCTGAACGTATCTCCGGCGGCGATGCCCGTATTGGTTCCCGGCGTATAAAGGTCGACGCGCAGTCCGGCGGCGGAATCGGTATATTGCACCCGGTCGCGAGTCCCCGCGCCGCCATCGAGATAATCTAGGCCCTGGCCACCCAGAAGCACGTCGTTTCCGGCGCCGCCATAGATCGAGTCACTGCCGCCCCGCCCCTGAAGCACGTCGTTCCCGGCATCGCCCCACAGGATGTTCACCCCGTCATTGCCCAGAAGGGAATCGGCATGAAACGATCCGTAGAGATCCTCGATGCCGGTGAAAATGTCGCCTGCGGCAAAGCCCGTATTGCTGGCCGGGCTTAGCAGGTCGACCCGAAGCGCCGCCGTCGCATCGGAATATTGCACCCGGTCGCGCGTTCCTTCACCGCCGTCCATCAGATCGGCACCAGCACCGCCAAGAATAACGTCGTTGCCGCTGCCGCCGAAAAGCGAGTCATTCCCGTCCCGGCCTTGCAGCAGATCCGCGCCCGCATCGCCCCACAGAACATTGCTGTCGCCATCCCCCCGCAGAGTGTCATTGTGGAAACTGCCGTTGATGTCTTCGATCCCGACATAGATGTCTCCCGCAGCAAAACCCAGATTCGCGCCGGGGCTTTGCAGATCCGCCAGGATGGCCGCCCCCGCGTCGCTATACTGGGCGCGGTCGCGCGCTCCCGCCCCGCCATACAGGGCGTCGGCCCCTGCGCCGCCCAGAAGAATGTCGTTGCCATCCCCCCCGTACAGGATGTCGGCGCCGGAATTTCCCCAGATGACATTGGCGCTTGCATTGCCATAGATTGTGTCGCTGCCTGATCCGCCCTTTGCATTCTCGATCGTGACATCCCGCGCGATGGCCAGATTGTGTCGCCCGCCCAGCACCGATGACATCGATTCCGCGATGAGCGAGATCACCTGGGCCTGGTTGGTGATCGAAAAATCCAGTGTATCGCTGCCGCCATTGTCATAGACGGTCATCGCCATCAGTGCGCCCGCGTTCACTGCGCTGTCCAGCGCAGCGACGCCGGTGTTCGAATTGAATCCCCAGACCGTATTGCCGGTAAAGGCGCCGCTGTACTTGCCGTAGAGGTTCTGGATCGCGATGATATCGGCGATCTGCGGCGTTACCAGATAGCGGAAGGCGGCATCGGTGTAGGTGTTCCAGTCGCCGCCACCGGCGAACTCGTCGGTCTCGGCCTGCATGTAGGACATGATCGACCAGGCCAGGCTGTCATTCAGATAGTAGTTGCCGACGCCATAGGTCGCATCGCCATTGTAATTGCCGCCATGCGCCAGTCCCAGCGCATGGCCGATTTCGTGGACATAGGTCTCGAAGCTGTAGCTGGCGAGAGAGGTACCAAAGGCGCCCAGCCAGCCGGTCGAAACCATCACCGAGGCCGAGGTGATCACGCCCCCGCTGATATTCGTGTAGGCATAGGCGGTCTCTTCCCAATCGGAATCGTCGAAGGTGATCGCCGCCGCGCCCGAGCTTTCCTCAAAGAGGATGCCGGTGACATTGGTCCAGGCCAGCAGCGCCTGCCGGGCGAGATACTGGCCCGACGCGGTCAGCGCCGTGATGTTCACGCTCAGCGTGTCGCCGGGCGCCACATTGAAATGCGCCGCCTCTTCGGCGGCGAAATAGGCCGCGCCGTTGTTGGTCAATTGCCAGGCGATCTCGTCGGCGGTGAAGACCATGCCGTTCGGATCGTATTCCGTCACGCTCAGCAGATAGCGCCCGGTCTCGGTGCTGAATGCATCTGCCGCCACAAAATAGGTGCCGGTGTAGCCTGCGGTGAAAGTCATCCGCGAATCCGCTTCATGCGTGTCGCTGAAAGAGGTGAAGCCGTTATCAGCCTCGCCGACCAATCCGCTTGATGAATCGTAAATTCGGAGGATCGGGTCGGTCAGGAAGTTCTGGTCCTGGCCCAGCAGCCGGATGTCATAGGTCTGACCCTGAACCAATTGTACCGCGATCCAATCCCTGTCCGTCGACGTGCTGATCGCGCCATAGAAGGACTGGCCGACCTGCATCGTATAGGTCGTCGCGGTCGAGGCCGTGGCATCGCTTGTCTCGGACCCCGCCGCGATGCCTTGCCAGAACCGGTCGCCAAGCGCGGCGGGCGCGGCGGCGGCCATCTGTGGGACAGAAGCGCCGGGGGGGACCGCTGCACTGTCCGGGCCAGAGAGGAGACGGGAAAAAGCCAATTCGAAAGCCTCGCGATAAGAGAAGGTCAGAAGGGAATGGGATTCTGCTCAAGAAGCGCCTTGAAGAACTGGCGGCGCAGGGTCTCGCCAGACTCGCGGTCGTAGAAGGTCGTCGACAGCGGAAGACCCGGCCTGGCGCTGCCATCGGTGCCGATCCACGACAGCTCGAACCCGATGCCTCTGGCATTGGCGCGCACCACCGTCACATCCAGGCGCGGCACCGTATCCGTGCCAGCGTCGAAGGTTTGGCTTGGCAGCGTCTCGCGCAGATAGTCGATGAACTCGCGACAGACCTGTCGGGCTGCCGTGGCATCGACCGCGGCAGCCCTCTGGCACTTCACCGCGATTGCTGCGGCCATGGCGGGGGCTCCTGTCGCGATAAGGGGCAGACCGGCAAGCAGCACTGCCCCTGTTATGGCCAGGCCCCGCCTGCCGGCACTTCGGGCCGCAGCGGCGCGAGCGCCGGAGAAACAGGCCATTCTGCGGATTGGATCGTCTCCTGCAAGGCTGGCAAAGGTCTTTGCGCTCAACAGGCTGGCACATTCCCCGCAAGCGTTCAACTCAGGGTTTCTGACCGTCTTGGGCCGTCCGGCGGCGCTGAAACGGCCATTCGACATTGCGGCGGCGCTGCGCTAACCCGGTGGCGACAACAGCGGGTGGCGGGGCGGATGGGCGACAAGGTTCTGGTCACGGGAGGGGCGGGCTATATCGGCAGCCATGCCTGCAAGGCGCTGGCACGGGCCGGCTTCACGCCCGTCGCTTTCGACAATCTGTCGACGGGCTGGGCGGAGGCGGTCAAATTCGGTCCGCTTGCCCAGGGCGACCTGATGGACCGCGCCAGCATCGACGCGGCGCTGGCCGAGCACCGGCCCGTCGCGGTGATGCATTTCGCCGCCCTGTCGCTGGTGGGCGAGTCGATGAAGGATCCGGGCCTGTACTGGCGGGTGAATGTCGGCGGGGCGCTGAATCTGATCGAGGCCTGCTGCACGGCGGGGGTGAAGAACTTCGTCTTCTCCTCGACCTGCGCCACCTATGGCGATCAGGACGGGGTCGTGCTGGACGAAGACACGCCGCAGCGCCCGATCAACGCCTATGGCGGCTCGAAACGCGCCATCGAGGACATGCTGCGCGACTATCGTGCCAGCCATGGGCTGAACCATGTCATCTTCCGGTACTTCAACGTGGCGGGCGCCGACCCCGAGGGCGAACTGGGCGAGCAGCACCACCCGGAAACCCATCTTATTCCGCTGATGCTGGAGGCGGTGGCGGGCAAGCGCCCGGCGCTGACCGTCTTCGGCAGCGACTATGCCACCCGCGACGGCACCTGCGTGCGCGATTATGTTCATGTGACCGACCTGACCGAAGCGCATGTGCTGGGTCTGCGCTGGCTTCTCGACGCCAAGGAGAGCCGGGCGTTCTGTCTTGGCTCGGGCACCGGCTTTACCGTGCGCGAAGTGATCGACGCCAGCCGCGCCGTGACCAACCGCGATGTGCCGATCATCGAAGGCGCGCGGCGCGCGGGAGATGCAACCGCGCTGATCTCGGGATCGAAGCGGGCGATGGAAGAATTGGGCTGGGAGCCACGGCGCTCCACGCTGCGTCAGATGATCGGCGATGCCTGGAACTGGGCGCAAAAACCGGAATACCGGCGCTGAGGCGGCGGCCGGCGCGTCTGGCGCCCCGGCCGGGGGGCTGCACCCCTCTGGACCGCCCAGCAGGATATTTCGGCGGAGAGCAAGGGGTTAAGAAACAGCTAAATTCAGAAAATATCCTTTTATTTTCAATGTTATTATGCCTGTCCCATCGTGGGACAGTGCCCGCGATCAGATATCCCAGCCGGAAGGCGCCGCGCGGGGCGCGCTGGCGGCGGTGGAGGAGGCAAGGCCCAGCCAGCCGCCCCGGATCGGCAGCTGCCGCTCGGCCCCCCAGTCGCCGGTCACGGTCAGCCGGTCGCCCTCAAGCATCACCCCCGCTACGGCCTGTCCCGAGGGCCAGCTGATCGCCCCGAGGATATGGCGGATCTCGGTGGTCCCCAGCGGATCAAGCGTCACCAGCGGCGGCTGACCGGCCGCGCTCAGGGGATCGGGCGTTTCCTTGGCCGACAGGCCCAGCACCGGCAACGCGGCACCTTCCTCGACGCCCAGGCACCCCAGATGCCGCCCGTTCCACGGCGCATAGTCGCGGCCGCCGTTGGAATGCCACAGCATCGTCATCGGCAGGGCGGCGGGGTTTTTCAGCGACAGGATCAGATCGCGCTGGTCGGGGCGCACGACGGCGGTCCAGCCCAGCCGCGAGGCCGGGTCTTCGACAGCGGTGACGAAATCCTCATGGCGCGACCCCCAAGGGTAGCGCAAGAGGTTGACCGTGCCGCCATCGGCACCGGGAAATTCGGTGGGGTCTTCAGATCGGCGCGGATAGGCCAAAGCCGAGCGGCCCCGGGCGGGATCGGGCTCCAGCGCCTCGGGCAGTGTCTCGAACCAGCGCTTGCGCGAGAAGGACAGTTTCGCCCCGCCCGGCAGCGCGATCATGGCGTGATTGGCCAGGGGCAGCGCGCCGACGCCGCCGATGAAGAGGTGGCGCTGATAGACGAAGGGGTGGCCATCCTCGACCGACAGCTCTTTCACCACACTGGCGCCCAGAACGGGTTGGTCCAGTACGGCGCGCAAGGTGCCGGGGCCAGAGGGCAGCAGCGCCCAGTCGCCATTCGCCGCCGGACCGTGCAGGCCATCCGGGCCCGGCCCCATGGGGGCGGCCAGGAAATCGCCCTGCAACCAACGCTGATGCGGCGGGGCATCGGCGGGAACCTCGGCTTCGGCCCAGGGCGCGCGGTGGAGGGGCGAGATGCTGGCGCCTTCGTCCTGCACGATCAACTCGCACAGCACGCCGCCGCGCGGGCGGAAAGACAAAGAAACCCCCGCAGCGGTCAGGGCTGCGGGGGCGGGTTCGGTCTTGGTCATGGCATCCTCCCGCCTCTGGCGGCAGGCTAGTCAGGCGGGCAGGGCGCCGCAAGCCGCAGTTCTGCCGGTTCGGATCGACGTCCCGGCCCGCTGCGGATCAGTGCGGGCTGATTTCGCCCTGCGAGGCCGTGCCGCGCGTCTTCCACAAGGACCAGGCCAGGCCCGCGCCCAGGATCGCGAAGGTGACGGCCAGCGAGATATCCGCCGGGAATTTCGCCCAGCCGAACAGATCGGCCACGAAGACCTTGGAGCCGATGAAGATCAGCAGCACCGCCAGCGCGTATTTCAGGTAGTGGAAGCGGTGGATCATCGCCGAAAGCGCGAAATACAGAGCACGCAAGCCAAGGATGGCGAAAATGTTCGAGGTGTAGACGATGAACGGGTCCGAGGTGATGGCGAAGACCGCGGGCACCGAGTCGACCGCGAAGATCAGATCGGCGATCTCGACCAGCACCAGAGCCAGGAAGAGCGGCGTGACAAAGGTGATGGCCTTGTCGGTTCCGGGCTTGATCTCGCGCACGAAGAACGCGTTGCCACGCAAGCCATCCGTGACATTGAACACCCGGCGCATCAGCCGCAGGATCGGGTTCTTCGAGATGTCGACCTCTTTTTCCTCGGTCACCAGCATCTTGATGCCGGTCAGCACGAGGAAGGCCGCGAAGATGTAGAGGATCCAGTGGTATTGCGCCACCAGCGTCGCGCCCACACCGATCATGATGCCGCGCAACACGATCACGCCCAGGATACCCCAGAACAGCACCCGATGCTGATATGCGCGCGGAATGGCAAAGTAGGAAAAGATCAGCGCGATGACGAAGACGTTGTCCATCGCCAGCGTTTTTTCTACCACGAAGGCAGTCAGGTACAGCTTGGCCTCGTCGGCGCCGATCTGGGTGTAGACGAAGCCCGAGAAGGCAACGCCCAGAGTGATGTAGAAGACCGAGAGCTTCAGGCTGCGCGTGATGCCGATATCGCCGCCCTTGCGGTTGAGAAGGCCCAGATCCAGCACCAAAAGCGCGGCAACGAGGGCTAGAAATGTGGCCCACATCCACAAGGGTGTGCCGAGAAAGAGTGTCGAGAGAAGGTCCATTCCCCTGATGCCTTTTGTTGACGCACCGAGGATCAGCCGCATTGCGGAAAGGCTAGGTGCCGGGCTGACCATCGGAACGCATGGTTTCCGATTGCGGTCCGACATCACGGCGCGTTGAAACATCGCGTCGTCAGAGGGGCCCGGCCCGCAAGGCGTGATCTGGGGCTGCGGCGCAGCATTTCAACCCCGGCCATGAAAAAACCTGCGCCGTCGCGACACTGCCGAACTGGCATGTCAGTTTGCCCGGCGCTAGGCTGGTGGTGAACAGATCAGGAGGCGGGATATGGGAAGGCTGGACGGCAAGGTCTGCGTGGTGACGGCGGCGGGGCAGGGCATCGGTCGCGCGTCAGTCGAGTTGATGCAGACCGAAGGCGCGCGGGTGATCGCCACCGACATCAATGACAAGGCGTTGGCCGAACTGGCGGCGCTGGGGATGGAGACGCGCCATCTGAACGTGCGCGATACGGCGGCGGTCGCGGCTCTTGCGGCAGAGTTTCCTGAAACCGACGTGCTGTTTAACTGCGCGGGCTTCGTGGCCAATGGCACGATCCTCGACTGCACCGAGGAAGAATGGGATTTCTCGCTGGATCTGAACGTCAAGGCGGCCTTCCGCATGTGCAAGTCCTTCCTGCCGGGCATGATCGCCAAAGGCGGCGGGTCGATCGTCAACATGGCCTCGGCGGTGGGTTCCATCATCGCGGCGCCGAACCGCTTCGTCTATGGCGTGACCAAGGCGGGGGTGATCGGGCTGACCAAGGCCATCGCGGCGGATTTCGTGACGCAGGGCATCCGTTGCAACTGCGTCTGTCCCGGCACGGTGGAAAGCCCGAGCCTGTTCGAAAGGCTGCGCGCGACCGGCGATTTCGACGCCGCGATGAAGGCCTTTACCGCGCGCCAGCCAATGGGCCGGATGGCGAAGGCTGAAGAGATCGCACAGCTTGTGGTCTATCTCGCATCGGATGACAGCTCCTTCACTACCGGTCATGCCCATGTGATCGATGGCGGCTGGTCCAACGTCTGAAGCCGGGTCGCGCCGAACAGGCCAGGGCCTTTGGCGCGGAGACCTGTCGACAGAACGTGCCGCGACGGCGGGGCTTGTCTTGGCCCGGGCGCGGGCGTTTGATGCGGCCCGCAACGGGCAGGAAGGGCAAACCATGCAGAACACTTTGCCGGTCTGGGCTTTGGTCGAACGCCATCGCGCCGATCTGGAAGGGCTGGCCGACCGGGTCTGGGAGACGCCCGAGACGCTTTACGCCGAATATCGGTCTGCCGAGGCGCATGTTCAGATGCTGCGCGACAAGGGCTTTCGTGTGACTGAGGCGCCTGCGGGCATTCCGACCGCGGTGATCGGCGAGGCGGGCGAGGGTGGGCCGCTGATTGCGATCCTTGGCGAGTATGATGCCCTGCCGGGGCTGTCTCAGGTGGCCGGCATTGCCGAGCCGAGGCCGGTCGTGCCGGGGGGAAACGGCCATGGCTGTGGTCACAACCTTCTTGGAGCGGCGGCCTTGCTGGCGGCTTGCGCGGTCAAGGACTGGTTGGCCGAGACCGGAACACCCGGGCGGGTGCGCTATTACGGCTGCCCGGCGGAAGAGGGCGGGGCGGCCAAGACCTTCATGGTCCGCGACGGGGCCTTTGCCGGGGTGGATGCGGCAGTGACCTGGCATCCCGACGGGATGACGCGGGTGGATGACCCGGAGTCACTCGCCAATACGCGGATGGATTTCCATTTCCAGGGCCGCGCCAGCCATGCCGCCGCCAGCCCGCACCTGGGCCGTTCGGCGCTGGATGCGGTGGAGCTGATGTCGGTGGGCGTGAACTACCTGCGCGAACATATGGTTCAGGATGCCCGCATCCATTACGCCTATCTCGACGCGGGCGGCCAGGCGCCGAACGTTGTGCAGGCGCAAGCAAGGGTGCGCTACTCGATCCGGGCCCTGCAACTGGCCGACATGCTGGCGCTGGTCGAGCGGGTCAAGGATGTGGCGCGCGGGGCGGCGCTGATGACCGGTACCACGGTCGAGATGCAGGTCTTTTCCGCCGTTTCGAACAATCTGGTCAATGAGACGATGGACCGGGCGATGCATTCGGTGCTTGAGGCGCTGGGCGGGGTGCCTTTTGACGAAGGCGACCGCGCCTATGCAAAAGCGATCCAGGCCACGCTGTCGGCCGAGGATATCGCCGCGCCCTATCGTGGCGTGGCCATGGTGCCGCGCCGGGACGAACCGCTGTGCGACTATATCGTGCCGCTGCGCCCGGGTGGCGAGAAGATGATCGGCTCGACCGATGTGGCGGATGTGACCTGGGCGGTGCCGACGACAGAGGTGCTGGTTGCCACCCATGCCATCGGCACGCCCGCGCATAGCTGGCAGATCACCGCCCAGGGCAAAAGCCCGGCGGCGCATAAGGGCATGACCCACGCCGCCCGCGCCATGGCCGGTCTGGCCGAGCGGCTGATCGAGGATGCCGACCTGCTGGCGCGCGCCAAGGCCGAACATGCCCAACGGCTGGAGGCGACACCCTATCGCTGCCCGCTGCCCGCCGATCTTCGCCCGCCCTTGCAGCCGCGCCCCGCCTGATCGCGTCAGGCGACGGTCTTCTCGCCAGCGGCGATGGCCAGCCCGTCGACCACGGCGGTAAAGGCCTCGGCGCTGCGCAGGCTGGCTTTCGGGAACAGGGCCTGCATCTCGGCGCGGACCATGCCCATGAGGCTGGAACCGCCCACCAGGATGATCTCGGTCACCTGCGCGGGGTCTGCGCCCGCCAGCGCAACCGTCTCGGTTGCGGCGAGACGCAGTTCGTCGCGATGGCCCGAAAGCGCGGCTTCAAGACCTGGGGCGCTGATCTCGGCCGCGAGACCGATCTCGTCCAGCACCAGTCGTCCGCGCGCGGCGCTGCCATTCGCCTCGATCTTGGCGCGTTCCACCGCGAAAGCCAGCGCATGGCCCAATTCGCGCTCGATCACCGCGCGCAACCGGCCCATAGCTTGGGGATCTTCGGCCAGGCGCTGCATCCCTGCCGCCATGCGCCGGGTCTCAGGCGTGTACAGGAACGGGATCTTGGCCCAGGTCGCCAGATCGACGTAAGGCGCGCGCGGCACGGGCAAGAGGCCCGGCCCCATCTCGCGCCGCAACTGCCCTCCAAGCCCGAGATGGGGCATCGCATGGGTCAGAGAGACCGAGCTGTCGAAATCGGTGCCGCCCAGCCTTATGCCATGGCTGGCCAGGATCTCGGGCTGTCCGCCGCTGCTGCGGAAAAGCGAGAAGTCCGAGGTGCCGCCGCCGATATCGACGATCAGGCCCAGGCCGGGTCCGGCACGATGACTGGCGAGCGCGGCGGCTTCGGGCTCGGCGAGGAACCGCACCTCGTCGAAGCCGGCTGCCAGGTAGCAGGTGCGCAGGTCGGACTCGGCCAGCGCGTCCTTGCCTGGGTCGGCAGTATGAAAATGCACCGGACGGCCCGAAAGCGCCCGGCGCAGCGTCAGCCCGGTTGCCGCTTCGGCCCGGCTGCGCAGCTCGGCCAGATAGGCGGTGATCACGTCGGCCAGGGTCCGCCGCCGCCCGGCGATCAGACGAGATTCATGGAGAAGGGGCAGGCCGAGCACGGATTTCAGTGCCCGCATATAGCGCCCGTCCTCGCCGGTGATCAGCGCTTCGGCGGCCGAACGGCCGATGCGCATCGCGCCGCGATCGGTTGGGAAAAAGACCGCTGTCGGCAGCGTGTCGGCGCCTGGCTCAAGCGGAATGCGGTAGACACCGCCCGGGTAAGGCAGGGCGGCGGCGGAATTCGAGGTGCCGAAGTCGATTGCCAGCCATTGCATTGCCCACCCCGCCTCTGCTTTCACGAAAGCCGCCCGACTAGCGCGGGCCGCAGCCGGGCACAAGGCTTGCCGGGCAGGACTTGCCGGGAGAGGGGCTTGCAAATGGCGCGACGGCGCTCTTGATGGGGATGGGACAGTTGTTCCACCGGGAAGACAGGGCAGGAGCCGTTCGGACATGTCGCAAAATGCCGTGCCAACCGGGCTTGGGGCCCTCGTACCCTTGGGCGCGGCCTTTCATCCGGTCGAACACCCGGGGCCGACCCGGACCTATGCCTTCATCCTTGTGCCGGGCTTCACGCTGCTTGCCTTCGCCTCGGCGGTCGAGCCACTGCGCATTGCCAACCAATTGTCGCAGCAGCCGCTTTATGCTTGGGAGATCCTGTCCGAGGATGGCGCGCCGGTCGCGGGTTCTTCGGCCATTCCCGTCGGCGTGGCCGGCAAGATCGGACCGCGCCCCAAGGAGACGCGGCTGTTCGTCTGCGCGGGAAATCCGGCCATGGCCGCTGCGGCGCCCGGGATCGTCGCCGCCGTCCAGCGCCATCACCGCTTTGGTGGCACGGTCGGCGGGATCTGCACCGGCACTGTGGCGCTGGCGCAGGCGGGGTTGCTCGCGGGGCGCCGCTTCACCCTGCACTGGGAGAACCAGGTCGCCTTTGCCGAGACCTTTCCCGATCTGAAGCCGACGGATGCGCGGTTCGAGACTGATGGCCGCATTGTCACCTGCGGCGGCGGCGCGGCGGCAACCGACCTGATGCTGGCGATTGTCGCAGCCGATCATGGCCCGGCTTTTGCCGCCATCGTTTCGGATATGTGCCTGCGTCCGGTCATGCCCGGGGTCGAGGCGCATCAGCGCAGTTCCACCGCCGCGTTGATGGCCTCGCGCAATCCCGTGCTGATCGCCAGCGTGAACCTGATGAACCGCCATATCGACAGCCCTTTGTCGATCGACGATCTGGCCGAAGCCGCCGGGTATTCCCGCCGGCATCTGGAGCGGCTGTTTCGCGATGCAACTGGCAAGACGCCGGGGGAATTCTACCGCGGGCTGCGGCTGGACCGGGGGCGGAACCTGCTGGCGACCACCGACCTTACGCTGCTCGAGATTGCCACCGCCTGCGGCTTCGAGACGACGTCGCATTTCTCGAAGAGTTTTCGCAGCCGCTTTGGCGTTGCCCCGACCCTGATGAAGAAGGGAAGAAAGGGCGCCGCCAGCGGGGCATGAGAGGGGCTTGCCCTGTTCAAGGCAACCGCGCGTGGCATCTCTTGATCGGGGTCGCACGCTATGCGTGTTTGGAAACGATCAGTTTCTGGCAAATTGTGGCAGGTCAATCCGGTAAGAACGCCGGAGTTGTTTCAATAACTATAAGATTTATATATAAAAAAATCTATGATGATCCGGATGCATTATGGCCGCCTGCCTTAATTTGGTCACAAGAATTCCTTCAATTAGTAATCTCTAATATTGCATTAAGATGGTTAATGCGATTGGGCCGGAGGTTTGCCGATCATGGGGTTGTTTCAGAATGACGTTCTTGCGCAAGTGTTTCGACGGGTCGAGCCCGGGCGCCTGCCAGACTTCGCGACACCCGCCACTGTCAAGCATGACTGGACCTTGCCCGGCTTCGCCGGCAAGACCCGCATCCGCACAACCTTTGGCGATCTGCCGATCGAGGCGCTGCGGGTGAACGATCCGGTGGTGACCCCCGAAGGCCGGGTTCTGAAAGTGCGCCGCATCGACCGTATCGGGCTGGATCGCGGCTTCCTGCTTGGCATGCCCTCTGCCCAGCCGATCCTGATCCCGGAGAACGCGCTGGGCCGTGGCCTGCCGATGCAGGACATGCTGGTTTCGCCGGCGCAAGAGATGGAACTGCGTAGCGCAACGCCCCAGGCGCATAAAAGCCGCGCCGACCGCCTGACGCGCAATCCGCTGATCACGACGGACTTTCACGGGGTCATGACCTATTACACGCTCGATCTTGGCGAAGACGCGATCGTTCTGGCCGAAGGCGTGCCGGTGCACGTGCCGGCGCGCAATATGGCCGCCCGTGACGAGCCGGGGGAAGACGATTGACGGCCGCTCTGCCTGGCACGCGGTCTTGGAAACACGTTTCAGAATGAAATTGCCCGGGGCCCGACCTGCAAGGCCCGGGGAATGGACGTGAAGGCAAGTGACGATCGGACCTAGCGGCGCAAGGCCGGGTCATAGGCAAGGGAGGCGCCCTGTGGCAGAATCCGCGCCACGATCTCGGCATCGGCGATGGATTCCAGTGTAAGCGCACCCTGAAGGGCAAGCTCCGTCAACAGCGACCGGGTGCTGCTGGACAGGACCTGTCCGGTCACGGCCGCGCGTTGCGCAAGATAGCGGTCAAGCGCCGCGCCATAGGCCTCACCGCCAAACTCTTCGATCAACACCCGCAGCAGGCGGACGTCGTCGCTTAGCAATTCGGATCGTTCCGCTGCCTGGCGGAACCAGGTTTTCAGGTGTCGGTGCGATGCGGGGCGCGCAGGTGGCTGATCGAAGGTGAAGGAATGCGGGCCTGCGCCGGGCTGGAAAATATGCGAGATCACGGTCAATCGCCCCTGAATCCTGAACAGTCCCCTTCCGTATGCAGGGACTTCTGGTCGCAATCTGCGCGCGCAATATGGCGCAAATGTGCCATCCAAAGGGAAAGGCTGAGGTGGCGCTGACGATGGAAGCCTGCGAGGGCGCGACCTAGTCGGGACGGAAAATGTCCGGGCGCAGATGGGTTCGGGCCTCTTCAAGCACAAGATTGCCAAGCCGCCGCAGGATCTCGCTTGACTGCATCCCGGCCTGCCAATGCAGCGAGACCCGAACTTCCTTGCCTGGGCTCAACTCGACCAGTTCTCCCCGGTCGATATAGGGCTGACCCGCAATGACCGGCACCAGGCCCCAGCCAGCGCCCTTGAGGCAGCAGTTGAGATAACCTTCGTAAGAGGGCACGAAATGGGTGGACAGCGGCACTGTGCCGCCGAAGCACATCTCCATCCACTGATCCTGAATCGTGTCCTTGCGATTGAAGGCAAGGCAGATCGAATTGTGCAGGGTGTCGAGATTGACGCCGGAGGCGAAGGAGCGCCGGTAAAGTTCGGGCGAGGCGACGGCCACATAGTCCATTGCCCCCAGCGAGATGCGCTGGCAGCCCTGCACGGGCGCTTCAAGCGTGGTGATCACGGCCAGGGCGTCGCCAGATTTCAGGCTGTCTTCTGTATGTTCCTGGTCATCGGGCAAGATGTCGAAGCGGATGTCCAGCTCCTGCGTCGCCCGTTTGATCAGATTGGGAAACCAGGTGGCCAGACTGTCATTGTTGACGGCAATGCGCACCGTGGCGGCCTGCGTATCCTCGCCGCCAACCAGAGCGCGCATCCGCTCGGCCAGTTCCTGCTGCAACAGCGTGACCTGCTCGACATGACGGCAGAATTGCAGTCCCGCATCTGTCGGCAGACAGGGACGCCCCCGCGCGACCAGCACGACCCCCACCTTGTCCTCGAGCTGCTTGATTCGCTGACTGACCGCAGATTGGGTCACGTTCATCGATTTTGCGGCCGCTTCGAAGCTGCCCTCGCGCACAACCGCAGCAAGAATCGTCAGAGAGTCATAGTCGATGCGGGACATCTTCACCTCGCGGCATAAGCAACCCTTATGCACCCCCATCATTAATACTACAATCTTAACGGCTATCAAGGGCTTTGCTGAATGTGCATTAGCTTAGCTGATGCATTGTTGAAAAATGATAAATGTGATGCCTAAACTGTTTAATTTCTTCAGGCATTTGGGTAAAATTGTGGCAAAGATGGGGGCATCATGTCAGGTCAGGTCTTAAGAAGGACATACATTCGCCGTTTTCTTGGGATGTCGCGCTACACGCGCGCCGTTGCCTGGATGGTGGTCGCCAGCTATGTGGCGCTCATCCTGGGGGCGATCGCCCTGGGAACGCATCTGCTCTCCCTCCAGTTGTCTTTCTGGTCGGTCGCCGCCATGGTCACGCTCGCCTTCTTCATCGGCACGCGGTGGCGCGGGATCAACAATATCGTGCATGAATGCAGCCACTCGACCTTTGCCGAGCAGCGTCAGGATAATGTGCGGATCGGGCGCTTCTGCACCGCCCTGCTGATGAAGAGCTTCCGCAAGTATCGTGACGACCACCTGTCGCACCATGCCAACAATGGCGACTATGAGCATGATGCCGAGTTCGGACTGATCGAGAAGTTCGGCCTGCACGAGCCGCTGACCCCGCGCACGATCCTGCGCCATTTTTTGACGCCGCTGACGTTGCGCCATCTTCCGATGTATACGGGGATCAACCTGTCGGCCGAGGACGGGCGCGGTTTCGTGGCGATGCGGCTGGCGCTGCTTGCGGCGATCGGCGTGTTCCTGATCGTGAACCCGCTGGCGGCCCTGATCTTCGCCGTGTTGCCGCTGTTCTACATCTACCCGACGATCAACTTCTGGACCGATTGCCTGGATCATGCCGGGCTGGTCGGGGCGGATGACGAGCTGCAGGCCTCGCGCAATGTTCTGGCGCCGACACTGGTGCGCCTGTTGTTCTTTCCGCGCAACGATTCCTACCATCTCGTGCATCATCTTTTCCCCCAGATCCCGGCGCGGCATCTTCACACGGTTCATGAAGAGCTGTGCAAGGATCCGAGCTACCGCAGCACTCCGGCGGCGGTTCGGCCCCGCGAGCCGCAATTGGCGACGGCGCAATTCGACCGCGCACACTAAGACGATGCGTGCGTGATTGGCGGGCGGCATTGCGGGATCTGGCCCGGAATGCGGCCGAGACCCCGGGCAAGCGCCCGCCAGCCCTTCCTTTGACTGTGACTTTTTCATGGTAGCGCTGCCCGCCCGAGCGGGGCGGGCATTTTCTCATTCGCACCGCCCGGCGCGTGTCTCGCAATAGTCTGTTTCCCGCATAGAGAAATATTAGACTTGCTAATGTGCCATTAGAAAGTTATGTATGAATGCAAGATGTGTAACTTTTGTGACTGTGACCCCGTAACGAGTAACGGCCGCGCCGAACCCCTCGCGCGGCCAGCTTACGTTTCCGTACCAGTGCAGTGTTTTGCCAAGTTCTGTTCGGCCACTTATCTGTTGTGACCTGTCTTTCTTCGTACTGGCCAAGTGACGAGTTGAGGTGGGCGCGCGTTCTGCCGCGGCGCATCACATAGTATCGAAAGGCCCGCCATCGCGGTGCCGAGGGGAATTCCGGCCCGATCCTGTCCGATCGGCCCAGGCAGGCGCCCCCGCCCGAGCTATCGGCGGGGGCGTTGATTTCTCCGAGGATACCAACCGAAGCCATCCAAACCCCCCGACGGCGTTGGCTGGCTTACCCAGCCCCACCGCAGGATGGGTGCCGCGCCATATGAGCGCCTGATCCAAGAATAGTAGGGTCTCAGAAGGCGGACAGGAAGCGGTCGACATCCGCCTCGCGGGTGCTCCAGCTTGTCACAAGCCGGGCGCCTTCGCGGCCTTCGGCCAGCGGCCAGGCGTAATATTGCGCGCCAGCGGCCTGAAGCCGGGCATTCGTGCCCCCGGGCCATTCCGGGAACATCATATTGGCCTGCACCGGATGGGCCTGCGTGACCGAGTTGATCCGGGCCAGGCCCTGCGCCAGCCTTGCGCCCATGGCATTGGCCTGCGTTGCCAGCCTCAGCCAAAGCCCGTCTTCCAGATAGGCCGCCATCTGCGCCGACAGAAAGCGATGTTTCGAGAACAGATGCCCGGCCCGCTTGCGGCGCAGCTCGAACTCCCAGGCGCGGGCGGGATCGAAGATCACCACCGCCTCCACGCCCATGCAGCCATTCTTGGTGCCGCCCAACGAAAGAAGGTCGATCCCCGCCTTCCAGGTCATCTCGGCAGGGGTGGCGCCGGTCGCAACGATGGCATTGGCGAAGCGTGCACCGTCAAGGTGGCAGGGCAGACCCTTGGCCCGTGCCAGCGATGTCAGGGCGGCGATTTCGGCGGGCGTGTAGACCGTGCCGGCCTCGGTGACATTTGTCACCGTCAGCATCCCCTTCTGCAAGGAATGCACGCCGCCCGCCCCGATGCGCGCCAACGCGGGGGCAAGGGTCGCAGGCGTCATCTTGCCATGATCGCCGGACACCAGAACAAGCTTCGCGCCACCCGCGAAGAATTCAGGCGCGTTGCATTCATCTTCGGCCACATGGGCCTTGTCATGGCAGAAGACCGCGCCCCAGGGCGGGCAGGTCAGGGCCACAGACAGCGCATTGGCGGCCGTGCCGGTCGCGACGAGAAAGACCGCCGCCTCGGGCGCCTCGAAGACCTGACGGATCTGTGCCGTCACCCGCTCCATCAGTGCATCCGCCCCATAGCTGCGCGCATAGCCGTCATTCGCGGCGGCCAGCGCGGCCATGATCTCGGGCGCGACGCCCGAGCTGTTGTCAGAAGCGAAATGCATCAGGGCGTTTCCTCGATCAGATATTCTTCCCAGTCTTCCTCGGGCACGGTCAGTTCCGAGACCGTGCGATTGCGCATGGAATGGCCGGAACGATGGGTGCTGTCAGGATCGCCAGTGACAAGCGGGTGCCAGTCGGGCAGGGGCAGGCCCTGCCAAAGCAGCTTGTAGGCACAGGTCGACGGCATCCAGTAGGCGCTTTTCTTCAGCGTCTTCGGCGTCAGCACGACACATTCGGGCACGTGCGTCTTGCGGTTGGCATAGTCCGAACATCCGCTGGTCGCATCGTCGAACAGGCGGCACGCGACGCAGGTGTAGACCACCTCGCCCGTGTCGTCATATTCCAGCTTGTTCAGGCAGCACTTGCCGCAGCCGTCGCACAAGGCCTCCCATTCGGCGGAGGTCATCTTGGCGAGGGGAACGGTTTCCCAGAATTTCGGCCGCATCTTTTCCATCGCCGCAACCTGCGCCGGGGCGGCGAAAAAGGGAAGGGGTGGGCCTATAGCGCCGAAAGGATTTCGCGCGTCCGCGCGCAGTCGGCCTCCATCTGCGCGATCAGACCGGGCAGGCCGTCGAACTTCATTTCGGGCCGCAGATAGTCGACCAGCGCGACCGAGAGGTGCTGGCCGTAGAGGTCGCCTTTGAAGTCGAGCAGATGGGTCTCAAGGTTCGGCACTTCACCCGCGAACATTGGCCGCACGCCCAGGCTGGCCGCGCCCTGATAGCGCCCGGCCTGCGGACCGGTCAGCACATCCACTTCCACCGCATAGACGCCGAACCTCGGCAGGTGCAGCCCGTTCAGCGCCATATTGGCGGTCGGGAAGCCCAGCTCTCGCCCGCGCTTCTCGCCATGCAGCACCGCGCCGTCGATGCGATGCCAATGGCCCAGCATGGCGGCGGCATCGCGCGGGCGGCCTTCTGTCAGGGCCGTACGAATGGCGGTCGAGGAAATTTCGACATTCGAAAGAGACAAGATGGGCGCGATCGTGGTGCGGAACCCGAACCTTTCGCCCAAAGCGGCAAGGTCCGTCGCCTTGCCCTCGCGGCCCTTGCCAAAGCAGAAATCGGCGCCCACCACGACATGGCTGATGCCCAGACCCTTGGTCAGAACCTCGGCGGCGAAGGCTTCGGGCGATAGGCCGGCCAGTGCCTTGTTGAAGGGAAGTTGGAACAGATGCTCGACGCCCAGCTTCGCCAGCCGGTTCGCGCGCGATTCCGCATTCATCAGCCGGAACGGGGCGGCGTCGGGTTGGAAGAACTGCCGCGGATGGGGTTCGAAGGTCACGACGCCCAGAGGAGCCCGTCCGCGCGCAAGTTCGATCACGCTTTGATGGCCAAGATGCACGCCGTCGAAATTGCCCAGCGCGCAGGACGCGCCCCGGGCGTCTGGGGCAAGCCATTGCCAGTCCTGGTGAATGCGCATGCGCTCTCCCGCGGGGCAGAGCGCGGGCCGCGCCCTAGTCGAACTTGCGGCTGGGCGCCAGAACCAGCGCCTCGCCCTTCAGGACCAGCGTATGGCCCACGGAAGCGAGGGTTTCAAGGGTCACCCGGCGCTTGGCATGGTCAATCGCCAGCACCTTAACTTCGGCGGTCACCACATCGCCGGGCCGCACCGGGGCCAGGAATTTCAGGCTCTGGCCCAGATAGACCGTGCCATGGCCGGGAAGCTGCTCGCCGATCACGGCCGAGATCAGGCCTGCGGTCAGCATGCCATGGGCAATACGGCCTTCGAAGATCGTGTCCTGAGCATAGCTGTCATCCAGATGCACTGGATTGCGGTCGGTCGAGACCTCGGCAAAAAGTTCGATGTCGCGATCGGTGATCTGTTTGGTCAGAGAGCGCGCCATCCCGATCTCGAGATCCTCGATGCAGATCGTGCCGCGGGGTTGGTTGTGGGTCGTGTCGAACATCTCGGCCATCCTGGGGCATACCCTTTGGAACTGCCGGGGACCCTAGCAGATGCTGCGGCGCGGCGCAATTCCGCAGCGAAATATTTTAACTCCAGAAGGTCTAATGCCGTAACTATGTTGCTCCGCCGATCTTTGCAGTCTAGCGAAGATGACCCATGGCAAAGGTGGCAGACAGTTGCCGGGCCACCAGCCAGGGTTCCAGCAGGGTCGGATCGGGGTGGTTCGAATCGGGGCCGAAAGCGGCCGCGTCGATGCCGCCGGTGATGAACAGCGTGTCCAGGCCCTCTGCCATGCCGCCCTGCACATCGGTCGCGATCCCATCGCCGATGCAGAGAATCTGGGGTTCTCCCTTGCGCAGCGCGCCCAGGCGGCGGCGGGCCAGGTCGTAGATCGGCGGATGGGGCTTGCCGAAATACAGCGCCCGCCCCCCCATCGCTTCGTAATCGCGCGCCAGGGCGCCAGCGCACCAGAGGCGTTTGTCGCCAAAATCCACGACAATGTCGGGGTTGGCGCAGAGCATCGGCAGGCCCAGCGTCTTGCCCAGCAGTAGCTCGACCCGGTAATCCTCTGGCGTCTCGACCATATCGTCGCGTAGGCCGGTGCAGACGATGCCTTCGGCGTCACGCAGCGGCACGCGGGTGATCGGCGGTTGGGCCTTGGCGTAATCCATCAGATCGGTGGCGAAATCGGTGAAGAAGGCTTCGTCCTTCTCAGCGCCGATATGGAAAACGCGGCGGCCCACCGCGCCCGAGAGCATGGCGAATTGCGCCGCATCGCCCGAGGTCACCACCTCGTCCCAGGCGTCACGCGGCACGCCCATCCCGTCCAGTTGCGCCACGACCGAGGCTTTGGGTCGAGGCGAGTTTGTCAGCAGCACCACCGTGCCCCCCGCGCGGCGATAGCCCTGCAGGGCCGCGACGGCCGCGGGAAAGGGCGTGTGGCCATTGTGCAGGCAGCCCCAGAGATCGCAGAAGACCGCGTCATAGCGCGCTCCGATACCGGCCAGTGACGCGATGATCTCGGCCATGTGGGCCTCCTGCTTTCTTCTGTTTTCAAATATCCTGGAGGACCGGGGGCAAAGCCCCCGGTTGTATCCGCCAGCGCCTCAGATCTTCAGCGCGGGAAGGATCTGCTTCTTGCGGCTCATGATCCCCGGCAGGACGACGGTATCGCCCGAGACCTTGGCGCCGAAGGACGCCTCGGCGATGCCCTTGACCAGATCGTTCGGCACCAGAAGGGTCGCTTCTTCCTTGAGGATATCGACGATGAAGAGCAGCACCTGGTCGGCGCCGTCCGCCGTGGCCACGCCGGGCATCGCCGCCATAAGGCTGGCCTTGCGGTCCAGGAGAAGCTTGGGCGCGGTGGTTTCCAGCACCGAGACCCGCAGCTCCTTGCCGCCGATATTGTATTCCTTGGAATCCATGCGCAGCAGCGCCTCGTCCGAGAAGGCCGAGACATCGGACTTGGCCTCGAACATCTGGGCCGCATAGGCCGGGATCGACACGCCCAGATCGGCGGCCAGCTTCTCGGCCACGGCCTTGTCATGCGGCGTCGTGGTGGGCGAGCGGAATTCCAGCGTGTCGGAGAGGATGCAGGACAGCATCGCGCCCTTGATCGCCTTCGGGGCCTTGCCCAGATCGGCGCCCATCAGGTCATGCATGACGGTGGCGGTGCAGGCGAGCGGGCGGATGGTGATGTCGATGGGCGTCTTGGTCTTGATGCCGCCGACCAGCATGTGGTGGTCGATGATCGCCTCGATCTTGGTGTCGTTGATGCCCTCGGGCAGTTCGGCCGGGTTGTTGGTGTCGACGATCACGACCGAAGTGCCGGCCGCGACGCCGGTGACGATCTCGGGCTTGGGCAGGTCCCAATGCTTGAGGACGAAGGCGGCTTCGGTGTTGGGTTCGCCCAGAAGCACCGGCTTGGCGGGGGTGCCCTTCACTTCGGTCAGATACCAGGCCCAGACGATCGGGCTGCCGGTGGAATCTGTGTCGGGGCTTTTATGGCCGAAAACGAGGGTGGTCATGGGGGCTCTCATCGGTTGGATTTGGCGCGGCTTGTAGCCGAGGGCAGGGAAATTGTCACCCCGGCGCGGGGTCGCGCCCCAAGTGGAAGGGCGCGGCTGCCTGTCCCACGGTGAGACAATCAGGATATGTAATGAAATCAATATTTTGATTTCTGACGTTTACCAAATCTTAACTTCTGCGCCTCAAGGCCGGGCGGCGGGTGGCGCGCCCGGTCCGAAAGACGGCTCAGGAGGTCGCGCGCGCCGCCTCGGCCTGCTCGAAATGGGCAAGCTGTTCTTCCTGGGCCTGGCGGAAGGCCGGGCGATCGGTGATCCGCGTGATATAGGCCTCGGTCGCGGGGCGGGTGCCAAAGGCGCGGACCTTGGGGACGCGCAGCACATCGGCCATCAGAAGATCGGCCACCGTGAAGCGCCCCGCAGCCAGCCAGTCGCGTTCGGACAATTCGCGCTCGATATGCGCGAGCCGCCGGGTCAACCATTCGGTCAGCGGATTGTCGGTGCTGCCCGAGAGGGTGAGGAACCACCAGGGCACGGTTACCATCTCGACCGAATTCAGCGCGGCGATGGTCCATTGCAGGGTCTCGGCTGCGCCCCGGGCGCTGATCGGCATCAGAACTTCGCTGTCGCGTGCCAGATGAAGAAGCGCCGCGCCGCTTTCAAACAGCTTGATGTCGCCATCGTCAAGATAGGGGATCTGCCCGAAGGGCTGACGGTCGAGATGGTTGGTCTCGCGCCCGTCGAATTCGACGGTGCGCACCGCATAGGGCAGGCCCGCCTCGCGGCAGGCCCAGCGCAGACGCAGGTCGCGAACAAAGCCGCGCGGGCCAGGGGGAACCCAGTCATAGGTCCAGATGGTCAGGTCGGTCATGTTGCTCCTCCGTCTTTCTTTAGGGGCGCAGGGTCATGCTGCGCCCGCCCTATTGCAGGGGCGAGATGGTCCAGCCGTCCTGGGCAAGAAGGTTCAGGACGCCATTCCGGCCCGGCAGGTGCAGCGCGCCGAAAGCCACGACAAGCGGACCCTCGGCGGCTGCGGCGTCGATGACCGGAATCCATGCCCGATTCCGGTCATCCATCAGAAGCTTTTCCATCAGGGCGAAATCCGAATCGACCTGTTCGCGCGTCATCCCCGGCTGGCCATAGGAGAGGTCGCGCATCATTTCCCACATCAGGCGGCTTTCGCCCCGGAAATAGGCCTCGACCAAAGTGGCCGCGAAATCCTCGGCCTGATCCTCGGTCGCCAGCGTCTGCTCGATCATTGCGATCTGGTCTGCCTCGGTCAGCCCGCCGAAGAGTTTCAGCACCGTGTCATAGGGTTCCAGCGCCTTGACCGGCACGCCCTCCGTCTGCGCGGCGTCGATCAAAAGCCCGTCGAGACCCTTGGGATCGATCATGTCCGCCACAGCGCAGGGCGGAATGGCAAGAACGACCGTGGCGTACCAGGGCTGAAATTTCGAGGCCATGAAGCCCGGCACACCGCGTTCTGCCATGGCGCGCGACAGGCGGTTCCAGGTCTCGGCGGGCAGGCTTTCAAGAAGGGTCGGCCCATCGGTGATGAACATGGCCGACGGGTCCTTGGCGACATGGTCCATCAGCGCCTTTTCCTCATCCGGTCCGGCCTCGACCAGAAGGGCGCTGGCCTTTTCCAGATAGGGGGACAGCACCGTGAGCGTCGCCTGATGGCGCGGATCGTCAAGGTGATAGGTGCCGACCAGCACAAGGCTTTCCGCGCCACGCCGGGCCGACCAGAGATTCCCGTTGGCATAGGGTTGTTCATCGGCCAGCGCGGTGATCCGCGCCCGTTCTTCGGGGGCCATTGTGGCGATCAGGTCGCGGCCCTTGCATTCGGCGCTGGCCGCGACAGGGGCAAGCGGCAAGGCAAGGCCGACAAGGAAAGCAAGAGGTGCAAGGGCTTGGGCAAGACGCATGGCGGGTTCCACTGAGGCAAGAGGTCAAAGTGGCATCCGAACGGCGCCGGGGAAAGGGGCAGCAGCAAATTTGCCGCGGGAGCAGGGCTGCCCGTTGACAGGTCGCAGGGCTTTGCCTATCTCAACGTGTGTGTTGGCACTCGCCACTTGTGAGTGCTAACGGCATTCAACCTGGAACCTAGGGAGTGTTACCAGATGGCTTTCAAACCGCTGCATGACCGCGTGCTCGTGCGCCGCGTCCAATCCGAAGAAAAGACCAAGGGCGGGCTGATCATCCCGGATACCGCCAAGGAAAAGCCCGCCGAGGGCGAAGTCGTCTCGGTCGGCGAAGGCGCGCGCAAGGATTCGGGCGAGCTGATCGCCCCCTCGGTCAAGGCTGGCGACCGCGTCCTGTTCGGCAAGTGGTCGGGCACCGAGGTTACGCTGAACGGCGAAGAGCTTCTGATCATGAAGGAATCGGACATCCTCGGCATCATCGGCTGAGTTTGGCAGGGCGCAGGCCCGGTCTTCCGACTTCCCAACATCAACCTGAAATTCGAGGAGTAGCACAATGGGTGCGAAAGACGTTCGTTTCGATACCGATGCCCGCGACCGCATGCTGCGTGGCGTCAATGTCCTGGCCGATGCGGTCAAGGTGACCCTGGGCCCGAAGGGCCGCAACGTGGTGATCGACAAATCCTTCGGCGCGCCGCGCATCACCAAGGACGGCGTGACCGTCGCCAAGGAAATCGAACTGGCCGACAAGTTCGAGAACATGGGCGCGCAGATGGTGAAGGAAGTTGCTTCCCGCACCAATGACGAGGCCGGCGACGGCACCACCACGGCCACCGTTCTGGCGCAGGCCATCATCCGCGAAGGCATGAAGTCGGTCGCAGCCGGCCTGAACCCGATGGATCTGAAGCGCGGCATCGACCTGGCGACCTCGAAGGTCGTCGAAGCGATCAAGGCCGCGGCCCGCCCGGTCAATGACAGCGCCGAAGTCGCGCAGGTCGGCACGATCTCGGCCAATGGCGAATCGGAAATCGGCCGCCAGATCGCTGACGCGATGCAGAAGGTCGGCAACGAGGGTGTGATCACCGTCGAAGAGAACAAGGGCCTGGAAACCTCGACCGATGTCGTGGAAGGCATGCAGTTCGACCGCGGCTACCTGTCGCCCTATTTCGTCACCAATGCCGACAAGATGATTGCCGACCTGGAAGACGCCTATATCCTGCTGCACGAGAAGAAGCTTTCGTCGCTGCAGCCGATGGTCCCGCTGTTGGAAGCGGTGATCCAGTCGCAGCGCCCGCTGGTCATCGTGGCCGAGGACGTTGAAGGCGAGGCCCTGGCCACGCTGGTCGTCAACAAGCTGCGCGGTGGCCTGAAGATCGCCGCCGTCAAGGCTCCGGGCTTCGGCGACCGTCGCAAGGCCATGCTGCAGGACATCGCGATCCTGACCGGCGGCCAGGTGATCTCGGACGATCTGGGCATGAAGCTTGAGAATGTCACGCTGGACATGCTGGGCCGCGCCAAGAAGATCATCATCAAGAAGGACGACACCACCGTCATCGACGGCGCTGGCGACAAGGCCGAGATCGAAGCCCGCGTTGGCCAGATTCGGGCGCAAATCGAGGAAACCACCTCGGACTACGACCGCGAGAAGCTGCAAGAGCGCGTGGCCAAGCTGGCGGGCGGTGTTGCCGTCATCCGCGTCGGCGGCATGACCGAAGTCGAAGTGAAAGAGCGCAAGGACCGCGTCGATGACGCCCTGAACGCGACCCGTGCGGCCGTGCAGGAAGGCATCGTCGTCGGTGGCGGCGTGGCGCTGATCCAGGCCGGCAAGGTTCTGGAAGGCCTGAAGGGCGCCAACAGCGACCAGGACGCCGGCATCGCCATCGTCCGCCGCGCGCTGGAAGCCCCGCTGCGCCAGATCGCCGAGAACGCCGGCGTCGACGGCGCTGTGGTCGCGGGCAAGATCCGCGAGTCGAAGGACAAGAACTTCGGCTTCAACGCCCAGACCGAAGAATATGGCGATATGTTCAAGTTTGGCGTGATCGACCCGGCCAAGGTGACCCGCACCGCTCTGGAAGACGCGGCTTCGGTTGCGTCGCTCCTGATCACCACCGAGGCGATGATCGCCGACAAGCCGGCCGACAAGGCTGCGGCTCCGGCGATGCCCGGCGGCGGCATGGGCGGCATGGACTTCTGATCCAGCCCCTGCACAGGGATGGGAAAGGGCGGCCCTCGGGCCGCCCTTTTTCTTTGCGCCGCGGCCGGGAAGGGCGCAGGATGCCGGCAGAGACAGCGGAGATGGCGGGATGGCGCAACAGACGGCGAAGCAGCCCCTCTACATCGTGATCTTCATGAGCGTTGTCCTGATCTTCGGGGCGGCGAGCGCTGTGGTGGTGACGGCCGACGAATATGATCCGGCAAGCCTGGTCTATCTGGAACTGGGCCTCGATCTGGCGATGACGATCTGCCTTGCCGTCCTGTTGATGCAGGTGCTGAAATCCGCATCCGAGGGCGGGCTGCGCAGCGCTGCGCTGGTTCTTGGACCGCTGGGCCTGCTGGCGGGCCTGGTCAAGCTGGCCGCGCGGTTTTCCAGCGATGCGGGCTGGTGGACTGGGCATTTCAGCTACGCGCTCTGACCGGGCGACCTTGCGGCTTTTCCTCCTCACGGCGCTGACCATGCTGGCTTTCGCGGCCAATTCGGTGCTGAACCGGATGGCTGTCGCACCCGGCCATATCGGCGCGGTGGAATTCGCGGTGATCCGCCTTGTCAGCGGGGCCGCGATGCTGGGCCTTGTGCTGGCGCTGCGCGGGCGGGCCTGGCTGGGGCTGGCGGGGCGAGGACCGGGCGTGTTCGGCCTGCTGGTCTACCTTTTCGGGTTTTCCTTCGCCTATCGCGGCCTCGATGCCGGGACCGGCGCGCTGATCCTGTTCGGGGCGGTGCAGGTGACGATGTTTGCAGGCGCGGTGCTGGCGCGGGAGGCCGTGCCCGCCCGGCGCTGGGCCGGGGCCGGGCTGGCCCTGGCCGGGCTGGCATTGATGGCTTTGCCCGGTGCATCGGCCCCGCCGCTTTGGCCCGTGCTGCTGATGGCAGGGGCCGGGCTGGGCTGGGGTGTCTATTCGCTGGCCGGGCGGCGCGCGTCCGATCCGCTGGCGGCGACGGCGTGGAGTTTCATCCTGTCAGTGCCCCTGGCACTGCTGCTGGCGCTGGGGGCGGGGCTGGCCATGCCCTCGGCCCAGGGCATCGCCCTGGCGGTGATCTCCGGCGCGGTGACCTCGGGCCTGGGCTATGCGCTGTGGTATGCGCTGGTGCCGCAGCTGGGGGCCACGCGCGCGGCGGTGGCGCAACTGACCGTGCCGATCCTGGCCGCGCTGGGCGGGGCGCTGCTGATTGCCGAGCTGCCGGGCTGGCGCTTCGCCGCGGCCAGCGTGCTGGTGCTGGGGGGCGTCGCGCTGGCGAGCCTGAATTACAGGGCTTTCACCAGGCGGTGAATCACATGGCCGGTTTCGTCATCCGCCCGGCTGATCCCAGTGGGTGCGAAGCCCTGGCGTTCCCAGAAGGCGCGACCGCGCGGGTTTTCCTGAAGCACGGCAAGGTAAATCCGGGGCGATCCGGCGGCGCGGGCAAGCGCCTCGACAGCGGCGTTGAAGGCCGCCCCGTGCCCGGTGCCGCGGATGCGCGGCGCCAGGATCATCAGGCCGAGATAGGCGTCTTCGGGCAAGGGATAGCCAAAGGACAATTCGGCCAGACCCGAAAGCCGCCCCTCGACAAACAGCCCAATTCCATGGCTGCGCGCGGGGTCGCAGCCCGGCGGACCATCGGTAAAGAAGTCGCGGGCCTTTTGCAGATCGGGCGGCCGGCGGTCGGCCAGAAGCCAGTAATCCTGCGCCTCGTCGTAAAACGCGTTGACAGCAGCAAGATCGCCGTCCGGGTCAAGCGCGCGGATATCCTGGTCAGCTTGCATGGGCGATGCTCAATATTTCCAATGTCAGATCACCGGCCGGCCGGTGCCAGGTCACCTCGTCGCCCACCTGGGCGCCGATCAGCGCACGGGCCAGCGGTGAATGGGGCGCGATGCGGCCAAGGGCGGGATCGGCCTCATCCTCGCCGGTGATTTCATAGGTGGTCTCGCGGCCATCTTCATCGGCCACGGTCACAAGCAGGCCGAAGGCGACTTCGGACAGGTCATGGGCGGAGAGGTCCACCGGGATCGCCGCTTTCAGCCGCGCCTCGAGCCAGCGGATATCGCGTTCTGCAGCGGCCTCGGGCAGCTTGTCCAGCCGGTCGGCACGGGCGCGCAGGGCGGCAAGATCGGCCTGCCTTGCCGCAAGCCGCGCTTGCAGATCGGCCAGCCCGCGCGGGGTGACGTAATTCGGATGCGGCGAGACCGGCAGTTCCGGCAGGTCGGGCCGGTCGGACCCGGCATCCTCATTCACGAAGGCGCGGCTCATGCGACGATTTCCTCGAGCGGATCGTAGATGCAGCCCTCGCCCCAGGCGGCCTGGGGCAGGCTGTCGGGCTTGAATCTGATCTTTCTGTCGGCAAGATCGGCGCGGGAATAGAAGCACCGTTCGGTGACTACGCCTTCGGGATCGCGCCAATCGGCGCTTAGCGACCCGGTGGTGATCGTGGCGCGGAAGAAGAGATCAACCTGATGGAAGCCGGTCTTCGGGTCGTGGAACTCGTTGATCAGGGCGGGCGCGCCCACGGCGATGGTCAAGCCGGTTTCCTCGAACACTTCGCGGACCAGGTTGTCGGGCAGGGAGCGCCCGGCCTCGGCCCCGCCGCCAGGGGCGCACCACAGATCGGAGGTGCCGCCGGGATAGGCGTTGACCAAAAGCAGCCGGTCCTGATGCAGGATCAGCGCGCGGGTGGCGAGGCGGGGTTTGAAACGGGCAGCCATGACGCAGCGTTGGGCCAGGGCGCGGGCTTTGTCCAGCCTTGCGCGGCGCGGGGCTGGCGGCGCAGGATGCACGCAACCGGAGGTGCGGCATGGAATACACGGGCATTGCCAAGCGGGTCTCGACTTGGTGCGGACGACCGGGGACGTTCGTTCTGGCGCTGGGGGTGATCGCGGTCTGGGTGATGACAGGGCCGATCTTCCGCTACTCGGACACCTGGCAATTGGTCATCAACACCGGCACGACGATCGTGACCTTCCTGATGGTCTTCCTGATCCAGAACACCCAGAACCGCGACACGGCGGCGATCCAGTTGAAGCTGGATGAGCTGATCCGGGCGACGGCGGGCGCGCATAACGCGCTTCTGGATCTGGAGGAGTTGGACGAGAAGGCGCTGGCCGCTTTTCGCGCCCGCTATGAGGATCTGGCGCGGCAGGCGCGGGACAAGCGGGCGCGGGGCGACAGCGATACCGATTCCCCCGAGGCCTGATCCATGGCGGGAACGGTTCTGCTGATCCACGGCCTGGCGCGAAGTTCGCGGTCTCTGGGGCCCATGGGGCTGGCGCTGCGGGCGGCGGGCTATCGGGTTGCGCCGGTGGCCTATCCGTCCACCAAGGCCACGCCCGAGGCGCTGGTGGCGCATTTCGCGGCCCGTGTCGCGGCGCTGGTTCTGGAGGGGCCGATCCATGCCGTGGCCCATTCAATGGGGGCGCTGATCCTGCGCGACTGGTTGGCGCAGGCGGCGCCTGCGGGCTTTGGCCGGGCGGTGCTGCTGGGGCCGCCCAATCACGGCTCGGAACTGGTGGACCGGCTGGGCGAGGACAAGCATCTAGGCCCGGCCTTCCGGCTGGTGAACGGCCCGGCGGGGATGGCGCTGGGGACGGGGGCGGGAAGCTGGCCCAACCGGCTGCCGCCGCCCATGCATGAGATGGGGGTGATCGCCGGCACCGGCTCGGTCAGCCCCTGGTTCTCGGCGCTGCTGCCGGGGCCGGATGATGGTAAGGTGACGGTCGAAAGCACGCGGATGGAGGGCATGGCCGACCATTTGGTGCTGCCGGTCAGCCATACCTGGATGATGATGGACCCGCGGGTGATCCGTCAGGTGCGGCATTTCCTGCGCGAAGGGCGGTTCGCGCACGCATAGCACGCGGCACGGGTGGCGGCGGCGCGTGCGGGCGTATTTGGCGCCACGGTTCCGGGGCGGCTCAGCCCTTGCGGCGGATGCGGTTCACATGGCCCATCTTGCGGCCGGGGCGGGGGGCGCCCTTGCCGTAAAGATGCAGGGCAGCATCGCGCTCGGCCAGGATCTGCGGCACGGCCAGCACGTCGTCGCCGATCAGGTTCTCCATCACAACATCGGCAAAGCGGCTGCCATCGCCCAGAGGCAGGCCGGTGACGGCACGGATATGCTGTTCGAACTGGTCGACGGCGCAGCCCTGCTGGGTCCAATGGCCGGAATTGTGGACGCGGGGGGCGATTTCATTGACCAGAAGCCCCTCGGTGGTCACGAACAGCTCGACCCCCATCACGCCGACATAATCCAGCGCATTGAGGATGCGGGCGGCCAGCAGCACGGCGTCCGAGCGTTGGGCGGGCGTCAGGCGGGCCGGGACGGTGGTGCTGCGCAGGATACCGTCGCGATGGACATTCTCGCCGGGATCGAAGGCCGCGACCGAGCCGTCCAGTCCGCGCGCGGCGATGACCGAAACCTCGTGGCTGAAATTCACGAAGCCTTCCAGAACAGAAGCCGCGCCGTTCATCGCGGCCAGGGCGGCGGGCGCGTCGCCGGGCGCCATGATCCGGGCCTGGCCCTTGCCGTCATAGCCAAGCCGGGTGGTTTTCAGGATCGCGGGCGCGCCGATGCGGGAAAGTGCGGCATCGAGATCGGCGGCAGTGGTCACGGCGGCATAGGGCGCGACGGTCAGGCCAAGGCCCGAGAGGAAATCCTTCTCGGCGATGCGGTCCTGGCTGACGGCCAGGGCGCGGCGGTTCGGCCGGATCGGGCGCAGGCTTTCCAGAAGGTCCAGCGCGGCGGTGGGGACATTCTCGAATTCATAGGTGATGACATCGACGCATTCGGCAAAGGCGCGCAGGGCGGCCTCGTCCTCATAGGGCGCGGTCGTCACCTTCAGCGCGACATCGCCCGCCGGTGCGGCGCCGGGTTCGTAGATGTGGCAGCGATAGCCCAGGCGGCTGGCGGCGACCGACAGCATCCGGCCCAGCTGGCCGCCGCCCAGAATGCCGATCACGGAACCTTGCGGCAGGGCGTCATTCATCCTTGGGCTCCTCGGGGATCGAGGCCGACAGGGCCTCGCGCCAGGCGTCAAGCCTTGCGGCAATGTCAGGGTCGGAGATGGCAAGGATGCCCGCCGCCATCAGGCCGGCATTGGCGGCCCCGGCTGCGCCGATGGCCATGGTGGCGACCGGATATCCCTTGGGCATCTGGAGAATGGAATACAGGCTGTCGACGCCGGACAGGGCCTTGGTCTGCACCGGCACGCCGATCACCGGCACGCGGGTCTTCGAGGCCATCATCCCAGGCAGATGCGCGGCCCCGCCTGCCCCGGCGATGATGACTTTCAGCCCCCGTTCGACGGCGGTCTTGCCATAGGTCCAGAGCCGGTCGGGCGTGCGATGGGCCGAGACGATCTTGGCCTCGTATGGAATGGCCAGCGCATCGAGGATCGCTGCCGCCTCGCGCATGGTGGCCCAGTCGGACTGAGAGCCCATGATGATGCCGACAGTGGGTTGGGTCATGCGGGCCTCTTGTCCTGCGCGCCAATGCCCGGCCCTTATACCCGGCGGCGCGAAGGGGGCAAGCTGTGCGCTGCTTGGCAACCCCGGCCCAAAGCGGAAAGGGCGCGGAGATTGTCCCTCCGCGCCCCACCTGTCGCGTCGCCCGCCCGCCTTCCCGGCTGGCGATGACGGGTTCAGAACTTGATGACGTAGGAAATGCTGGTCACGAGCGGGTCGATCTCGACCTTGCCGATCGGGGCGCCGTTTAGCGTCACGTCACTGTCGATATCGACATAGCGCAGGTCCAGCCGCAGGGCGGCCTTGTCGCTGATGGCGTAATCCACGCCCAGATGCGCGGCGAGGCCGAAACTGTCATCGATCTTGAGATCGCCCAAGGGCGAGGAAGTTTCGAAGAACTTGGTGTAGTTCACCCCAAGGCCGACGAAGGGCGTCAGCTTGCCGCCGGTGGGGATGTGGTAGTTGAGCGAGAGCGTCGGCGGCAGTTGCTTGGTCTCGCCTGCGAAGCCGCCGTTCAGAAAGACCGAATGCTTGAAGGGCAGCGCGCCCAGCACTTCCAGCCCAAGGTTGTCGCGCAGGAAATATTCGAAGGTGATCGAGGGGCGGGAATTGTCGCTGACCGTGGCACCGGCGCCGGCCAGTGTGCCATTGTCATCCTTGGGCGAGACAAGGGCGAAGCCGAAGCCCAAGGTCATCTCGCCGGCAGATTGGGCGGCGGCCGGAGCGGCAAGGGCCGCGGTGGCAAGAAGGGCGAGAAGGGCGGTTTTCATCTGGGTTCCCCGTGTTGAATTCGGGGGGACCATCGGCCCGCAAGGACGCGGCGACGTTGACCTGAATCAATTTGCCGATGCCTTCCGCTGCGACGGGATGTCGCAAAGGCGGCAGCATAAGGCGCTGAAAATTAATATGAAAACAGGATTTATCTTCAGGCGATGATATCGGGAATGAGCTGATCCTCGATCTTGGTGATCGTGTCCTTCAGCGCCAGTTTCTGCTTTTTCAGCCGCCGCAGCGTCAGCGGGTCGGGACGGCCATTGGTTTCCAGCGCATGGATCGCCTCGTCCAGATCGCGATGCTCGCGTCGAAGCACTTCAAGCTTCACGCGCAGCATTTCATCAAAGCTCATCTCGGAAGGGGCGTTCATGGCAGTTCGGCTCGCCTTGGCATTTGTTGGAAGTGTATAGCGCCGCGACTGATTCTGGGAAACTTCTCATCGCGTGTCGCGGGCTTGGGACTTGCGGCCCCCCGGAGCGGACCCCATATTTCGTTCATGGCCGGGATGCCTGAGATCAGGGTTCCGGGACCGGAGATGTCGCTTTGTGCAAGGACAGCCCGCAGATGACGAAACTGACCTTTGGGGCCCATCCCTATCTTCTGGGCTTCGAGCAGCTGGAACGGCTGGTCGAACGCACCGCCAAGTCGGGGGCAGAGGGCTATCCTCCCTATAATATCGAGGCGGTGAGCGAGAATGCCTATCGCATCACGCTGGCCGTGGCCGGGTTCCGCGAGGAAGATCTGGCCATCACGGTCGAGGATCGCCAGCTGGTGATCCGGGGCCGCCAGGCCGATGAGGCCGGGGAAAGGGTCTTCCTGCACCGGGGCATCGCCTCGCGCGCCTTCCAGCGTAGCTTCGTGCTGGCGGATGGGGTCGAGGTGGCCGGAGCCGGGATGGAGCATGGGCTTCTGAACATTGATCTGCGGCGCAGCGTGCCTGAAACGGTGGTGCAGACCATTCCGATCGGCCGCAAGGAAGGAGGACGAAAATGAACACGCCATTCCAGGGTTTTCCCGAAACCGCCGAGCGGATCGTCTATGTCCGCCCCGTGGCCGTGGCCGATCTGCCCGACGATATCCGAGAGCAGGTGGGCGAGGCCGAGACGGTCTATTCGGTCCATGCACCCGATGGCCAGCAACTGGCGCTGGTCGCCGACCGCAAGCTCGCCTTCCATCTGGCGCGCAGCCATGATTACGCGCCGGTCAGCGTGCATTGACGCCTAAGCGGCAGGCAAAAGACGCGGGCGCTTAGGCGCTCGCGCTGGATTTCTTCATCTTTGCATCGCAGGTTGTGCAAAGGCCGGGCCAAAAGCGCCGGGCGCGACGGAAGATGCGCGCCCGCACGTTTGCGGAAGGGCCAGATCAAGCCAGCGAGGGCGCAGAGCAAGATGAGAACCACCACCGGATATTCCTCCGCACAGATCCTGCTGCACTGGGGCGTCGCCCTGGGTGTGGTGTTCAACTATTTCGTCAGCGAGGGCATGGGCCGCGCGCTGGACCAGAACCTTGGTGGGGAGGCGGTGACGGTGGGCGTCGCCTCCTGGCATGTCTGGGTCGGCGTGGCCGTTCTGGTGCTGGCGGTGCTGCGCATCGTGCTGCGGCTGACGCGTGGCGGCCCGCCGCCGGAACCCGGCCTTCTGGGCAAGGTGGCCTCGGCGATGCACGGGCTGCTTTATGTGCTGATCTTGCTGGTGCCCGCCCTTGGCGCGCTGGCCTGGTTCGGGGCGATCGACGCCGTGGGGGAACCCCATGCGCTGCTGGCCAATGTCATGGTGATCCTGGCCGCGCTGCATGCGCTGGGCGGGTTCTACCACCATCTTGTGTTGAAGGATGGCATCCTGCGGCGGATGCTGCGCCCGGCCTGAGCCCGGCGTCGACCGAAACGCGAAACGCCCCGCCGCAAGCGGCGGGGCGTTTCCTTTTGCGGACGATGGGCCTTAGCCTTTGATCAGGCCCATGGATTCCAGCTTGAGCAGGACTTGGTGCGCGCAGTGATCGACATCGACATTCTCGGTGTCCACCACCAGCTCTGCCTTGACAGGCGCTTCATAGGGGTCGGAGATCCCGGTGAATTCCTTGATCTTGCCCTCGCGTGCCAGCTTGTACAGGCCCTTGCGGTCGCGGCGCTCGCACTCTTCGATGCTGGTTGCCACATGCACTTCGACGAAGGCGCCGAAGGCCTCGATCATCTCGCGGACGGCCCGCCGGGTGGCGGTATAGGGCGCGATGGGCGCGCAGATCGCGATGCCGCCATTCTTCGTGATCTCGCTCGCGACATAGCCGATGCGCTTGATGTTGATGTCGCGATGTTCCTTCGAGAATCCCAGCTCGGATGACAGATGCTTGCGCACCACGTCGCCATCCAGCAGCGTCACGGGGCGGCCGCCCATCTCCATCAGCTTGACCATCAGCGCGTTCGCAATGGTCGATTTGCCCGAACCCGACAGGCCGGTGAAGAAGACGGTAAAGCCCTGCTTGGCGCGCGGCGGCGAGGTGCGGCGCAGTTCCTGCACCACTTCGGGGAACGAGAACCAGTCGGGGATCTCAAGCCCTTCGCGCAGGCGGCGGCGCAGCTCGGTGCCCGAGATGTCCAGCACGGTCGCGCCTTCCGGCACTTCATCGACCGGGAAATATTGTGCCTTTTCCTGCACATAGACCATCTGCTTGAAATCGACCATCTCGATGCCGATTTCAGCCTGATACTGGCGCACTAGGTCTTGCGCGGCATAGGGGTCGTAGAAATCCTTGCCCTGGCTGTTCTTGCCCGGACCGGCATGGTCGCGGCCGACGATGAAATGGGTCAGGCCGTGGTTCTTGCGGATGATCGCGTGCCACAGCGCCTCGCGCGGGCCAGCCATGCGCATCGCCAGATTCAAAAGCGAAAGCTGCGTGGTCTGTGCCGGGTATTTGTCGAGCACGGCTTCATAGCAGCGCACGCGGGTGAAATGGTCCACGTCGCCCGGCTTGGTCATGCCGACGACCGGGTGGATCAGGAGGTTCGCCTCGGCATTGCGGGCAGCGCGGAAAGTCAGTTCCTGATGCGCGCGGTGCAGCGGGTTGCGGGTCTGGAAAGCCACGACCTTGCGCCAGCCCATCTTGCGGAAGAAGGCGCGCAGCTCGTTCGGCGTGTCGCGGCGCCCCTTGAAGTCATAATGCACCGGCTGCTGGATGCCGGTGACCGGGCCGCCCAGATAGACCGGGCCCGCGACATTGTGCAGGTAGTTCACCGCCGGATGGGCCAGATCATCGGCGCCAAAGACCTTTTCCGCCTCGTTGGCCTTGTTCGGCAGCCATTTGTCGCTGACCGACAGGATGGCGAGGATGACGCCTTCCTGGTCGCGCAGCGCGATGTCCTGGCCGGGTTCGATGCCTTCGGCAAACTTTTCGGACACGTCCAGCGTGATCGGCATCGGCCAGAGGGTGCCATCGGCAAGGCGCATCTTCTCGACCACGCCGTCATAATCAGCTTCGGACAGGAAACCTTTCAGCGGTGCGAAGCCGCCATTCATCAGAAGCTCGAGATCGCAAATCTGGCGCGGGGTCAGATCCCAGGAGGGCAGGTTGCCCGCCTCGACCTTCAGCTTCTGGGCGGAATCGTAGGAGACGTAGAGTTCGGGCACGGGCGCGAAGTTCTGTTGCATGTCTTTGGTCCTGTTCTTCGAGGCGATCAGATGGGGAAGCGCGCCGGTCAGTTCGGCGTGCAAGGCGTTGTATTCGGCCAGTTTTCCGGCCAGGAATCCTTCGGCGAGGCGGGCCTTCTCGGTCGCGCCGCGGGTGGTCAGGGCATAGGCGAAGCGCTGGCGACGGTCGGGGCCGGGGCGGTCCTGCACGGTGATCAGGCCGGCGTCGCTGGCCGCGCGCAACTGGGCGTTCAGGCTGCCCAGGCTGATGGCCAGCGCCTCGGCCGTGGCGCGCTGCGAGGCCTCGGGCTGCAGGTCAAGCTGCCGCAGGAGCAGGAAAAGCTGCGCTTCTTCGGGCAGGGCAGATTTGGCTGCGGCGGCGGGCATTAGGAGACTCTGGATGTGTTCACGCGTGAACTGATAGAAGATTTCTCTCCCGCCGGAAAGGCGAAAACCGGACGCGGAGGAAATCCGGTCCGGTTTTCAGCGTGAATTCGCCTGAAACAGAGGGATTTCCCGCCAGTCAGTGCCCGGCGAGGAATTTTTCCGCATCCAGCGCCGCCATGCAGCCCATGCCCGCGCTGGTCACGGCCTGGCGGTAGATGTGGTCGGTCAGATCGCCCGCAGCGAAGACGCCGGGGATCGAGGTGCGCGTGGTGCCGGGTTCGACCTTCACATAGCCGCCGGAATGCAGCTCGAGCTGGTCCTTGACCAATTCGCTGGCGGGGGCGTGGCCGATGGCGACGAAGAAGCCCGCGCAGGGGATGTCGGTCTCGGCGCCGGTCTTGAGGTTGCGCACCTTCACCGCAGTCACGCCAAGCGGCGTGTTGGTGCCCAGAACCTCGGTCACCTCGCTGTCCCAGACCACTTCGATCTTGGGATTCTTGAACAGGCGATCCTGCATGATCTTTTCGGCGCGGAAGCTGTCGCGGCGGTGGATGACGGTGACCTTGGAGGCGAAATTGGTCAGGAACAACGCCTCCTCGACCGCGGTGTTGCCGCCGCCGATCACCACAACCTCTTTGCCCCTATAGAAAAATCCGTCGCAGGTGGCGCAGGCAGATACACCGAAGCCCTTGAACCGCTCTTCGGACGGCAGGCCCAGCCATTTGGCCTGGGCGCCGGTTGCCAGGATGACGGCGTCGGCGGTGTAGGTGGTGCCGGAATCGCCATGGGCGGTGAAGGGGCGCTTGGAGAGGTCGAGCGAGGTGATGATGTCGCCGATGATCTCGGCGCCCATTTCCTGCGCGTGCTCTTCCATCCGCACCATAAGGTCGGGACCCATGACCGACTTGTCGCCCGGCCAGTTTTCCACATCGGTTGTAATGGTTAGCTGCCCACCGGGCTGGATTCCCTGCACCAGAACGGGTTCAAGCATGGCGCGGCTGGCATAGACGGCGGCGGTATAGCCCGCCGGGCCGGAGCCGATGATCAGAACCTTGCTGTGCTTCGTCGCGCCCATGTCTTGCCCCCGAACTCTGCGTCTTCCCGGCGTCTTCCGAATGTCTTCCGATCGTCTTCCGGGCCCGGCGCCTGATATAGCCAGCCAGGGCGCGGGCCGAAAGCCCCGAACCATTGCGTTCCGCACCCGATTTTCGCAACCGAGGCGGTTTGACCGGGCGTCAGTTTGAAACTTTGTTGCGCGGGGCAGGGCAATTGCCTAGACAGGCGGCAGCGAAGGAGACTGACCCATGGCAAGCCACAAGCTTGACGAGATCGACCGGCATATCCTGGCCCAGTTGCAGGCGGATGGCCGGATGACCAATGTCGAGCTTGCCAGCCGCGTCGGCATCTCGGCCCCGCCCTGCCTGCGCCGGGTGCGCACGCTGGAGGAGCAGGGCTATATCACCGGCTATCACGCCGAGATCGACGCCCGCGAGTTGGGCTTTGAAGTCTCGGTCTTTGCCATGGTGCGGCTGAACTCGCAAGCCGAGGCGGACCTTGCCGCCTTCGAGGATCGCTGCCGGTCCTGGCCGCTGGTCCGCGAATGCCATATGCTGAATGGCGAGATCGACTTCATCCTGAAATGCGTGGCGCCCGATCTGTCGAGCTTTCAGAGCTTTCTGACCGGCGAGCTGCTGAAGGCCACCAATGTGGCCAATGTGAAGACCAGCCTTGTCATCCGCTGCGCCAAGGACGAGGCCGGGGTGCCCTTTGACGTGCTTGAGGCACGGCTGGCGCGCACGGCCTGAGCACGGCGTCCTGGTTCGATCCATTCCAAGCAAAAGCGGCCCCATCAGGTGCCAGAGGCGCACCGGGGCCGCTTTCCTCCCGCCAATTTCCTTGCGGGCGCAGGGATCGCGCGGCCCCGCAATCGGCGGGGGCGGATCTGGTGGCGGACGCTGCCCGGGCCAGGATGCCAGGGAAGGGCAAGGGCCGCGCCGGCCGATGCGACGGAGGGACACCCGTCGTGAAGACACGATGCCGCGACCGAGCGCGCCGGGTCAAATTCCGGCAGGGACTGGCAGGCCTGGCCCCGACAGTCGCGGCTTGGCCGATGGCATTGTGACGCGGGAAAATGGTTAAGGTTTGAACGATTTAACCTGGCCTCGCCGACAGCGATTCGCCGGGCCCGCGCGGGGCCGGGATCAATGTGCGGCGATGGGCGCGCGGCGGCGCGGGCCTTGCGCCAGATGCGGATGGACCGGCACGACCCGCAGGATCGGAGCGGTTTCAAGCGCTTGCGGGCGGCGTTTTTCGCCGCGCATCCAGGGGAAGTTCGGCAGCGGCTCGGTCGAGGCGGCGATCACGGAGCGCAGCCAGCGGCGTTCGGTCTGGATTTCCTTGGTCATCGCATCTCTCCGCATCCATCGGCCGCATTGGGCCTTGGAGAAATATTCCCCGGCCAATGCGGCCTCTCTGCGACCAATCGGAGAAGGATTGCGGCCATTTCCAGGCGCGGCACAATCAATCGTGGCACATGCAGATTGTTTCGGAGGGCAACAATACCTGGCAAGAAATGCGGACAATGCTGCAGAGAGAGCGGCGGCTGTTGCCGATTTCGCCGCAATCGCGGCCGCGCCTGCGCGGATCAGATGCGGATGGACGAGATCAGCCGCCCGTAATCCGCCTCGCCCGCATGGGTGGCGCGGCGATAGCTGAAGAATCGCTCGGCATCGCGATAGGTGCAGTGGCGGGTCCATTCGGCATGGCCGACCCCTGCCGCGCGCAGCCGGTGCAGCCCATAGGCGGGTAGGTCGAAGAGCATCCGGTCGCCCGCCCCATTGGCGAAGAAGCGGGCAGTGTCGCGGTCCTCGTCGGTGAAGGTCTCGAAGAATTCGGGACCAACCTCATAGGCGGATTGGCTGATCGTCGGGCCAATCACGGCGGCGATGTCGGCGCGGTGGGCGCCCAGGGTCTCCATCGCGTCGAGCGTCGCTTCCAGCACCCCATCAAAGGCACCGCGCCAGCCGGCATGGGCGGCGCCGATGACGCGGGCCTTGCGATCGGCGAAGAGGACGGGCTGGCAATCGGCGGTGAGGACAGCCAAGGCGAGGCCAGGCGTGGCGGTGGCCAGCGCATCGGCGCGTGGCCTTTCGGGCAGGGGGGCGTTGACCGGGATCACATCGGCGGAATGGACCTGATGGACATTGATCAAGGCGGGCAGGTCGACGCCCATCGCTTCGGCCACGCGGGTGCGGTTGATGGCGACGATTTCCGACTGGTCGGTCGATCCGGTGCCGCAATTCAGCCCGGCGAAGATGCCCGAGGACGCGCCGCCCCTGCGGGTGAAGAACCCGTGGCGGAAGGGGATGGCGTCGGAGGTGATGATTTCCAGCATGACGGTCTTATCGGGGGGCTTCAGGCGAATCCGGGCGGCGGCGGGTCTTGCGGCCGGGTCAGGGCCAGTGCCTTGAACAATTCGCCCATTTCCTGCGGATGGGTCAAGCGCCGCGCGGCGGCGAGGTGATTGTCGAGCGCCGCACCGGCAAGGGACTGCGCAAGGCGCTGGCTGCGCGGGCCGATGCCAAGCCGGGCGAGCAGCGCGCCCTGCGTGCTGTAATGGTGGGCGAGCGGTCGGGCGGCGCTTGCCAGGGCCTGGAAATCGACATGGGCGGTCAGATCGGCCTGGCCCGGCGCGGCCAGCGGGTCGGTCGGGGCATGGGCGCGCAGGGCCTGGAACGTGTCGCCCAGCGAGCGCCAGCCGCCATAATCGAGGATCAGGGCAAACCCGCCCTGGGCGGCGATGCGGGCGGCGAGGCTGGCGATGATCGGCGCGGCGGCGGGGCAGAGTTCCACCACGTCGCCATCGCGCGTGTCGGTCAGCCGCGGGGCGAGAGCGGCGAGGGGGGCGGGCGGCGCGAGGCCCAAGGTGAGGCTGCCCGCAGGGGACAGGCTGATGACGGTTTCGGCCCAGGCCTCTCCGGCCCGGCGGAACTGGCGGATCGGCAGGGCGTCGAAGAACTCGTTGGCCAGAAGGTACAGCGGCGCGTCGGGCAGGTTTTCGGCACGGTCGCACCAGATGGGGGCGTGGCCGCTGAGCGCACGGGCCTGTTCGGCGCGCAGGGCGGGCGAGGCCTCGACCAGGTGAAGGCGGGCTGCGGCGTGAAAGCCGGGCACGCCGCGCGTGGCGCGCAGCACATCGGCCATCAGCGTGCCGCGACCGGGGCCAAGCTCGGCCAGGGTGAAGGGTGCAGGCGCGCCGGAATCGAGCCAGTGCTGCGCAAGGCAGAGGCCCAGCAACTCGCCGAACATCTGGCTGATCTCGGGCGCGGTGGTGAAGTCACCCGCCGTGCCGAAGGGCGGGCGGGTGGTGTAATAGCCGTGCTCGGGATGCAGCAGGCATTCGGCCATATATTCGGCCAGCGTCATCGGGCCCAGGGCGGCGATGCGCCGCGCGAGAAGCTGGGCGAGGGGCGTCATGCGGGGGGCGTCATGCCGCCACGGCCAGCGGCGCGCGGCGGGCCCGGGCGATGAACCACAGGCCGGCGGCGATCATCGGCAGGGAGAGGATCTGGCCCATGGTCAGGCCGTAGCCGGATATATGGAAGGCCAGGCCAAGGGGATTGCCCGGGCTTACGAATTGCGCATCGGGCTGGCGGACGAATTCGACGAGGAAGCGGGCGAGGCCATAGCCGGCCAGGAACGTGCCCATGACAAGGCCCGGGCGGCGTAAGGCGCCGCCTCTCCAGGACATCCACAGGACTACCGCGCCCAGGATCAGGCCCTCGAGCGCGGCTTCGTAGAGCTGGCTCGGGTGGCGGGCGCAGGCCTGGGTGGCGGTGGCGCAGGCCTGGGCGGCCTGACCCGGGAAGATCACGCCCCAGGGCAGGTCGGTGGGGCGGCCCCACAGCTCGGCATTGATGAAATTGGCGATGCGACCGAGGAAGAGGCCGATCGGCGCGACCATGGCCATCAGATCGCCAAGGGACAGGGGGGCGATGCCCTCGCGCCGGGCAAACCACAGGCCCGCGAGCACGACGCCCAGGAAGCCGCCATGGAAGGACATGCCGCCCTCCCAGACCTTCAGGATGTCGGCGGGATTGGAAAGATATTGGCCGGGCTGGTAGAAAAGGACATAGCCAAGCCGCCCGCCCAGCATGACGCCAAGGATGATCCAGGTCAGCAGCCTTTCGACCTGCTCGCCGGTCAGCGGGGCGGGGCCGGACCACAGCCGGGGCGTGGCGACCGCGCGGGTGATCAGCCGCCAGCCGAGCAGAAGCCCGACGATGTAGGCCAGCGCATACCAGCGCAGCGCGAAGGTCATGTCGCCGATCGGGATCGAGACGATCTCGGGCGAGATGTTAGGGAAGGGGATCATGCCCGTCTCCTGCTGGCTGCGTTTCGTCGTTTGTCGGGCGGGCAGGGGGGGAAGTCAACCGCAGGGCCGGGCCGACCCGCGGGCTTGTGAAGGAGGACGCCCGCGCGCATATAGGGGAAAAGCCAGGAGGCGCCGATGCAAAGCCGCAACAAGTTCTTCGATGACATGAGCCAGCTTATGACCAATGCGATGGGCGTGGCGCAGGGGGCCAAGACCGAGGCCGAGACGGCGTTCAAGGGCATGGTCGATCGCTGGATGGCGGATCGCAATTTCGTGAGCCGCGACGAGTTCGACGCGGTGCGGGCCATGGCGCAGAAGGCGCGGGAAGACAACGAGGCGCTGGCCGCGCGGATCGCGGCGCTTGAGGCGGCACTGGCGGCCAAGGTCTGAAACCGCGCGCGATCCTTCGGCGAAGGATATGGGTGCGGGTGCCGGGACGCGGCCCTTGCCATGGGCGCACAGGGCCGGTGCGGCAAAGGACCTAGGCGGCAGGCGGGAGCGGGCCTATCTTTTCCGCTGAACCCCTGACCCGAAAGGCCCCGCCATGTCCGGTCCTGCCACGCCCGCCTCTGCGCCCGTCCTGCCCGCCGAAACCCGCATCGGCCATGTCCATCTCAAGGTCGCGGATCTGGACCGCGCCATCGCCTTCTATTCCGGGATTCTCGGCTTCGAGATCACCCAGCGCTATGGCACGCAGGCGGCCTTCCTGTCGGCGGGCGGCTATCATCACCATATCGGGCTGAACACCTGGGATTCGAAGGGCGCGAGCCCGCCGCCGCCCGGTCATACGGGGCTTTACCACACGGCGATCCTGTTTCCCGACCGCAAGGCTCTGGCGCAGGTCTTGAAGCGACTGGTCGACGCGGGCTGGCCCCTGACCGGCGCATCCGACCATGGCGTGAGCGAAGCGCTGTATCTGGACGACCCCGATGGCAATGGGGTGGAGCTTTATCGCGACCGGCCCGAGGCCGACTGGCCGCGCGATGACACCGGCGCGCTGAAGATGGTGACGAAACGGCTGGACCTCGAGGCGCTTCTGGCCGAGGCCTGAGGCGTCAGGCGCGCACGAAGCGGAAGGCGGCGCTGGCGGCCCAGCCCGAGGCGGCGGCCAGGACAAGCGACAGCAGGCCGTAGATCAGGGGCCGATCCTGGGCGAGATTGAAGATGGCGCGCTCGAGCCCCTCTTTCCGCACACCGATCAGGCGTTCCTGGCTGGCGACGATCTTGCCGCCGCGCAGCAGGAAGATGCGCACCTTGTAGCCACCTTCGGTCAGATTCGCGGGCAGGGCCACATCGGCGCGGAAGAGGGTGGCGTCGGTCAGCTGCACCTTGCCTTCGGAAAGACGGTAGCGGCCTTCATCGGCGCGCACACGCTCCAGCGCCTCGATGAACGTGGGGGCGTTTTCGGCCTCGGAGGCGATCCCCACGGCGCGGATCACCCGGTCGATTGTGATCGAATGGCGCAGGTTCTCGGTGTGGGAAAGGATCTTGTCGATCGGGCCAGTGGTGACCACGGAATAGAACGAGGGCGCGCTGTCGATGGTGACGGCGGCATCGTTGATCCAGATCCCGGCGACGCGGTCCTTGCGACGCACCACGACCGGCACGGAAGGGCCTTCGACGGTGACGATGACTTCGAGCTTGCCCTCGGGGATCGGCGTCTCGCGCTTGACCGCGCCATAGATGAGGATTTCCGAGCCGTCGAAATTCGCGGTGATCGAGACACGGCTCTGGCTGAGGCCCGCGACGATGGCCTCGGGCGGCGGTTCCTGCGCGCGCGCCGTCGCGGCGAGAAGGCCAAGCGCGACGGTGAGGGCGATGAACAGGCGCGCGGTCATGGCAGCGAGACCGCGGTGACGGAATAAAGCTCGTCGGGGCGCAGCAGAAGATCGGCCGCGATGCGCAGGCTGACGGCCAGAACGAGAAGCGAAAGCAGGACGCGCAGCTGTTCGGCCCGCAGCCGCACGCCGACGCGGGCGCCGATCTGGGCGCCGATCACGCCGCCGAAGATGAGGAGCAGCGCCAGCATCATGTCGACGGTCTGGCTGGTCACGGCATGCATGACGGTGGTGAAGGCGGTGACGAAGATGATCTGGAACAGCGAGGTGCCGATCACGACCTTGGTGGGCATGCCCAGAAGGTAGATCATGGCGGGCACCATGATGAAGCCGCCGCCGACGCCCATGATCGCGGCCAGGAAGCCCACCAGCGCGCCGACCAGCAGGGGCGGGATCACGCTGATATACAGGCCCGAGGCGCGGAACTTCATCTTGAAGGGCAGGCCATGCACCCAGTTATGGGTATGGCCACGCCGCACCGTGCCGCCGGGCTTTCCGCTGCGCAACAGGGCGCGGAGCGATTCCTGCAACATCATCAGCCCGATCAGGCCGAGAAAGAGCACATAGGAGAGCTGGACGAAGAGGTCGATCTGGCCCAGCGCCTTCATCCAGGCGAAGACCCAGATGCCGACTGCGGATCCGGCCATGCCGCCGATGAAGAGCACGATCCCCATGCGGAAATCGACCGCCTTGCGCTTGAGCTGCGCCAGAACGCCCGAGACAGAGGAAGCGACGACCTGATTTGCCCCGGTCGCCACGGCGACGGCGGGGGGAACGCCGATGAAGAAGAGGAGCGGCGTGATCAGGAAGCCGCCGCCCACGCCGAACATGCCCGAGAGGAACCCCACGACCCCGCCGATCCCGAGAATCAGGAAGGCGTCGACCGAGACCTCGGCGATGGGGAGGTAGATCTGCATGGGCCGGGCGCGGGGAACTGGAAGAGGAGTGTCTGGCCAAAGGCTTGCGCGCCTTGGGCCGCGAAGTCAAATCACCTGCGCGCTCATCGCAGCTTGCGGAGGAAATGCCGCAGGATGCGTTCCAGTTTTGCCGCACCCAGCGGGGCCATCGCCTTGGTATGCTCGTGGCTGATCTTCTCGTCGCTCATGCCCGCGGCCATGTTGGTGATGGTCGAGAGGGCGGCAACCTCAAGGCCAAGGAAGCGGGCGAGGATGACCTCGGGCACGGTGGACATGCCGACCGCGTCGCCACCCAGAAGTTTCAGCATGCGGATTTCGGCCGGGGTCTCGAAGGAGGGGCCGGAATACCAGCAATAGACGCCTTCGGGCAGGGGCAGGCCCTCGGCCGCGGCGGCGGCTTTCAGTGCGGCGCGCAGGCGGGGGGAATGGGCTTCGGTCATCGGCACGAAGCGCGCATCGGTCCGCTCGCCGATCAGCGGGTTCAGGCCGGAATAGTTGATATGGTCGGACAAGAGCATCAGATCGCCCGGCGGGATGTCTGGGCGCAGCGAGCCTGCGGCATTGGTCAGGATCAGCTCTTGCGCGCCAAGGGCCTTGAGCACTTCCAGGGCAGGGCGCATGGCGGCGGGGTTGCCGTTTTCGTAATAATGCTCGCGCGCGCCGAAGACCGCGACGCGGACGCCTTCCAAAGTGCCGATGTGGAGATGCGGGTTGTGGCCCGAGACGCCGATATGGGGAAAGCCGGGCAGATCACCATAGGGGATGGCGGGGCCTTCGACCGCATGGGCAAGATGGCCAAGGCCCGAGCCGAGGATCAGGCCAAGGCGGACGGGATCCGCTCCGGCGCGGGCGCGGATCAGGGCGGCGGTGGCGGCAGGATCGTGCATGTCAGGTCTTTCGCTTTCGGCTGGCCCTGGGGGCGCTTCGCCCCCGGACCCCCGGAGGATATTTATGAAGGGCAGAACCGAAGAAGCGGCAAGGCCTGGCTGCGGCCGGTTTGCCCCGCGAGCGGTCCCTCTCCGGGCCATGCATCGCGGCGTGGTCCTTTCCTTTCCGCGCTATTGCCTCTTCTGTTCGCAAATATCCCACGGGGGTCCGGGGGTGTGAAACCCCCGGGGATGGGGCAGGGTGGATCGCGTCCGGGTCAGCGCTCCTTCACATAGGGCTCGCCCCCGGCGCGGGGCGGGATGGCCTTGCCGACGAAGCCCGCAAGGACGAAGACGGTCAGGACATAGGGCAGCGCGTCGAGGAAGGGCACCGGCACCTTCACCCGCACCACCCATTCCACCACATCGGGACGCAGTGCGAGGGCCTGGAAGAAGCCGAACAGGAGGCAGGCCCACATCGCCGCGACCGGGCGCCATTTGGCGAAGATCAGCGCCGCGAGCGCGATATAGCCGCGGCCCGCCGTCATGTCCTTGCCGAAGCCGGCCTGGAGCGCGGTGGCCATATAGGCGCCGGCGAGACCGCAGAGGATGCCGGTGATCATCAGGGCCGAGAAGCGCAGGCGGGTCACCGAGATCCCGGCCGTGTCGACGGCGGCGGGGTTTTCGCCCACCGCGCGCAGGCGCAGGCCAAAGCGGGTGCGGTAGAGTGCCCACCAGGTCAGGGCCACGCAGGCGAAGGCGACATAGACCAGAAGGGCATGGCCCGAGATCACCTCGGCATAGAAGGGGCCGACCAGCGGGATGGCGCGGGCTTCCTCGGCGAAGGGCAGGGTGATGGTGCCGAAGCGGGCGGCGCCTTCCAGCGGCGGGGTGCGGCCGCCCTGGCCGAACAGCCGCTGCGCGACGAGGACGGTCAGGCCGGCGGCGAGGAAGTTCAGCGCCACGCCGGAGATGAGCTGGTTGCCGCGGAAGGTGATCGAGGTCAGGCCGTGGATCAGCGCGAAGAGGAGCGAGCCGCCGATCGCGGCCAGAAGCCCGAGCCAGGCCGAGCCGGTCAGTGCCGCCACGGTGCCCGCGCACATGGCGGCGGCCAGCATCTTGCCCTCGAGCCCGATGTCGAAGACGCCGGAGCGTTCGGAATAGAGCCCGGCGAGGCAGGCGAAAAGCAAGGGCGTCGCGAAGCGCAGCGCCGTGTCGAGGATCTGAAGGAGGGTGTTGTAATCCATCACGCAGCCCCCCCGACAACGGGTTTCGGGCGGCGGAACAGCGAGAAGATCCGCGTCAGAAGCATGCGTACCCCCACATCCAGCGCGCCGGTGAACAGGATAACGAGACCCTGCACCACGACCCGCATCTCGATCGGGATCTTGGTCCAGAGGCCGAGTTCGGCCCCGCCCTGGAACAGGAAGCCGAAGAGGAAGGCCGCGAGCACGACGCCGAGCGGGTGGTTGCGGCCCATGAGCGCCACCGCGATGCCGATGAAGCCAGCACCCGAGGCCGAGTTCTGCACCAGACGCCCCGCCTCGCCCATGACGTTGTTGATCGCCATCAGACCGGCCAAGCCGCCCGACAGGATCATGGCGATCATGATGATCTTCGTCGCGCTGATGCCAGCGTAGCGCGCCGCCGCCTCGGACTTGCCGAAGGCGCGGATGTCATAACCAAGGCGCGTGCGCCACAGCAGCGCCCAGACGCCAAGCGCGAGCAGGAGCGCCACGAAGAAGGTGACGTTGGCCGGGACGATCTGGTAGTCGATATTGCCCGCGGCATTCAGCTTGACCGCGCCATCGGCGGTGTAGCGCTGGAACAGGTGCTGCAGTCCCGGGATTTCGTGAAAGCGCGGCAGGGCGGCGTCGGGCCCGAAACGGGCCGTGGCCGGGTCCATCTGACCGGCCGGGCGCAGCACATCGACCAGAAGGAAGATCAGAAGGCTGGCCGCGATATAGTTGAACATGATCGTGGTGATCACGATATGGCTGCCGCGTTTCGCCTGAAGCCAGGCCGGGATCGCGGCCCAGGCCGCCCCGAACAGCGCCGCGCCGCAGGCTGCGCCGAGGAGCGCCAGCGTCCAATGCGGCCAGGGGATGTACAAGAGCGCCAGCGCGACACCCAGGCCGCCGAGTTGCGCCTGCCCCTCGCCGCCGATGTTGAACAGGCCGGCATGGAAGGCCATGGTCACGGCGAGGCCGGTGAAGATGAAGCTGGTGGTATAGTATAGCGTATAGCCCCAGCCGCTTGCGGTCATCACCGTGCCCTGGATCATCACATCCAGCGCCTCGAGCGGGTCCTGGCCGATGGCGAGGATGACAAGCGCCGAGCAGAGCGCGGCGAGAAGAAGCGAGACCAGCGGCACCAGCGTGACATCGGCCCATTTCGGCAGGCGGTCCATCAGGCGGCTTCCCCCTTGGGCGTGTCGGTGATCCCGGCCATCAACAGGCCCAGTTCGCGTTCATTGGTGGTCTCGGGGTCGCGTGTGCCCATGATCTGTCCGTCGAACATCACGGCGATGCGGTCGGACAGCGAGAGAATCTCGTCCAGTTCGACCGAGACCAGCAGGATCGCAGCCCCGGCGTCGCGCAATGCGATGAGCTGTTTGTGGATGAATTCGATGGCGCCGATATCGACGCCGCGGGTGGGCTGGCCGACCAGAAGAAGCGTCGGGTTCTGCTCGAACTCGCGGGCGACGACGATCTTCTGCTGGTTGCCGCCCGAGAAGTTCTTGGCGGCGAGCCAGCAATCGGGCGGGCGCACGTCGAAAGTTTCCATCTTGCGCCGCGTGTCGTCGCGCAGGGCGTCATTCGACATGAACAGCGCATTGGCCTGATATTTAGGATCGTCGGAATAGCCGAAGGCGACGTTTTCCCAGGCGGTGAAATCGAGGATCAGCCCGTGATGCTGGCGGTCTTCGGGCACATGGCCGACCCCCGCCGCGCGGCGGCTGCGGCCATCGGCCCCAGCGCCCGACAGGGGCAGGGGGGCGCCGCTGAGACGGACAGTGCCGGTTGCCGGCATCATGCCGCCCAGGGCGGCGAGAAGTTCCGACTGGCCATTGCCCGCCACCCCGGCAATGCCAAGGATTTCTCCGGCGCGGATCTCAAGGCTGACGCCCTTCAGCCGTTCGACGCCATGTTCGTCGCGGACGCGCAGATCCGCGACCTCCAGCACCAACGCGCCGGGCCGGGCCGGGGGTTTTTCCACCTCCAGCAGAACCTTGCGACCGACCATCAGCTCGGCCAGCGCCTCGGGGCTGGTCTCGGCGGTCTTGACGGTGGCGACCATGGTGCCGCGGCGCATGACGCTGACATTGTCAGTGGCCTCCATGATCTCGCGCAGCTTGTGGGTGATCAGGATGACGGTCTTGCCCTGCGCCTTCAGCCCCTTGAGAATGCGGAACAGGTGATCGGCCTCGTCCGGGGTCAGGACGCCGGTGGGTTCGTCGAGGATCAGGATATCGGCCTGGCGGTAAAGGGCCTTGAGGATCTCGACCCGCTGCTGATGGCCGACGGACAGGTCCTCGATCATCGCGTCGGGATCGACATCGAGATCGTATTCCTGCGCCAGCCGCTGCAATTCGGCCCGCGCCTTGCGCAGGCTGGGGCCGAGCAGCGCGCCTTCCTCGGCGCCCAGGACGACGTTTTCGAGGACGGTGAAATTCTGCACCAGCTTGAAATGCTGGAAGACCATGCCGATGCCGGCGCGGATGGCGCTCTGGCTGTCGGGGATGGCGGTCGGGGTACCGTTGATCAGGATCTGGCCGCTATCGGCCTTGTAGAAGCCGTAGAGGATGGACATCAGGGTCGACTTGCCGGCCCCGTTCTCGCCGATGATGCCGTGGATCGTGCCCTTCGGCACGGCGATGTTGATGTCCTTATTGGCCTGCACCGGGCCGAAGGCCTTGGAGATGCCCTTCAGCTCGATGGCATGGGCCATATGCGAGACGGGGGCGGCCACGGGCCGCCCCCCTTCCGATGCTGCGGCCATCAGAACGTGGCGGCCGGGCAGGTGTTGTCGGACATGTAGTCATGCACCTTGATCTCGCCCGCCTTGATCTTGGCCGCGGCGTCATCAACCTTGGCGACCATCTCGGGGGTCACGAGCGAGGCGTTGTTCTCGTCCATGGCATAGCCGACGCCATCGTTGGCCAGACCCATCACCTCGAGGCCGGGCTTGAGGTCGGTGCCTTCCTTGAAGGCGCTGTAGACGGCATTGTCGACGCGCTTCATCATCGAGGTCAGCACCGAACCGGGATGCAGGTAATTCTGGTTCGAGTCGACGCCGATCGACAGGATGCCCTCATCGGCAGCGGCCTGCAGCACGCCCACGCCCGTGCCACCGGCGGCGGCATAGATCACGTCGGCGCCCTGGGCCTTCTGGCCCTTGGCCAGTTCGGCGCCCTTGACCGGATCGTTCCAGGCCGCCGGGGTGGTGCCGGTCATGTTGAGGACGATCTTGATGTCGGGGTTTACCGCCTTGGCGCCTTCGGCATAGCCGCAGCCGAATTTGCGGATCAGCGGGATGTCCATGCCGCCGATGAAGCCGACAGTGCCGGTCTTCGAGGCCATGGCGGCCAGCATGCCGACCAGATAGCTGCCCTCATGCTCGGTGAAGACGACCGATTTCACGTTGGGGGCATCGACGACCATGTCGATGATGGCGAATTTGGTGTCGGGGAAATCGGGGGCGACCTTGGCCAGCACATCGCCGAAGGCGAAGCCGGTCATCACCACCGGGTTGGCGCCAGCCTCGGCCAGACGGCGCAGCGCCTGTTCGCGCTGGGCCTCGTCCTGCATTTCCAGTTCCTTGTAGGTGCCGCCGGTTTCCTTGGCCCATTTCTCGGCGCCGTTGAAGGCGGCCTCGTTGAAGGATTTGTCGAACTTGCCGCCAAGGTCGTAGATGATCGCCGGGTCGGCGGTGGCCATGCCGGCCATGAGCGCCATGGCGGCGGTCACCCCCGCAAGGGATTTCATCAGGGTCATCGGTTTTCTCCCGGTTGAACAAACCATTGCCGCCCGGTTCTTGCGGGGCCAAAGCACCGGCCGCCTGCGGGCGTTTCATTCGTCAGATTACGCGCCAAGGCCCTGCGGGGGTCAAGTCGGATTCGCGAGCGGCAGGCGGCGTTCCTGACCTTTTGGTCAAGTTCCGCCGGGGCAGGGCCGCGGGAACGGGCGGGCTCAGAGCGCCCGGGTCATCACCAGCGCATCGACCCGCGGGCCTTCGGGCGTGGTGTAATAGCCGCGGCGCCGGCCGGACAGGGTGAAACCCTGCGATTCGTAGAGTTTGACGGCACCGGGGTTCTCGGCGCTGACCTCAAGAAAGGCCTGATCGGCCCCGCGCAACCGGGCCTGATAGAGAAAGCGCGACAGCAGTTTCGCGCCAAGGCCAAGGCGGCGGGATTCCGGCGCGACGGCCAGGGTCAGAAGCTCTGCCTCGCCCGCGACCGCGCGACCGACAAGGAAGCCCGCATCGCCCTCGACCAGCAGGAAGGCAAGGGGATCGGCGGTGAAGCTGGCGAAATCGGCGGCGGACCAGGGGGGCGGGCTGCGAAAGCAGCGGGCGTGGAGCGCGGCGAGCTGGTCGGGCGTCACGGCAGGATCACCCCAATATCACGGGGGGCGGGTCGGCGGGCGGGGCGGCATCGGCGCCGCGCAGGTAGAAGGGGGCCGGGCGCGGCAGGTCGGTCCGGTGCAGGCGCTGGGCGGCGAGGCGGAGGATCGCTTCGGCCAGCGGCACGGGCTGGGGCAGGGCGCTGGGCCCGGCGGCGCTTCCGGTCAGGGCGCCGGGCGGCGGGGCGCTTTCGGCGGGAGCAAGATGCGCGGGGCCAAGGCCCTCGGCGGTGAAAGCCTGCACATAGGTCTCGCCCCGCCTTGCATCCTCGATCACGGTCAGCGGGCGGGGCAGGCCAAAGGCCCGCGCCTCGAGCGCGGTGATGCCGATGGCGGGAATGCCAAGGCCAAGGGCCAGGCCGCGCGCGGCGGCGACGGCGATGCGGATGCCGGTGAAATTGCCGGGGCCGGTGCCGACGGCCAGCGCGGTCAGGTCGGTCCAGCCAAGATCCCCGGCGGCGAGAAGCTCTTCAAGAAAGGGCAGAAGGCGTTCCGCCTGACCCTTTTCCATCGGTTCAAGCCGCTGGAGGACAGTGCCATCGGGCAGAAGCAAGGCGGCGGCGCAATGCGCCGCCGAACTGTCGAAAGCGAGGATCGCAGGCATCTTGCCTCAGGCGGCGACGGGGCGCACTTCGGTCACTTCGGGGATGTAGTGCCGCAGCAGGTTCTCGATGCCCATCTTCAGCGTCAGGGTCGAGGAGGGGCAACCCGCGCAGGCGCCCTGCATATGCAGGTAGACCACACCGCGATCGAAGCCATGGAAGGTGATGTCGCCGCCATCCTGCGCCACGGCAGGGCGGACGCGGGTGTCGAGCAATTCCTTGATCTGGCGAACGATCTCGCCGTCTTCGCCGCTATGCGCGGCATGGCCACCGCTGGCCGCGCCGCCCTCGACGGCGGCGGCGCCCGACTGGAAATGCTCCATGATCGCGCCCAGGATCGCCGGCTTGATATGCTGCCAGTCGGTGTCTTCTGCCTTGGTCACGGTGACGAAATCCGAGCCGAGGAAGACGCCCGTCACCCCGCCAGCGGCGAAGATGCGCCGGGCCAGCGGCGAGGTCGCGGCCGCGTCGACATTGGGGAAATCGGCGGTGCCAAGGTCAAGCACGGTCTGGCCGGGCAGGAATTTGAGCGTTGCCGGGTTGGGCGTGGATTCCGTCTGGATGAACATCTGATATCTCCGACCGTTCCACTCGGATATGCGCTCCGCTGGGGCACAAGTCAAGTTTGGAACGATTCCAGATTGCCCGGAACGGGATCAGCTGCGGTCGCTGCCCCAATAGGCATACATCTGTTCGATCGCGGTGAGCGCCCGAAGGTTGACATTGCGCAGCAGGGCGCGTTCCTCGGCGTGGAAGGTGACCTGGGCGCTGGGCTGGGCGGGGGCGGCGGCGCGCGGGTGCATGTGGACGGACATTGCCGTTCTCCTTGACCTTAAATCCTCCCGTGACGGGGATATAGGCCGATGCTGCGATGCAGAAAACCCGGGCCTCGCGCATGTCCCCTCTGCGCTGGGGGCATGGCTTTAAATGCGGGCGGCCCGGACCTTGGGCAAGGGTCCGAGCCGCAGGTTTCGCAAAGGATTGCCGGGCCTTACTGGTAGCAGTGCAGCGGCACGACCGCGTCGGAGACGCCTTGCGGCACTTCGCCCGACATCTCGCCCGACGTGCCGTCGCCCTGCGGGCGGGTGACGCGGTTCTGGGCAAGGAAGGTCAGCAAGGGGCCGGAAGGCACGGCGAAGTTCATGTTCTGCGGCAGAGAGCCGGTCTCCTCAAGGATCGCCATGTCGTCGACCCGCGCCACCACCACGCCGATCACCGCGCCCTTCTTGTTCAGAAGCGGACCGCCGGAATTTCCGGGCTGGACGGGGGCGGTGATCATCACGCGGTTGGACGAGCCGTCGATGCCGCGCAGGGCGCTGACATTGCCCGAGGTCACGGTCAGGCCCTGATCGAGCGAGGTGTAATAGGGATAGCCAAGTGCCGTGACCGCCTCGCCCAGCTTGGGCACTTCCAGCGCCGAGAGCTTGAGCCAGGCCCCGGCATCGGTCGCGCCGGAGAGGACGGCGAGGTCGAGGCTGGAATCCGAGGCGATGACCTCAAGCGGGGTGCCGTCGATCATGGCCATGGCGCCGCAGCCCTCGACCACATGTGCGGCGGTCACAAGAAGCGTGGGGGCGATGTAGAAGCCGGTGCCAGAGCCCTTGATCGTGCCGCTGATCTTGGGCTTGGGCGGCTCGGCCGGGGCGGCGGCGACGCCACCGGGATCGGCCGGGGCCGCGCCCGTGCCGGGGGCGAGGATCGGGGCGGGGCCCGGGGCCGCGCCAATGCCGCCGGGGGCCGGGGCAACGGGGGCGGGTGCGGCCGCGACGGGCGTGGTCGGATCGGCGGGGGGCGGGGTGCCCAAAATGGGCGCGGCGCCGCCCGGCGCGGGGGCAGGGGCGGGCGCGGCACCGGGGGCCGGGGTGCCCAGAACCGGCGGATTGGGGCTGGGAGAGGCGCCGACATCGACCGTCTTCGGGGCCGGGGCGGGCGCAGGTGCAGGGGCGGGAGCCGGAGCAGGCGCGGGGGCCGCCGCCACGCCGGGCGGCAGCGGGCGGCGCACCTGATCCTTGGGATCGGAGGGCCCACCGGGCGCGGCGGGGGCAACCGATGCGGTGCTTTGGCCATTGACGATCTGGTCGATCACGCCGCCATCGGTCCAGATCAGCGTCGCCGGGCTGCCGCCCACGGTGATCGAACTGGCCAGGATGTTGAGCTGGTTGAAATAGTCAGGCCGCACGACGATGGAAATCGTCGACCATTGCTTGCCCACCAGATCCGAGCGGGCATAGGCGATGAAGCCGTCATTGATCTCGGTCGAGGTGATCCACATCGACTGATCGCTATACTGGAAGGGCTTGGCGCCCGGTGCCTGCTTGCCCATGAACCAGTCATGCACCGACTTCATGTCGCCGAAATTGTCGAAACGGACGATCATCGAGAAGCCTTCGTCCTTGGACAGGAACTCGATCACGGCGTCATTGTCGACCTGTTGCAGCAATTCGAACGGATGCAGGTAGGAGATGCCGTTCGATTCCGAATAGAAGAGCTGCCAGCCGTTCTTCACCCGCTCATCCTCGAGATCGAGGATCAAGTCCTTGAGATCGCCGAAGCTTGGGCTGCGGGTCGATTCCTCGCGCTGCATATAGGCTTCCAGCGCGGTCTGGGTATCGGCGTTCCACACCCCGTCGAGAAAGCCGTAATAATCGCCGGAAAAGGCCAGCGCGGCCTGAATCGTCGCGGTATCCTCGCGGCTGAGGGCGGAGGGGTCGAATTTCTGGTCGAGCCAACCCTGGGCCGAGGCCGAAAGGGGCGCGAGCAAAAGCGCGACGAGGAAGAGAAAGCCGGTTGAAAACGCGCGCATGGCGAAAACCTGTGCGGACATGAATGGATCAAGGCCCATGGTGGCGCGGATTTGCCACGGGATTCAAGAGAATCTTGCGTGATCGCAGGTCGGGGATACCCGAGGGTGGCCGCCATGCCCGCCGGGATGCGGCTGGTCTCAGGTGATGGCTTCCAGCCGTTCCTTCGACATGTCGCCGGGCACGATGGTGATCGGGATCGGCAGGTTGCCGGAATTGCGGCTCATCGCGGTGACAAGCGGGCCGGGGCCGTTCTTGTCGGTGCCCGCACCCAGCACCAGAACGGCGATCTGTTCGTCTTCCTTCACCTGGGCGAGGATTTCGTTCACCGGATCGCCCTCGCGGATCACCAGTTCCGGGTTCACACCCTGCTTGTCGCGCATCCATTTGGCGAAGACCTCGAAATGCGCCTCGATCCGCTCGCGCGCCTCGGCGCGCATCAGGTCGGCCACGCCCATCCAGTGCTGGTATTCTTCGGGCGGAACGATCGAGAGGATGGTGACGCCGCCGCCGGTATGGGCCGCGCGCAGGGCGGCGAACCGCATCGCGTTCAGGCATTCGCGGCTGTCATCCAGAACGACCAGAAACTTGCGCATCCTGTTCCCCCAAGGCTTCGCGGCCGGATCATGGCCCGGGCCACAGGGGGAAGGCAAGGGGCGGTGCGGTCAGCGGGTCGCTGCGGGAAGCGCGGCGGCCTTGGCCTCGGCCTCGGGTGCGCGGCGCCACATCGCGAAGGAACGCGACAGGTTCAGCACCGCGAGCGCGGCCCAGAGTCCGTGATTGCCGAAGGCAGGCACCAGCAGGGCCAGCGCCAGGCCATAGATCGCCACGCAGGGCACCATGAGGTTGCGCATGGTCCGGGTAAGGGTGGCGCCGATAAAGATGCCGTCATAGGTCCAGGCGGCAGTGCCGATCAGCGGCGCGGCCACGACCCAGGGCAGGAAGGCGCGGGCCTCGGCCCGGACGTCGGGGGCGGTGGCCATCAGGTCGATCAGCGCCGGGCCGACAAGCGCGAAGATCAGCCCCAGCGCCAAAGCCCCGGCAAAGCCCCAGAACAGGGTCAGTGCGGCGGCGCGGCGCACCGCATCGGGCCGCCGCAGGCCGACCGCCTGACCCACCAGCGCCTCGGCGGCGAAGGCGAAGCCATCCAGCGCATAGGCGGTGATCTCAAGGAATTGCAGCAGGATCTGATTGGCGGCGAGCGTCACGTCGCCTTCGCGTGCCCCCAGGAAGATGAAGGTGGTGAAGGAGAGTTGCAGCAGGACCGAGCGGATCATGATGTCGCGGTTGACATCGAGCATGAGCCGCAGCGCCGCGCGGTCCCAAAGCCGCGCCCGCGCCGCCGCGAATCCCGGGCCGAAGGTGCTGCGACAGAGCCAGAGACCAAGGGCGAGCCCGGTCCATTCGGCGATCAGGGTGGCGGTGGCGACACCCGCGACGCCCCAGCCAAGCCCCAGCACGAACCAGAGGTCAAGGACCAGGTTCAACCCGGTGATCCAAAGCTGCACCGCGACCATGGCCCGCGTGCGTTCGACCGCGAGAAGCCAGCCCGAGACGGCGAACAGCGCGATGGTGGCAGGGGCACCCCAGATGCGGATCGCCAGATAGCCGCGCGCCAGCACCTCGACCTCGGGCGTGGCGGGAGCCAGGGCGAAGGCGCCGCGGATCAAGAGGTTTTGTGCCAGGATCAGCGCAAACCCCGCCACGGCGCCGATCAGCAGGGCGCGCAGAAGGATGGCCGCGCGCTCGGCCGCATCGCCCGTGCCATGGGCCTGGGCGGCAAGGCCCGACGTGCCCATGCGCAGGAAGCTGAAGATCCAGTAGAGCGTGGCGAGGATGACGGCGCCAAGCCCGACCGCGCCGATGGGGGCGGCCAGGCCCATCTGGCCGACGACCCCGGTATCGACAGCGCCGAGCAGCGGCACCGTCGCGTTGGAAAGGACGATCGGCGCGGCGATCTTCCAGACGCGGCGATGGGTCAGCGGGGCATCGGGGCCGACGGTGCTCACGGCGGGTAATTGCGGGCCGGCGATTTCCACAGGGAAATCGGTTCGGTATCCGCGCGCCGTGCTGTCCCGGTCATTCGTGATGCGCCCCGCGCATCAGGAAATGCCCGGTGCCCTGCGCGAAAAGCCGGCTGCGATCTTCTTGCCAGGCCTCGACATGGACGCTGGCATAGCGGCGGCCGGAGCGGACGATCCGCGCGACGGCGTAAGCGTCACGGGCAAGGCCGGGGCGCAGATAATCGACGGTCAGGTCGATGGTCTTGGGGAGCGGGTGGTCCGCCGTGCCGGGCGTGTCTTGCGGGCCAAGCTCCTGCCAGGCAAGACCGACGATGGCGGTCACTTCCAGAAAGGCTGCCGTCACTCCGCCATGCAAAGCGGGCAGCACCGGATTGCCGATCAGCATCGGCTGGAAGGGCAGGACGGCGGTCAGCGCCTCGCCCTGGCGCGTGAAATGCAGACCGAGGAAGCGCAGATAGGGGATGCGGGCGACAAAGGCGTCGAGCAGCGCGTCGCGTGGATCGGTCATGCCTTGTCCGCCCCGGGCAGGGTGACGGTGAAGGCGCCGGTGCCCATGGCGACGGGGCGGCTCTCATCCTCGTCCGTGGCAAGAACGCGCACGAAGGCGACCGAGCGGGTGACGTGGTGGCATTCGGCCCGCGCGCGGATCACCTGGCCCGGCGTCGCGGGCCGGAAATAGTCGATCCTCAGGTCGAGCGTCGCGGTCACGCCCGTGCCCGCAGGATGGCACATCACCGCCGCGCCCGAGGCCGTGTCCATCAGGGTCGAGACCGCGCCACCGGCGATCACCCCGGTCGATGGATCCCCGACAAAGCGCGGATCATAGGGCATGGCGATCACAGCCACGCCCGAACCGACCTCCTCCATCTCAAGCCCCAGCGCATGGGCATGGGGCAGGGCGGCGATGAACTGGCGGGCACGGGTCAGGATCTCGGACATGCGCGCATCAAACGCCGCCGCATCGCCGGGTGCAAGCCCCCGTCTTGGCCCTCTTTTTGCCGGGCCAGCGGGTTCCCGACGCGATCCTGTTGCGCCTTTGCAGGGCTGGATTTACCATCCGGGGACAAGGAAAGGGTGCAAGATGACCGACGATCCGCGCCTGAGTTTCAAGGAGATGTGCGCCCGGTTCGATGTGACCCCGCGCACCCTGCGGTATTATGAGTATATCGAGCTTCTTGCCCCCGATCGCGAGGGCCGCAGCCGGTTTTACGGGCCGCGCGAAGTGGCGCGGATGAAGTTGATCCTGCGCGGCCGCCGCTTCGGCTTTTCTCTGGAAGAGATTCGCCAGTGGCTGTTGATCTATGGCAAGAAGGGCGAGCGCCAGCAGCTTGAAAACTGGCTGGGTCTGGCCGACCGGCAACTGACCGAGCTTGAGCGTCAGCGCCGCGAGCTGGACAGCAGCATCGAGGACCTGCGCGCGCTGCGGGCGACGGCGGTGGCCGAGATGGAAAAGCTGGGCTGACACCACGGTCGCTCCTGCGCAAAGTTCCGCCAAATCCTGTGCATTTCGTGACGTGACGTTACGCTTACGTTAACGTCAACTGCCTTGGTATGCAGCGGACAGATGCCTATTTGGGGAGGAGAAACTCCCTCCCGGATATTCCAACGAGCCCAGCATGACCCAGATCCAGCCCGTTACTCAGGGCGGCGACCTTTTGTCGATCCGCGAGATGTGCGACGCCTATGACGTCACGCCGCGCACCCTGCGCTTCTATGAAGCCAAGGAGCTTCTCCAGCCCATCCGTCAGGGCAGCCGCCGCCTGTACACGCGGCGCGACCGCGCCCGGCTGACGCTGATCCTGCGCGGCAAGCGCTTTGGCTTCTCGCTTGAGGATATCCGCCAGACCCTGGACCTTTACGACAGGGATGGCAGCAATTTGCAGCAACTTCTGCGCACCTATGACCTTGCCCGCGACAGGCTGGTGGCGATGGAGACGCAGCGCGACGAACTGACCGAGGCGATCGGCGATCTGAAGCATGAGCTGGAGCGGGTCGCCGCCATCATCGCAGGCATTCGCAAGGCGGCCGAATAGCCGCGCCCGGCCGACCGGCGCATGAGGGGCGCTGGCAGGCGAGGCCGAGTGCGGCCGCGGGTGAAGGGCCGCAAGAGACAAGAACCGGAGGCGCCGCAAGCGGCGTGCGAGACCAGAGGGAGACGACCAGGTGACCAGCTATAATGCCCCCGTGAAGGACATGCAGTTCCTGCTGCACGAGGTTCTGAAGATCTCGGCTTCCGACATTCCGGGCTATGCCGATCTGGACGAGGGATTCACCGCGGCGGTGCTGGACGAGGCGGGCAAGGTCGCCTCGGAGGTTCTGGCGCCGCTGAATGCCGTGGGCGACCGCGAGGGCTGCGTGCTGGAAAATGGCGTGGTGCGCACGCCCAAGGGGTTCGACGCGGCCTTCAAGGCGATGAAAGAGGGCGGTTGGACGGCGCTGGATTGCGATCCCGACTATGGCGGGCAGGGTCTGCCCTATCTGGTCAATACCGCGGTGGGCGAGATTTTCGTGTCCGCCAATATGGCCTTCAACATGTATCAGGGCCTCACCCATGGCGCCTATTCGGCGATCCATACCCATGGCACCGCCGAACAGAAGGCCAAGTATCTGCCGAAGATGGTCAGCTGCGACTGGACCGGCACGATGAACCTGACCGAGCCGCATTGCGGCACCGATCTGGGGCTGATGCGCACCAAGGCCGAGCCGCAGGCGGATGGCAGCTATCTGATCACCGGGCAGAAGATCTTCATCTCGGCGGGCGAGCATGATCTGGCCGAGAACATCATCCATCTGGTTCTGGCCAAGGCGCCGGGCGGCGGCGAGGGCACGCGGGGCGTGTCGCTGTTCATCGTTCCGAAAGTTCTTGTGAACGAAGATGGCTCGCTTGGCGCGCGCAATGCGGTCAGCTGCGGCAAGCTGGAAGAGAAGATGGGGATCCACGGCAATGCCACTTGCGTGATGAACTATGACGGCGCCCGCGGTTGGCTTCTGGGCGAGCTGCATAAGGGCATGAAGGCCATGTTCACCATGATGAACGAGGCCCGGCTTGGCGTGGGCCTGCAGGGCTATGCCGTGGCCGAGGCCGCCTATCAGAATGCGCTGGCCTATGCGAAGGACCGTCTGCAGGGCCGCGCGGTGACGGGGGCGGAAAATCCCAACGGGCCGGCCGATCCGCTGATCGTGCATCCCGACATCCGCCGCAACCTGATGGAGCAGAAGAGCTTTGTCGAAGGCGCGCGGGCGCTGACCTTCTGGGGCGCCTCGCTGATCGACGCGGCCCATCGCAAGGGGGATGCGGCGGCCGACGGGCTGGTCGGGCTGCTGACCCCGGTGATCAAGGGCTTCCAGACCGACAAGGGGTTCGAGATGGCGGTGCAGGCCCAGCAGATCTGGGGCGGGCATGGCTATATCGAGGAACAGGGCATGTCCCAGTTCGCCCGCGATGCCCGGATCGCGATGATCTATGAAGGCGCGAATGGCGTGCAGGCGCTGGATCTGGTCGGCCGCAAGCTGGCGCAGGATGGCGGCAAGCATGTGATGGCTTTCTTCGAAATGGTGAAGGCCGAATGCAAGGCGCATGAGGCCGAGCCGCGCATGGCCGAGTACACGTCGCCGCTGAAGGCCGCGTCCAAGCAGATGCAGGCGGCGGGGATGTTCTTCATGCAGAATGGCATGAAGAACCCCAATGCGGCGCTGGCGGGGTCTTACGACTTCATGCATCTTATGGGTCATGTCTGCCTGGGCCTGATGTGGACCCGGATCGCCCGCGCCGCGCTGACCGCGCTGGACGAGGGACGCGGCGATGCCGCCTTCCTGCGGACGAAGCTCGCCACCGCGCGCTTCTACATGACGCGTCAGCTTCCGGCCTGCATGCTGCATCTGGCGCGGATCGAAAGCGGCGCCGAGCCGGTGATGGCGCTGGAAGCCGAGGCCTTTTAGACTGGCGCGAAAGCCCCGGGGGCGACGGTTTTCATACGAAAATCCCGCCCCCTTCCGACCGGAGGAGCCCGATGCCGAAACGTTTCCGCCTGACCCGCCGCTTCGCAGCCGCCATGACCGAGGATGGCTATCGCCGGCTGAAACGCTTTGCCGCCGAGGCGGGGCTGGAGGAGGGGGAGGCGCTGTCCTTCCTCTTCGAGCATTTCGACTCTGTGACGGACAAGGACAATCTCACGCACCGGCTGCGGCTGTTCAATTCGGAACTTGAGGCGCGGAAAGGCTGAGGGGTGCGGATGGACGGCGTGGGCGCCTTGCGCGGAGTGTATTTGGGCCAAGATGAACCCTTTGGGTCCAGCCCGATGCCGCTGTCCGTCCTGGCGGTACGGGGCTTCGGAACGGGGCTTCACCTCGGGCGGTCATCGGCGCTCCAGCCTGTACCGTGCGACGAAGGATCGGATGAAGTGATTCACGAAAGATCGCTTCATCTTGGCGAAGATACTCCGCGGGGGTCCGGGGGGCGCGAAGCGCCCGGGCGACCGGCGGCGGAATGGGAGGAAGACACGCAATGACGGTTCAGCTTTATTGCTTCGGGGAATCGGGCAATGCCTATAAATGCGCGCTGGCGCTGGAATTGACCGGCACGGCCTGGCAGGCGCGGCATGTCGATTTCTTCAACGGCGAGGCACGCGGGCCGGAGTTCCGCGCGATCAACGAGATGGGCGAAGTGCCGGTTCTGGTCGAGGGCGATCTGTCGCTGTCGCAATCGGGCGTGATCCTGCTGCATATCGCCGAGACCACCGGGCGGTTCGGCGGGGCCAGCCCTGACGAGGCGCGCGAGATCCTGCGCTGGCTGTTCTGGGACAATCACAAACTATCCACCCAGGTCGGCACCACGCGTTTCCTGATGAACTTCCTTCCCCCCGAAAAGCGGCCCGACGCGGTGATCGCCTTCCAGCAGGGACGCCTGAAGGCCGCCTATGGGGTGTTGAACGACCATCTTGCCGGACGGGACTGGATCGTCGGGCAGGGGCCGACGCTGGCCGATCTGTCTTGCTGCTCCTATCTCTATTACCCCGAGCCCTTCGGCTTCTCCCGCGCCGACTGGCCGAATATCGACGCCTGGCTTGACCGCATCTCGGCGCTGCCCGGCTGGAAACACCCCTATGACCTGATGCAGCGCGCCTTCCCGCCAAAGACGTGAGCCCATGCTGAGCCGCCTCGCCCTTGCTGCCATCCATGGCGACCAGCGGCATCTTTCGCCGCGCGAGGGGTATGGCTGCGCCTACCGCCTGGCTCATGGCGGCACCGGCTGTTCGGGTTTCGCCAAGGTGCAGATATCCGAACACGGGCTTTTCCGCGCCCTTCCGCCCATCTGCGCGCGCTTTGCCGCCTGCCGTGACACGGCGGAAGAGTTGCTTGCGCGCCGGCGCGCGGGCGAGAAGGAAAGCGAAGACAGGGGGATGAAACGGCGCGAGCGGTGGTGGGACAAGTGCGACTGCGGCCCCTGCGATTGCTTCCCGTCGACGCGCCGTGGCGGCCAAGACCTGACACCCGATTGCGACTGCACGCCCGACTGCTGCAGTCTCTGAGATGACCGGAGGACCACAATGACCGAAGCCTATATCTACGATGCCATCCGCACGCCGCGCGGCAAGGGCCGCCCTGATGGCGCATTGCACGAGGTCACCTCGGTCGCGCTTTCGGCGGGGCTGTTGAACGCCGTGAAGGAGCGCAACGGGCTGGAGGGCCATGCGGTCGAGGATGTGATCTGGGGCAATGTCACCCAGGTGGGCGAGCAGGGCGGGTGCCTGGCGCGCTCGGCGGTGCTTCTGTCCGATCTTGAGCAGTCGATCCCGGGTCTGGCGATCAACCGCTTCTGCGCCAGTGGCATGGAGGCGGTGAACCTGGCCGCCAATCAGGTGAAGGGCGGGGCCGGGCAGGCCTATATCGCGGGCGGGGTCGAGATGATGGGCCGGGTCGCCATGGGCAGCGACGGGGCGGCCATCGCGGTCGACCCGACGCTGGCGATGAAGACCTATTTCGTGCCCCAGGGCATCAGCGCCGATATCATCGCCACCGAATATGGCTTTACCCGCGCACAGGCCGATGCCCTGGCGGTGGAAAGCCAGCGCCGGGCCGCCGCCGCCTGGCAGGATGGGCGTTTTGCGAAATCGATCGTGCCGGTCAAGGATCGCAATGGCCTGATCATCCTCGACCGCGACGAATATATGCGGCCCGACACCACGGTCGAGGCGCTGGGCGCGCTGAAAGCCAGCTTCAAGGACATGGGCGAGGCCATGCCGGGCTTCGACAAGGTCGCCCTGATGAAATACCCGCATCTCGAGCGTATCGAGCATATCCATCATGCCGGCAATTCCAGCGGCATCGTCGATGGCGCGGCGGCGGTGCTGATCGGGTCGAAAGCCTTTGGCGAGGCCCACGGGCTGAAACCGCGCGCCCGCATCCGCGCCACCGCGAAGATCGGCACCGATCCGACGATCATGCTGACCGGGCCGGTGCCGGTGACCGAAAAGATCCTGCGCGACTCTGGCATGTCGATCAGGGACATCGACCTGTTCGAGGTGAACGAGGCCTTTGCCAGCGTGGTCCTGCGTTTCATGCAGGCCTTCGATGTCGATCCGGCGCTGGTGAACCCCAATGGCGGCTCGATCGCGATGGGCCACCCCTTGGGGGCCACCGGCGCCATCATCATCGGCACGCTGCTGGACGAGCTGGAGCGGACGGGCAAGGGCACCGGGCTTGCCACGCTTTGCATCGCCAGCGGAATGGGGGCGGCCACGATCATCGAAAGGATCTGAGCCATGACGCAGGAGGCGTTTCAGGTCTTGTCCGACCGTCTGAGCCGCGCGCTCGAGACCGGCAATGCCGCGCTCTATCGCTCGCTTGTGGTCCTGCCGCTGCGGGTCGCGCCGCGCGACGCGCCGGGCTATGTGGTCGAGACGCAGGATGAGCTTGATGCCGATTTCGCCCATTACCGTGACACGATCGTCGCGGCTGGCATCACCGACATCACGCGCGAGCTGATCGAGGTTGTGCCCGAGGCCAAGGGCAACCGCCTGCGCTATGCGGTGACGCTGCTGCGGCAGGACGAGCCGATAGGTCCGCCCCATGTGACCGAACTGTTGCTGGTGCAGACCGCAACGGGATTGAAGATCGCCGAGATGGTCTCGACCTCGACCCTGGTCGACTGGACCCGCCGCGCGGGCCCGCGCGGCGCGGCCCCACATCCACATTGAGGAAGATCATGCCAAAGCTCGACATGGACAAGGTGCCGGTCAAGACCGGATCGATCTATCCCGAACCCTATGCCGCGATGATGAGGGGCCGCTCGAGCCTGCGACTGGGCGAGGCGGCGGGGCTGACGCAATTCGGCGTCAATCTGGTGCGGCTGGAGCCGGGTGCGGTGTCAAGCCTGCGGCATTGGCACATGGCCGAGGACGAATTCGTCATGGTGCTGTCGGGCGAATGCGTGATGGTGCAGGACGCGGGCGAGACGGTGATGCGCCCGGGCGATTGCGCGGGCTTTCCGGCGGGTTCGACAGATGGTCACCATTTCCTGAACCGGACCGAGGAGCTTGCGACCTTTCTGGTGATCGGCAGCAAGGCACCGCGCGAGGTGGCGACCTATAGCGACCACGATCTGCGTATCGAGATCGAGGATGGCAAGGCGCGGTTCACCTATCGCGATGGCAGCGCCTGGAATGGAATGCGCGAATGAACTCGATGACGCATTTTCAGGATCGGCTCGATGCGGTGTCGCGCGCCGTTCTGAAGGGGGATTTCACCGCCTCTCTGCGCTGCCTGGACCTGCCCCATCCTTTCTCGACGCTTGAGGCTGATTTCGTGCTGCGCGACGCGTGGAAGGCCGAAGAGGACGCGGGCTGGCGTGCCGATATATGGCTTGAGCGCGGCCCGGCCCGGCCGGAGGCAAGGCCATGATCGTCGATCCGGCCAAGGCGCCGGTCAGCGCAGCGAAGGGATTGACCACCGCGCATCTGTCGGTAGCGGGCGGGATCACCCAATTCGGCGCCTATCTCGACACGCTGGATCCCGGCGCCTGGTCGAGCTTTCGCCACTGGCATTCGGCCGAGGACGAATTCCTGTATCTGCTGTCGGGCCGGGCCACCCTGCGCGATGATGACGGAATGACCGATCTGATGCCGGGCGACGCGTTGTGCTTCCGACGCGGCGATCCGAATGCGCATCACCTGACCAACCGGGACACGGAAGCGGCGCGCTGGCTGATCGTGGGGACGCGGGCGGCGGGCGATGTCTGCACCTATCCCGATGACCATCGCCGTCAGGTGAACGAGGCAACGCGCTGGCGGGTTGAGGCTTTTGACGGCCAGATCCTTCGCCAAGGCGATCTGCCGCAGGAATTGCTGAACCTGCCCGCGCCCTGGGGCAAGCCGTTTGACGGTGTCGCGATGCCGCGCGTTCTGCGGGCGGCGGGGCGCGAATGGGTGACCGAGGATGCCTATGTCCATCCCATTCTGGGCGGCGGGCTTGGCCCCTATCGCCATTGCGTCCTGGGCGACGTGGGCGGGCTGACGCAATTCGGTGTTCATCTTGAGGAATTGCCGCCGGGAAGCCGGTCGTCCTTCCGCCACTGGCACGAGACCGAGGATGAGGCGATCTATGTCCTGTCGGGCCATCCGGTCCTCGTCGAGGAGACCGAGACCCGGCTGAACCCCGGCGACATGGTCTGCTGGCCCAAGGGCACGCCCATCGGCCACCAGCTGGAAAATCGAGGGCCGGGAGCGGCTCTTTACCTCACCATGGGAACGCGGCTGCACCACGACCGCATCCATTACCCCGATCACGACCTGATCACCGAAAAAGACGGACCGGCCCGGCGCTATGCCCATGCCGATGGCCGCTTGCGCATGAAGGGAGACCACGCATGACCGAAGATTTCACCCTGGCCAAGGATGCCGATGGCATTGCCACCATCACCTGGGATGTCGCGGGCAAAAGCATGAATGTCATGTCCACGGCGGGCTTTGCGCTGCTGTCGGATCTGGTCGATCAGGCGCTGGCGGACGCAACGGTGAAGGGGATCATCCTTACTTCAGGCAAGAAGGATTTCGCGGGCGGGATGGATCTGAACGTCATCGCGCAGATGCGGGCGGGCGGGGCCGAAGCGATCTTTGACGGCGTGATGCAGATGCACAAGGTCCTGCGCAAGATCGAGCTGGCGGGGATGGACCCGAAGACCAAGAAGGGGGCCAAGCCGATTGTCGCAGCCCTGCCGGGCACGGCGCTGGGCATCGGGCTGGAACTGCCGCTCTCCTGCCACCGCATCTTCGCCGCCGAAAACCCCAAGGCCAAGATCGGCCTGCCCGAGATCATGGTCGGCATTTTCCCCGGCGCGGGCGGCACGACGCGGCTGGTGCGCAAGATGGGCGCGATGATGGCGGCGCCCTTCCTCTTGGAAGGCAAACTCTCGGACCCCAAAGCGGCCAAGGCGGCGGGGCTGGTCGATGAGGTCGTCCCCGCCGATCAGCTTCTGGCGCGGGCCAAGGAATGGGTGCTGGCGGCGAAGGACGCCGATCTCGTCAAGCCCTGGGATGACAAGGGCTATAAGATGCCCGGCGGCGCGCCCTATCACCCGGCGGGATTCATGACCTTTGTCGGCGCCAGCGCGATGGTGCATGGCAAGACGCAGGGCGTGTACCCCGCGGCCAAGGCGCTGCTGGCGGCGGTCTATGAGGGCGCGATGGTTCCCTTTGACACCGCGTTGAAAATCGAGGCGCGGCACTTCACCTCGGTGCTGCTGAACCCTTCGTCCAGCGCCATGATCCGCTCGCTTTTCATCAACAAGGAAGCGCTGGAGAAAGGCGCCAATCGGCCCGAGGCGCCCGATCAGTCGGTGAAGAAGCTGGGGGTGATCGGCGCGGGGATGATGGGCGCGGGGATCGCCTATGTCAGCGCCAATGCCGGGATCGAGGTGGTGCTGATCGACAGCACGCAGGAAGCGGCGGATCGCGGGCGCAAGCACAGCGAAGACCTGCTCGACAAGGGCGTGAAGCGCGGCAAGGTGACGGTCGAGAAGAAGGCGGAAGTGCTGGGTCGCATCACCGCCACCACCGATTACGCTGCTTTGAAGGGTGTGGATCTGGTGGTCGAGGCGGTGTTCGAGGACCCCAAGGTCAAGGCCGAGGTGACGAAGAAGATCGAGCTGGCGGTGGGGAAGGACTGCATCCTGGCTACCAATACCTCGACCCTGCCGATCACCGGCCTGTCCAAGGCCTTCGGCCGACCCGAGGATTTCATCGGCATCCATTTCTTCTCGCCCGTCGACAAGATGATGCTGGTCGAGATCATCAAGGGCGAAAAGACCGGCAGCCGCGCCGTGGCCAAGGCGCTGGACTTCGTCCGCGCCATCCGCAAGACGCCGATCGTCGTCAATGACGCCCGCTTCTTCTATGCCAACCGTTGTATCATTCCCTATATCAACGAAGGCATCCGTATGGTGGCCGAAGGGGTGGAACCGGCGCTGGTGGAAAACGCCGCCAAACTGGTAGGTATGCCGCTGGGACCCTTGCAACTGGTCGACGAGACCTCGATCGACCTGGGCGTCAAGATCGCCAAGGCGACCAAGGCCGCGATGGGGGCGGACTATCCGGACGAGGCGGTGGATCATGTCCTGTTCTGGATGGCCGATCAGGGCCGTCTGGGCCGCAAGTCGAATGCGGGCTTCTACGCCTATTCCGACAAAGGCGAGCGCCTGGGCCTTTGGGACGGGCTGGAACACAAATACCCTGCCGACAAGGCCCAGCCCTCGCTGTCGGATGTGCAGCATCGCCTGCTGATGGCGCAGGTCCTTGAGGCCGTGCGGGCGCTGGAAGAGGGTGTCTTGACCGATATCCGCGAAGGCGATGTTGGCGCGATCCTGGGCTGGGGCTTCGCGCCCTGGTCGGGCGGGCCCTTCTCGTGGTTGGACATTCTGGGTGCGGGCCGCGCGGTCGAAATCTGCCGCGGGCTGGTGGCGCAATATGGCCATCGCTTCGAGGCGCCGGCGCTGCTGCGCGAAATGGCGCAGAAGGGCGAGACTTTCTACGGCCGCTTTGGTGGCGGTGCCGCGAAGGCGGCCTGAGCGGGGTGGCGCCCCGGGGTGCGTGCTAATACACACACCGGGGCGCCGCGCCGACCTAGATCGCTAGGGTGCGTGCTTGCACGTATCCTAGCGCCGCGAGGCGATGACCAAACCGCCCGCGATCAGCCCGGCGCCGATTAGGTGGAAGGTCTCGATCCGCTCGCCCAGGAAGATCACCGCGAGAATGGTGCCGAAGACCGGCAGAAGGTGGATGAACAGCCCCGCCCGGCCCGCGCCGACCAACTCGACCCCGCGATTGAAGCAGAGATAGGAGAGGAAGCTGGGGAAGATCACCAGATAGGCCAGCGCGGCCATGTTGGCTTGCGTCATCGGCAGCACGTCGCCCGACAGATGCTCGCGGATGTAGAAGGGCAGCAGCGCCAGCGCCCCAAGGGTGAACAGCGCGGCCAGAAAGGCCAGGGGGTGCATCGCGGGCCTGCGCCGCAGCAGCGCCGAGTAGAAAGCATAGGCCACGACGGCCGCCAGAACCCAGAGGTCGCCCTGATTCACCGCCAGCCGCGCCAGCGCTTCGGGATGGCCGCGCGTGGCGATGAAGATCACGCCCAGAAGCGACAGCACCACGCCCAGCGACTGCAGCTTGCCCGGCATTTCTCCATACAGGCCGAAACAGGCGACGAGGATCAGCAGCGGGATCGCGGATTGCAGTAGAAGGGCGTTGACCGAAGTCGTCTCTTGCAGGCCGAAATAGAGGAAGGTGTTGAAGCAGGCGATGCCCAGCACCGCGATCAGGATCACCACCGGGAGTCTGGGGCGAAGAAGGCGCCATTCCCGGGCGAAATCCACCCGGCCCCGCGCCAGGAGCAGGATCGGGATCAGGGCCAGAACCCAGCGCCAGAACGCCAGCGCCACGGGGGGCGCCTCGGTCAGGATCGCGCGCCCGACGACGAAATTGCCCGCCCAGAACAGCGGGGCGAGGGTCAGGAGAAGATAGGCATTGCCCCAGATCCCGCCCCGCTTGCTGCCGGTGCTGCCTGCGCGTTCCATGATCATGTCTTTCCCTGACTTGCCCATGGCTTCTTTCGCGCCCGCGCGGCAGGGTCAAGACGGATCGAAACCATAGCCGAAGCGGGCGATATCCTCGGCGCAGAGATCGGCGATCAAGGCCGCGTCAGCGTCGGTGTAATAGCGGCGCCAGTCGCGCTCGCGTTGCGATTCATTCACGCGCCGCAGCGGCAGGGCAAAGCCAAGATGGGCTTCGAAGGGCACAACATCCTGTCCGTAATGCTCAAGCCGGATGCAAAGAGCGGGCTTCTCGCCGCCGTCGGGCAAGCGGAGATAGGCGCCGTAGGGCCAAAGCCGCAGCGCGGTAAGCGTCTGGGGATGGTTCAGGAAGCTGCTGAAATCATGGGTTTTCGCCAGGCCCACGGCGGGATGCGCAAAGCTTTGCCCGCGCAGCCAGTGGTAGTAGCTGACCGCTCGGTCCCAGGGGTTGCGCACCATGGTGACGGTCTGGAACGCGGCAATCTCGGCCTCGGTGACAAGGCCCGGCAGATCGGCAAGAGTCGAATGTTTCCACAACCGTCCCGCTGTCTTGACGCCTTTCCAGCGCCCGGCGCGCCGCCGCGCCTTTGGGGTGTCGCCGATCAGGATGTCGTCCTTGGCGGCCCGCGCCTCAAGCGCGAGCGAGAGCGCAGTGCCGCCGGTCTTGGGGATATGCACGAAGATGAAGCGCCGCGCGCGAGAGATGATCATGTTTCAGACCGGAGTGAGGAGGGGGCGACCCTCAGCGCAGGCGATCACATTGTCCAATGCAATCCGCCCCATCGCCTCGCGCACCTCAAGACTGGCCGTGCCCAGATGCGGCAGCAGGGTGACATTTTCCATCGCGATCAGCGCTGGCGGAACTTGGGGTTCAAATTCATAGACATCAAGGCCCGCCCCGGCGATGCGACCGGCCTGAAGGGCGGCGATCAGGGCCGCCTCGTCCACCACATCGCCCCGCGAGACGTTGATGAATATGCCATCGGGCCGCATCTGCGCCAGCGCATCCGCGTCGATCAGATGATGGGTGGCGGCAGAGCCGGGCACGGACACGACGACGAAATCGGCGGCCATGACCTCGGCCAGCGGCACCTGCCGCGCGGGCAGGCCCGGATCGGCGATGGCGCTGCGATTGTGGAACAGGATTTCCATGCCAAAACCGAAATGGCAGCGCCGGGCAATCGCCCTGCCGATCCGGCCCAGGCCGACGACACCCAGCCGCTTGCCCGTGACATGGGTGCCCAGCATGTCGACCGGCCCCCAGCCCGCCCATTTCCCGGCGCGCAACAGGCGCTCGCCCTCGCCCAAACGCCGCGCGGTCATGAGGATCAGCGCGAGGGCGATATCGGCCGTGGCATCGGTCACCGCGCCCGGCGTGTTCGTCACCGCAAGGCCTGCCGCCCGCGCTGCCGCCACGTCGATATGGTTGTAGCCTGCGCCGAAATTGGCCAGCAGCCGCGCCTTTGGCTGCGGCACGTCGGCGAAGACCTCGGGCTGGAAAGCATCGCCATGCGAACAGAGGATGAGGTCATAGTCCCGCAGCGCGGCGCGCAATTCCTGGGGCGAGAGCGGCTTTTTGCTGTCGCGCTCGGTCACGTCAAAGCGCGCGCGGGCGGCGGCGGCCACGGTTTCGGGAAAGCGCCGCGTCAGCAAAAGGCGTTCCATCAGAACATTCGTCCGCCAAGCGGCACATTCTGGCCCGGCGACAGGAGGACAACCTCGCCTTGGGCATCCGGTACGCCCAGAACCAGCACTTCCGACAGGACCGGCCCGATCTGGCGGGGCGGGAAATTCACCACGGCCATGACCTGCCGACCGGGCAGCTCTTCCAGCGTGTAGTGCCGCGTGATCTGGGCCGAAGATTTCTTGACCCCGATCCCCCCGCCGAAATCGACCCATAGCTTGTAGGCGGGCTTGCGTGCCTCGGGGAAGGGTTCGGCGCGGGTGATGCGGCCGACGCGGATATCGACCTTCTGGAAATCATCGTAGCTGATCGTCACTTGCCCAGCTCCCGGCCCCGGTCTGCGGCGGCCTTGACCGCGCGGTTCAGCAGGGCCGGAAAGCCCGTTGTCTCGTCCATCAGCACGGCCAGCGCTGCGGCGGTGGTGCCGCCGGGCGAGGTGACGTTGATGCGCAGTTGCGCGGCTGTTTCGGGCGACTGGTACGCCAATTCGCCCGCTCCGCATACGGTGGCGCGCGCCAGTTGCATTGCCACATCGGCAGGCAGGCCCTGGGCCTTTCCGGCCGCCGCCATGGTCTCGATCAGATGGAAGACATAGGCGGGGCCAGAGCCGGAAACGGCAGTGACCGCGTCGATCTGATGCTCGCCCGTCAGCGTGACGACCTGGCCTACGGCGGACATCAGCGCGCACGCAAGGTCCATCTGCGCCGGCGTCACATGGCCATTGCCGCACAGCGCGGTGATGCCGCGCCCGACCATGGCGGGGGTGTTGGGCATGGTGCGGACGATGGGCGTCTGGCCGCCCAGCACGGATTCGAAGGTGGCGATGGTGGTGCCCGCAGCGATCGAGACGAAAAGCGTGCTGCCATTGCCCAGGGCCTGCAAGGCGGGCAGGGCATTGCCCATCATCTGCGGCTTCACCGCCAGAAGCGCCACGGCGGGCGCGGCCGGCACGCCTTCGTTCAGATGGACGCCAGTGCCGCGCAGCCAGTCGGTGGGGTTCGGTTCGATCACCCAGAACGCCCTGGCGTCGATCCCCGCCGCCAGCCAGCCCGCCAGAAGGGCCGATCCCATCTTGCCACAGCCCAAGAGCACAAGCCCTTCGCGGGCCACGATTTCCAGTGACATGGTCACCCCCTTTTCCGGGGGCAGAGGTTAGGCGCGTCCGTAGGCCTCGGCAATGGCAACCTGCATCGCCTGGGCCGGGGTCTTGTCGCCCCAGAGCGACAGTTGGAAGGCTGGATAGAAGCGTTCCGCCGCCATCACCGCGCTGCCGATCAGCCGGTCGATCTGTTCGGGTCCGGCGATCTGCCCCCCCGCAAGGCACAGGCCATAGCGCCAGACCATGAGCTTCTGCTCGGCCCACCAAGTGAAGGCGCCGGTCCAGACCATGTCATTGCAGCGGTTCAAAAGCTCGTAGAGCTGCGGCAGCCGCTCATCCGGCGGCTCCATCTCGAAGGTGCAGATCAGCCGCAGCGTCTCGTCCGCGGGCGACCAAGCCAGCGTCAGCGAATAGCTGCGCCACTGGCCTTCGACCGACATGGCGATCTGGTCCTCGGTGACGCGGTCGAACTCCCAGTCATGGTGGGTCGCCAGCGTCTCGACAATGTCGATCGGGTGGAGGTCATCCGTTTGCAGATAATCTTCGGAAAGCGACATTGCCCGGCCTCATTATAAGGCTTCCGATGGGCCGAGACCCACAAGAAGCTGGGTGTCTGGCAAGGATCAGCGTTTGCCCGACGCTGTCCTTACTAGATATAGTGAGGGGGGGCGGGAAGCCTGTAAAGTGAATTCTTCTGTGGAAAAGCGGAACTGACCTGCTTGTGTGTGGCTCGCCACGGAAGTTTGCAGGGAATGACACGGAAGTTCGCAGCAGCGCGGTTTTCTAAGAGCGGGCACTCGCGACCGATGCTCGCGGTTCTGGAAGGACGTGCTGGGCGTGTTGGCCTGCCGGCGTTCCGCTGAAGGTGAACAACATCTGCCGCTGACGGAAAATCTCCCTTGGGTCGAGATACGCTGTGCCGCGCCCCTTCTGTCGTCCGATCGTGGCCGCAGTGACGGTGTTCAGCATCAGCGGCACCTGTATAGTGCGTCCTGCAAAGATGTCAGCGACCGATAGTATCTGAACTGCTTGCATTTCCCCCAAGGCCGTTTCCACCCTGCCGGCTCGTCGGGCTTCGTCGATCATGCCGCCTGTCGGTGCGCGCGCGGTGACCAGCACCGCAATGGCATCTGGGTCGCCTGTCATCTGTCTTTCACGCGCAAGCGTACCGACCAGATCGCGTACCATTCCGGGGTTCAGATTTCTGCCGGCCTTGACCGAGACAATCCCACGGCTGGGGTCGTCTCGGCCGTGTAGAAAATAGAACGATCCGTCGATTCCTCCATCGTTTCGGAAACGGCCAGAATGCATGGCGCCGATGCGCGAACATGCCCACTCCTCGAACTTGAAGGGATCCCTGTCGGCCAGCCACAGGGCGCTGTCTACGTCGGCGGGGAGTCCGAAAACGTCATACGAAATGGACGGAAAAGCGCTCTGCATGCGATCTCCGATGACTTGCATGGCCTGGACAGCCACGTCGATCCCTATCCAGTGTCGCCCTGTTTTCTGAGCCGCATGTAGGGTTGTGCCGCAACCACAGAACGGATCAAGGATCACATCGTCTTCGATTGACGACATTCTAATAATACGTTCGAGCAGGGACAAAGGCTTCTGGGTAGGATAACCCAGCCTCTCCTGAGCTTGCGAATTGAGAGGAAGAATATCTGTCCAGACATCCGACAACGGCAGCCCTTTCATGTCATCGAGGTAGCGCTTAAGACGCGGCACCCTGCCTGGACCGCTTTGATGAATCAGTCCGGCGTCGTGCGCCGCCTGCATCCGGTCTCGCGTCCATCGCCACACGCGACGGACGCCGAGAAATTCATACGTCAGGTTAGGGCGGTTCGGGTTTGGGTTCAGAAGATCTCCCAATGTGTACCGCCGACCATCAGGGTCCACATGCGAATATTTCTCTGCAGTTTTCTCAGGCAGGTTATCTGGATCATACGGCCGATAGATCGCATCTTCGTTCCATGTGCTCTCCTGCGATTTCGTATAGGCAAGGAGGACGTCATGTGTATTGGGAAGACGCCGCGACATGAGCGACTTTCCAGAGTTTCGTTGCCAGATGATCTCGTTTAGGAAGCGAGGGGCTCCAAATACCGCATCCATTACGATTTTGAGGTAGTGGCTCGCCGTCGGATCGCAATGCAAGTAAAGACTTCCGGTCGGCTTGAGCACCCGCTGTAGCTCTACCAATCGCGCGGTCATCATGGTCAGATACGCGAGCATGTCATTTTCGCCAAGAATGCGACGGAGTGCAGTCAACACCTCGGCTGCGCGCCCCCCGGCTTGGACTGTCTCACGGAACTGGGCATCGGCCATGTCACCCCACCTCCATGTGTCGTCGAAGGTCGCAATTTGCGCATCGGACCAACGTTTGCGATCGGGTGATTTAAAGAGAAGGTTGTAATTCGCGTTCGAGTTGAACGGCGGGTCGAGGTAGATCAGGTCGACGCTTTCGTCGGGGATATACCTCCGCAGGATATGCAGGTTGTCGCCGAAGTAGAACGCGTTCAGATCCGCCATGTCGCCTCCCGTTCCCCCAGGACGGCCAAGAGACACTGCCAGAAAGCGAGCAGTTGCGCGGCGTGAAATTGTTGGAAATAGGAAATTTCTACGGGTGAGTGTCGCGAATGACTCAGTCGCATCGGTCTAAAACGGCGGCTTTCATCTCTAATCGTCCTCTAGATCGACTACGTCGTGAACATTGAGCACGCGGTACACGCGGGGTTTGCCGCCAACGGTCTCGACGTCCAAGTCAATGACGAAACCTTTCTGGAACGGGTTCCCGTCAGGTTTCATGATCTCATCTTTGATCCTTTGCCCGGCTAGGTCAGAAGCGTAGATCAGTACTCGCGGCACCATATCGATGCTCTCAACGATCCCCTTCTCCGACGTCTTTTTACCGACACGGACGTCTTCAACACTGGATTGATGCAGCCTCATAAGTACCCGCGGATAGCCAACAGATTTTCCGGCCTCGATCTCCCGACGCTGCTCAAGCACGTTGGCCTCGATGACCTTCGCATCTTCCTTCTCAATGATGAGTTCCTGGAGGACCTTTCCGTTCTTAAATCGGGCTTGGACGCGTAGCGCCCCGTCACTATCCCGGACGACTGATTGAACCGTTTCATTCAGGTTTCTTAGCTGTGCGGTCGTAGGGTCTTCTAAGCGTCCGCCTTGCTTTCTAAGGGGGTTAACGAGGGCTGCAAGATGCTGGACGAAGTTCGCGGCAGTGTTGGTATACTCCATTGTGGAAATGATAGGCGCCAAGGCCGGCAACATCTCGAGAACAATCGAACCCTTGCGAACCTCTACGATCAGCAGCCTAGTTTCGTCGGGCTCGATGCCTGGCCTTTCGGCCCTCAGTCGCGCCTCGTGCTCCCGAGCGAGTCCTGTTAGGGACGACGTGAAATCTAACAGGTCTATGGGATCGCTGTTTTCGATCACGACGACGATCAGCGGCACGTCGTCTTCAACACGGTGGACTTGCGGGACTAAGTCGTTGCGCCTGGAGCCGGCCAAAATGGTAATCCTCAATAACATCGATATGATCAAAGACTTGCCCGGGACGCGCCGTCGTACAACGATTCGTCTCCCTGCCTCGAGGGGCACGCTGGCCGAGCCCCAGATGCGCGCGCCAGCGATTCATCCTAATCTTCCTCCATAACCTAGTTCCGCCTCAGCATCCTCCACGCGTGTGCTGCAGCCAGAGGGACCATCTCGTCACTCGTTGAGCAACGGCGCTATGGCAAGGTAGCTTCGTGGGCTACGCCCCTTCCTTGTTGGTCTTCGGTTCGGCCACCAAATCTGCTAGAGAACTGACATCCTCAACGGCGACAACCCTAACCCTGGACTTGTCGCGCAAGTTCGAAAGGTGCTCCTCTTCGAGCCGTTCGAATACCTTCTTTGACAGAAACTCGAACTTGTACTCCGGCCGACAGAAGATCCCTCCGAACTTTCCGTCCACCTCGTTCCGCACAATGTCACCAAGGATGGCCTGGTTGCGACAGAAGTCAAAGACGAGCGGCAGAAGAAGCGACGACCGATAAGCCGCATAGACCGAGCGGCCTGGGCTGCCGGCATATTCTTCGCGCAGCTCGACCTTCAGTTTAGCCTCGAGCAGTCGAATCGTGTCGCGAAGGTAGTTCCCTTCGTCTGCACAGAGGCCGAATGTGGGCTTGATCAGCACGATGGTTCGGTCGTCATGCTCGCGCAGCTTCGACAGGTAGTTCCGATAATAGCTGTCAGCCAGCGTGTTGATCACCGCTTTGCGCTGCTGGCACACCACGAAAAAGAACGTTGCGGCCAAGGGCAGGAGAAAGAAGCTGACATCCCTCAGGTAACCTGCGGCCTCGTCCGATGGTAAGGCGGTCCTTCGAATGTAATCCAGCGCCGCCGAAAGGATTGCTGGGCTGCTGTGCCCCAAAATCTTCGCCACACTGAACGCGATGGCGACGAGAAAGCCGAGGCCCGCAAAAAAGAGCAGCGCCCCCCAGGCCAGTCTCTGCAGCTTAAGCCATTCCGCGATCAGGCAGAGGGTCCGGTTCTTCATCATAGCTCAAAGACTCCGTCAAAGAACGTGTTCAACCGATCCATGTCCAGGAAGGCGTTCTTGACAGGTCGACGCGTGTCGGACGCTGCGGTCTTGAAGGCTGTGGCATAGAGGTCGAAGAGCCTTACCGCTTCCTGTCGGTCGTCCACGGGCGCGATCTTGCGAATGCGCACCCTCTTGGTCGTACGCGCTGCGGGTATCTCTATCAGGGCGGCCCTTAGCCCGTCGGTCAGAAGGGCCAGATCGTCGCCGTCATGAATCACAAGCTCCAGATCGGGACGTAACAACGGCATTTCAAAGTGAAGGCAAAAATTGCTCACCTTGGCCGTGAAATAGCGGACTGAATGATCGGTCACCTGGAAGACGAACCGCTCATCAATCGCACTCACGATCCGACGCTGATGGTCCACTGGAGCCTCCGCACTGCCCGCACAAGAGATTAGGTTGTGCGAAGGGTACTGGCCAGCAGAACCTGAGTTGCCTTTCAATCACAGCAGCCCATTAGGCTGGCGAAAACTCAGCCTGGCCGCTGTCATGGGCGATCACCCCACACTGCGCTTGACCGTCAGCTCCTCTGCAATCAGCGTCCTGGTCTGGCCGGTCACGGTCGCGCGGATCTGCAGTTCATACTTCCCGACCGGCAGAGCGAGATCGTTCCAGGCGATCTGGATGAGATCGGGCGCGATGATCGCCACTGAGCTGGCCGCAATGGCTGCACCGCCCCTTAGCGGTGCCGCGAAGGCCTCGGCCGTGCCGCCCTCGAGGCTCGTGATATTCGATGCCGGATCAAAGGTGACCTCGACGCGGATCACCAGATCATCCTTGCTATAGCTGATCAGGCTCATGGCTCGCTCCAATGGGCTGCGATGGTGATGGGGGCCCAGCGGGCAGGTAAGGTGGGCGCGTGCCAGCGTGCTGGCAGCGTGATGCATGCCCAGGTTTCCGGGCCTGGTGGCGAGGTGCCGCCCGAGGTGGCAGTGGCCTCGCCCGTGACGCCGGCAATACCGCCCGCGACGGCCTTTGCCGGGGCCATGCCTGAGGCTTCGCCCGTGACGCCTGCCACGCCCACCGCGGCACCACCCGCTGGCGCTGCCGCCTCGGCCGCTCCGGCAACGCCTGCCACGCCCGTGGCCTGTGCCCGGACAGGTGCCGTGGCGGTTGCGGCGCCGGTGACACCGGCCTCCCCGCTGGCTGCACCCGACGAGGCGACACCTTGCCCGGCCGTGGCGGCGCCGGTAACCCCGGCCTCGCCGGACGCTTGCCCGCGCGCGGGCGCCTGGGCCGATGCCGCGCCCGTGACGCCCGCCAGACCGGAGGCTTCGCCCTTGGCTGGAGCTGATGCAGTTGCCGCCCCCGCGACCCCGGCGATGCCCGTTGCCTGGCCCTTGGCAGGAGCAGCGGCGACAGCCGCGCCGGTCACGCCGGCGAGGCCGGATGCCTGCCCCTTCGCAATGGCCTGTGCTGTCGCCGCGCCGGTGACCCCGGCCTGTCCGCTGGCCGTCGCATTGGCGCCAGAGGCGGGCGTGGCCACCCGCAGGATGACGATGCCATCCAGGCCGGGGGTGGCGGTGGTCCAGGAACCGCCATCAACGGCGGAGGTCCCCCAGGCGCCCGAACCCGGTCCGCCCCAATTCGCAGGTTGGTTCTCTCTCCGGGAAGACCCGCCAGCCGCATAATAGACGGTCGCTCCCGTGATGCTGTCGGCATAGGGGTCACCGCCGACGCCGGGGGTGCCACCGATTGCCGAGGCGCCAGCCGAACCGGCGCCGCCACCACCGCCGCCTCGGCCGGACGAGGTCGACTGTGAGCCGTCGCCCCCATTGTGACCCTCTCCGGCGATTCCGGCGCCGGTGCCGCCCGGCAGATTGGCATAGCCCGAATTGCCGTTGCCCCCGCCGCCGCCTGAGCCGCCTGCATTTGCCGCAAAACCAGACGCGCCGCCCGGCGCCCCACCGCCGCCGCCTTCTGCCGATACGCCAAGGGCGGATGACGGGCTGCCGTTGTTCCCGGTGCCGCCACCCGTCATCGCGGCGCCACCAGCCCCGACGATGA
>NZ_JBGTYM010000012.1:0-109040 GCF_044142105.1 Neotabrizicola paludis
GTCAGGATGCCCCTGATCACGGGAGAGAGCCAGCGCCAGTACTATCAGGGCCTGACCTTTGTTTCTGAGGCGACCGGCCTTGAGAGCGAGGTTCTGGACTCCACCATCGGCAGTTCTGGCGGTGCGCATATTCAGGTCAAGATGCGCCAGTCGGATTTCCCAACCCTGCCGGTCGTAGCCGGCGGCGCGCATTGTCGGGTTCCAGACAGCGCTGCCGCGAATGTTCTGGTAGACGGATGGTGCGACTGGTTCAACTCTTCGTCGCCGCAGGCGGGGTACTCGTCCTACAATCCTTCCCCGAACAAGACGTACTCCTATGGCGGCGTGATCTCCGGCCGCATCCCCGACGGATATCGTCCGATCGAAACGCCCGGCGCCTTCCTCTACATGGCAAAGGCTCTGGGCTTCTGGCCGACTGGCGAGGCGCAATATGAAATTGCCCTTAAGGCGACCGTTAACACGATCCGCCCGAATTTTCCCGGCCCAGGCCTTATGAATATCCCGTGGACCGGAACATCATTCGGTCGTCAGGTGTGGGAGGCGCATGCCGCTACGCTAGGCATTCCGACCTGACCTGCGCCGGAGAGCAACTGCCCCTGAAATCGCCATGAGAAGCAGCGGGGCGGTTGCAGGCAAGGGGACGGGCGATGGTGAAACATCCCAAGTTCCGCCAGTCCCGAAGGTGTAAAACCCTTCCTGATTGATCCAATATCCACTCCAGTCGTTGAGGGTAAGATATTGGCCTTCCCAATAGGCATCCCATTCAAACCATAGGTCTACAAGCTTTCCGGCTGCGTCGGTCTTTATCCTAAGGACTGTCGTTGACCATCCTGTTGGCCATTGAGGAAGTCCCAACACGGGCGGGATCAGATCATCAAGCCATTCAGATCCATCGCCCGTGTCATAGTCTTGGAAGATGTCCAGATTTTTGAAGGATGGCACATCCAGGACGATCTGAGGATTTTCGAAGCACTCGAACTCGCCTTCGCCGTAGCAGTAGGGTTCATCCGCGATGAATGTCAGGGTGTAGACCGCCGCCCCCGCGTTGCCCGCCCAGATCGCAGCCGCAGCTGCCAGCAAAATCGCCCGCATGGAAACCCCCGTGAAAATGACCGGGGCCATGGACGCACGCCTGCACGATTCGGGGAAGGGGGTTTGCGCTAACCGCGCTCTGCGGATGCGGCGGGGATGCGTCAACCATCACCACAAATCCTCCGAAAACAGTTCATGATCTCCGCCTGTCTGCTTTGGGTCTTGTCCTGCCATATGCGCGATCTGGCGGGCCTGCACCCTGTTCACAAAACGACCTTTTGACGTGATAAACCCCTGCACTTCAGTTACCCGATACGCCTCCTCTACGAAGATGGACGCGCAGGCCAAAACCTGTCCGTGCCTTGCGGGTTGTGGTAGGGATATGGTTACGCCCTCAATCTGGATTGCGGCGGCGACGATGCGCTCCGTCATCCCCGCCCTCCCATCTCGCGCAGCACATCGTCGGCGGTGATTTTGCCGATGTTTTCTGCATCATTGAAGTCGTAGACGGCTTCCCGCGCTATCTCCAGCGCCTTCTGCACATGCGCCCGGATCACCCGGTCAAGGGCTGCGGTGCTGGAAGTGGTGGCGAGGGCGCGGATGATATGTGAGCATAGACCGGCTGACCGGCGGTAGTCACGGTTGAAATCCAGCGTGTTTCCAGCGATCTTGTCGCAGTGCTTCGCCGCCTTCTCCAGCGCCACCGCCCGCGCGGCCAGCAGCCGGTCGTATGCGTCGGGGGTCAGGGTGATCGTGGCGGTGGGCCTTGAGCATTGCCCACACGCTTCCCAATCCCATTTCCCGTGGACGCACTGACCGCGCCAACCTTTGCCGTATGTGGCATCCAGACCAGCCTCAGCGGTTTTGGCCATCGCCTTCCACATGTCTCGGTTGGCTTCCAGCCGGTCCAGTTCGTCATGCAGCGCCGCGTTCTCGGGGGTGTGCGGGCCAAGGTGGTCGCGGAGGGTCATAGCGGCTTCCAGTGCGTTGGCGTGTAGTAGACGTAGACGGTCAGGTCCGGGAAAAACCAAAGCGGTCTGGTCTTGCCGGGTTCGCGCGTGACCTTCACGAGGGATTGTTCGTTGCGCGCACCCTTCTCGTCTTCGATCTTCGTCATGACTTCGACGCCTTCCGGCGCTGTTTCAATCGGTTGCCAGTCTTCCATCACCCCTCTCCCTTCTCTGCTTCTGCGATGGCGGCGCGGGCACGGATTGCCGCCATGATTTCCTTGATCGTGGTCCATGGCACGTAAGTTTTGGCGGCGACTTCATTGCCATCTTCATCCGTGCTGATCGACTGGAAGCTGAACTCGCCCATGTAGGCGGCCTTCGTGTCTCCGCTTGGGGTCAGCGCCTCCACCAGCTTGCGGTTCTGGGCCTGTAGCGCGGTGATGCGGTCGGCGGCTTCATCCCAATCTGCCGCAAGTTTTGCGTCGTTCTCGGCACATTTCTTATGGTTAAGACCAAGGCGTACTGCGAACGTGTTGTGTGACCCATCCCGTCGCGCAAAAGCCTCCAACTGTGGCTTAAGGGCTTCGGCCACTGCTTCGTTATTTATTTGGATTTCTCGCTCATCTTTGGCGCGCTTACGCAGCCGTTCCACCAGATCGTCAGCCATGGTCAGCCTCCATCATGTGCTTGCGGGCGCGGACTTCCCAATCGTGAAGGTCGCGCTGAAACTGATCTTCCGCCCATAGCTGCGGCGTCAGGCTGCGGGTCTCAATGTGCCGCCACGGGTCGCAGGTGCAGTTGTGGCGCTCGACATAGGCATCAAACCGGCCAGAGGCCTGCCATTCCTCGGGTTCAGCCGATGCGCCAAGAGTGTCCGCGCGCCGCTGGATGGCGTCCAGGTTTCGCCCGCGAACCGTCAGGTTAAGCGCCTCGTTCAGCAGATCGCGGCAGGTGGGGCACCCGTCAGCCATGGTCTGCGCCCTCCGATGCGGGCGGAACCCACGGGATGATCGGATTGTCGTAGCCCAGCATCAGGGGGTGCTTAGGGTGGCCGCATTTCGCTGGAGCACCGATGCTGTAAGGATCAAGAGCCGCCCCTCTGATCATGGTCAGCACGTTCAAGAAGCGGTTCCGCTGCATCCGGGGCTGCTTGCCGAGCGGCCCCCACGCGCAGATCACTTGGTCGCTCTCCGCTAGGATTTCGATCAGGTGGTGATCGTTCTGGGGTCCAATTGGATCGACTACCGCCCCCAACTGCCGCACGTCGGTAGCCCTAAAAGCGAACAGATTTCCGACGATGATACGCCCCCAACCGTTCCTGCGCCCGAAGCCTTTCAACTTGCGGATAGTCGCATCATCTTCTGACGCATCTGCAGTCGAGGGATTCACCATGATTACGGCGATGGTGCTGCGGCCCCCAAGGTCGCGTTCGAGGCGGTAGCGGTATCGCCCGCACTCGCTGATGACGGCGCTGGACTGGCGAAACAGATCGGACATCACGTGCCCTCCGATGTGGGCGGGGACCGATCAAAGACAATGCGTCTGATCCGCCCCGGAAACGACTGTACCACATAGTCCATCAGACCAACTGCATCCTCGTAGGTTGAGCAAGCAAACCCGCAGTCGCCCCAACGCGGATTGATAGGATCAACTCCCTTCCACACCTTCCATTCTTCGATCCGGTAAGTTCCTCGACCGCCCCACCCATCACCGGGCGACACGAGGGCTGCGCGGATGCGGGCTTCGATGGCTTGCTTGGCGTCCTCTGCGGTTGCGAAACCGCCGTCAACGAAAGTCGCGCAATATCCGGGAACGGACCAAAGCGCCTGCCACGGTCCGTTGCCGTATCGCTCGACGCGGAACGATCCGAAGAGCGGGGCAGTTGCCCGCCAAGCGTAACCGTCAAGGTCTTCCCAGACGAGATTGACCTGCACCCCTTGCCCCCGGCGCGCCAGTTCGGCCTCGGCGGCCTCCGCGCGGCGTTGCATCTGACAATAGGTTCCACCGCCGTCGTGATAAACCAGCCCCGTCTTGCCGTCGGTGAATTCGCACTGCCATGACGCCAGCGAGAAATTCTCCGCCTCCAACGCAGCGCCACGGGCGCGCATGGCGGCGGCAATTGCCTCGATCATTTCGCGCGCTTTGAACGCATCGACTGACCGCGCAATCGTGATCCGCTCCCCATCCTGCGGGTAAATGGCTAGCCCCCAGCCGATGCTGCCATCTGGTTCTGGCAACTCTCCTGCAAATAGAGCCGCATCACCAAGCCCGACGCTGATCCCAACGTCCGGTCCAGCGTCATCGCCGCTTGAATGCCAAACGGTTTCGCCGCTCTGATACATGTGCGCCTCTGCCAGCGCGTCCAGTTCTTCGGGGGTGGTCATATGCGGTCCTCCGCAGGAATGGGCCATTGGCACAGCAGCGCGTAACGCTTCCAGTGCCCTTCGGCGTTGTGCTGGATGGTGACTTCGCCATCGGCCCGATACTGCTGGGCGTAGTGCCAGATGTAGCCCTCGGCATTCTCCCCTTCGGCCCGCGCGACGGTCATGCCGTTCTGGCGAATGCGGAAAGCGATATTCTTGGTGGTCATGTGCGAAGTGCTCCTTGGTTCGCGGAACCGGACAGAACAGCAACCCATGCCGAAGGTGCGTTCGCAGGTTCGGTAAAAAGCGGTGGTTTCGCGGGGATACGGGCGGTTGCGACCGCCGCGCTTCGTTCACATCGAAGTGCGCGGCGGTTCAGGTCGCGATTTTGCAACGCGGAGCGCAACCCATTGACGTGCAACGGGGTGATATTTTGCACCTGAAGGGCGTTAAGGCCCTTATTTTGCTGAGAAATGGCGATCCTCCCGCGATCGCCAATCATCGCCTGCGCCTTGACCTCTCAGGTCTTTGACGGAGCGCCCCCTTCGAAACGGTTGCCGTGGCGATAGTCGCAAGGCGCCTCTTGCATCTGCAGATGCAGCCCGCTGCCGGTATAGGGATGGGCGCGGGCGAGGTCTTCGTCGAAATCGATGCCTAGGCCGGGCGTTTCGGGCGGCAGGATATAGCCGTCTTCCCATGTGATCGTGTTGCGGATCAGCGCCAGATGGAAGGCGCCGCCGGTCTGGATCGTCTCGGCGATCAGCAGGTTCGGGATCGAGACCGAGAGGTGGATATTCGCCGCCCATTCCACCGGACCGGCGTAAAGATGCGGCGCCAACTCGGCATTGAAGATCTCGGCAATGGCGGCAAGTTTGCGGGCCTCAAGGATGCCGCCCAGGCGGCCAAGGGCGGGTTGCAGGATTTTCACCCCGCCGGCGCGCAGGAGCATGCCGAATTCGGTCTTGGTGGTCAGCCTTTCGCCCGTGGCGATGGGAATGCGGACCTGTCGGGCCACTTCGGCGAATTCCAGCAGGTTGTCGGGCGGGATCGGCTCTTCATACCAGAGCGGGTTGTAGGGTTCCAATTCCCGCCCCAGCCGGATCGCGCCGGGGGTGGAGAACTGGCCATGGGTGCCGAACAACAGATCGGCGCGGTCGCCGACGGCCTCGCGGATTTTCTTGCAAAAGGCAACCGAGCGGGAAATGTCGGACATGGCCGGCTCATGGCCGCCCCGGATGGTATAGGGGCCGGCCGGATCAAACTTGACAGCGGTAAAACCCTGGGCGACGGCCTTGGCGGCGGCATCGGCCTGCCAGTCTGGGTTGACCCAGAATTCAGTCTGGTCCTGGTCCGGCTCGGGGTAGAGATAGGTATAGCTGCGCACGCGGTCATTCATCCGCCCGCCGATCAGCGCCCAGACCGGGCGGTTGCGCGCCTTGCCCAGGATGTCCCAGCAGGCGATTTCCAGCCCCGCGAAAGCGCCCATCACCGTGGGGTCGGGGCGCTGGGTAAAGCCCGAGGAATAGACCCGGCGGAACATTAGCTCCAGATTTTCGGGGTTCTCGCTGCGCATGTGGCGGTCGAAGACATCCTCGATCACCGCTTGCATCGCCCTGGGGCCGACGGTCGAGGCGTAGCATTCGCCATAACCGACGATTCCGGTATCGGTGGTCAGTTTCGGAAAGATCCAGTAGCGCCCGCCCCAGCCGGGCGCGGGTGGCGCGACGACGAAAATCTCGAGATCCTTGAGCTTCATGGCCGGGCCTTTCGCTTGGCGAGGCGGTCCGGGGATTTCACACCCCCGCACCCCCTTGGGATATTTGGGAACAGAAGAGGAGGCTAAGAAGGATTTCGACGCGGTGCGAAGGTGAATGCGACATGATCAGTCGTGTTCAGACGATGGTCCTGGCGATCCGGTCGATGAGCCGGGCGAGATTTTCGGGACGGGAGAAGAAAGGGGAATGCGAGGCGGGCAGGTCGAAGCGGTTCTCGGGCGGCAGGGCGGCGGCCATCTCGGCCTGTTGCGCGGGCGGGATTGCGTGGTCTTCGCTGCAGCGGATGTAGAATTGCGGGCGGGTGGACTTGCCCGGCGGATAAGGCGTTTCATGCGGGGCGCGGGGTTCGGCGCAGAGATGGCGCGCGGCCAGGACGCGGTCTTCGGGCGGGCAGTCGTGATAGAACAGCGCCTCTACTCCGGCCGGGTCGAAACTGTAAGACAGGCGGTCCGGCGACAGGCGCAGGGCCGGGCCGAGGGGATTGTCGGGCCAGGCGCGGCGCAGATCGGCCAGGCTGCGTCCGGCCTGCGGCAGCCAAGCGGCAAGATGAATCACAGCCCTAATCTTGCTGTCGTCAAGATTGGCGGCGCGGCTGGCGGGGTAGCCTGCGGCGGAATGGGCGACAAGGATGGTCGGGCCGGTCAGGGCGGTGAGGATGGCCTGGGCTTGGGCGTCGAGCGTCGTGGTAGTGCCGCCGCGCCCGGGCAGGTCGATGGCGCGTGCCGTGTGTCCAAGGTCCGCAAGGGCGGGGATCAGCCGGTGCCAGCACCAGGCGCCGTGCCCGGCACCATGGATCAGCAGCACGTCAGCCATGGCCGATGCGGGTGAGGAAGGCATCCAGAACCGCGGCATATTCGGCGGGGCGTTCCGCCATCGGAAGGTGGCCCGCGCGCTGGATCAGGGCGAAGGTGCTGCCGGGGATCAGGTCGGCGGTCTCGCGCACCAGATCGGGCGGGGTGGAGCCGTCATTGCCGCCGGCAATCGCCAGTGTGGGCAGGCGCAGCGTGGCGGTGGTTTCGTAAAAATCCGTGCCGGCAATGGCACTTGCGCAGCCGATCCAGCCCTTGGGGTCGGTCGCCAGCATGCGCGCGCGCAGGGCGGGCATGGCCGGGTTGTTCTGCCAGCCACGGCCGAACCAACGCGCCATCGTCGGCTCGATCTGGGCGGCAAGACCGTCTTCCAGAACGGTCTTGATTCTGTCTTCCCATTGTCTTCCAAGGCCGATCCGGGCGGCGGTGTTCGACAGGACCAGCGCCCGGACGAGATCAAGCCGCTTGACCGCCAGGCCCTGCGCGATGAGGCCCCCCAGCGAGACGCCCAGAAGAACGGTGTCGCGCAGGCCGAAATGGTCGATGACCCTTTCGGCATCGCGGATCAGCGCGCCCATCGCATAGGGAGGGTCAGGCACGTCCGAGGCGCCATGGCCGCGCAGGTCAAGCCGCAGGATGCGGTGGCGCGGGAAGGCCTCGACCAGAGGGTCGAACAGCGTGAGATCGGTGCCGAGCGCATGCAGGAAGACCAGCGGCGGGCCGTCTTGCGGGCCGTCAAGGCGGGCGTTGACGCGAAGATCGGGCAGGAAAACGGCGGGCATGTTCGGATTCTTCAAGATTTTGGAGGTAGACGGGCCAAATTCGGGCCCGGAATGTTCGATTCATGCAGCAAAGCGGGCGATGACCTGGCTGAAAAGCGCGGGGTCGACATTGCCGCCCGAGACCGTGCAGACCACCGTGTCGGGCAGATCGGGGGCGAAAAGCGCGGCGGCCAGTGCGACAGCGCCACCCGGCTCGGCCACGATGCGCAGATGCTGGAAGGCCAGCGCCATGGCCTGTAGCGCCTGATCGTCGCTGACCACGAGGCCAGGCCGGGCATGGGCCTGCAGGATCGGCAGGGTCAGCTTGCCGGGCGCGGGGGTCAGGATGGCGTCGCAAAGCGAGCCGGTCGTGGCCGGATTGCGCTGGGGCGTGCCGGTGGCAAGCGAGCGGGTCATGTCGTCAAAGCCCTGCGGCTCGACCGGGTGAACGCGCAGACCGGGCGCACGGGCGGCGAGGGCAAGGGCGATGCCGGAGGTCAGCCCGCCGCCGCCACAGCAGACCAGAACCTCGGCCCGGCTGATGCCAAGGGCCTGCGTCTGGGCGGCGATCTCAAGGCCCGTCGTGCCCTGTCCGGCGATCACAAGCGGGTGATCGAAGGGCGGAATCAGCGCAAGGCCGCGCTCGGCGGAGAGGCGGGCGGCGATTGCGTCGCGGTCGTCGCCGGCGCGGTCATACAGCACGACCTCGGCGCCATAGGCCCTGGTATTGGCGATCTTTACCGCGGGTGCGTCGGAGGGCATGACGATGACCGCGGTCATGCCATGCGCGGCGGCGGCCCAGGCGACGCCCTGGGCGTGGTTGCCCGAGGACATGGCAAGGACGCCCGGCGTGCCCTTGGGCAGGGCCGAGATGGCCGACCAGGCGCCGCGCGCCTTGAACGAGCCGGTCACTTGCAGGCATTCGGCCTTGACCAGAATGCGGCGGTTGGCAAGCCGGTCGAGCAGCGGGGCCGAGAGCATCGGCGTCTGGCGGACATTGCCGCGCAGACGGAGGGCGGCGGCGTCGATATCGTCGATGGTCACGGTCATTGCATTGCCTTCAGCCAGGCCGCGAGGGCCGCCACGGATTCGGGTTCATCGAGAAAGGGCACATGGCCCCGCCCGGGAACACGGGCGAGGATCGTGTCGGGCCGGATCTCCAGCATCCGGGCGATCGTGGCCTGCGACAGAAGGTCGGTGCCATCGCCGTAGATCAGAGCGACGGGCAGGCCCTGGCTGGCCGCCCAGCCGCGCCAATCGCCCCGGTGAGGTGGGGTGTATTCGGCGGCAAAGCCGTCGCGTAGGGCCGGGTCATAGGTGATGCGCAACCCCGCCGGTGTTTCGCGGTAGAAGCGGGTGACTTCGGACAGCCATTTGCCGGGGGGAAGCGGGCCGAAGCCGGGCATGGCGGCGGGCATCTTCTCGGCCAGGTCGGCCAGAGTTTTCGGGGCCGGATTGCGGCCGAGATAGAGAAAGATGCGGTCCAGCCCTGCACGGGGGATCTCGGGGCCGATGTCGTTGAGGCAAAGGCCGCGCAGGCGGTCCCTGGCGCGGACCATCAGGTCGAGGCCGATGAGCCCGCCGCGCGAGGTGCCCAGAAGGGCGGCGCGGGGGATGGCCAGATGGTCAAGCAGCGCCAAAGCGTCATCGCCCTCTTGCGCCAGCGTGTAGGTTGCGGGGCCGGTCCAGGCGCTTTCGCCGCGCCCCCGGTAATCCATGCGGATCACCCGGCAGCCAGCCAGCGCGGGCAGCGCATCGTCGAAATCATGCCGCTCGCGCGTCAGGCCCGAAAGGCAGAGCACGGGCAGGCCGGGGCCGCCCGTATCGTCATAGGCAAGGGTTGCGCCGTCGGGGGCGGTGAAAAAGGCCATCGGCGGCTCCTGCCTTGGGTCGCGGGCAGAGTTGCATGGGGGGCGCGCAAGGGAAAGGGGTGGCGGCGGCGGGGAAAACGGCGCGACATTTGCAGCGCTTGCCCCGCAAGAGCCTGCCGCTTAAACCCGGTCGCCAGATGACCGCAAGCGAGACGCCCATGGCCCGCCGACCCTCGACCGCCCCGACTGAAGACCGCCCCAGCTCGCGACAGGTGGGGGCGCTGTCGGGCCTGGCCCCGTTCATCCGGCCCTATCGCAAGCTGGCCCTTGCCGCGCTGGCGGCCCTGATCCTGACGGCCTCGGTCAGCCTGGTGCTGCCTTTGGCGGTGCGCCGGGTGGTGGATGGGTTCAACACCGCACATGTCGGCCTGCTGGACGATTATTTCCTGGCCTTTCTGGCGATTGCCGGGCTTTTGGCGCTGGGCACCGGGGCGCGCTATTACATCGTGACCCTGTTGGGCGAGCGGGTGGTGGCCGATATTCGCCGCGCTGTCTTTGACAAGGTCATGGGCCTCTCTCCGGCTTTTTTCGAAAAGATCCTGACCGGCGAGGTGCTGAGCCGGATCACCACGGACACGACGCTGATCCTGTCGGTGATCGGCTCTTCGGTGTCGATCGCGCTGCGCAACCTGCTGATGCTTCTGGGCGGGCTGGTGATGCTGATGCTGACCTCGGCCAAGCTGACCGGGCTTGTGCTTCTGGTCGTGCCGGCGGTGGTGGTGCCGATCATCGTGCTGGGGCGGCGGCTGCGGGTTCTGAGCCGCGAGAACCAGGATTGGATCGCCTCTTCCTCGGGTTCGGCCTCAGAGGCGCTTCTGGCGGTCCAGACGGTGCAAAGCTTTACCCATGAGGGGCGCACGCGCGGCGCCTTTGCCGAGGTGACGGAAAAGGCCTTCGGCTCGTCCAAGGCGCGCATCCGCACGCGGGCGGTGATGACGGTGATCGTGATCTTTCTGGTTTTCTCGGGGGTTGTCGGCGTTCTGTGGGTTGGCGCTCGGGACGTGCGGACAGGCACGATGTCGGTGGGTGAGCTGATCCAGTTCGTCATCTACGCGGTGATGGTGGCCGGATCGGTCGGCGCGCTGTCGGAGATCTGGGGCGAATTGCAGCGGGCGGCTGGGGCGACCGAGCGGCTGGTGGAACTGCTGGCCGTAGAGGACAAGGTGCAGGATCCGGCCCATCCGCGCGCGCTGCCGCAGCCGGTGCGGGGCGAGATCGCCTTTGAGGATGTGAGCTTCCGCTATCCGGCGCGGCCCGAGACCTCGGCCCTGAACGGGGTCAGCCTGCATGTGCGGCCGGGCGAGACGGTGGCGCTGGTCGGGCCGTCGGGGGCCGGGAAGACCACGGTCCTGCAATTGTTGCAGCGTTTCTACGATCCGCAGGAGGGGCGGATCACGCTGGATGGTGTCGATCTGCGCGAGATGCGGCGCGACGCGTTCCGCAAGTCGATTGCGCTGGTGCCGCAGGATCCGGTGATCTTCGCCGCCTCGGCGCGCGAGAACATCCGCTTCGGGCGGCCCGAGGCCAGCGATGCCGAGGTCGAGGCCGCGGCGCGGGCGGCGGCGGCACATGAGTTCCTGAACGCGCTGCCGCAGGGTTATGACACGTTTCTGGGCGAGAGGGGCGTGATGCTGTCGGGCGGGCAGAAGCAGAGGGTGGCGATCGCGCGGGCGATTTTGCGCGATGCGCCGGTGCTGCTGCTGGACGAGGCGACGAGCGCGCTGGATGCCGAAAGCGAACGCGCGGTGCAGGCGGCGGTGGAGCGGCTGGCCGAGGGGCGCACGACGCTGGTCGTGGCGCATCGGCTGGCGACAGTAAAGCGGGCCGACCGGATCGTGGTCTTCGAGCAGGGCCGCATCGCCGCAATCGGCACGCATGACGAGCTGGTGGCGCAGGACGGGCTTTATGCGCGGCTGGCCCGGCTGCAATTCACCGAAGGCGCGGCCTGAGTCTTTGCGCGTCGGCGACGTTGCGTCGGCAAGCGCCGTTTGCTGTTGGCAAAGCGCGGAGGAGACCTCACATTCCCCGTAGGGAGAGGCCGTGCGGCAGAATGCGGCCAGAGACGTCAGGGGAGGACCGGATGACCAGTTTCGCCACTTTGGCCGATGTGAAGGCGCTTGAGGCAGAGGCGGCCAATTGGGCCGACCGCGATGTCGCCCGCACCATGTATCAATTCGTCACCCGAGCCCGCGATGCCCATGGCGCGCGCCCGGCGATCAGCTACCAGCTTTTCTCGGCCCCCGATGCCCCCAAGGTCACGCTGACCTGGACCGAATTGCATGGCCGGGTCACCCGGGCCGCGAACCTGTTCCGGTCGCTGGGCGTGGGGCCGAAGGATGTAGTCGCCTATATCCTGCCCAACACGATGGAAACCGCGGTCACCCTGATCGCGGGGGCGGTGGCCGGGATCGTCAACCCGATCAATCCGCTGCTGGAACCCGAGCAGATCAGCGCCATCCTGCGCGAGACCGGCGCCAAGGTCGTGGTCACGCTGAAGCCTTTCCCCAAGACCGATCTGTCGCAGAAAGTGGCCGAGGCGGTGAAATTCGCGCCCGGCGTGAAGACCGTGGTCGAGGTTGATCTGCTGACCTATCTGAGCGGCCTGAAGAAGCTGATCGTGCCGCTGGTTCGTCCGAAGAACCCGGTTCGGCACCATGCCCAGCTGATCAATTTCCATACCGCGACCGCCGCCCAGCCCGCCGACCGGCTGACCTTCGACGACCCGCCCGAAGATCGCGTCGCCGCCTATTTCCACACCGGTGGCACGACGGGGATGCCGAAGGTGGCGCAGCACAAGGTTTCGGGCATGGTCTATAACGGCTGGCTCGGCTCGACCATCCTGTTCCGGGAATCCGACGTGCTGATGTGCCCGCTGCCGCTGTTCCACGTCTTCGCGGCCTATCCGATCCTGATGTCGGTGATCGGGGCGGGGGCGCATGTCGTCTTTCCGACGCCGCAGGGCTATCGGGGCGAGGGGGTGTTCGACAATCTGTGGAAACTCTGCGCCCGCTATGGCGTGACCTATCTGATCACCGTGCCCACCGCGCTGTCGGCGTTGATGCAAAGAAAGATCGATGCCGATATCTCGACCCTGCGCGGGGCGTTTTCGGGCTCGTCACCCCTGCCGCTGGAACTGTTCGCTCGGTTCGAAAAGGCGACCGGCATACAGATCATCGAGGGCTATGGCCTGACCGAATGCACCTGCCTTGTCGCCTGCAACCCACCTGCGGGGCAGAAGAAGATCGGCTCGGTCGGGCTGCCCTTCCCGCATACCCATGTCCGCATCCTGACCAAAGAAGGGGCCATCGGATTCCGTGAATGCGCGGTCGATGAAGTGGGCGAAATCTGCGTCGCCAATCCCGGCGTCTATGAAGGCTCGACCTATACCGAGGCCGACAAGAACAGGGATCTCTTCGCCGAGGGTCGCTTTCTGCGCACCGGCGATCTGGGCCGGATCGACGCGGATGGCTATCTGTTCATCACCGGGCGGGCCAAGGACCTGATCATCCGGGGCGGTCACAACATCGACCCGGCCCTGATCGAAGAGGCGCTGATGGGCCATCCGGCAGTGGCTTTCGTGGGCGCGATCGGCCAGCCCGATGCCCATTCGGGGGAATTGCCGGTCGCTTATGTGGAGCTGGTCAAGGGCGCCAGCGTGACCGAGGCCGAGCTTCTGGCCTTTGCCGAATCCCATATTGCCGAGCGTGCCGCCGTGCCGAAGCGGATCGAGATCCTGGACGAATTGCCCAAGACGGCGGTGGGCAAGGTCTTCAAGCCCGACCTGCGCCGCCGGGCGATCACCCGGGTCTTCGATGCTGCCCTGGCCAAGGCCGGGCTGCCCGCTACGGTCTGCGCCGTGGTCGAGGACAAGAAGCGCGGTCTGGTGGCCCAGGTCAAGAAATCCGGCGAATGCGACGCGGCCGAGACGAGCCGCGTGCTAGGGGCCTTTCCCGGCGCATGGGACTGGGCGGATTGACGCCTCGCCAGGCCCGCGCCCGTCTTTGATGATCCCCAGGGGGGGAATGCGGCGGTCGCCCATCGTTTGGCAAGCCGTCGGCGCTGGGGCGTGAACGCCCCGGCGGCCCGCCAAGGCCCCGCAGATGACAGGTTTTTTCATTTGCCTGGCCGCGATGCAGGACGCAAAGTACACGCGATCATCACGACGCCTTGAAGGATTTCTCCGATGAAGATTGCCAGCTTCCTTGTCGCTGCCGCGACCACGGCGGCCTCGGTTCTGCCCGCCTTTGCCACGCCGCAATCGGAAGTGCTGTTCTCGCACAAGAACTGGCAGGTCGAACTTGTGGCCTGGGATGACGGCGGATTGGGCTGCGTCGCTCAGGTTTCAGCGCCGGGCGAGAGCTTCTCGATCTGGACCTTCCAGGATGAAAGCGTACAATTGCAATTCTATTCGACGTCCTGGAGCTTTGGCGAGGGCTCGACCGCCGATCTGGTGGTGCAGGTCGACCGCAAGCCGTCCTGGAACCTGACGGCGGCCGAGCTTTATCAGAATTCAGTGCTGTTCACCCTGCCGAACAGCGATGCCGGGGTCGAATTCATCACCGAGATCGCGCGGGGCAACCGGTTGTATTTGCGCGACAACAAGGGCGGATCGGTGCAGGATTATTCGCTGTCCGGGTCCAAGGCCTCGATCGACGCGCTGATCGAGTGCGGCAATGTGATCACACAGAAAAGCCCGTCCAACCCGTTCAATTGAGCGCCAGCCCGGAAGGGCCGGATCTTTCGACGGAAAACCGGAATGCGGTCACATCTGGTCGGTGTCGATCCAGATCGTCACCGGGCCGTCATTCACCAGCTCCACCGCCATATCGGCGCCAAAGTTGCCGGTTTCGACCGGCAGGCCTTCGGCGGCAAGGCGTGCCGCGAAATGTTCATAGAGGGCGCGGCCGCGTTCGGGCGGCGCGGCGGTCGAAAAGCCCGGACGGTTGCCGCGCAGATCGGCCGCCAGGGTGAACTGGCTGATCACCAGGGCCGCGCCGCCGATGTCGCGGATCGAGAGGTTCATCTTGTCCTGATCGTCGCGGAAGATGCGCATCTTGGCCACTTTGGCGGCCAGCTTTTCCGCCTCGGCCTCGGCATCGCCCTGCATCGCGCAGACCAGAACCAGCAGGCCGCGCCCGCAGCGCCCGATCACCTGACCCCCGACCGAGACTTGCGCGCGGGTTACGCGCTGAAGGATCGCCCTCACAGCTCGTTGGCCCAGGGCGGGTTGGCCCCGGCACGGCTGACGGTGATGGCAGCGGCCCGGGTGCCCAGCGACAGGGCCTGATCCAGAACACCTTCGGTCAGCGCCCCGACCCCCGCCTTGGTCAGCGCGCCCGCCTGATGCAGCGCGGCCAGGACGCCCGCGTTGAACGTGTCGCCCGCGCCAACTGTATCGGCAACCTCGACCTTGGTCGCCGCGACAAAGCGGTTCTGCGCTGCCGTCACCGCCCGCGCGCCCTTGGCGCCTTCGGTGATGAAGACGGCTTTCGGCCCGCGCGCCAGGATGCCCTGTGCCAGCGCGGTCAGATCGCCCGCGCCTTCCAGCCAGTGCAGATCCTCGTCCGACAGTTTCACCAGATCGGCCCGGCCGATCATGCGGTTGATGCGGGCGCGATAGGCCTCTTCCTTGCCGGCGATGAACCCGGGGCGGATATTGGGGTCGATCATGGTGACGCGCCGTCCGCATTCGCGGATCTGCAACTCTTCATAGGTCGAAGCGGCGGGGTCGTTGACCAGGGAAATCCCGCCGAGGAACAGCGCCTGCACATCTTCGGCCAGGATCGGCAGTTCGGCGGGAGACAGCATCCGGCCCGCCGTGCCCTCGTCATAGAAGGCATAAGTGGCCTGGCCGTTCACCAGTTTGACGAAGGCGACGGTGGTGGGCCGGTCAGACCGCGCCAGATAGCGCAGGTCGACCTTCGACGCGGCCAGCGTATCCGCCAGAATATCGCCCAGCATGTCGGTCGAGACGCCTGAGAAGAAGGCCGAGGGCGCGCCGAGGCGGCCCAAGGCGATGGCGGTGTTGAAGACGGCTCCGCCCGCATAGGGGGCGAAACAGGCCTCGCCCGCGGTCGAGACCCGCGGCAGCATGTCGATCAGTGCTTCGCCGCAGCTGAGAATCATCGGCTTTCTCTCCCCCAATCCCGCGCGCATGCTAGCCGGTTCCGGGCGGGTAGCGCAAACAATCGCTCATGACGTGAAGTATTGCTCAAGATTGCCGCGAACACGGTCCAGCGGTGTGGCGCCGGATGTATCGGGCACGAAGGTTTTGCCAGTGATCATTTCATAGGCCTCGACATAGACCTGCGCCGTGCGGGCGATCATCTCGGACGGGATTTCCGGGACGGGGTCCTTGTAGGGGTCGCAGCGGGCCACGACCCAGGCGCGGATCACATCCTTGTCGAAGCTGGGCGGGCGGGCGCCGGTCTCGAAAGCCTGCTGATAGCCATCGGCCAGCCAGTAGCGGCTGGAATCGGGCGTATGGATTTCGTCGGCCAGCAGAATGCGGCCCGTCTCGTCGCGGCCGAACTCGTATTTGGTGTCGACAAGGATCAGACCGCGATCCGCGGCCATCTTCTGGCCACGGGCGAAAAGCGCCAGCGCATGGGCCGAGACCTCGTCCCATTCGGCACGGGTCAGAAGCCCCTGCGACAGGATCTCGTCCTGGGTCAACGGCTCGTCATGGGCGCCGTCAAAGGCCTTTGACGTGGGGGTGATAAGCGCGGCGGGCAATTGCTGATTGTCGCGCATTCCGTTGGGCAGCCGGTGGCCATACATCTCGCGCGCGCCGGCCTTGTATTGCGTCAGGATCGAGGTGGAGGTGGTTCCCGCCAGATAGCCGCGCACCACCACTTCGACCGGCAGGATCTCGACCCGGCGCCCGATCACCACATTGGGGTCGGGATAGGCGGTGACGTGGTTGGGGCAAATATCGGCGGTCTGATCGAACCAGTAGCGCGCGGTCTGGGTCAGGACCTGGCCCTTCCACGGGATCGCCGCAAGGATGCGGTCGAAGGCCGAGATACGGTCGGAAGAAATCAGGATGCGGCGGCCCGCCGGATACCCGGGCGAGGGCGGCAGATCATAGCAATCGCGGACCTTGCCGTAATAGGGCGCGGGAAGCTCGGGGATATGCGCCTGCGGCAGGACGCGGGTCAGATCAAGGGCCATGCGAGCCTCCGGTTGCTGCCGCGCTTTTCGGGCCGGGCGGGAGAGGAGTCAAGTTGCGGGCGGCAGGATCAGGATGGCGCGGAAATCGTTCACATTGGTCAGGGTCGGTCCGGTGACAACCTGCGCGCCGATGCGACCGAAAAAGCCATGCGAGTCGTTTTCGGCCAGAGCCGCCTTGGCCTCATCCGTGTGGCCCTTGAGGGTGGCCGGGCCGATCAGCGCGCCCGCCACCTCGGCGGCGCCATCGACCCCGTCGGTGTCGCAGGCGATGGCGTGAATCTGGGGATGGCCGTTCAGAGCCAGGGCAAGCGCAAGGCAGAACTCGGCATTCGGCCCGCCCGAGCCGGCGCCGCGCCGGGTGACGGTCAACTCGCCGCCCGAAAGCAGCAGCCGGGGCGCGTCGCCGGGCCGCAGCGTCGCGGCGATTGCCATCGCCTGCGCGGCCTGATCGGCCGCGACCTCGCGCGCTTCGCCTTCCAGCCGGTCGCCCAGCACCGTAACCTCGCAGCCCGCCGCGCGGGCGCGCTGGGCGGCGGCATCAAGGCTTTGCGCCGGGGCCGCGACGACGCGATTTTCGACACGCGACAGGCGCGGATCGCCGGGCGGGACGACGCCGGTCTTGCCCGCCAGCACGGCCTGAACCGATTGCGGCGCGGCAATCTGCCAGCGCTCCAGCACGGCGCGGGCCTCGGCGGCGGTGCTGGCATCGGGGACGGTGGGGCCAGAGCCGATCAGCGCCGGGTCATCGCCCGTCACATCCGAGATCATCAGCGCCAGCATCCGCGCCGGATAGGCGGCGGCGGCAAGCTGGCCGCCCTTCACCCGGCTCAGATGCTTGCGCAACAGGTTCATCGCCGAAATCGGCGCGCCTGAGGCCAGAAGGGCGGCATTGACGGCCTGTTTCTCAGCCAGGGTGATCTGTCCCGCCGGTGCCACCAGCAGGGCGGACGCCCCGCCCGAGATCAGCGCGACGACCAGATCGTCCGATCCAAGACCTTGCAGCAGGTCCAGCATCCTTGCGGTGGCGGCCGCGCCTGCGGCATCGGGCACGGGATGGGCAGCCTCGACGATCTCGATCCCCCGGCAGGGGCGGCCATAGCCGTAGCGGGTGATCACCAGCCCCTCACAGGGGCCCCAGGCGGCCTCAAGCGCTTCGGCCATGCGGGCGCTGGCCTTGCCCGCGCCGATGACCAGCACGCGGCCCGGGGGGCGCGGCGGCAGGTGCGAGGCGAGCATCCGCATCGGATCCGCCACTTCCACGGCAAGGTCGAACAGGCTGCGCAGGAAGGGGGCAGGTGTCATCGTTTGCTATAGATCCAGGCTGCCACGCCTGCGACAATTGCCGCAGCCAGGACGGCAAAGGCGATCTTCCAGGCCGACCAAGGCCTTTCGCCCTGCACCTTGCCGGTCTGACCGTTGACGAGGAAGCGGTAGCTTTTGCCGTTGTACTTATAGGCCGCCAGCCAGATCGGCAGCAGGATGTGCTTGAAGGTCTCGTCCGACCAGTCGGTGTCGATGGTATCGACCCGCTGCTCGTCGCCCCCGATATCCTGAAGCACGTCCTGATGGATCACCCAGGACATCTCTTCCTGCGCCTGATCATGGGCGGGGGCCAGATCGACCGTATAGCCTTCGGCATCGAAACCGGCGAGGTAATCGGGCGCGTAGGGAACAAGGGCGGAGAGGCTCCAGGGCGCAAGGCCCTTGGCCATGCCTTGCGGCAGGCTGGCCGAACCGAGGATCAGCACATCGTCGAAATCGCGCGCCACCCGGCCCGAAGCGGGATACCAGCGCGTCTTGCGCACCCGTTCCTGGCGCTGCACCGAACGGCCGTTTTCCCGCACGGTGACGGTGCGTGTCTCGTAATAATACTCGCCGCGCTGACCGCTATAGCGGCTGCGCGTCTCGGCATCGAAGGTCCAGTAGGGCGCATAGACGCCGTTCATCGCACGGCCCTTGCGGGCATATTCCATCAGCGTGTTGGGGGCGAACCACAGGCTGCCCATCCAGCCCACCATGGCCTCGCGCGCCTGCCTTTCGGTCAGCGCGAAGGGCACCAGCGCCTGCGGCTTGATCTGGCGATGCGCGCCGCTGTCAAGCACGACGGGCGAGGCACAGAAAGGGCATTCCGTGGCATGGGTGGCGCCCTGGAATTCGATCAGCGCGCCGCAGCCGGTACAGGTGGCGGTGCGGACCTCTTCCATCGCGCCGCGCGGCAGGTCGTCGCGCAAGGCGGCCAGAAGGTCATGCTCGGCCAGCGCCTCGGCCTGGCCGCGCGCATCGCGGGCCGGGATCTTCTGCACATGGCCGCAATGATCGCAGACCAACTCGGTCTGGCCCGGGGCGAAGCGAAGCTGCGCGCCGCATTGCTCGCAGGGCCAGCGGAATTCCTGTTGTCCGGTCATGGTCGATCAGGCTTCGCGGATCAGGGGGCGGGGGGTGGCGGCGGAACCTGCGCGAAAAGCCGGGCCAGTTCGGTATCGGCGGCGGGCTTCCAGCCCTCCATCCCGGCCGACCAGACCATGCTGGCGCGGCCCAGCGCGCCCGAGGCTACCATGCCGGACAGGTCGGCCTCGGAGAAGGGGCCCTTGGTCGCGCCGTTTTCGGCGACATGCCACTGCTTGCCCGCCGGCGGCGGGGGCGGCGGGGCAGAGGGATTGGCCGGGGCGGCACCCCAGGGGCCCATGTTCTGCGCCATACCCATGCCCATGCCGGCGGCCATGCCCGCGCCCATCATGCCGCCAGCCCCGGAGGCCGGATTGGCCAGCGCCTCGGCGGCGTTGAACTGCATGTATTTGTTCAGATCACCCGCCACGCCCATCGAGGTGCGCTTGTCGAGGACCTTTTCGACCTCTTCCGGCAGGCTGATGTTCTCGACATAGAATTCCGGGATCGACAACCCGTATTCCGCCACTTTGGGGGCGATGCGGGTGGCGATGATCTTGCCCAGATCCTCAAGATTCGCGGCCATGTCGAGGACGGGGATGCCCGAACCCGCCAGAACCTGGCTTGCCGCCTGCACGATCATGTTGCGGATCTGCATCGAGACTTCGTCGGTGGTGAATTCGCCATCGGTGCCGACGATCTCGGTCATGAACTTGCCGGGGTCGGTCACGCGCATGGAATATGTGCCGAAGGCGCGGATGCGGACCGGGCCGAATTCCGGGTCGCGCGCCATGATCGGGTTTTTCGTGCCCCATTTCTGGTCGTTGAAGCGCGTGGTCGAGACGAAATACACCTCGGACTTGAACGGCGACTGGAAGCCGTGGTCCCAGTGCTGCAGCGTGGTCATGATCGGCATGTTGTTGGTCTGCAATTCATAGAGCCCCGGACCGAACGTGTCGGCCAACTGCCCCTCATGGATGAAGACCGCCGCCTGGCCCTCGCGCACCGTCAGCTTGGCGCCCATCTTGATCGCCTGGTCGCGCCGGTCAAAGCGCCAGACCATCGTGTCGCGCGTGTCGTCGAGCCAGGAGATGACGTCGATGAACTCGCCCTTGAGGAAATCGAAGACCATGGCTTTGTCCTTCCAATTCGCAATCAGACCCGGGAATGCGGGTCAACTGTTCCCGCCGAACAGCCGGCGTGCAAGCGATTCCACGATGGGCCGGGCCTCGGCCAGCCGCATCCCCGGCCGCAAGGCCGGATCGTAGAGGATGCGCAGCATCATCTCGTCCTGCTTGGTCAGCAGCGCGAATTCCTCGTCATCGTTGAAGATCGAGGGGCGCGCCTTGGGGCTGTCATTGGCCAGGCCCAGCCCCTGCGCGATTTCCTCATGGAAGCAGGATTGGCGCAGCAGGTCGGGATGCTCGGCGCGGACCACGGCGACGGCGCGGTTATAGGCGCCGGTATTGCCGGGCGAGAGCGCATAGACCATGCAATAGGTCGTCCGCGGCATCTGGGTGACATCCGATATGTCGCGCGACGACAGGCCCGGCATCGCTGCGGCAAGCTGTGGCGCCAAGGCCTCGCGTTCGTCTTCCGAAACGATGAAAATGGTGAAATTCACCTCGCTGTCCGCCAGGGCGATCGGATGGCCGGTCAGACGCGCCAGATGCGCCAGATAAGAGGCGATCCTTGCCCGGTCGGTGGCCTGCCGGTCGGGCGGCACCGAGGCGCCGAAGCGCAGGCCGACGCGAACCGGCACTTCCCACTTCCGCAGGATCGACGAGGTTTCGCCGCGCACGAAGCCACCGCCGGCACGAGAATATTCGTCATAAAGCGCCACGCGGAGGAAATTCTCGGCCAGGATGCGGTCGTCGAAGGGCGTGTCCGGCCCGCCGCCATCGGTGCGCATCAGCCCCTCGGCCAGAAGTGCGCGCTGCACCTCGGAAAAATAGGCCCGGGCGGCGGCGGATTTCGCCGTCACCGCCGCCGGAGGCGCCGCGACGGGCCGCGCCGCCGGGGCGGGGGACGTGGCGACCACGGTCGGATCTACGCAGCCCGACAGGGCCAGCGCAGTCAGCGCGGGGGCAAGAAGCAGGAAGCGAACGGGATGCGTCAAGAAAAGTCTCGGTGCCGATGGGTCAGGTGGGATTTGCAGGCGGGGTCGGGGGCGCGGGGCGGCGCGCGCTGGCAGAAGCGAGGGTCTCGCGCAGTTCGACCTCCATCTTCGTCAACTCGATCTCGGCGGCGGCGCGCTTGGCCTTGCCCTCGTCGGCGATGCGCAGGCTGTCCTCGATGGTGGCGATCAGCGTCTCATTGGCCTTCTTGACCGTCTCAATGTCGAAGATGCCGCGTTCCATCTCTTCGCGCACCACACGGTTCGCTTCGTTCAGGTTCTTGGCATTGGCCTCAAGCAGTTCGTTGGTGAGATCCGAGGCCTCGCGCACTGCCTCGGCCGCCTCGCGCGAGCGCTGGATGGTCACGGCCTGCGCCAGTTGGGTTTCCCACAGCGGCACGGTGTTGACGAGGGTCGAGTTGATCTTGGTGATCAGGCTCTTGTCGTTTTCCTGCACCAGCCGGATCGACGGCAGCGACTGCATGGTCACCTGGCGCGTCAGCTTCAGGTCATGGACCCGGCGCTCCAAATCGTCGCGTGCGGCGCGCAGGTCGCGCATTTCCTGACTTTTCAGGATTTTGTCGTTTTCCGCCGCCGCGGCGATCTCGGCCTCTTTGGCCGGGATGACCTTAGCATCCACTTCGGCGAGCTTCGCCTCGCCGGCGGCGATGTAGAGACCGAGTTCATTGTAGAAGGTCAGGGTCTTGGCATAAAGCAGATCGAGCGACTTCACGTCCTTCAGAAGCTTGGTCTCATGGCCCAGAAGGTCGTCGGTGATCTTGTCGATCTGGCCCTGCACATCCTCATATTGCGCCACGAATTCGGCAAAGGGCGCGGCCTTGCCCAGCAGCCGCTCCCACCAGCTGGCCTCGCGGCGCAGATCCAGTTCCTCGGCCGAAAAGCCGCGGATCGTGGTGACGATCTTGCGCAGGCTGTCGCCCGCCGGGCCGACATCCTTGTTCTTCACATCCTGAAGCATTTCCTGGCTGATGACCTGCAATTCCGCCTGCGCACCCGAGCCGAAGGAAATGATCGACTGGGTGTTCGACAGATCCAGCTCGTCCATCCGCTTGCGGATCGCGGCGGCCTGATCGGGGGTCGCGGCGTCCAGCGGCACGATCTCGCCCGTGGGTTCGGGCAGAAGGACGGCAGAGACTTTCTCGACTTCGGCCAGCAGGGTTTCAGCGTCGTTGCGGGTGGCTTCACTGGTCATGGCCTGATCCTTCTGGATGGGGCGGCACTGCCGCTGTCTGACAGATGCGGCGCGGGGCCGCTAGCGGGTCTCGAACTTAAGCCGGTCGCGCAACACTGATATTTCGATGTCAAGATCGCTGTGGTCATTCTCCAGCAGCGCCTTGGAGCGGTCGGCGAAGGTGGTTTCAAGGTCGGTCAGCAAGGTCTCGTAATCCGTGCGGGCCTTGGGATCCTTGGTATTGGCCCAGAGATCGGCGAACTTGACCGTCGCGTCACGGGCGCCGGTCAGATAGACCGACAGATATTTGCGGGCGGCGGTCAGGTCGCCGGGGTCTTCCTCGACCCTGCGGAACAGGGCGCGGGCCGATTGGGCGAAGGCGTCGACGCGGGCTTCCAGCGTGGCATCGCCCGCGCGCAGGATCGCGTCTTTCATCTGGGCCAGGGTCTTTTCCGCCTCGGAAACCGCCCGGGCGACCCGCTCGGTCTGGAAGCGGTCGATGCCCTCCATCCCCTTGTCTTTCATCGGGTCGGCGCCGAAGGCCCCGAAATGCAGGCCGGCGCCGAGCAAGCCGTATAGCAGGGGCATCAGCGTGATTCCCTGGCCGATCACGCCACCCAGCGCCAAGGCCACGCCCGTCACCACCGCCCCGGCCGCGAGGCGCGGAAAGGCCGGTCGGCGGGCGACTTTGCGGGCCTCGAAGGCGGCGCGGGCGCGCATGCCTTCGCGGGCCAGCCAGGCGGCAAGGATCAGGGCGCCCCCGGCCAGCAGGCCAAGCATCATCGCCGAAGGGCCGTCACCGAAGGCGGGGAAGAGGAAGGCGAAGGAGAGAAGGAACAGAAGGTACGCCCGCCATTCGCCGGGCGCGCGGCCTTCCGGGCGGGCCACGGGCACGCTGTCCCAGTTCAGGCCGGGTTCGGGTGCGAGCTTTTCGGGCGCGACGCCTGCGCTGCCGCCCTGTCCGGGGCTGTATTTTCCGCCGTAGCGTTTGGCCATCACATGCCTCCCGATCCGGCGATGTAAAGGATCAGCGCCGCAAGAAGCGCCAGGGAGAGGGTGCGAAGGCCGGTCTCGGACATGCCGCTATTCTCGAACGGTTCAAGGTCTGGTCACGCGCGATTGTTCACGCCTCGGGCCGATCCTAGCGGATGGATTTTCCGCTTGCCAGCGAAGAGGCGGGGGCGGGCGGGGGAATGGGCGGGAATTCTCCCCTTGCGCGGTCCCGGGGCGCGCAGAGAGGCGTCCCGGTCTTTCCACTGCCTATTTCCGCCGCGGCCCGCCCGCTGGTGCATTGCGCGTGGGCGCATTGCGGGTCGCGGGCTTGCGGCTGGATGGTTTTCCCGGGGCAGGCGGTCTGGTCGCGGGTTTCTCGGCCGGCTTCGCCGGGGCCTTGGCATAGGGTTTTGTCGCAGGCTTGGCCGCGCCGGCAGCGACCGATCTTGCGGGACGGGCGGTGGTCTTGCGCGCGGGGGCTGCGTCCTCCTCGCCCGGCAGGCGGGGGCGGACAGCCTCTTTCCAGGCGGAAGAGAGCATGCGCACCCCGTCGCCCGGTTTCTGCGGCTTGGGCAAGGGTTTGCGCGGGGCAGGGGTCATCTCTACGGCGGGCTTGCCCGCGCCGCGCGGGCCGGGTTTCGCGCCAGGAGCGGCCGGGGACCGGACCGGAACCTTGTGCGATGACCGTCTCGGTCGGGCGGGACCTGTGGTGTCATGCTCCTCGGGCGACAGACCCAACTGGTCGCGCAGGACCTTGGGGCGCACCTCCTCGACCTCGCCGGGCTGCAATTCGCCCAGGCGGAAGGGGCCATAGGAGGTGCGGATCAGCCGGTTCACGTAAAGCCCGATCGCGTTCATCGCGCGGCGGATTTCACGGTTTTTGCCTTCGCGCAGGCCCACGGTCAGCCAGGCATTCGCGCCCTGCACCCGGTCCAGCACAACATGCATCGGCTGGAATTTCTCGCCATCGACCACGATTCCCTTGCGTAGCGGATCCAGGTCGGGATCGACCGGATTGCCGTTCACCCGGACGCGATACTTGCGCAGCCAGCCGGTCGAGGGCAGTTCGAGGCGGCGCTTCAGTTCTCCATCATTGGTCAGCAGCAGAAGGCCCTCGGAATTGAGGTCGAGCCGACCCACCGACATGACGCGGGGCATATCCTCGGGCAGATGGTCGAAGACCGTGTCGCGACCTTTCTCGTCGGAGGCAGAGGTCACCAGCCCCTCGGGCTTGTAATAAAGCCAGAGCCGCGCCGGTTCTTCCGCGGGCAGGGGCTGCCCAGAGACGGTGATGCGGTCCTTCGCCGTCACGTTCAGCGCCGGGCTGTCGATGCGCTTGCCGTTGACGGTGACCTCGCCCGCCTCGATCAGCCGCTCGGCCTCGCGCCGCGAGGCAATGCCGCGGCGAGACAGGACCTTGGCGATGCGTTCGCCTTCGGGCGTCGCGGCGGCTACCGCTTTGGGGGTTGATTTGTCGGCCATCCGGGGAAACCTTTCGCGGGCGGAGAACGCGCCCCGGGGGTTTTCCACCCCCGGACCCCCGGAGAGTATTTGAGCCAAGATGAAGGTGCAATGAGCGGTTTCCGGTCTTTCATGGAGGCGGCGCTGGACGAGGCGCGTGCGGCAGGGGCGCGGGGCGAGGTTCCGATCGGTGCGGTCGTCGTGGCGCCGGACGGCGCGGTGGTGGCGCGGGCGGGCAACCGGACACGGGAATTGTCGGACCCGACAGCCCATGCCGAAGTCCTGGCCCTGCGTGCGGCCTGCGCGGTGGCGGGGTCGGAGCGGCTGCCCGGCCATGATATCTACGTCACGCTGGAGCCCTGCCCGATGTGCGCGGCGGCGATTTCCTTCGCGCGGGTGGCGCGGCTTTACTATGCGGCGGCGGACCCGAAATCGGGCGGCGTGGCGCAGGGCGCGCGGGTGTTTTCGCATCCGCAATGCCACCATGCACCCGAGATCTATGACGGGATCGGCGGGGCCGAGGCGGAGCTTCTGTTGAAAGAGTTCTTTGCCGCGCGCCGCGGTCAGGACGGGGTTTGAGCGTTTTCGGCCAGTTTCACCATGACCCAAAGCGCCCGGTTGACCGGGGCAGAAAGGCCAAGCGCCTCGGCCCGGCGCAGGACCTCGCCATTCAGATAGTCGATCTCGGTCTTGCGGCCGCGCATTATGTCTTGCGCGGTCGAGGAATATTGCGCCTGCATCTGGGTCGCGATCCCTTCGGCCATCTGCATCAGGTTGGCGGGCAGGGGCACGCCGGAGGCTTCGGCGACAGCGCGGCATTCGTCGATGATGTCGGCCATCATTGCATAGGCGCCGGGCTGGGCGGCGATGCGGCCATAGGGCTGGCGGGTCAGCGCCGAAAGGGCGTTGAAGGCGCAGTTGATGGTGAATTTCACCCATTGTGCGACCCGGGCCTGGTCTGAGACCTCGACCTTGATCCCTGCGCCGCGCAGGATGGCGGCGGCCTCTTCGGCGCCGGGGCCGGGGGCGAAGATCAGTTCGCCCCGTCCGTGATGGCGGACATGGCCCGGCCCGGCCATATCGGTCGCGACATAGACCACGGCGGCGATGACGGGGCGGTCCAGCGCGGCGGAAAGCGTCTCGGGGTTGGAAATGCCGTTCTGGAAAGACAGGAGGATGGCGTCGGGGGAAAGATGCGGCGCGATCTGGCGCGCGGCCTCGGCGCTGTCGCCGGATTTTACCGCGACGATGACGATCCTGGCGCCCGCGACAGCGGCAGGATCGGCGCTGGCGGCAAGCGGCACGCTGATCTTCTGACCTGCTTTTTCAAGGATCAGGCCGCGCTCCGCCACCGCTTGGGCCAGGGCGGGGCGACCGATCAGGGTGACAGGCAGGCCCGCAAGCGCCAGTTCGGCGCCGTAATAGCAGCCGACGGCGCCCGCCCCCATGATCGCGATCTTCGGCTGGGCCATGGGGATCTCCTGTTCTCGGGCTGCGGGCGGCACGATAGGCCGCCCCCTGGGCAAGCGAAACCCTTACCAGGTGATCGGATCCATCACCTCATGCTCGATCAGGCTGACGCCGGCGGGCAGGCCGGAGCGCAGCTCGGATGTATCCTGTGCCAGAAGTGGGAAGGTGCGGTGGTGGCAGGGAATGACCCAGCGGAAGTTGAAATACTTCCGTGCGGCCCAGGCGGCGCGGGCCATGTCCATCGTGTAATGGCCGCCGCAGCAAAGGATGCCGATATCGGGCTGGTGCAGCTCGGCCATCCATTCCATGTCGGCCATGATGTCGGTATCGCCCGAGACATAGATCGTGTGGCCTTCGCCCGAGATCATGAACCCCGCTGCCGACCCTGCGGGCAGCAGGCCCCTGCCGGTGAAGTCGATCGAGGCGGAATGGGTTGCATTCACCATCGTGACCTTGGCGCCGTTCAGAGCCAGCGTACCGCCTTTGCCGAAGCCGATGGTCTCGCATCCCCCTTCGGCGTTCAGCCATTCCGAGACTTCATGGATGCAGCAGACCGCGATTCCTTTTTCTTTGGCGATGGCGGCCGCATCGGCGGCATGATCGCCATGGGCATGAGTCAAAAGCACATGAGTCGCGCCCTCGAGGGCCTTTTCCCGTTGCGCCTGAGGAAACATCGGGTTTCCTGTCAGCCAGGGATCGACCAGCAGCACGGCCTGTTCGATTGCGATGCGAAAGCCGGAATGGCCCAGCCAGGTGATTTCCATCTTGTGTCTCCTTTTCGCGAATAGTTCGCGCAAGTTTTTGACAAAATTGTCTAAATGATGCCTGAGCCCGTCTCGGGCGCCCTGCGGGCAATCCGCATGGCGTCATGCACGCCTGCTCTGTGGTGCCGGGTGTCCCGGGCGCGGCTGTGCGTTTGACTGCGCCGGTATCGACCACTTGTGGGACTGACGCAAGCCGCGAGGCAGTATAAACTGATCTTGTATCTGTGTGCGCCGAAGGGCGGGTTACCGTGTTTGTAACGATTGACGCTTATTGCGAGCGCCATGGGCCTGGCCCGTGGCAGGAACCGCTGAATATGATCGCCTGTCTGGCGTTGTGCATGGCCGCGCTGTGGCTGACGCGGCGCCTGGCGTACAATCCGCCCTATCGGCGTCTGGCATTGGCCCTTGCCGGGGTCGGCGTCGGAGGGCTGTTCCTGCATGGCTATGATGTCGTGGCGTCGCAGGTGCTGGGCCTCGGCATGATTGCGCTCTTCGCCATTCTCGCGATCCATCGGTTGACTCAGGACTTTCTCGATCTGAGCCCGATGCAGGGCGCGTTGGTGACGGCCATCTTCCTGCCCTTCACCTTGTCGGCGATCCCACTGATGGCCTTGGCGAAAGGGGCGCTGGGCAGTTTGGGGCTTGCGCCTTTCCCGATCCTGCTTCTGGGCATGGCAGCGCTGCTGCAACTGCGCAATACGCAGCTGTCGGGCGAGTTTCTGCTTGCGGGCATCGGGCTGGCGGGGGCGCTTGCGCTGCGCGGGCTGGACCAGCCGCTCTGCGCGACCGTGCCCATCGGGACGCACTTCCTTTATATCCTGCTGGCGGGCGGTATCCTTCTGCGGCTTGTGGCCGTCGCGGCGCGCCACGCGCTTGCAGGCCGGGCCTAAAGGCGGCTAAAGGGGGCGAAACCCTGCCAAAGCCGCCCGGCGCGTCCGGGAGACCCTGGAGATCCCTGATGTCGATCGACATTGATACGGCGCGCAAAGTCGCCAAGCTGGCGCGGATCCGCGTCGAGGAAGAGGCGCTGCCAGCGCTGGCCAGCGAATTGTCGGGCATACTGACGTTCATGGAACAGCTGAACGAGGTGGATGTGACCGGGATCGAACCCATGGTCAGCGTCACGCCGATGCGGTTGAAGCGGCGGCAGGATGTGGTGACCGATGGCGGGATGCAGGAGGCCGTGCTGAAGAATGCGCCCCTGGCGCATGAGGGCTTTTTTGCCGTGCCGAAGGTGGTGGAATGAGCGCGAATACCCTGACCATCGCCGCGGCGCGTGATGCGCTGCGCAAGCGCGAACTTTCGGCGGTCGACCTGACCATGTCCTGCCTGACGGCGATCGACGCGTCCGACGGGCTGAACGCCTTTGTCCACAAGACCCCTGAGATCGCGCTGGAACAGGCCCGCGCCGCCGATGCGCGGCTGGCCGCTGGTGACGCGCCTGCGATGTGCGGCATCCCCCTGGGCATCAAGGATCTGTTTGCCACCAAGGGCGTGGCGACGCAGGCGGCGTCGAATATCCTGCGCGGCTTCAAGCCCGAATATGAATCGACCGTGACCACGAAGCTGTTCGAGGCGGGTTCGGTCATGCTGGGCAAGCTGAACATGGACGAATTCGCCATGGGCAGCTCGAACGAAAGCGCCTGCTACGGCAATGCGGTCAATCCCTGGCGCGCCAAGGGGTCGAATATCCAGCTGACGCCGGGCGGCTCTTCGGGCGGTTCGGCCGCGGCCGTCGCGGCCGATCTGTGCCTTGCCGCAACGGGGACCGACACTGGCGGCTCGATCCGTCAGCCTGCCGCCTTTACCGGCATCACCGGCATCAAGCCGACCTATGGCCGGGTCAGCCGCTGGGGCATCGTGGCCTTCGCCTCGTCGCTGGACCAGGCCGGGCCGATGACGAAATCGGTGCGCGACGCGGCGATCTTCCTGCAAGCGATGGCAGGGCATGATCCGAAGGATTCGACCAGCGCCGACCTGGCCGTGCCTGATTTCGAGGCGGCGCTGACCGGCGATATCCGAGGCAAGGTGATCGGCATTCCGCGCGAATACCGGCTGGACGGCATCCCGGCGGAAATCGACGCGCTTTGGCAGCGCGGCATCGAGATGCTGCGCGATGCGGGCGCCGAAGTGCGCGACATCAGCCTGCCGCATACGAAATACGCGCTGCCCGCCTATTACGTCATTGCGCCCGCCGAGGCATCGTCGAACCTCGCCCGCTATGACGGTGTGCGCTATGGCCATCGGGCCAAGCTGGCGCAGGGAGACGGCATCACCGAGATGTATGAGAAGACCCGCGCCGAGGGCTTTGGCCCCGAAGTGCAGCGTCGGGTGATGATCGGCACTTATGTCCTGTCGGCGGGTTTCTACGACGCCTATTACAACCGCGCCCGCAAGGTTCGTGCCCTCATCAAGCGCGATTTCGAGACGGTCTTTGCCGAAGGCGTCGATGCGATCCTGACGCCTGCGACTCCCTCCTCGGCCTTTGGGCTGGGGGCGATGTCGACGGCCTCGCCGGTCGAGATGTATCTCAACGACGTCTTTACCGTGACGGTGAACCTGGCCGGTTTGCCGGGCATCGCTGTGCCGGTGGGTCTCGATGCGCAGGGCTTGCCCCTGGGCCTGCAACTGATCGGCAAACCCTGGGACGAGGCGGGGTTGCTCAATCACGCCTATGTGCTGGAGCGCGCGGCGGGCTTTGTGGCAAAGGCGGAAAAATGGTGGTAAGGGGCGGAAAAAGGGCGCTTCGCGTCCGCTGAACCCCTGCCCATGATCCCTGCACAGGCCCTGCCGATGATCCGCCGCTCCGCCGCCCTGATCGCCCTTCTTTCCGCTGCCGCCTGCACGCCGTCAGTGCCCGATTCGGGCGCTGGCGTCGGATTTCAGGACTACAACACCTATATCCACGGCGCTTCCGTGCCTCCTGCCGGCACAACTGCCGCACCCGCGGCGGGTTTTGACCCTGCCGCGGCCTCGGCCGCGATCGACCGCGCCTCGGGCGTGACCCCGGCGGCCCCGGCTGCGGCGGCGGGCAGCACCGTCTACACGCCCCCTGCCGCCACCGACGGCGCCCGGCCGCGCGGCAATGCGCCCGCTGGCATCAAGGAAGAATCCGGCGAGATGGCCCATGCCAATACCGGCATCTCGGACGAGCAGGATTTCAGCGCCGTCTCGGCGCGTGAGACCATTGCCAGCGACAAGGAACGGATCGAGCAGAACCGGGCGCAATATGTCGTGGTCCAGCCGAAGGACCTGCCGGTCCGTCCGGGCGATACCGGGCCGAACATCGCCGACTATGCGCTCAAGACCACGAATGATCCGGGCACGGCTCTGTATCACCGCTCGGGCAGCCTGAGGAATTCGGCCAATTCCTGTGCCAAGTTCTCCTCACCCGATCTCGCCCAGCAGGAATTTCTCGCCAAGGGCGGGCCGGATCGCGACCGTCTGAACCTTGATCCCGATGGCGATGGCTTTGCCTGCGGCTGGGATCCGCGCCCCTTCCGCAAAGCCTTGCAGTGAACGGCTTCCCCTCGCCGAATTTCGGCGAGCGGCGCGAGGGCGTGAAGCCGTCGATCATCGTGATCCATTATACGGCCATGGCCAGCTGTGCCGAGGCAAGGGCGCGGCTGTGCGACCCTGAGGCCGAGGTTTCGGCCCATTGGTTGATCGCGGAGGACGGCGCGGTCGAGGCGCTGGTGGATGAGGCCGCGCGGGCCTGGCATGCCGGGGCCGGGCATTGGGCCGGGCTTTCCGACATCAACAGCCATTCCATCGGCATCGAGCTGGCAAACCGGGGCACCCACCCATTCCCCGAGCCGCAGATGGCGGCGCTTGAGGGGCTGTTGCGTGACATCATGGCGCGCTGGGCCATTCCGCCTGTGCGCGTCATTGGCCATTCCGACATGGCGCCTGCCCGCAAGACCGACCCGGGTCCGCGCTTTGACTGGCGGCGGCTGGCGATGCAGGGGCTTGCGGTCTGGCCGGGCCCCGCCGAGATTCCTACGGGCGCGACGTTGCGCGATCTGGCAGGGGCGGCGGGCTATGATCCGGCTCTGGACGAGGGTCTTCTCTTGACCGCCGTCCGGCTGAGGTTCCGGCCTTGGGCGCACGGGCCGGTGGACGAGGCGGACCTTGCGCTCCTTGCCGGGCTGGTGCGTTTCGCCGTTGACGGGGCGGGGCCAAGCGCCTAAGCCGCCGCTTGCGCGGATGGCCGGATGACCGCGAGGGGCAACCTTCGAGGAAAGTCCGGACTCCATGAAGCAAGGGTGCCGGGTAACGCCCGGCGGGGGCAACCCCAGGGAAAGCGCCACAGAGAACAGACAGCCCCGCTTGCGGGGCCAAGGTGAAACGGTGGGGTAAAGGCCCACCGCGGGACGGGCAACCGGACCGGCACGGCAAGCCCCACCCGGAGCAATGCCGAATAGGGGCCTCGCGCGGGTCACGTGTCCGGGCGACCGGAAACCGCCGCAGGGATGCTTCAGCCCGAGAGGCCCGGGTTGGCAGCTGGATCCCGTCCGCAAGGGCGGGGCGAGAGGAATGGTCATCCAGAGGGGGCAACTCCTTGGACAGAATCCGGCTTACAGGCCATCCGCGCGTTTCAGCATAGGACGGGGCTGTGCCCACGCCGCCTGCGGCCTTGCCCGCAAAGTAACCCTGGCCACGATGAAGCGGTGCGGGCGGGGATGGTCTTTGCTTCCGCCCGGCTGCTAAACGGGGCTGTAGAGCGGCAAGGGAAAGGGCAGGGCGATGACGGCAACGCAGGCGGAAGACGGGATTCATCCGGTGGCGCAGGAGCAGCCGCCTTTCGCCCAATATCTTGGCCTGCGGATCACGGCGGCGCGGCCTGACCGGGTCGAGGCGGAAATGCCGGTTATCCCCGAGTTGATCAACCGCAATGGCGTTCTGCATGGCGGGGCGATCATGGGCATCGCCGACAATCTGGGCGGTACCGGGGCCTTCATGAATCTGGGCCCGGATGAGGGCACGACGACGGTGGAATCGAAGACCAATTTCCTGCGCGCGGTGCCGCCGGGCGATCTGTTGCGGGCGGTGTCCGTGCCCCTGCATATCGGTCGGAAGACCCAGATTTGGCAGACCACGCTGCTGCGTGGCGATGGCAAGGTGGCGGCGATCGTGACCCAGACCCAGCTTACGCTGCGCCCGGGCGACCGCGGCTGAGGCGGGGCTGCAAAATCCCGCCGCAAAGCGCGGTTTCGCTGTTGACTCTGCCCGTCCCGCGACTAAAAGGCGGGCTTCAAGGATTTCGCGGGGAAGCATGGCTTTCCCGGCACAGGAGAGACGACTATGGCGAAGCCGGCGACGATCAAGATCCGTCTGAACTCGACGGCGGGCACCGGGCACTTCTATGTGACCAAGAAGAACGCCCGCACCATGACCGAGAAGATGGTTGTTAAGAAATATGACCCCGTGAAGCGGGAGCATGTCGAATACAAGGAAGGCAAGATCAAGTAGGATCTTGTCTGCCTGACTGGATGCAGGGCCGCCCTTTCGGGCGGCCTTTTCATTTGTTCCCCGGCGCGAGGCCGGCCCGGACGGGTCTTGCCGACGATATAAGCGCCCGCTCACCCGATCGCGCGCGGTTGCGCTTGACCTTCAGGCCCCGTGGATGTGCCGTGCCGGTGCAGCATGAAAAGGGGCGGCACATGGAGCGGAATCACCGGGAAGAGCATTATGTGGCGCGCGTGGGCTGGCTGCGGGCGGCGGTTCTAGGGGCGAATGACGGGATCGTCTCGACCGCCTCGCTGATCGTGGGGGTGGCGGCGGCGTCCGGCCGGGCCGAGGTTCTGGTGGCCGGTGCGGCCGGGCTTGCGGCAGGTGCGCTGTCCATGGCGGCGGGCGAATATGTCTCGGTCTCGTCCCAATCCGATACCGAGGCGGCCGATATCCGACGCGAGCGGGCGGAGATCGACGCCGACCCGGCGGAAGAGTTGCGGGCCCTGGCCGGTATCTATGAAGATCGCGGCGTGCCGCCCGACCTGGCGCGGCAGGTGGCCGAGGCGCTGCATGCCAGGGACCCGTTGGCCGCCCATGTGCGGGACGAACTGGGCATATTCGAGCATAACGAGGCGCAGCCCCTGGTGGCGGCCGCAGCCTCGGCCCTGACATTCGGCCTTGGCGCTGCCCTGCCCCTTGTGACGGCCACGCTGGTGCCAGAGGCACAGATCGCGCTTTGGGTCACCGCACTGTCGCTTGTGTTTCTGGCTGTTCTTGGAACGGTTGGGGCGCGGGCCGGAGGCGCGCCTGTCCCACGGGCCGTGGCGCGCGTGACCTTCTGGGGGGCCGTGGCGATGGCAGTGACCTGGGCGGTCGGCCATTTCTTCGGGGCCGTGGTTTGATGGATCGGCTTGGGTTAATTAAAAAGGCCGGGGTTTCCCCCGGCCTTTTGTCTTTCGGACTTGCTGCGCTTATTCGCGGTTGCCCAGGAATTGCAGCAGGAACATGAACAGGTTGATGAAGTCGAGATAGAGGTTCAAGGCACCCATGATGGCGGCCTTGCCCAGCCATTCCTGATCCATCGAAGCGGCATGCTGGATGTAGGTGTTCTTGATGTTCTGGGTGTCCCAGGCGGTCAGACCCGCAAAGATCAGCACACCGATGGCCGAGATAGCGAAGGCAAGACCTTCCGAGGCCAGGAACCAGTTCACGATCATCGCGACGATCAGGCCGATCAGACCCATCATCAGGAAGGCGCCCATCGGGGCCAGATCGCGCTTGGTCAGATAGCCGTAGAGCGACAGCGACGCGAAGGCGATTGCCGTGATCAGGAAGGTCTGCGCGATCGAGGTGCCGGTGAAGACCAGGAAGATCGACGACAGCGACAGACCCATCAGCGCCGCATAGGCGTAGAAGTACAGTTGCGCGGCTGCGGCCGACAGGCGGTTGATCACCGCGCCGAACAGGAAGACCATGGCCAGCGGGGCCAGCATGATCACCCATTTCAAGGGCGAGACGTAAAGCGCATAGCCAAGGCCGGTCAGATATTCATTGGCGCCGATCTGGTATTCGGTGGGGGTCGAGGTCACCGACAGCCCAGCCAAAGCCCAAGCTGCGCCGCCCGTGACCAGCATCGCCACGGACATCAGCCCGTAGACCTTGTTCATATGGGCGCGCAACCCTTCGTCGATCTGGGCGCGGGCGCCTACGCCGACGCCACGAACCGTGTCAAATTGAGCCATTAAAGCCTCCGATGTTGTCCCTAAGGGCAACGCCGATTTGGCCGGCGGTACCGCATCCGCGAAATATCGGAACTCTTGGCGCATATTTCAAGAATTTCCGTCTGGAATTTCGCGCGGTTGCGGGCACTAGGGTGCTGGAGAGCGGTCAGTCATGCCAATGTGCCGGGGAATCCCAGGCCGAACGTTCGGTTTCTGCCTCGGCCATGGTGCGGGTGATGCCGATATCAGACAGCAGTCGGTCGTCGAGAAGCCGCAGGCGCGCCTTCTGCCGTGCCGTCTCGCGCCAGGCGAGAAACCGGGCGAAAAGCGACAGGCGCAGCTGGGGTTGGCGGGATGTCTTGCTAGCGGTGGTCGCGGGAAACATCTGAGTGGCCTTTCATCATCGTTTGCTTGGCTGGTTCGGCTTAGCATCAGGATGCTTGATGAATACGCCGTGACTGGTTATGATGAAAACGAATGTTGGTGATGAAGTAGATCAAGGATCGTGATATGCCGCGCAACCTCGACCTGACTGCCTTGCGTGCCTTTGTCACCGTTGCCGAAGTGGGCGGGGTGACCCGGGCGGCGGGTTTCCTGAACCTGACGCAATCGGCGGTGTCGATGCAGATCAAGCGGTTGGAAGAGGCGCTGGGCCAGACGTTGTTCCTGCGTGCGGCGCGCAAGCTGGCGCTTTCGTCAGAGGGTGAGCAATTGCTCTCCTATGGCCGCAGGATGCTGGCGCTGAATGACGAGGCGCTGTCGCGGATGGGGCTGGGCGTCTATGACGGCGAGATCCGGCTGGGCGTGCCGCATGACGTTGTCTATCCGATGATCCCCGTGATCATGAAGCGTCTGGCGCAGTGCTATCCGCGGGTGCGGATCAACCTGACCTCCTGTTTCACCGTCTTGCTGAAAGAGGGTCTGGCGCGCGGCGACTACGATGTGATCCTGACTACAGAAGAGCAACCGGGTGCGGGGGCCGAGATTCTGGGCAGCCGGCCGATGGTCTGGATCGGTGCCATCGAGGGCACTGCCTGGCAGCAGCGCCCGCTTCGGCTGGGTTTCAAGAACAGTTGCATCTTCCGCCCAGCTGCGCAGGCGGCGCTGGATGCGGCGGGGATTCCCTGGGAAATGGCAGCGGGCGGCGAAAGCGAGCAGGTGGTCGAGGCGACGGTCGCGGCAGATCTTGCCGTCTCGGTGCGGATGCTGGGGAACATCCCCGAGGGCACGGCGCCCATCGCGGGCGACAATGTTTTGCCCGCTTTGGGTCAAACACAGATTTGCCTCTATTCCGGTGATCAAAGACGTGACGAGGTGATCGATTGCCTCTTGTCCGAGCTGCGCTGCGCCTATTCCTGCTGATGGTCGACGCGCAGCACGATCTTGCCTGTGGCCGCGCGGTCGCGCAAAAGCGCCAAGCCTTCGGGCAGCCTGTCAAAGGGCAGGATATGGCTGACATGGGGGGCGAGGCGACCGTCTTCCCACCAACGGATCAGCTGGGCCAAGCTGTCTGTCATCACCACGGGCGCGAAATCGGCATAGGCGCCCCACCAAAGGCCAGCGATGGTGACATTGCGGACGAGAAGCTGGTTGAGCGGCACTTGCGGCACCTCGCCGCCAGCAAAGCCGATTGCTAGCATCCGCCCGCCCGGCCGGGTCGCGCGCAGTGCCGCATCGAAGCCCGGGCCGCCGACCGTGTCATAAGTGACATCCAGGCCGCCCAGGGCGCGAAGGGCGTCTTTCAGGCCTTCGCCGCCTGGATGCGCCTCGCTGTCGATCACCGTTTCAGCCCCTGCTTTGCGCGCGATTTCGGCTTTTTCGGGTCCGCGCACCGAGGCGATGACCCGGGCGCCCAGCAGGCGGCCGATCTCGACAGCGGTCAGCCCGACCCCGCCCGCAGCGCCGGTGACGAAAAGCGTCTCGTTCGCTTGCAGCCGCGCGAGATGCGTCAGCCCGAGGTGCGAGGTGCCGTAGGCGATCTGGAACCCGGCTGCGATGGAAAAGGGCATGGCGGCGGGCAGGGGCAGCAGCCGGTCGACGGGGACGACGGCATATTCCGCAAAGGCGCCGAGGCCGGCATAGGCTGCGACCCTTGTGCCAGCTGGCGGCGCCATGGTCTCGGGGCCGACCCGCATCACCGTTCCCGCCAGTTCAAGCCCCGGCACGAAAGGCGGCGCGGGGCGGGTCTGGTATCGGCCTTGCAACATGAGCAGATCGGCGAAATTCAGGCCAGCCGCCGCGACGCGCAGAAGCACTTCGCCCCGCCCGGGTTCAGGACACGGAATTGCCGTGATCTCTGGCTGCGCGTAAAGCTTGGCAACGGTCCAGGCCTGCATATTGCCCTCATTTCCAGCGATGATATCGGGCAGAGACTAGCGGGGCGTCGCGCCAGACGCCATTGGATCGGATGTCGCGCAGTCGCGGGAGTGGGGTCTACCGGCACTCAACCGTTAAGATTGTTGCAGAAAGGGTTTCAAATTGCAATGCATTTTGCAAAACGCGCAAAAGGCGAGTGCTGTCAAGGTAAGGCATACCGTGACGTTAATCCTGACAGGGTGCGGAAAGATTGCACGATCGAATAATTGCACCTGTCGAAATGGACAGGTTTTTACGAAGATTGGGGAAAACTTCCGTTTCTTTCAGGATTCGACAGTGTTGGCACGGTTCTTGCTTATCAACAAGTGAGGGGACCCGCGCAATTTCTGCGCAACCACGGAGTGAAGTATGAAGCATCCTGTTGACGCCCATGTAGGGAAACGCATCCGCCACCGTCGTTGGATGGTGGGAATGACCCAGCAACAACTGGCCGACAAGGTCGGAATCAAGTTCCAGCAGATCCAAAAATACGAGACCGGCATGAACCGTGTCAGCGCCTCCCGCCTTTGGGATATCGCGGATGCGCTGGGTGTCCAGATCGCCTTCTTTTTCGAAGGCCTGAACGAAAGCGAAGCCGCCCAACCCGCTCAGGGCGATATGATGGCCGACAAGGAAGCGCTGGAGCTTGTCCGTTCCTATTATGCGATTCCCGAGGCGCAGCGCCGTCGCCTGTTCGATCTGGCCCGCGTCTTGTCGGACGCCGCCTAGCTGAACCCTTGAGGGTCAGGGGGGCGAAGACGGCTTCCCGGCGGGTCGCGCAGCGCCTGCCAGTGCCCTTGAAGGCCAATCCAGCGTCTGAGGCCATTTGCCCAAGCTTGACCCCACCCCCGGCGAGCGATAGCGCCGGGGGTGGCGTCTTTTAAAGCGCAGGGTTTGCGGGGGAAACATGGACATCGACAGCGCTTTGGCGGCCGAACTGGCCGATGTGGCCCATGAGCTTGCGGATGCGGCACGGGCGGCGACGCTTCTGCATTTTCGCCAGGCTGGGCTGGACGCCGAGAACAAGGAAATCGAGCGCTTCGATCCGGTGACCGTGGCTGACCGCCTGTCAGAACGGCAGATGCGCGACATTCTGGCACGCCGCCGCCCGCAGGACGGCATTCTGGGCGAGGAATATGGCACCAGCCCGGGCACCAGCGGTCTCTGCTGGGTGCTGGACCCGATCGACGGCACGCGCGGCTATCTGTCGGGCACGCCCACCTGGGGTGTTCTGATCTCGGTCGCCGACGCGACTGGCGCCGCCATGCGCCCGCTCTACGGCCTGATCGATCAGCCGCATATCGGGGAACGCTTTGAAGGCGGCTTCGGCCTTGCCCGGCTGGCCGGGCCGCGCGGCGAGATGCCGTTGCGCACGCGTCCGGCGCGGGCCTTGTCCGAAGCCATCCTGTTCACGACTTTCCCCGAGGTCGGTACGGCTGAAGAAGGCGCTGCCTTCCGGCGGGTGGTGCCCAGGGCCAGATTGGTGCGCTATGGCATGGATTGCTATGCCTATGCGCTGATTGCGGCGGGTCAGATCGACCTTGTGATCGAAGCCGGCTTGCAGGCCTATGACGTGCAGGCGCCCATCGCGGTGATCGAGGCGGCGGGCGGCATCGTCACCGACTGGCAGGGCCGGCCCTGTCCGATGGGCGGCCGCGTCCTGGCCGCCGCCAATCCGCAGATCCATGCCGAGGCGCTGGCCTTGCTGAACGCCGGCTGACTTTGGCTGGCCGTGCCGGGCAATGGTCCGCATTTTACGCCCGCAATGATTGAGACCGCGTCGCCTTTGCGCTAGAACCGCAGGGCGGCGCCCGAGTCCTTCCCCCCTTCTGTCGGCCCGCCGGTCCCGATCAACCGAAGGGGCGGCCCGCTGGGGCCAAGGGGGAAGGCATGGCCGATATCCTGATCCGCAACGCAACCGCGATTGTCACGATGGATGCCGCAAGGCGCGAGATCACGGGGGGCGATGTCCTGATCCGCGGCGGCGTGATCGCCGCTGTCGGGCAGGGGCTGTCAGCGCCCGCCGGTGCCGAGATCGTTCAGGCCCAGGGCTGCGTCGTCACGCCCGGCCTGGTCAACACCCATCATCACCTGTTCCAGACCCTGACCCGTGCCGTGCCGGGCGGGCAGGATGCGCTGCTCTTCGGCTGGCTCAAGACGCTTTACCCGATCTGGGCGCGGTTTGGGCCGGAGGAAATGCGCAGCTCGGCCCGGATCGGGCTGGCGGAACTGGCGCTCTCGGGCTGCACGCTGACATCGGATCATCTCTACCTCTTCCCCAATGGCGCGCGGCTTGAGGATACGATCGAGGCGGCTGCGGAGGTGGGGCTGCGCTTTCATCCGACGCGCGGCGCGATGAGCATTGGCGAAAGCGCGGGCGGTCTGCCGCCGGATGCCTTGGTCGAAACCGAGGCGGCGATCCTTGACGACATGATCCGGGTCGTCGATGCGTTCCACGACCCATCTGAGGGCGCGATGGTGCGGGTCGGGCTGGCGCCCTGTTCGCCCTTTTCGGTCAGCCGCGAGTTGATGCGCGACGCGGCGCTTCTGGCGCGCGACAAGGGCGTGATGCTGCACACCCATCTGGCCGAGAATGACGAGGATATCGCCTATTCCCAGGCCAATTTCGGCTGCCGTCCGGGGCAATATGCCGAAGAGCTGGGCTGGACCGGGGACGATGTCTGGCACGCCCATTGCGTTAAGCTGGATCGTTCGGAAATTGAACTTTTTGCCCGGAGTTTGACGGGTGTCGCCCATTGCCCGTGTTCGAATTGTCGCCTTGGCTCTGGCATCGCGCCTGTGCGCGCGATGCGGGATGCAGGGGTGAAAGTGGCGCTGGGCGTCGATGGCTCGGCCTCGAGTGATGCCAGCAACCTAGCTGCCGAAATGCGCATGGCGCTTTTGTTGCAGCGCGTGGCGCGCGGGGCGGATGCGATGGCCGCGCGCGAGGCGCTGGAGATTGCGACGCTGGGTGGAGCGCAGGTTCTGGGCCGGTCTGATTGCGGCAGTCTGGCGCCCGGCAAGCGGGCGGACTTGGCGATCTGGGATCTCAGCGGCATCGAGGCGTCCGGCGCCTGGGATCCGGTGGCGGCGCTGGTCCTGTGCGGGCCGCAGCGGGTGCGCGACCTTTTCGTCGAGGGCCGCGCCGTGGTGCGCGGGGGGCAAACGGTTCGGTTGGACCTGCCGCGCGCGCTGGAAGATCAGGCGCGGCTGGTGCGGCGCCTGGCCTAGCGCCGGCTGCCGACGCCGATAAGGCCGGTCAACAGCAGGATTAGCGCGCCGGCACCCCATGCCCAGGCGCCCATGCCCAGTACATCCGAGACCGAGTTGAAGATCTGGCCAAGGTCATTGCTGTCGGGCAGGGGCAGGCCGACAGACAGCGCGCCGTCACGCGCCTGAAGGAAGCCATAGGCAACAATCCCGGCGGCCAAAGCGCCGGTCAGGAAGGCCAGTGCCCGCGAGGGCAGGCCGACAATGGCCAGAAGGACGTAAAGCGCGGCAAGAAGGAAGGTGCCAAGGAAGCACAGCAGCGGGGGCGGTGCCTGCTGCACGAAATCCCGCACTTGTTGGATGTCAGGGTTCAGTCCCTTGATCAGATCATAGGGCACGAAGCTGCTGCCGGGGCCCTGAAGCGCCAGCCAGGGCAGGAAAAGGCTGATCACCATGGCGGCGGCGGCAAGAATGGAAAGGGCGCGCATCTTGGGCTCCGATCTGTGATGCGGTCATGTGACCGGGCGGCAGGGCTTTGGTCAAGTCACTCGCGCGGCGGCGGTTCCGGCCGCAAGATCCGCAGGGGGTGAGGATTTCCGGCTTTGCCAGCCGTGCCGAGGCATGGCACATCGACGGCAGAGTTGAAGGAACCCGTTTCATGCACCGCTTTCTCAGACCGCTTTCCGCCGCTGTCTTCGCCCTTCCCATGCTTTGTGCCACGTTTGCTTCTCCCGCGCGGGCCGAGACCGCTCTGGGCGATGTCAGCGGCAACTGGGCGGGCGCCTCGGGCCAGGGCTTTGTGTTCCGCGCCGTCTTGACCGATGAGGGGGGGCAGGCACGGCTGCGGATATGGCAGGGCATGGACGCGGCCAGCCTTCAGGGCGAGGCACAACTGGATGTTGCTCCGGTTGTCTATCGCGACAATATCGTCGCGGGGGACAAGCAGGGGCTTGAGCTTGCCGTGGGGCAGGATGCGAGCACGCTGAAGATCGTGACGGACAGCGACGACGAGCAGTATCGCTTTCAGGAAACCGTCTCGGTCCAGTTTCTGGACTTCCAGTTTACGGTCGTCGCCTATGATGTGATCGTGACGGATTTCACCGATCCGGCGCAGAGCTATGCCTGTTCGGTCGATCTGCGCGCAAATTCGCGCGTCGTGAATGGCGTAGCTGAAAGCCTGCCGCCCCGTGGCTTTGAGGAGGACAACCTGTCCTCCTGGGGACCGGATGCCGCTTTGAGCAAGGGCCTCTGTCCCGCGCCGGGCTGAGGCAGGCGCCGCGCGGGCTTGAGCGGGGCAGGGGCGCGGGCTATGAGGGGCCATGAGCCATGATTACGCCCGCCAGCGCCGCGAGACCTTTGACACGTTCCGCCAGTCGCGCGGGGTGAAGCTGCCCGAACGCGCGGTCGTGGATTTTGCCTTCTTCGTCGAAGAGAACGACGCCGACTGGGCGCGGTTCGAGCGTGTGCTGCGCGCAAAGGGCTTTCGTTCGAAACGGCTGAAGGATGGCGAGACGCTGATCGCTTCGGTCGGGCCGATCGCCGTGACGGCCGAAGAAATCTGGCAGTGGGAAGAGCTGGCGACGGGAATCGCGCTTCAGTTCGATTTTTATCCCGATGGCTGGGAACTCGATCTCTGACTTCGCGTTGTCTGGTCGCGGGCGCCTGATGGCGGCCCGCTGCCGAGGCCTGCCCCGGTCAGCGGCGGATTATCGCGCATGCAGCACACGGGGCTGTTTCAGCGTGTTGCATCCTGCGTGAGCCTGCGGAAAGTAACCCCCAACGAAAAAACACCGTCTGGGGGACAGATGCTGGGGAAACGTTCGGGCGCCTTCGCGCCGCGGTTGGTTCTTGTTTGCGCGATGCTGGGGTTGCTGGGCGCCTGCTCGACCACGATGTCGACGAAATCGGCCCCAGACACACTCTCTCTCAAGGAAATTGGCATAGACCCCGGTCGGCAGGCCTTGGCCTTTGTCGAGGTCAAGGAAAAGAAGGCCAGGGGCCAGCGCGTCTGGTGCGTGCCTTATGCCCGTACCCTTTCGGGCGTCGAACTGCGCGGCAATGCCGGAACCTGGTGGAACGCGGCGAAAGGCGTCTATGAGCGCGGCCATGAGCCCGAACTGGGCGCCGTGATGGTGTTCTCGTCCACCAAGAAGCTGCCGATGGGCCATGTCGCGGTCGTGTCGGACGTGGTCTCTGACCGCGAGCTGCTGATCAATCACGCCAATTGGAAGCGCAATCAGGTTTCGACTGCGATGAAGGTGGTGGATGTCTCCAAGGCGGGCGACTGGTCTTCGGTCAAGGTCGAAAGCCAGCCCGGCAGCTATGGCCGCGTCTACCCGATTTCGGGCTTTGTCTATCCGACGCCCGCGGGCTGAGACCAAAGACAATCATTGGGACGCCGCCCATCCGGGCGGTGTTTTTCTTTGGGGATCAGAGTTTTCTGCCGTTGATCCAGGTGGCTGCAATGGCGCGGTCGTCGCCCATCATGATGGTTGGGAAGATTTGTTGCCAGATCGTCTCGGCCCGCCGCGTCGCCTGTTCGATGGCGGGGGTGGAGACGAGATCGACCACGACCAGATCGGCCTCCATGCCGGGGGCGATATTGCCGATGCGCTCCTCGGCCCGCAGGGCGCGCGCGGAGCCCTGGGTCGCCAGCCACCAAAGCTGGGCCGGGTGCAGGGATTGGCCGCGCAACTGCGCCACTTCATAAGCCGCCGCCATGGTGTGCAGCATCGAGAAGTTGGATCCGCCGCCGGTGTCGGTCGCCAGCCCCACGCGCAGGTGGCGCGCCAGTCCCATGTCGAACAGGCCCGAGCCGATGAAGGTGTTCGAAGTCGGGCAATGTACCAGGCTCGCCCCCGCCTCGATCAGCCGGGCCTTTTCGCGTTCCGTCAGGTGGATCGCATGGCCATACAGCGCGCCCTCGCGCAGCAGTCCTTGCGTCTCGTATGTGTCCAGATAGTCGCGGGCCTGCGGATGAAGCGCATGGACCCACTCAATCTCGTCGGTCTGCTCGCTGAGATGGGTCTGCATCAGGCAGTCGGGGTATTCGGCCCAAAGGCCACCAAGCGCCGCAAGTTGCTCTGGCGTCGACGTGGGCGAGAATCGCGGCGTGATGACATAGGACAGGCGATCGACGCCGTCCCATCGGTTCAAGAGCGCCTTCGACTCGTCATAGGCGCGTTGCGGCGTGTCGCGCAAACCCTCGGGCGCATTACGGTCCATGCAGGTCTTTCCAGCGTAAAGACGCATCCCGCGCGTCTGAGCGGCTGTAAAGATCGCATCCACGCTGGCTGGATGGATCGTCGCATAGGAACAGACGGTGGTCGTACCGCGCGCGGTGATCAGATCGAGATAGCGTTCTGCGATGTCCTTGGCATAGGCGGGGTCGCAAAAACGCATCTCCTCCGGGAAGGTATAGAGGTTCAGCCAATCGATCAGGCGCTTGCCCCAGGAAGCGATGATCGCCGTCTGCGGATAGTGGACATGGGCATCAATGAACCCGGCCGAGATGAGCGCGCGGCCATAGTCATGCAGTTTTGCTAGCGGATGCGCGGCGCGAAGGGCGCTTGCGTCGCCGACAGCCACGACCTTGCCCTGATCGATCAGAACCGCGCCCTGCGCCAGATGCCGCGCGGCAGCCTCGCCCATTTCGAAGGGGTCGCCGGAAAAGGACAGAACCTGTCCGCACAGAAGATCGGCCATCTCACGCTCCGCATTGATACCGCCAGAATAAGCCATGGCGTGTGAAAGGGAATCCGCCCATTGCCCCTGTTTCCCCGAAACACCTTCCGTTAAGGTCCGCGCAATCGCGACGGGGGCGGCATGGCGGAAGACCGGGCAGAACTGGACGAGGAAGAGGCGGCGATGGAACGCCTGACCGCTGTTCTGGCCGCGGTCGAGGCGGGCGATGTCGCCGCCATTGCCGCCCTGCTCGAGCCGTTGCACGCCGCAGACATCGCCGACCTTCTGGAGCAGATCGACCCCGACGAACGCGATGCGCTGCTAGCGCTGTGGCATCCCGCCGACGATGGCGAGGCGCTGGGCGAGGTTCTGTCGGAACTGTCCGATTCGATCCGCGAAGAGGTGATCGAGGCGCTCCCCGAGGCGCGTGTTGCCGAAGCGATGCGCGAGCTTGAAACAGACGATGTCGTCGACATCCTGGAAGATCTGGACGAGCCGGCGCAGGAAAAGATCCTTGAGGCGCTGGATGACAGCGACCGCGTCGCCGTCGAACAGGCGCTGTCCTACCCGGAATATTCCGCCGGACGCCTGATGCAGCGCGAGACGGTGGTCGGGCCAGAGCATTGGACGGTGGGCGATGCGATCGATCATATGCGCGCGGCCGACTGGCTGCCCGACCAGTTTTACCATGTCATCCTGACCGATCCGCGAATGAAGCCGACCGGCTATGTCACGTTGGGGCGCATCCTATCATCGAACCGTGACGTGAAGCTGAAGGAGATTGTCGAAGACAGTTTCCGCACCGTCGAGGCGACCGATCCTGAGGCCGATGTGGCCTATATCTTCAACCAGTATCACCTGATCTCCTGCCCGGTGGTCGATGAGAGTGGCCGTCTGGTTGGTGTGATCACCATCGATGACGCGATGAATGTGCTGGATGAAGAGCATCAGGAAGACATGCTGCGTCTGGCCGGCGTGGGCGACGAATCGACCGTCGCCGATGGCCCGGTCGAGACGGTGAAGCAGCGCCTGCCCTGGCTGGTGGCGAATCTGTTCACCGCCAGCTTCTCGGCCATCGTGATCAGCCAGTTCCAGTCGACCATCGCCGGGCTGGTGGCGCTGGCCGCTTTGATGCCCATCGTCGCGTCGACCGGCGGCATCGCGGGCACGCAATCCCTGGCCGTGGCGGTGCGGGCGCTGGCGACGCGCGACCTGACGCGGGCCAATGCGGGGCGCGTGGTGCGGCGCGAGCTGTCGGCAGGGGTGATGAACGGGCTGGGGCTGGCCGTGATTCTGGGCCTAGCGGGTGTCGTGATCTTCGGCGACTGGCATCTGGGTTTCGTACTGGCAGCAGCGATGATCGCGAACCAGATCGTCGCGGCGCTGGGCGGCGTTCTGGTGCCGCTGACGCTGGATCGCCTGGGTCTTGACCCGGCGCTGGCCTCGGGCACCTTCGTGACCACTTTGACAGACGTGATGGGCTATTTCGCCTTTCTCGGCCTTGCGACCCTGGTGCTGATATGACCGATCTTTCCGCCGTCAAGACGGACGCCCGCGCCCGCGCCTTCGCGGCGCGCAAGGAAGCCCACATGAAGGGACAGGGGCAGGCAGCGGAAATCCTTGCAGATTTCCTGACAGCCTATCAGCAGAAACCTTTGGCAGGCTATATGGCCATGCGGACCGAGATCGACCCCATGCCCGCCATGGCGGCGCATCAGGGGCCGGTGGGCGTGCCGGTGATCCTGGGGGCGGGGCAGGCGCTAAAGTTCCGCGAATGGGCGCCGGGCTGTGCGCTGGTCGAGGGGGCGTTCAAGGCGATGATCCCCGCCGAGGGTGCCTGGATTGAACCGGAAGTGCTGATCGTGCCGCTTGTGGCCTTTGATACCCGTGGCTATCGGCTGGGCTACGGTGGTGGCTTTTATGACCGCACGCTGGAAGGGTTGCGAGCCAAGCGCCCGACCCTTGCCGTCGGCTTCGCCTTCGCCGCGCAGGAGATGGAAGCAGTGCCGATCGAGCCGACCGATCAGCGGCTTGACGTGATCGTGACGGAAAGGGGCGTTCTGACCTTCTGACCCTCGGGTTTCCCGTTCTTGCGCGGCGCGGAAGGCGCAGCCATTCTGGTGCCAGTTAAGGAGATTTCCATGACCCGCTTCTTTGCCCTTTCATTCGTCCTTGCCTTGCCGGGCGCGGCCTTGGCCGAGTGCCCCGAGATCATCCAGAAGGCCACTTACAATTCCGGTGCCGTGGTCGAGGTGGTGGAGCGCAAACCCGACTCGTTGCTCTATCGTCAGACCGTGGTGGAAACCGGCAAGACCGTCGAGATGACGGTGCAGGCTGCGTTGTTCACGCTGACGGCGCTGCGCGACGGTGAAGGGGCGGTCTTCGACTGGAAGACGGCGTTACCCGGCGTGGCCGATCTGGTGCCCGGCGCGACATTTCGTGCCGAAGCGACACTAACCACGCCGGGATTCCTGCCGCCGCGTCCCTTTACTGCAGATGTCGAAGTGCTGGGCATGGAAGATGTCACCGTCGCGGGCTGCACCTATCCGGCGCTGAAAGTGCTTGTGAAGAACAACGAGGCGGGCCGCCCCCTGGGCGACAATACCAAGTGGATCCACCTCCCCAGCCTGATCACGCTGAAAAGCGAGATTGCCGAGAAGGGCGACGTCAAGGGGCAGGAAGTGATCGCCCTGGAATAGCTCGCGCGACTCGGGGTCTCGGGATAGTCTAGAGTTGCGCTTGCAACCTTTGTCCCCGAGGTTCGCCATGCAGTTACGCCTTGCCCTTCTTTCCTGCGCCTTGATCGCCGGACCGGTGCTGGCCGATTGTCCCACCTCCAGACAAATGCCGTCGCGCGTGATCTTTGGCGATGCTTTGGTGGAAGAGGGTTTTCAGATCACTGATGAAAATCTGGAGTCTGTGACAACATTTGCCGATGGCACCGTAACGATCATGCAATCGGCCTACGGGCTTTACACGCGCAACCTGATCAGCGGCGATACGGCGATGAGCTGGGCCTGGACCCCGCCGGATCTGTCGGCTCCGCAAGACCTGCCGCTCGAAAAGGACGTCGTGCTCAGTGCCGTGGTCACGGATCCAACCGGCGCGCATCAGCTGGCGATCCGCTATACATTCCGCTCGCATGGGGCAGAGGATCTGGCGGTGGGCGTTTGCAGGATTGCGGTCATCCATCTGGATCAGCGCCAGGACTTTCTGGACGGCAGCGGCACCATCGTCAGCCAGGTCTGGATTGACCCAGAGCGCATGATCATTCTCAAGACCGAGCGCGACAAACTGGATGGGTCGGGCGCGGTGGTCGACCACAAGGCGAGTCAGGCCACCGCCTTCGAGCTTTAGCGCGCGATCGCCTCTTGCTTGACGAACATATTGCCCCAGGCCCTGTCGATCAGGTCGGGGGTCATCTGATAGGGGATTCCCTCGAATTCGCACATGGCGATCATCTGGTCGATCAGGAAGGTCGGCATGTAATTGGCGTAGTTCATGTTGATGGTGGGGAAGCGATCCTTCAGCAGATGCATCAGGGCCTTTTCATCCAGCGGCATCTTCTTCTTGCGGGCGACCATGGCGAAGATCTTCAGGAAATTCGCCTGATCCGGCCCGTCGATCTTGATCTTGAAGAAGATCCGGCGCAGCGCGGCGCCGTCAAAGATCTCGTTCGGGTGGAAGTTCGTCGAAAAGATCACCAGCGTGTCGAAGGGCACGGTGAATTTTTCGCCCGATTGCAGGGCAAGGATGTCGCGGCTTTCTTCCAGCGGCACGATCCAACGGTTGACGATCTTCTGCGGCGGTTCGGCCTGCCGGCCAAGGTCGTCGATGATGAAGATGCCGCCAGTGGCCTTGAGCTGCAAGGGCGCCTGATAGGTGCGCGCGGTGGGATTATAGGCCAGGTCCAGCATATCTAGCGAGAGTTCGCCGCCGGTGATCACCGAGGGGCGTTCGCAATAGACATAGCGGTTGTCGAAACGGTTCGAGGTGCGGCGCAGGCTGTTTGGGTCATCCACCGCGGCTTCGGCGGCGGCATGGACGATCGGGTCATAGACCGAGATGATCTGCCCGGAATATTCGATGGCGCGCGGCACATAGACCTTGTCGCCGATGGCGGCGCGGATGCCGTGCGAGATACTGGACTTGCCATTGCCGGGCGGGCCATACATCAGGATCGACCGGCCCGAGGTCACGGCCGGGCCAAGGTTGCCGATCAGGTCCGGCGGCAGGATCAGATGGCCCATGCCTGACAGAAGCTGCTCGCGGGTCAGCTTGATGTTGCGGATCGACTGGCGCTTGATCTGCTCGGCATATTGGTCCAGCGGCACCGGGCAGGCGCCATAATATTCCGATTGCGACAGCGCGTCCAAGGCGCGGCTTTTGCCGGCATCGGTCAGCTGATAGCCCATCTCATTGCCGGCATTGGCATGGAGCGTGCCGGTCGCTTCAAGCAGGCGCTGGCTGCGGGCAAGATCCACCAGTTCCTGCGTCAGCGGCACGGAAAGGCAGATCGATTTCGCGATGGCCGAGACGAGGTCCAGATTGGTGCGGAACATCGTCTTGAGAAGGAGGTCGCGCAGGATGACGGTGTTGATTCCAGTCTCGGCCAGCGAGCGCGGGTTGGCAGGGGGCTGCACGCCCGATGGCACCGGCGCCGTATTGACCTGGACGTTCATCTGTTGCCCCCGAAATGACAATGACCGGGCAGATTGCCCCGCCATGCGTCATGCCCGAGAAAAATGTCAGCCTTTGGGCAGGAAGGCGGCGAGCAGATAGAAAAGCACCATTCCAGCCAAGGCGAGGCCCATGGGGAATTTCTTACTGGTCCAGCTTTTCCAGTCTGGGGTCGCCGCGCGGAAGGCGGGCATGTGCTTCATCGCCCGATGCGCGGCAAAGGCCGCCAGCGAGCAGGTGGCATAGAGCGCGCCGATCAGACGGATATCTCCGCCCACGAAGATTGGTGCCATGGCGGCCGCGAATTTCGCATCTCCCGCCCCGAAAAGCCCGATGATATTCGCCAGGAACCCCGCCACCAGCACAATGGCCAGAAGCGCGAAACCCCAGAGCCAAAGATTCAGGGGCAGGGCGATCCAGCCCAGAAGTGGCCAAAGCGCTGCCATGGCCAGAACCGCCTTGTTCGGGATCTTCATGAACTTCATGTCAGACCAGGCGACCCAGATGCAGATCGGGATCACGAAGGGCAGGAAAACCAGCGCAAGCCGGACCGGCGGCAGGGCGAACTCCATCCCTCAGCCCGCCACGTTGGCGTCCAGCGCCGCAAGGCTGCGCGAGGCAGCCTCGAAATATTGCGGATGGGTGTCGATCGCCTGCTGCAATAGCCCCTTGCCGACCGAGACATCGCCATTCTTGATCGCGGCCAGCGCCATCGTGTACAGCAGCTCGGCCCGTTCGGTCTGGCTCATCTCGACCACCGGCAGATCATATTTGCGCTGCGCGGCGCGCGACAGGACAAGGTTGTTCTTGGCGGTGAAGAGGCCCGGCTCATAGGTCAGCGCTTGCTGGAACAGCTTTTCTGCGCCGGGGTAGTCCTTGCGCGTCAGCTTCGAGAAACCCCAGTTGTTCAGCACGCCTGCGGGCTTGGCGGTCAGACCGGCGGCGATTTCGTAGAAGCTGTCCGCCTTCTTCCAGTTCTTGTCGCTGTCGGCGATCATCGCCTCAAGACGGTAGCGGTCATAGGTTTCGTGGGTGGGCGGCACGCTGGAGAGCGTGGCCTTGGCCTTGTCCCAGAGATTGGCGCGGATCTGTGCATCGGCCAGCATGACCTTGTCGTCATTGGTGCCCTCGGCGCTGGCAACGACCGTCTCCCAGACCTTCGCCGCCTCGAGCGGCTTTTGGGCGCGGACCAGAGACTTGGCAAGACCGCGCATCAGATCGACCCGGCCGGGATCTTTCTGAAGGGAGTTCTGGAAATAGGCTACCGCCTGATTGGGGTCGCCCACGGTCAGCATAATGTCGTTGAGATTGCTCTCGTCGATCACGTTCACGTCCTTGACCGCCCGCTGCACTTCGGCGTCGGACATGCCCTTGTTGCAAGCGGCAAGCGCGGTCGTGCCGGCAAGGCACAGAACAAGCAAAGCAGGGTGGCGCATTTCGCGTCCTTTTCGTTGACTGCCCGTCTTCTATCTTTGTCCTCGCGGCCGGGGCCGGGGGTCTTTCGCCGTTCTTATCGCTCTAGAGCTGGGTCAGAAGGACATATTGCCCCTTCTCCCTGCGCACGAGCTGGAACGTGCCTGCGTCTTCTTCCTCACCGGCATCATAGGCCGGGGTCTCGCTGCGCGCGATAGCCAGTTTGAGATTTTCACGGATCGAGTCAGATTGGCCACTGTCAAGCGCATAGGCCTGCTGGAAGACAACACGCGCTTCACCGACCTTGCCGCGTTCCATCAGCACGCAGCCCAGGTTGTTCAGCGCGGGCACGAAGGTCGGGTCCTGCTCCAGCGCCCGCCGCAAGATCTGTTCGGCCTGGCCCAGACGGCCCAGCGCCAGATTTGCCGAGCCGATGGCGGACAGCGTGTCGACGGTGATACCATCCTCGCCCGCCGCGCGCAGATAGGCTTTGAGCGCAAGTTCAGGTTCGCCCGCCGCCATCAGCCGGTGGCCGACGAGCAGGCCATCGACGCCCGCGCCGCGCGGATCGGCGCCATAGGGAGTGTTGCGGCTTGCCCCGCCGCCAAACAGGCCAGAGCCGCCCGTGTTGCCACAGGCGGCCAGGAAACTTGCAACGATCAGCGCGGTTACGCCTGTTCTTGTCACACTGCCCTCACGGGCCGCCAGTCCCCATTTGCCCCAGCATCGTGGCGATGCCATAGACCGAAGGACCGATGAGGATGATCATCAGCGGCGGCACGGTGAACATCATAGTGCCAAGAGTTAGCTTTGTCGGCAACATGTTTGCCTTTTCCTCGGCGCGCATCACCCGTTTGTCACGCATATCGGCCGAATAGACCCGCAGCGCCTCGGCGATCGACGTGCCGAAGGTCGCCGACTGGACCAGCGTCGTCACGAAGGAGGCAACGTCGGGGATGCCGACACGATCCGACATGTCCTTGAGCACGGTGACACGCTCTTTGCCGGCCTTGACCTCATGCGCGACCATCTCGAATTCGTCGGCAAGGGCCGGATAGCCCGCACGGCTTTCATTCGCGACTCGGATGATCGACTGATCAAGCGACTGTCCCGCCTCGACGCAGACCAGCATCATATCAAGCGCATCGGGGAAGCCCTCGATAATCTCGTTCTGGCGTTTGGTCATGCGCTTGTTGACCCAGTACTGCGGCAGGTAATAGCCGATGGCACCAGGAACGAGGGTGTAGAGGATCATCGACTGGGTCGAGACTTCTGTCGTGGCCGATTGAACCAGTGCATAGATCAGCCCCAGCGCCAATGCGCCCACGCCCAGCACCATCTTGGCGGCGTGAAACACCCGCACTGCGCCTTTGTCGGGATACCCCGCGCGCAGCAGCTTCATCCGCACGGCCGACAGTTCCTCGGCCTTTTGCGGCTCAAGGAAATGGGCGTATTTCTCAAGCTTGTCGGCCTGGCCGCCGCGACGAAGCTTCTTGTCCTCGCCCACCGATTTCGGGCGGGCTTCGTTCTTCAACTCGGCGAAGCGGTCGCGTTGCTTGCGCAGCATCGTTGGCAGGGCGACGAGGATCAGCAGGACGCCCAGCATCCCGACCGCGATCAGCGGCCCCAGCGGCCCCAGCTTGTCGACGAGTAACGTGTTGACGGTGGACAGCATGGCGCGGCCTCAGACCTTGATGTTGACCATGATCTTCATGAAGATCACGTTGATGACGAGGAAGGCGCAGACCACCAGCGCCGCCGGAATGAAGGCCGCGGTCTGGCGGACATCGTCGTAATAATTGGGCTGGATCACGTTGATCATGACCAGCGCCAGGATCGGGAAGGCCGACAGGAACATGCCGGACCATTTCGCCTCGGCGGTGATGGCGCGAACCCGGCGGAACAGCTTGAAGCGTGCGCGGATCACCTTGGCCAGACCTTCCAGAATTTCGGCCAGGTTGCCGCCGGATTGCTGCTGGATCGTCACGGCCACGGCAAGGAAGCGCAGGTCCTGGCTGTCCATCCGCTCGGCAAAGGCCTTGAGGCTTTCCGAGACATCGCGGCCATAGGCGGCCTCGTCGGCGATCACGCCGAATTCGGACCCCAGCGGATCGGGGATTTCCTTGGCGACGATGCCGATGGCGGAGGAGAAGGGGTGACCGACGCGCAGGGATCGCACCATTAGTTCGACCGCGTCGGGAAGCTGTTCTTCCAGAAGCGACATGCGGGCCTTGGCCTTCTTGTTCACCCAGAAATAGACCCCGCCCACGCCCATCACGATGGAGACGATCACGCGCACTCCCATTTCGGCAGCGGTGCCCACGGTCAGCAGCAGGAAGGCAAAGACCGACAGGCCAGCCATGATGCCGATCAGCGCCTTGGGCGAGAAAGCGATGTTCGCGCGCTGCGCCTTCTTGGCAAGGATCGAGTAAAGCGGGATCGAACGCGAAGCGAGGTGCTGGTTCATCTCCTTGCGGAGCTGCTCCAGAACCTGTTCGCGGTTGCCGTTCTTTTCCAGAAGCGTCAGGCGGCGCGAAATGCGGCTGTTGAGGCTGATCGACTTGCCGAAGACGGTCAGGTAGATGCCTTCGACAAGGACCACCACCGCCACGAAGATCATGATGTAGATCAGCGGTGCTGCCGAGATTTCCATGGTAGCTCTACCTCTTAGACGATCGGTTCATAGATCGACGGCGGCAGGTCGAAGCCCCACTGCCGGAAGCGATCCGAATAGGCGCTGCGGATGCCGGTCGCGTTGAAGCGGCCGATGATCTTGCCCGAAGGCTCGATCCCGAGGCGCTCGTAGCGGAAGATTTCCTGCATCGAGATGACCTCGCCTTCCATGCCGGTGATCTCGGTGATCGAGACCATGCGGCGCGAGCCATCCTGAAGGCGCGAAGCCTGCACGATCAGGTTGACGGCCGAGGCGATCTGGCTGCGCACGGCCTTAAGCGGCATTTCGATGCCGGCCATGGCGACCATGTTTTCCAGACGTGAGATGCCGTCGCGCGGGTTGTTGGCGTGGATCGTGGTCATTGAGCCGTCATGGCCGGTGTTCATGGCCTGAAGCATGTCGATGACTTCCTCGCCGCGCGTTTCGCCGACGATGATCCGGTCGGGGCGCATCCGCAGGGCGTTGCGCAGGCAGTCGCGCTGGCTGACCGCGCCCTTGCCTTCGACGTTGGCGGGGCGGCTTTCCATCCGGCCGACATGGACCTGCTGAAGCTGAAGTTCCGCCGTATCCTCGATGGTCAGGACGCGTTCGTGATTGTCGATGAAGGACGACAGCGCATTGAGTGTGGTGGTCTTGCCGGAACCCGTGCCGCCCGAGACGATGATGTTCAGTCGCGTTGACACGGCGGCCTGAAGATAGGCGGCCATTTCCTCGGTGAAGGCGCCGAAACGCACAAGGTCCATGACCTTGAGCTTTTCCTTTTTGAACTTTCGGATCGAGACCAGAGAGCCGTCCACCGCGACCGGCGGCACCATGCAGTTGAAACGCGAACCGTCTGCAAGACGGGCGTCGCAATAGGGGTTCGATTCATCGACGCGGCGGCCCACGGCCGAGACGATCTTGTCGATGATCCGCATCAGGTGGCGTTCGTCGCGGAAGGTGACGTCCGACAGTTCCAGCTTGCCCGCGCGTTCGACGAAGACCCGTTTCGGCCCGTTCACCAGAATATCGTTGACCGTCTCGTCTTTCAGAAGCGGCTCCAGCGGGCCAAGGCCCATGACCTCGTCATAAAGCTCCTGCACCAGGATGGCGCGGTCGTCCTTGTTGAGCGCGATGGACATCTCGTCCAGCGCCTCGCCGGCAAGGGCCGAGATCTCGCCCTTCAGATTCTGTTCCGAGGCATGTTCCAGCGCGGCAAGGTTCAGCGTCTCGAGCAGGCGTTTGTGGATCTCGAGCTTTAGCTCCATCAGCCGCTGCTTGCGTTTGGCCTCCTTGTCCGCGGCCACGGCCTCAGCCGGGCTTCGCGCGGACTGAGTGGGCGAGACGGGGCGCATCGCGGTCGGGTTGGGCTTCGGCGCGGCCTGCGCAGCCGCTGGGGCGGCAGCGGTGGGTCGGGCGGCGGGCGCTGCGTCTTTCTTGAAGCGGCTGAACACGTTTGGGATCCCCCGGGTTTACGACCTGGCGCTCGCCGCGGCCTTGTTCAGGTCGTAGAGCGATTTCGCGAGTTTCTGCAGTTCTTTGCGCAGCGGGTTCTTGGCCGCGCTTTCGGCCAAAGGCAGGCCGTGGTCATTGGCCTGGGTGACCTGCGCGCCGCCGTCGGGCAGTTGCACTTCGATGTCGATGTCCAGACTTTCCGCCATGCGCTTGACCCGGCTTTTCGCCGAAAGATCGGTGAAGCGGGGTGCACGATTCAGAACATAGCGGAGCTTTTCGAACGGCAGGGCCTCGGCCTTGAGGGCGCGCACGAAGCGCAGAATGTTCTGCGCCGACCGCAGGTCAAGGTCGAGAAGGCCGAAATAGACATGGCTGCGAGTCAGCACCGCCTCGGTCCAGGACACCACGGTCGAGGGCATGTCGATGACCACGAAGTCGAAATTCGCCAGCAGAAGATCGATCAGCCGACCCAGATCCTCGCCCGAGATGATGTCGAGCGGAAGCATGTCGGCCGGGGCGGTGAAAACATAAAGCTTGTCATTGTAGGTTTGCAGCGATTTCAACAGGCTGTCGCTGTCTTGCGCGCCGGGATCGGTCAGAACCTCGAAGATGGCTTCCTTGCGGGGCAGGTCGAGATAGGTGGCGATTGAACCATATTGGAAATCGAGATCCAGCAGGCAGACACGCGGACCGCCGGTCTTGGCCACCGTTGCCAGTTCCCAGGCCAGGTTGGTCGCGAACGTGGAAGAGCCTGTGCCGCCGGCCATGCCGTGAACCGGCAGCAGAACGCCCTGACGGTCGCCCTTGGCCTTGAAACTGGGCGCGGGGCCTGCGCCATCCTCGACCGGGGCCGCTTCCGGTGCGACGGGGACAGGTGTGGCGGCTGTGGGTTCCGGCTTGCGGATACGCTCGACCGCATCATGCAGCGCACCTTCGGGCAGGGGGTAAGGCACAAAATCGTCGGCGCCCAGGCGCATCAACTGATGCAGGGCCATTGGACTGATCTCGGACGCGACAAGAATGACGCGTACCCTCCGCGCCTTGGCGGCGCGGATCACGGCGGAAATTCGGCTCAGATCACCTTCGTCGGCGGCATCGACCGCGACAGCGATGAATTCCAGCGTTGCGGAGTCCGGCTGGTCCAGAAAGATGGCCGCATCGTCGAAGCTCAGATCCCCCCAGGCTTCGCCCAGTTCGGATTCCATATCGTCGATGAGGATCTCGAAATTCTGAACGTCGCGTGAAACAGTGCACGCGACGATTGGCGCCGGATCCGGTTGCAAGGTCGCCACGCTTGTCATCTGCCTCACGTCCTTTCAGTGGCGGCATCGCAAGGCTTTAGCTGCCACAGGAATGCGGCAAGAATCGTACAGCCCCGGACACGCGCAACAGGGTCTTCTGACCCCGAATGATCGTTCCCATTGCCGACAAGGTGCAGGGCGATAGCGGCGAGATTGGGGCCGAAACGGCAATAATCCATGGAATCTTGCGGTCGCGTTAACCCGCGGACTGTTAACCGAAATTCATCCACAGAAATCTGCCAGAAATTCGCTTTCTGCGACGCAGCATCCGCATGAAAAAGGCCGGGCGATGGCGCCCGGCCGGAGTATTCCACGCATTTCCCTAAACAGTCTCAGCCGCCCGAGGGGTTGGTCTGCGTGACGACTTCGATATTGGCCGGGTGGGGCCGCTCGGCCAGCGAGCTGGTGGTGGCCGGATTGGCATAGGTGCGCCACACGATCTGGGCATATTTGCCGTTCAGGACCATCGGATTGTTTTTCACGAAGCCGGACACTTCGGTGACGGTGCGGCGGTTGCGCATCTCAGGCTCGCTGGTCTGGATGATCGGGCGGGTCTTGCCATAGCTGACCAGCGCCTCAAGCCGCGAGCGCGAGATGCCCTGCGCCACGAGGAAATTGACCACGGCCTTCGCGCGGCGCAGGCCCAGATTGTAATTGTAGCCCTGGCTGCCGACGAGGTCGGTATGGCCGAAGACCTTGAAACGGACTTCGGGGAACTGCTTGATGAAATTCGCCTGTTGCAGCAGAACCTGCTGCGCCTCGGGCGAAAGCGTGGCGCTGTCGAAGGCGAAGTTCACGGTATCTTCGACTTCGGCATTGAACCGCTGGGCCAGCGCGACAGTATATTCCATCTCGCCGGTCATCAGCAGCGTGTTGTTCATCGTGGCATTGCCGAACTGGCCCTTGTCCACTTCGGCGCCCATCTCCTTGTCGAAGCTGGTCGAGGTGTCGCCGCAGGCCGCAAGGGCCAGAAGGGCGGTCGTCGCAAGTAGGCTTCCCAATCCGCGCTGCATCCGCCTCACTCCATCACATAGCCGTAGGGCGACGAGAAGTCCTGCCGGGCCACTTCGCCCGCGGCGCCCTTCTTCGGCTTGCCCGCAACTTCGCCGTAAAGGAACAGCTCACGCTCGGTCGGGATGCGCACCCGGTCGGTCGGCAGTGCCAGCACATCGCCCGAGACCGGCGTCACCAGATGCGGCGTGACGATGATGACCAGTTCCGACTGCGCCCGGTTGTAATCGGCCGAACGGAAAAGCGCGCCCAGGATCGGCACATCGCCCAGCCACGGCACTTGCGCGTTGATGTTGCGGAAATCGTCCTGCAACAGGCCCGCGATGGCGAAGCTTTCCCCATCGCGCATCTCGACCGTGGTCGAGGTCTCGCGGCGCTTGAAGGCGTTGACGGTTAGGCCATTGGCCTCGATCGCGGTCGTGGTGTCGATCGAACTCACCGAGGCGTTGATCGTCAGGTTGATGATGTCACCATCAACCACCACGGGCGTGAAGTTGAGTTCGACCCCGAAAGGCTTGTATTCGATCCCGATCCCGTCGCTGTCGGGCACGGGAACCGGATATTCGCCGCCGGCCAGAAATTTGGCTTCCTGGCCCGACAGCGCCGTCAGGTTCGGTTCAGCTAGGGTGCGGACCATGCCCTTGCTCTCAAGTGCTTCGAGCAGCACACCGAATTCCAGCGCCCCCGCGGAAAAGCCCAGGCTCATCCGTCCCGCCGCCTCATTGGGCGAAGTGATCGATTTGCCTGACATGAAATCGCTGAGCTTCGTGCCGTCTGCCAGAACGCCGGTGCCGATCCCGCCGCCCACAGAACCCGAATTCGAAATCACACCCAGCGAGGCCGAAAGGTTCTTGGCGACCGAGCGTTGCATCTCGGCGAAGCGTACCTTGAGCATCACCTGCTGCGTGCCGCCGACCACCATCAGGTTCGACACGCGGTCGGGGGCATAGCGACTGGCCAGGTCAAGGGCGCGGTCAAGCTTGGCGGTCGAGCTGACAACGCCCGACAGCACGATGCCGTCATTCGCGGTGCGTACTTCGATATTCTCGCCCGGCAGAATCTGGCGCAGGCGTTCCTTGAATTCCGCGATGTCGGGCGTGACGTGCACATCGACATTCGAAATCAGCTTGCCCTCGGGCGACAACAGCGTCAGCGTTGTCCGCCCGGGCGCCTTGCCAAGCACATAAATCGTCTTGTCCGACAGGGTCGAGATATCGGCGATGCCCGGATTCGCGATGGAAAGTTCCGAGAAGGGGACGTCGCTTTCGACGACAACCGCGCGGTTCATCGGCACGTTCAAGGCGCCTTGGGCCTGTCCGGTCATCACACGCAGAACTTCCGCATGGGCCGCACTGGGAGCGGTCGTTGCCAAGGCAACGCCGATCAGTCCGGCCGCAATGGTCTTTTTCATGCTCATGTGATCTGCCCTTTCGATCACGCCTCTGGTTTTCGGGTCTTTTCGCCCATCTTTCCGCATCACATTGCCGGATGCAGCCTTTTTTTGCAAGAATCAAACCCTTGGGGGGGGATCTTGATGTGGATAACTTGCAACAGAACCTTAATATGGTGAACGCAAAGCAGCACGGCCCCCAGATACGGTAGCCGCGCTGCCTGATTTATGCCGTCTCAATTGGTGCAGGGGATCGGCATTTCCACCACGTCGGCGCCCTTGCGGGTCTTGATGGTGCAGACTTCGGGGGCCCGTTCGACTACCACTTCCTGCTGCTGAATGCCGAGAAGCGAGTTGCTGTCCACTTCAACCAGGCCCGAGACTGCATCCTCGGGCGAGGCAACCAGCGACATCGCCAACCGACCCGTGGCCTGGGCCTGCGCCAGGCGCGCGACCTGTTCGGGCGTGCCTGCCACTGTCACCGTACGGGCATTGCCAGCCAGCATCTGGCCTTCGCCTGAGGCCTGGTCCACGGCGATCACGCGGATCGCGCTTTCGATCAGCCGGGTCACTTCGCCCCCGACCGAGGAACTGCTCGTGCCGGTCCAGTAGATGTCGATGTGATCGTCCGGGGCCACAAAGCCTGCAACGCCCGAGGCGACGTCGACCTTGATCTGGAAGGCCCGCATCCCCTTGTCCAGCTTGCCGGTCAGCCCGGCCACTTCGCCCGGCTCGGTCACGCGGCTGACCAGGAGAATTTCGTTCTGTTCCATCGAGCGCATGATGAAGCGGGGCTTCTGCTGATCATCGCCGAACAGCGGCGGCACAACCACCGGCGCGGGATCGCCTTTCTTGGCCGGGGCTGCGGCGGGGGTGGCCGCTGCAGGGGCGGTGTCGCCCTCTTTCGGCACGCGGAAGGCGCCAGCGGGCAGGAATTTCTCCTGCACATAGACCGAGACCACATCGTCCTTGGTCAGTGGGTCGCCGTATTTCATCGGTTTGCTGACGGCATAGACCTCAACCAGCTTGCCGGTCTTCTCGCGATAGGCCGTTGCCTTGGCCAGCGCGTTCTGTGTTTGGCTCATATAGCCCTGCGCCAAGTAGACCGCAGCGCCCGCAAGCGCCATGCCGACCACCAGCACCAATGCGAAAACTGCCCGCATTCCCGACCCCTTTTCATCTTTGCCGACGGCCCATGCCGCGGCAGTCTTTCCGGTTGTCGCCTGTCCGGCGCCATTCGGCCCTAGTTGAGGAAATCACCGTATTCTTCGGCTTTGGCACCGATCGATTCCGAGACACTGACCAGCGCGTTGCGCATGGGCGTGAGCAGAAGCACAACCTGAACTCCCACGATCAGGGCGGTCAGCACGACCCAATCGACCGTGATGGCACCGTCATCGTTGCGGGCAAAGGACCTCAGTCTGGCAAGCATCTTTGCAATCTCCATATCCCTCGGGCCATCTGCCTGCCCATTTCTGGCAAGCTGCCCGGAAAATGCGGCGAAACTATGGGGTGGCGGCGGGCTTTTCAGGGGCTTTTGGTGCAATTCCCGCAGTACTTCCGGCCTTCGCGGCAAGGCCGCGCCCCTTGCGGAGACGCGGCCTTGGTCTGTCCTGGGTGCCGGGCTGAACCCGGCGCGGGATCAGAAGTTGTCGTCGGCGGCTTCGATCTCGGTGGCGATCGAGCTCGACAGGTTCTTGATCGCCGGCTGGATGGCGCCCATGACGATCAGGCCAAGGCCCACGATGGCGGCGGTCAGCACGACCCAGTCAACGGTCACGGCGCCGTCTTCGTCTTTCTGGAAGCGCTTGAAGATGTTCAGCAGTTTCATGGTCAGGTTCCTTTCACGTTACATCGAGTTTCGTTTCATCCTCCCGGTCGGACCTGGCGCAGCCTCTGTTCTGCGCCACCCGGTTCCGGTCGGGATGAGACGATATAGCCCCCCGATCGTGGCAAGGTTTTGGTCTGGCGGCCGCGGATTGGGGCATTTTCGGGGTCATTTTTCAGCATTGCTCAGATTCGCTGCCACAGACGGCATGTGCGTGAGGGACGGGCGGAACACGGCAGCGGCAGGCAATGACGCGCATCTGAAACAGAGAAGGGTGGGGCGCCGCGGCAGCGTTGCGATCCTTGGCTCCAGGCGGCAGTCTGAATCGAAAGCCAAAGGCCGCGCTCCTTGCGGAGGCGCGGCCCTGGTCTATCCTATATGCCGGGCCAAGCCCGACGCGGGATCAGAAGTTGTCGTCGGCAGCTTCGATCTCGGTGGCGATCGAGCTCGACAGATTCTTGATCGCCGGCTGGATGGCGGCCATGACGATCAGGCCAAGGCCCACGATGGCGGCGGTCAGCACGACCCAGTCAACGGTCACGGCGCCGTCTTCGTCTTTCTGGAAGCGCTTGAAGATGTTCAGCAGTTTCATGGTCAGGTTCCTATGCGAGGGGTTCGGGGGCATTCCTATCCGCCGGGCATCTTCGGATCCGATCTTGTGTCGGGCGATCCGCCTTTCGGGATGAAGCCAGTAAGCCGGTGAATGTTGGCGGGAATTTGGAAAACGAAGCGGAAATTAAGGTCATTTGGTGAAACCTTTGGGCCAGTTTCGCGGCGTTCCCAATGGGTCAGGCGGCGCGTGAGCGAAGAAGAACCAGGGCGGAAAAACCAAGGACCGCGCCCCTTGCGGAGACGCGGCCCTAGTCTGTCCTGGGTGCCGGGCTGAACCCGGCGCGGGATCAGAAGTTGTCGTCGGCGGCTTCGATCTCGGTGGCGATCGAGCTCGACAGGTTCTTGATCGCCGGCTGGATGGCGCCCATGACGATCAGGCCAAGGCCCACGATGGCGGCGGTCAGCACGACCCAGTCAACGGTCACGGCGCCGTCTTCGTCTTTCTGGAAGCGCTTGAAGATGTTCAGCAGTTTCATGGTCAGGTTCCTGTCAAGGTTCAGTTGCAATCTTGTCCGCCAGGCATTTCCCGTCCGATCTTGCACCGGGCGATCCGCCTTTCGGGGTAGGTCCCTTAAAGCCGCCGATCATGGCTGGATTAGGGAAGATTAACCTTGAATTAAGGTCATTCAGGGGAAGTCTTGCGCCGTTCCCGGGGCGGGCTGCCAGAAACCGACGTGGCATATCGGTCTATGTCGGGCCGGAAAGCGCGAGGAGTGCCAGGATTCACTTTGCGAAAAGCGCTGCTTCTGCCAGTCTGGCGGCAATCAAAGCGGGCAGGCATCGCAAAGATGCGCAGACTGACAGGCATATTGACGCTGGGCCTTGGTGTTCTGGCCGCGCTGTCCCCGGCGCGGGCACAGGAGGATTTTACCTTTCGCCGCGTCAAGGTCAGCGATGCGGTGCCCGGCAAGCGGATCACCGTGCAGATCGACCCGGTCGAGCAGGCCCGCCGTCTGGCCGCCACCGCTTGGAAAGACCCGGCTTTGTCCAGCGCTACGGCACCCGCCGCTCCCGAGGCGCTGCCGGACGGTTCCATCGCGCCGGCGCCGTCGTCGAATTACGCCTGGTTCTGGGACAAGGTGCCAACTGGGCTTGGCAACGCCCAGGACCGCTTCGAGCTGGCCATGGCCTCGCTGGCGCAGGGACCGGGCGGAGCGGCCGTCCGCGCGCCGCGGATGCAGTCGATGCAGACCATCGCAGATGTCTATGGCAAGGACATTCTAGTCGCGACGCTGGACACCGACGTCTCGCCCGCGCTGGTGCTGGCGGTGATGGGGATCGAAAGCGCGGGGCGCAAGGACGCGGTATCGAACAAGGGGGCAACCGGGCTGATGCAGCTCATGCCGGCCACGGCGGAGCGTTTCGGCGTTACCGACAGCACCGATCCGGTGCAGAACATCAAGGGCGGCGTGGCCTATCTGAACTGGCTGATGAAGGAATTCGACAGCGATCCGCTGATGGTTCTTGCGGCCTATAATGCGGGCGAGGGCGCGGTTAAGGCCAATCAGGGCGTCCCGCCCTATGCCGAGACGCGCGACTACGTGCCCAAGGTTCTGGCGGCCTTTCAGGTGGCGCAGGGCCTGTGCCTGACACCGCCGATGCTGGTCAGCGATCCCTGTGTCTTCAAGGTGAATGCGGCTTCTGGCGGTTGAGACGCTGGACTGTCCGCCTGCGGCCCCTGGCGCGTTGCGGCGCCAGGGTGAAACTCAGGCCTGAAACACATCCGCCCATTCCGGGTGTTTCTTGCGCTGGGCATTCACGAAGGGGCAGAGGGGCACGATCTTGAATCCCTCGGCCCGCGCCGCGGCGACCAGCGCCTCGACCAGCGCCAGCCCCGCGCCGGTGCCGCGAAAGGCATCGGGCACGCCGGTGTGATCGGCGATGATCAGCGTCGGCGTGGTGATCGAATAGGTCAGCTCGGCCTCTGCGCCCTCCTTGCGGATGACGAAGCGGCCCTTGGTTTCGCCCTTTTCGCGGGTGACGATGTGTTCAGTCAACGAGCGTCGCCTCCGTCGCTGCGCGCATCTCGGCTTCGGTCACGCCATCGGCAAGCTGCACGATCTTCAGGCCGCCCGGCACCACATCCAGCACGCCCAGATTGGTGATGATCCGATCAACCACGGCCTTCCCGGTCAGGGGCAGGGTGCATTGCTTGAGCACTTTGGACTCGCCGTGCTTGGAGGTGTGGTCCATGACCACGACCACCCGGCCCACGCCGGCGACAAGATCCATCGCGCCGCCCATGCCCTTGACCAGCTTGCCGGGGATCATCCAGTTCGCCAGGTCACCATTCTCGGCCACTTCCATCGCGCCCAGGATCGCCATGGCAATCTTGCCGCCCCGGATCATGGCGAAGGAGGTGGCGGAATCGAAAAAAGCGGTCTGCGGCAATTCGGTAATGGTCTGTTTGCCCGCATTGATCAGGTCGGCATCCTCTTCGCCCTCATAGGGGAAGGGCCCCATGCCAAGCATGCCGTTTTCCGATTGCAGCGTGACATTCACGCCTTCGGGGATATAGTTCGACACCAGCGTCGGAATGCCGATGCCAAGGTTCACATACCAGCCATCCTGCAATTCCTGCGCGGCGCGGGCGGCCATCTGGTTCCGATCCCAGCCCTTGCTTTCCCCGGCCATCACACAGCCTCCTTCTTGCGGGTTGTGCGCTGCTCGATGCGCTTTTCATGCGGCCCCTGCACGATGCGGTGCACGTAGATGCCGGGGAGGTGGATATGGTCGGGGTCCAGGCTGCCCAGAGGCACGATCTCTTCGACCTCGGCCACGCAGATCTTGCCGCAGGTCGCGGCGGGCGCGTTGAAGTTGCGCGCGGTCTTGCGGAAGACGAGATTGCCCGAAGGGTCGGCCTTCCAGGCCTTCACGATCGCCAGATCGGCCACGATTCCCCGTTCCAGGATATATTCCTGGCCGTCGAAGACTTTTATATCCTTGCCTTCCGCGATCACCGTGCCGACCCCGGTCTTGGTGTAGAAGCCGGGGATGCCTGCGCCGCCCGCCCGCATCCGCTCGGCCAGCGTGCCCTGCGGGTTGAATTCCAGCTCAAGCTCGCCTGACAGATACTGGCGCATGAATTCGGCATTCTCGCCGACATAGGAGGAGATCATCTTCTTGATCTGCCGCGTCTCCAAGAGCTTGCCAAGGCCAAAGCCGTCGACGCCCGCATTGTTCGAGGCGACCGTAAGGTCCTGGACGCCCGAGGCGACCAGGGCGTCGATCAGAAGTTCCGGTATGCCGCACAGACCGAATCCCCCGGCCGCGATCAGCATTCCATCCGACAAGAGGCCGTCCAGTGCGCCGGCGGCTGTCTCGTAAGTCTTGCTCATTGGTCTCCCCCGAACATTTCGCCTGTCATAAAGAAGGCCGCCCTGTCCCTTGTCAATCGCTGTGCTGCACTGCGGCGGTGGCGGTCCGGCAAAGCGCAATCCGCTTTGCGACCATTGGCTCTTTCGCCCGCCGCCGATCTGGCTAGACTGGCGCCGCCCCTGCGTGGCCCGCGTGGTGAAATGGTAGACACAGGGGACTTAAACTCCCCAGCCTTCGGGCGTGCCGGTTCAAGTCCGGCCGCGGGCACCATATTGATCTTATTATAAAATATTTGATTCGTGCGACCGGCTGTCTGGCAAGGCATGTCGGCGGTTCCCACTTGAGGCCGCTACGGGCATGTTTCACCCCTGTTCTGTTTCCGACGATTCTGGGCCGCTCTGGTCAGGTGCCGCTTGGCGGAACTGCCGCGCCGATCAGGGCGAGAACGATGGTTGCGGCAAACTTCGCCGACATCGCCGCTGGTCTGGGCGACAAACTCAACAGCGCGTGGAGATGTCGCCGGAACAACCGGGCCGCTGTTTGGATTTGACCTGTGGCTGGTGATCGAGTCGAACCCGATGGCAGCGGCTTGCGCGGTCGCACCGGCTGCAAGAGACGCGGTGAACGCAGCATCTAAACTGCACCAGTGTTCCATGCCCCAGATGCTGTGCATGACACGGCTCTTGCGGGTTTCAATGAAAATCCCGGCTTGGAAACAGCCGCTTGCCCTGTTCGCGCGGATGCATGGCGCGCGCGGGTGCCAGGCGGCGTGGAGCACTGTCGGTCTTTGCGGTAGCCAGCCCCAGAAGGTTGTCCAGCGGATGACCGAGATCGGAGAGGCGATGGGACAGATCCTCGATCTGGTCCGCGATCAGATGTACCACGATTCCTTCGCGTTCCAGCCGGCCGGTCACCCGCAGAAGCCGCCCGTCCATGACGATGCGGCGGAAGCGGTTGTAGATCCGCTTCCAGACCACCACATTCGAAACACCTGTCTCATCCTCGAGCGTCAAAAAGATTACGCCCGAGGCGGTGCCGGGGCGCTGGCGGGTGATGACCAGGCCGCAGACGGTGACGCGGCGGGGCGGGATCTCGGCCAGCCGGTCATGCGGGGTCAGACCGGGCAGCGTGGGACGCAGAAGTTCCATCGGATGGGCGCGCAGGGTCAGGCGAGTGGCGAGGTAATCCTCGACCACCTCTTCGCCCAGATGCATGGTGGGCAGGCGGGCCTCAGGTTCGGCAATGCCCTCGCCGTCGATCGGGTCGCTGAACAGCGGCAGCGGCGCCGGACTGCGGATCGCGCGGACCTGCCAAAGCGCCTCGCGGCGGGTCAGGCCGAGTGCCAGGAAGGCATCCGCCTCGGCCAGGCGTTCCAGCACTTCGGGGGCGAGGCCGGCGCGCAGCCACATCGCCTCGACATCGGGATAGCCATTGCCACGGGCATGGGCGATGCGATCGGCATCCGCCTGGCGAAACCCTTTGATCTGGCGAAAGCCCAGCCGCAGCGCCAGCGCGCCGTCGGCGCGGCGTTCCAGCTGGTTGTCCCAGTCGCTGCTGTTCACACAGACGGGCCGCAGCACCACCCCATGCTCCCGGGCGTCGCGCACGATCTGGGCCGGGGCATAGAAGCCCATGGGCTGGGAATTCAACAGCGCGCAGGCGAAGACCGCCGGGTGATGGCATTTCAGCCAGGCCGAGACATAGGCCAGCATGGCGAAGGCCGCGGCATGGCTTTCGGGAAAGCCGTAATCGGCGAAGCCCGCGATCTGGCCGAAGCAGCGTTCGGCTGTCTCGACGCTGTAGCCATTGGCCAGCATCCCAGCGATGAACGTGTTGCGATGCTCGCCGATCGTGCCCATCCGCCGGAACGAGGCGAGCGAGCGGCGCAGGCGGTCGGCCTCTTCCGCCGTATAGCCGGCGCCGACCACGGCGATCTGCATCGCCTGTTCCTGGAAAAGCGGCACGCCCAGGGTGCGCCGTGTCACCTCCTCCAGTTCCGGGCCGAAGGGCTCGGCATCCTCCAGCCCCTGCCGCCGGCGGATATAGGGTTTCACCATCCCGCCCTGGATCGGGCCCGGGCGGACGATGGCGACCTCGATCACCAGATCGTAGAACTTGGCGGGTTTCATCCGCGGCAGGAAATTCATCTGCGCCCGGCTTTCGACCTGGAAGACGCCCACCGCATCGGCCTTTTGCAGCATGGCATAGGTCGCCCGGTCCTCCTGCGGAACCGAAGCGATGCTCAGGGTCTTGCCCTCGTGACTGGCCATCAGGTCGAAGGCCTTGCGAATGCAGGTCAGCATCCCCAGCCCCAGCACATCGACCTTGAGAATACCGAGCGCGTCGATGTCGTCCTTGTCCCATTCGATGACGGTGCGGTCCTCCATCGCCGCATTCTCGATCGGGCATAGCTCGTCCAGCCGTCCCTTGGTGATGACGAAGCCGCCGACATGCTGCGACAGATGGCGGGGAAAGTCGATGATCTCGCCGATCAGGCGGATGGTCTGGGCCAGGCGGCGGTCGGTGGGATCAAGGCCCAGTTCGCGCACCCGTGCCGGATCGGCGCCGCCGTTCGACATACCCCAGATCTGGCCCGACAGCGCCGCCGTGACGTCTTGCGACAAGCCCATCACCTTGCCCACCTCACGGATCGCAGAGCGTGATCGGAAATGGATCACGGTGGCGCAAAGCCCGGCGCGGTGGCGACCGTATTTCGCATAGATCCACTGGATCACCTCTTCGCGCCGCTCATGCTCGAAATCCACGTCGATATCGGGCGGCTCGCCGCGGTATTTCGAGATGAAACGCTCGAAGACCATGGCAATCATCCCTGGTGCCACATCGGTGATACCGAGGAGATAGCAGAGGATCGAATTGGCGGCTGAACCGCGGCCCTGGCAGAGGATGCCCTGTGAACGGGCGTATTGCACGATGTCATGGACGGTCAGGAAATAGGCGGGGTATTTCAGCTCACCGACGAGGTGCAGTTCCTTGGCCAGGAGATCGTGGATCTTTTGCGGCGCCCCTTCGGGATAGCGGCGGGCAAGCCCTTCTTGCGCCAGCCGTTCCAGCCGGGCCTGGGGCAGCTCGGAGCCGGAAATCTCGTCGGGATAGTCATGGCTGAGTTCCGACAGGTCGAAGCTGCAGCGCGCGGCGATCTCCAGCGTGCGGCGCAGGGCGCCGGGATGGTCGCGGAACAGCCGCGCCATATCCTTGTACCCCTTCAGGCGGCGTTCGGCATTTGGCAGCGCGCGGGTGCCGATCCGGTCGATGGTGATGTGCTCGCGCATGCAGGTCAGCACATCGGCCATCTGGCGGCGGCTGGCGTGATGCATCAGCACATCGCCCAGCGCCACCATCGGGGTCGCGCAGGCTATGGCCAGTCGGGCGCAGGCCGTCAGCCAGGCCTGGTCTGAACCGTCATAGCGCGGGGCAGCGCCGAGGAAGACCTGACCGGGAAAGCGGCGCTGCATCTGGTGAAGATGCGTGGCCGCCTCGTCCAGCCGGGGCGGCGGCACGGCGATCAGGATCATGCCGGAGCCGCCCTCCAGCAGATCGGCGCGGTCCAGATGGCAGTCGCCCTTCCCCGCCCGCTCTTTGCCCAGGGTCAGAAGGCGGCTCAGCCGGTGATAGGCGGCGCGGTCCTGCGGCAGGGCCAACCAGTGCACCGGGCTGTCGCGCAGCACCAGCCGCGCGCCGACGATCAGCTTCGGCAGCCGCGGCGCCAAGGGTCGGACGATATCCTCGGGCGAACCCGTTTCCAGCCGCGAACAGGGATCGGTGCGGTGCTGCGAGCGGATGCGGATCGTCTCTTCCACCTTCTCTCGCAGGGCCTTGAGCGCGGACCAGGCCCGCACCACCCCGGCCAGTGTGTTGCGGTCGGTGATGGCGATGGCGGCAAGGCCCAACTCGGCGGCGCGGGTGACCAGTTCCTCGGGATGCGAGGCCCCGGTCAGGAAGGTGAAATTCGTGGTGACACAAAGCTCTGCATAGCCAGCGCTTTCGGGGGCGGGGGCATCGGCGCGGCTCACTCCGCTCTTGCCGGGGGCGCGAGACGGGTCGCTCATGCGAATTCTCCCTGCACGAACCAGCCGGGGGTCTGCGGCGTGTGGAACAGCCATAGCCGCAGGCCCTGTCGGGTCTCGACATGCCAGTAGTCGCGCATTCCGCTGCGCCAGTTTTCATCCTCAAGCCACCATTCCGGGGCGATCCGTTCCGGCCCCGTCGCCCGGGCCGTGGTCAGCGTTATCCGTCGCCAGCGGAACTGCCGCGGCGGCTGTGGCCCGGTGCCGTCGATCGGCTCGGGCGGGAACAGCCGCAGCGGTCGCGACCGCTGCGCGACCCAGGAACCGCCCGGTTCGGACCAGGCGGCGGGCGCGACCAGGAAGCCGTGTTCGGGGATATGGCTGTCGGCCGGCAGGAAGCGCTGCACGTTTTCCAGCCCGATCCGCAGGCCGATCCGGCTGATCAGATCGTCGAGCTGGCCTGCCCGACCCGAGGCGACATGGCTGATCTGCTCGACGGGCAACGGTTCAACCAAAGTCGCCTCAAGCCGCAACTGGTCGATGCCGTAACCGGCATCGACCTCGCTGATGCCCCGTTCGAACAGGGGCAGGATGCGCCCCGCATCGCGCAGCGCTCCGGCCAGGCGCAGTTCGACCGTCTGGACCCGTTGATCGACCCGGCGCAGGCTCAGGCAGAGGGCCCGCGCCCCGGCCTCCTGCGTCTTCAGCCGGATGCAGAGTTGATCCAACAGGCGTGCGATCCCAGCCATAACATCCTCAACCAGCCCGATCGGATCGGGAAAGGTCAACCGTACCCCGTAATGCGGAGGCTCAGCCGCCGGGGTGACCTGTTCGCTCTGCCGACCCAGAGCCTGATCAAGCCGCAGCAGCAGCCCGGGGCCGAAGCGCCGCGCCAGCGCGGCACGGGGGGCCGCCTCCAAAGCGCCGATGCTGCGCAGCCCCAGCCGTTGCAGGGCAGTGTCGGTCCTGTCGTCCAGTCGCAGGGCCGCGACCGGAAGCCGGGCCAGTGTCGCAAGCGCCTGGCCTGGCGCGGCGCTGCCCTCGACGGAATGTGCCAGCGCCCAGGCGGCGCCACGGCTGTCGCCCAGCCCCAACCGCAGCGAAAGCCCCGCCCGGGCCAGTCGCGTGCGCATATCGGCCAGCATCGCCGCTTCGCCGCCGAAGAGATGCGCTGCCCCGGTCACATCCAGCACCAGCCCGTCCTTGCCCTCTAGTCCCACCCAGGGACAATAGCGCGTGGCCCATCGCCGCAGCGTTTGCAGGAACCGCGCATCGCCGACCGGATTCGCCGGCCGGCTTTGCAGCCCGGGGCAGAAGGAACGGGCATCGGCATAGGACATGCCCCGGTGCAAGCCCTGCCGTTCAGCTTGGTCATTCAGGTCGTAAAGCCGGATTGCATTGGCCTCGTTCAGCGTCAGGGCAAAGGGGCCGTCAACCGGGCGCGCCCGCAGGGCCCGGTCGCTCGGCAACCGGGGAAACCACATCGAGACGATGCGACGTTGCATCCCACCGAACATGCCAAAGGCCCAAAGTTCCTGATTTGTTCTTGATAAGCTCCCATCGCATGAGTGTCGAGTCGGATGCGGCGGCATCGAAGACAGGGGCGCAACGCCAGCGCGTTTCGGCCGCATTGCTGCCCATCCCCTCGGGGATCAGGCACAATCCCGTCGTCTGCCCCGCCTTGGCCGCCAATTGCAGCCGCCGCCCCTCGCGCAGATCCAGCGGGCGGGTGATCTCCATCACGACAAAAGCGACGGCGCCGTCCTTCAGCGCTTCCTCGGCGACGGCGAGACTGTCGCTCTGGTTCTTCGTCCGGGCGAGCAAAACCCCCGCAGGATCGAGAAACCGCGCCAGACCAAGCGGGTTCAGCGTCTCGCGCTGCCAAGTCTCACACACCCAGAGCACGGGGGAGAACCTTCGGGTGGCAAGGGCTGCGAAAGCGAGAGAACCCGGCCCGCAGACCTCATGGACACGCGAGGGACGCAGCGGGAAGTGAGTGAGAACGTCGGTCGGCATGGCGACAAACTAAGACAGAACATGATCCCTGCCAACGACCGTGGGCAGAGTGCCATGCAGGCCGAACGCGATTGGCAAAGACCAGTAGGGGCGGGTCCACATTTCCAAAGCATTCTTGGTTCGTCTGTAGGACCTTTGCCGATCGTCGTCTCGTCGCACAACGGATGCCGACGAACTTAAACTCGCCGGGCTTCGGGCGTGCCGGTTCTAGCACAGATGCAGGTCCCGGCACGATTTTGCGGGAGAGGAGACTCGTCGAAGGCTTCCCCGTCTGAAGAGACAGCGATTTTTGTGATTCCCATGGGCGGTTCCCAAGGCGATGTGTTACCTCTGACCTGGTCCCGCCGCTTCCAGGCAGCCCGCGACAGGTGCTGCTTGCTGGCCTTCTTTCCGCAACAGGCGCCCATGATCGCGGACGGACAGCGCGCGACCCGTGAAGCCTACCCGTAGTCCTTCTAGGCCGACGTCCACCCCCGGACCTCCCTGGCAAGCCAATCCCAAAACGGCAGCGCAGAGGCGAGAGAGCCAGCCGGAACATCTACCGCCGATGCTCAATGTGCCGAAGAGCAGCCTCTATGGGGGCTGGATCGCTGTGCAAAGAAAAGCGGATCGGGCGATTTCCGGTCGCGCTTGGAATCTGGGGAGCTGTCGACCGTCCTGGTCCCCTGAGCGAAATGCGGCACAGCGCCGACCCAAGACAGGATCGGCGCCTCAGCCTCAGGCGACCTGGATCTGAACCTCGTCGCCCTCGATCCGCACGGGATAGGTGCGCAGGTCGACGCAGGCGGGCAGCTTGCGCGATTCTCCGGTCTTGTAGTCGAACGTGCCGAAATGCCGGGGGCATTCGATGATCGCGCCATCGACCAGCCCGTCGGCCAGATGGATCTTCTCATGCGAGCAATGGCCGTCCATCGCGTAGAAATCGCCCTCGGGCGAGCGGATCACAACATAGGTCCGCCCGGCATGATCGAAGCGCTTCACATCTTCGGGCGGGATGTCGTCGACGCGGCAGGCCGGGACCCATTGGCCTGCGGGCCGGGCGGCGGGAGAGTTGGTCATGGCTTGGCTTTCCGTTCCAGTTCCGTCAGCGCACCAGCTTTTTGGCGCGGATGCGGCGATACATCGCCTCGTCCGCCTCGGCAGAGCCGTCATGGGCGGTGCCGAACCATTCGTCGAGCGGGATGCGGCGCTCGCCGTAATTCACCTCGAAATACTTGTGGTGCAGGTAGTGGTAGTAATTGTCGGTGTTGATGGCCGAGTCCTCGGAGGTCACGATCCGGTCGAAACCGACATGCGACTTGGCGGGCGACAACCCGGCATGGACCAGCTGGAACATGCCATGCACCGGGTGCAGCGGCACGATGAAATGGATCAGCACGCCCGAGAAGTAGAAGATATGCTCAAGGGTCGACATCGACATGCCCGACCAGGGACCCGGATTGACGTTCTTGTGGTGAGTCTTGTGGATCAGGTGATAGAGCGGCCCGACATGGATCAGCCGGTGGATCAGGTAGAAATGCAGCTCGCGCCAGGCGGGCATCAGCAGCAGCGCCACGACGAACCAGACCGGATGGGCGGCGAAATCCAGGAAGGGCAGATGGTTGTTGGCGTAAAGCCACCAGAGCCCGCATTCAAAGGCCGTCCAGACCGGTACGCCGCTGCAGAAGGTCCAGAAAACATTCTCGGCATTCTGGCTGCCGAAAAGGAAGGTCGGATTGTCCGTGTCGGGCCAGCGGGCATTGTATTTGAAGTTCGTTTCCTGATGGCGCTGGATGTAAAGCACCAGATGGAAGCCGCCATAGAAGACCAGCGTCCAGGCGGCGTTGCGCAGAAGGATCAGCGCCATCCAGTCCCATTGGAAGGTCTGCATGCGGGCCATGTCGGGCGTTAGGAAAACCCAAGAGATCAGCGCGACCAGAAAATAGGCCGTGTTCCAGGGCCAGACATAGCCCGGCAGCCATTTGAGGAATTTCCTGGGCTGCGCCGGCCAGACGAAGATCGGGGCGCGCTGCGGCTTCTTGTTCGGCGTCCAGTGGCCGCGCTTGTCTCGGGTGCCGAAGTCGCTGTCTCTCATCGTATGTCTCGTTCCTTGAAGGGGCGGAGGCGGATCACTGGGATCCGTCAGGTGTCAAGCCGCTGGGTGATCTCGTCGAGAAGGGCCTGCGGCAGCGAGGCGGTCTCTTGCGGGGCCGGGAAGTGACCGGCGGTCACGTCCTGGCGGAAAGCAGTCAGCGCCCTCAGCCTTTCGGCCTGAACCTCGCGCTGAAGGCGGGCAAGGTCGCCGTAGCGGCGGGCATGGCGCGGGGTGGTCTCGGTCTCGCCGCAGATGTCCGAGGTGAAGAGGAAGACAACCTCGGCACCCTTGCCCGATCCCAGCGAGACGGTGACCAGGCCCGAGCGGCGGGACAGTTCAGCCATCAGCGGTGCGGGCACCAGTTCGGCCTCGACGGCGAAGGCGCCGGCCTCTTCCAGGCGGCGGAAGCGGTGATGCAGCTCGACCGCCTCGTCGACCGTCTTGCCCACGGCGCGCACCGAGCCGACCCAGGTGGATTTGCGCGGCACAAAGCCCAGATGGCCCATGACGGGAATGTCCTCGGCGGCGAGAAGCGAGACGACCGAAAGGCGGCGCGCGGTGATCACTGCATCGGCGCCATCGGTCAGGGCCTTGAAGGCGGTGCGCAGGATCTCGTCATCGGTCACCGCCTCTGCAAAACCAAGCGCGGCGGTCAGGAACATCCGGGGCGCACCACGGCGCACCTCGGCCACGTTGCGCGCCCGGCAGATCGCCAGTTCGATCCCGGCGGCCTCGGCGGCGGCGGCTTCGACCGCGCTGTCACAGGTGACCTGGGCAAAGGCCGCGTGGCGGCCCTTGGCCTGCCTAAGCGAAGCCACGGTTGCCAGGCGGGTGCTGTCCCGGACGGCCCAGTCGAAGATCCGCGCCACCTGGGTCAGCCCTTCGTCATCTTGGCGGCATATTCGGGCGGAGCCACGGTGCCGGGCTTCGAGAACCATTGCGGCACGTCGACGCCGGAATAGAGCAGGATATTGCCCCAAGGATCGAAGGCGCCGGTGCGCACGATCACCTTGGCCCGCGCCGCCATCTCGCCCAGGATCGCGGCATGGGGCAGGGTGGTGTGGTCGCTGTCGGCGAAAAGCGCCTTCACAGTCTGCAGCAGAAGCGGGTTGTGGGTGGGCAGATTGTCGGCATAGGCGACCTTTTCGGCCACCATATCCTCGGCGATCAGGCCCAGCACGGTCTTGAGGTCGGGCAGGTCGGGCATGATCGCCAGATCGATGCGCCAGGCCGTGTCCGGGATCGGGAAGCCGGCATCGCAGACGATCATCAGATCGCCATGGCCCATCGAGGCGATGGCATGGTTCAGCTCGGCATTGAGCAGTTTGCCGCGTTTCATGTCCTGTCTCCCTTATCCAGAGTTGCTCCGGTCATTTTTCCAGCATCCCCATCAGCTCGTCGCGATGCGCCATCGAGGGGATGACGCCCAGACGCGTGCAGGCATGGGCCCCCGCGGCCACACCCCAGCGGACCGCTTCGACCAGGGGAAGCCCTTCGCCGATCGCCACGGCGAAGGCCGCGTTGAAACTGTCGCCCGCACCGGTGGTGTCGACCACATCGACCGCAGGGGCCGGCACCATCAGATCAAGCTCGTCGTTCAGGATCAGCGCGCCCGCGCCACCCATGGTCACGATCACCGTTCCCACCCCGCGCCGCCGCAAGGCCAGGGCCAGTTCATGCGTTTCGGTCGGATCGTCGGGACGCAGGCCCAGAAGCAGCCGCAGCTCGCTTTCATTCGGGGTCAGGTAATCGACATGTTCCAGAAGCCCGTCAGGCAGGGCAATCGCCGGGGCCGGGTTGAGAATGGTGCGCGCCCCGGCTTCGCGGCCCAGCTTCATCGCCCGGGCGGCGGCGGCGACCGGGATCTCCAGCACGGACATCACCACATCGCTGCCTGCGATGCAGTCGCGCGCGGTATCGACCCGCACCGGGTCCATCAGCGTATTGGCGCCCATGTCGAGGATGATGAAATTGTCGCCCGAGGCATTCAGGACGATGAAGCCCACACCGGTCGCCTTGTCGGCGGTGCGGTGCAGATGCGTGGTGTCCACGCCTTCGGCCTCATAAAGCCGGGTCGCGACCCCGGCCAGTTCGTCCTGACCAAGGCAGGCGACGATCGAGGATTGCGCGCCCAGCCGCGCCACGCCGACCGCCTGGTTCGAGCCCTTGCCGCCCGGCCCCAGGTCGAAATCCGACCCGAACAGTGTCTGGCCGAAGACCGGGATGATCGGGGTTCGGATGGTCAGGCCGACGGCGAAACTGCCGACCACGGTGATTTTCGGACCTGTCTTGGGGGCGTCAATGGACATGATGTGCTGCCTTTTGCGTGGCCAGCGACATGACCGCCTCTTCGGTCACATCGCCGCCGGTCAGTTCTCCGGTCACCTGCCTGTCGGCCATGACCACGACGCGGCCGGAATGCAGGACGATCTCGGGCAGTTCCGAAGAGATCATCAGGATCGCCAGCCCATCTGCGGCAAGGTTTTTGAGGATGGCGTAGATCTCGGCCTTGGCGCCCACGTCGATGCCGCGCGTGGGTTCGTGCAGGATCAGCAGCTTGGGCTGCGAGACCAGGCCGCGCGCTAGGATGATCTTCTGCTGGTTGCCGCCCGAGAGCGTGGCGATGCGCTGACCGAAATCAGACACCTTGGCCTGCAAGTCGTTGACATAGCGGCTGGCGCAATCCCGGATCTGGCGGCGGCGCAGAAAGCCCGCCCGGCTGAAGACCCGCAGGGTCGAGGAGACGACATTGTCGGCCACGCTCATGGTCAAAAGCGCGCCCGCACCACGGCGGTCTGCCGGGATCAGCGCCATGCCCGCGGCGATGGCGTGCGAGGGTTGCGAAGGGGCAAGCCGGATACCGCCAATCTCGACCGTGCCGCTGCGGGGCATCAGGCCGAAGATCGCCTCGGCCAGACAGTCCTTGCCGCTGTCGGGCAGGCCTGCCACGCCGACGATCTCGCCCGCGGCGACCGAAAGGTCGATACCGTCGATCCGGCCCGGCACGCGCAGCCCGCTGATCCGCAGCACCGGCGCCGCATCCTTGGCAGCGGGCGGCGCAAGGCGGGAATATTGTTCGGCCGTATCCACGGCGCGACCGACCATATGGGCGACAAGATCGGCTGAGGTCAGGTCGGGCGTGTTGTCGAGAGTGATCTGTAGACGCCCGTCGCGCATCACGGAAATGCGGTCGGCCAGCGCACGCACCTCGTCCAGATGGTGCGAGACATAGAGCACGGTCACGCCGCGCGCCCGAAGCGCGCGCACCACGTCAAAAAGCCGCGCGCTTTCGGTGGGCGACAGGGCGGAATTCGGTTCATCCAGCACCAGAAGCCGCGCCTCCTGCGAAATCGCGCGGGCGATTTCCACCATCTGCTTCTGCGCCACGGTCAGGCTGCGCACCGGGTCATGGATGCCGATCTCGGTCAGGCCCAGCCGGTCCAGCGCCTCGGTCGCGGCTTCCGAGGCGCGGCGGCGATCCAGCAGCGACAGCGGACGCCCCGCCGCATAGCGGCCAAGGACGACATTCTCGCCCACGGTCAGGTTTTCGCAAAGCGACAATTCCTGAAACACGACGCGGACGCCAAGCGCCTGACTGGCAAGCGCCGAGCCGATGGTCACGGGCGTGCCGTCGACAAGGATCGTGCCACTGTTGGGCAGCAATTCCCCCGCGAGCACGTTCATCATCGTGCTCTTGCCCGCGCCATTCTCGCCGATGATCGCATGGACCTCGCCGGGACGAAATCCGACCGAGACGCGATCCATGGCGACAACGCCCGGAAAGGCCTTGGTGATGTCCCGCAATTCGAGGAAGGGGGCCGACATGGGGATTGCCTATTCGTCTTTCAGGGCAGGGGGCGCCCCGGACAGCGGGCCCGGGACGCCAGAGCGGATTACTTGGCGACTTCGCCGATGTTTTCGGGGGTGAAGATGCCGACGCCGGTGTCGAGATTGTCGATCGGCTGGCCCTTCAGGAAGCTGACCAGCAGGTTCACCGCCTCATAGCCCTGACGCTCGGGTGCCTGGTCGATGGTGGCCTGGATCACGCCATCGCTGACAAGATCGACCGTCTGGTCCAGAAGGTCGAAGCCGACAACCTTGACCTCGTCTTTCTTGTTGTTGCGCGACACCCATTCGCCGGCGGCCGGGGTCGAGCAGCATTCCAGCGAAAGGATGCCGGTGATGCCCGGATCGGCCAGCATTGCGTTTTCGATCGCGGCGTAGATTTCCTGCGGATCGGTGCCGGTGTTCAGGGTGCGGACGACCTCAATATCCGGGAAGGCGGCCAGACCTTCGCGTGCGCCCTTTTCGCGGTCCAGCGACCATTGCGCCGAGGCATCGATGGTGGCGATCATCACCCGGCCCTTGCCGCCCAGCACGTCGCCCATCAGCTTGCCCGCCTCGCGCCCGGACTGGACAAGGTCCTGCCCGGCAAAGACCAGCCGTTTGCTGTCGGGATTGTCGGTGTTGTAGGTGATGACCGGGATGCCCGCCTCGATCACGCGATTGATGATCGGCGCCAGGGCGTCGGTGCTGACGGACGAGATCGCCAGCCCGTCCATGTCATTCATCAAGGTCTCGATTTCCGAGATCTGGGCATCGGCATCGGCGCCAACTGGCCCGATGAAATGCGCGGTCACGCCCTCGATGGCGTCGCCCTTCTCGACGCCAGCCTTGATGGCCGGGGCGAATTCGTTCGAGGTGTCGTGATAGGAGACATAGATATTCAGCTCTCCGCCCGCTGCCACCTTCTCCTTGATGCGCGGCGCCAGCGCAAAGCTGTCGACGCTGACCGGATCCGCCATGGCGGGCGCCGCAAGCGCCAGCCCGGCGATCAGGGCGATCACACTGGCCTTCAATTTCATTCCTTCCTCCCTCTGGTTTTGTTCCGCTGGCGATCTCGGGGGGCTCAGGTCCGATGGGACCGGATGCTCCACCTGTCGATCGCGACGGCCACGATGATGACCAGTCCGATCATCACTTCCTGGGTGAACGGCGAGACGCCGCTCAGCACGAGCCCATTGCGCAGGACGCCAATGATCAGCACGCCCAGCACGGTTCCAAGGATGCTGCCGCTGCCCCCGGCCAGCGATGCGCCGCCCACCACGACGGCGGCGATCACATCCAGCTCCAGTCCGATCCCGGTACGGCCAGCCTGGCCGCTGGGAAGGAAGGCCATGGACAGAATGCCCGCCACTGCGGCGAGAGCGCCCATGACCACGAAGGCCCAGATCTTCACCGCATCGACATTGATCCCCGAGACGCGCGCCGCCTTGGGGCTGCCGCCCACGGCGAAGATGCGGAAGCCAAAGCTGGTGCGCGACAGCAAGACCCAGCCCAACACGGCGGCGAGGATGAAGAAAACAAGCTGCATCGGGACCAGATCGGCGATGCGGCCCTGACCCAAAGCGAGAAAGGTTTCCAGCACGCCCGGATCGGCGCCATTGCGGGTGTTGACCGTCACCGGCTCGCCATTGGTCATCAAAAGAGCCACGCCGCGGATCACCGACATCATGCCCAGCGTCGCGATCAGCGAAGGCAGGCGTCCATAGGTCGACAGAAGCCCGTTGATCAGGCCGACCAGAACGCCAAGCGACAGGCCAAGCGCAATCGCCGGCGCCACGCCATAGCCCGCCACGATTGCCATTCCCGCGCCCAGCCCGGCCAGCGCATAGGTGGATCCGATGGACAGATCGATCTCGCCCGAAATCAGCACGAAGGTCATGCCGACCGCCATGATGCCCAGAAGCGAGACCTGGCGGCCCACATTCAAGAGGTTGGCAAGGGTCAGGAAACTGTCGGTGGTCAGCGCCAGAAAGGCGCACATCACCACGAAAGCGAGGAATACGCCGGTCTCGCGCGCGCCCAGAAGCCGCGACCGCATCGAGATGCCCCGGACGCGCCCCGGAGCCACGGCCTTACCAATCTGGGCGGTCATTGATGCGCCTCGCAGCGCGCGCGCAGGCGTTTGCCTGCGATGCAGAATTTCGATGCGAGCATCCGTTCCTCCCGGCAGCTGGCGCTTTTCTCCTACTCCAAGACTCATCGTTAAGCAGATGGGCGCTGTCTGCGAATAGACGCGATGTGAAAATACATGTACGAAACGCGCATGACTGAAAATTCCAGAACTGCCGTCACGCGGCTGAGCCTCTACCACCTGCCCGATGCCGCAGCGCGGTATCTTTTCCTCTCGGTCCTGCGCGCGGGATGGATCGACGCAGCGCCCGGCGGCGGCATCGCGCGGCAAAATTGCCCGGGCGATGACGTGCTCTACTGCCTTTCGGGTCGGGGCGAGGTACGGATCGGGGCCGAGCTGCTGCGTATCGCGCCGGGGCAGCTTGTATGGATCCCGGGGGATCAGCCGCATGAGCATTGGGCGGATATTGCCGACCCCTGGTCGGTGATGTGGTTCCGGATGCAGGGGCCGGACCTGCCCCTGTTGCGGTTGAGGATCCTTGGTCAGGGCGGGCCGCAGGTGAACATCGCCAGCGGCGCCGAGATGATCGCCTGGTTCCAGACCCTGTTCAGCACTCTGTCGGACCAGCGGCCCGGGGTCGAGGTGCGGCTGAACGCGGTGCTGGCCCGGTTTCTGGAACTCCTGTCCGGGCCTGCGAATTCCGAGGCACGCAGCCTTCTGCCCGCGCCGCTCGACCGGCTGATGAAACAGATGATGGACCACCCCGAGGCGCCCTGGACCGCCGAAGACATGGCCAAGGTCGCTAGGCTAAGCCATTCGCAGTTGCGCAGGCTGTTCCATCAGCATGTGGGGGTCACGCCCCGCAGCTTCCTTCGAAATCAACGGCTTGTCCGTGCGCAGCGCTTGATGCAGGAAAGCAAGCTGAGCCTGAAGCAGATCGCCGAGGCGACCGGGTTCTTCGACGCCTTCCACTTCAGCCGCGAGTTCAAGCGTGCCGTCGGACAGTCGCCCGCGGTCTGGCGCGTCGCGGAATGGCGCGGTTGACCGGGGCCATGCGCGCGCTCCAACCCACAGGGGCCGACACGGCAGTTGTCAGCCGCGCCACGTCCGACGCAGGACGGATTGCCAGTTGCGATGCGCCAGCTTCTCGATCAGGGCGCGGTCATAGCCATGCCGTGACAGAGCATCAAGCAAGTGCGGCAGGCCGGTCACGTCGCCCAGTATCTCGGGCGTCAGGCAGCCGTCGTAATCGGAGCCCAGTCCGACATGATCCTCGCCCAGCGCCTCGATCAGATGGTCAAGATGGCGCAGCATCACATCCCAGCCGGTCTGCGCGATCCGCTGCCCGTCGGGCCGCAGGAACGAGACCGAGAAATTCAGCCCCACCATGCCGCCGGTCTCGCGGATCATCGCCAGTTGCCGGTCGGTCAGGTTGCGCGACGACGGTGTGACGGCATGGGCATTGGAATGGGTGGCGACCAGCGGCGCGTCCGACAGCGCCGCCACATCGTTGAACCCGGCCTCGTTCAGATGGCTCAGATCCAGCATCACCCCCAGCGCGTTACAGTCGCGCACAAGGCGTTTGCCCGCATCGGTCAGGCCCGGCCCGGTATCAGGGCTGGATGGGTAAGCGAAGGGCACGCCATGGCCAAAGATCGTGGGCCGCGACCAGACCGGGCCCAGCGAGCGCAGGCCCGCCGCATGGAAAACATGCAGCGCATCAAGGCTTTCGTCGATCGCCTCGGCGCCTTCCATATGCATCACCGCGGCGATGGTGCCGTCAGCAAGGCAGGCGTCCAGCGCATCGGCATCGCGCACGATCTTCACGGCACCGCCGCTGGCGCGTTCCATCCACATCAGATGCCCCATGGCCGCAAGGGCAGGGGGCACGGCCTGATCGAAGGGAATCGCTTCGGGCAGGGGCAGGCGATAGGGCGGTGTCTCCATCGACTTGTGATGGGCCGCATCGTCGGGGTCGGGGGGCGAGGGCAGGTAGATGGCGAAGAAGCCGCCGGCAAACCCGGCGGCTTTCATGCGCGGCAGGTCGAGATGGCCCTTGCCCTCGCCCGTCAGGAAGATCTGGTCGCGGCGGGCGGGATCCAGCAGCAGGCGCAGGAGCAGGTCATTGTGGCCGTCGAAGACCGGGGTCATGACGCCAGGGTTCATGTCGTGGCATCCAGCATGCGGTCGGCCGAGGCTTCGAACAGGCTGCGGGCGTAGTCTGTCTTCATCCTGGCATTGGCAAGATCGGCGCGGGCCAGTTCCTCGACCGCGCGGCCATGCTGCATGACCAGAACGCGGTCGCACATGTGGTCGATCACCGCCAGGTCATGGCTGACCATCAGGAAGGTCAGGCCGCGGTCCTCGCGCAGCGCGGACAGCAGGTTCAGCACTTCGGCCTGAACGCTGGCATCCAGCGCGCTGGTCGGTTCGTCCAGCAGCAGGATCTTCGGCTCCAGCATCAGGGCGCGGGCGATGGCGACGCGCTGTCGCTGCCCGCCCGACAATTGATGCGGATAGCGGAAGCGGAACGAGGCAGGCAGGCCAACATCCGTAAGCGCCTTGACCACGCGGCGGTCAGACTCGGCGATGCCATGGATCGCCAGCGGCTCGGACAGGGTGCGGTCGATGGTATGGCGCGGATGCAGGCTGGCATAGGGATCCTGGAAGACCATCTGCACCTGACGCGCAAAGCCATGGCCCGCATTCAGCGGCTGACCGTCCAGCCGGATCGCCCCGGCCGAGACCGGCGCCATGCCGCAGATCGCACGCAGGATGGTGGATTTGCCCGAACCGGATTCGCCCACCAGCCCATAGCTTTCGCGGGCCTCGACATTAAAGGATACATCCTGCACCGCCCGAACCTCGCGGCCTTGGGCCTGGAAGGTGACAGAAAGCTTCTCGATCTCGATCAGGCTCATGCCGCGCCCTCCCTGGCCCAGTCGCCCGTTCGGTCAAGACCGGGCAGGGGGCCGCGGTCGCCGCCGATCCGGGGCAGGCAGTTCAACAGGCCCTGGGTATAGGGGTGCCTGGCCTGCATCAGATCGCGGGCGGCCAGTTCCTCCACCACCTTGCCCTTGTACATCACCAGCACCCGGTCGCAGAACCGCGACACCAGCCGCAGGTCATGGCTGATGAAGATCAGGCCCATGCCGCGATCCTTTACCAGACCATCAAGGATCGACAGGACTTCGGCCTGCACCGTCACGTCCAGCGCAGAGGTGGGTTCGTCGGCGATCAGCAGGTCGGGCTCCGGGATCAGCATCATCGCGATCATCACCCGCTGGCCCATGCCGCCCGAAAGCTCATGCGGATAGGCCGCCATCACCCGCTCGGGGTCGCGGATCTGCACCGCTTCCAGCGCGGCAAGCGCCTTGGCGCGGGCATCCTTGCGGCCCAGCCCGTCGCGGCGCCGCAGCCCCTCGGTCAACTGGTCGCCCACGTTCATCACTGGGTTGAGGCTGTACTTCGGGTCCTGCATCACCATGCCGATGCGCTTGCCACGCAACGCACGCATCTCGCGTTCCCCGGCCTTCATCAGATCCTGCCCGTCGAACCGCATCGCATCCGCCGCGATCCGCCCCGGCGGCCGGATCAGCCGCAGGACCGAGCGCCCGGTCATGGTCTTGCCCGAGCCCGACTCGCCCACGATGCCCAGCCGCTCGCGCCCCAGGCTGAACGACACGCCGCGCACCGCCTCGACCGGCCCGGTCTCGGTGTCAAAGGTCACGCGCAGGTTCTTCACGTCCAGAAGCGGGGTCATCGCGCGGCACTCCTCGGGTCCAGCACGTCGCGCAACCCGTCGCCCAGAAGGTTGAAGCCCAGCGAGACGATGAAGATCGCAAGACCCGGCATGGTGGCGACCCACCATTGCTCGAACAGGTATTTCCGCCCTGTCGAGATCATCAGACCCCATTCGGGCAGGGGCGGCTGCACGCCAAGGCCAAGGAAGCCCAGACCGGCGGCGATCAGGATCACACCCGCCATGTCCAGCGTCACCCGGATGATGACCGAGGGCAGGCACATCGGCACGATATGCCCGGCGATGATCCGCACCGGCCCCGCACCCTGAAGGCGGATGGCGGCGATATAGTCCGATTTGCGCACGGTCAGCGTCTCGGCCCGGGCAACGCGGGCATAGGGCGGCCAGGCGGTCAGGGCGATGGCCAGGACGGCATTCTCGATCCCCGGCCCCAGGACGGCGACCAGCGCAAGCGCCAGGATCAGGCGGGGGAAGGCAAGGAAAATGTCGGTCAGCCGCATCAGCACCGCATCGACCCAGCCGCCGAAATACCCGGCGACCGTGCCGATCAAGAGGCCCAGAACCGGCGCGGTCACGGCGACCAGCCCGATGATATACAGCGTGATCCGGCTGCCATAGATGATCCGGCTCAGGATATCCCGGCCGAAATCGTCGGTGCCCAGCCAGTTGCCGGGCGTGCCGGGCGGCAAAAGCCGCCGCGACAGATCCTGCACCAGCGGGTCATGCGGCGCGATCCAGGGCGCGAAGGCGGCGGCGAACAGAAGGATGCCGACGATCACCAGCCCGGCCATGGCCAGGTTGTTGCGCTTGATCCGCAGCCAGGCCAGCCACCATTGCCCAAGGCGGGCCTGACGGCGCGAAGAGGGGCTGGGATCGGTCACCCATTGCCGCCAGGTCTGTGCGCCGCTCATGCCCGCGCCCTCGGATCGACCAGCCGGTAAAGGATGTCGGAGGCCATGTTCAGCGTGACGAAAGCCACACCAACGACAACGGTGCCGCCCAGAACGGCGGGCATGTCGGCGGCGAACAGGGCATCGGTGATATAGCTGCCCAGGCCGGGCCAGGCAAAGATCGTCTCGGTCAGGACCGACCCCTCCAGAAGATAGGCATAGGACAACGCGATGACGGTGATCAGCGGCACCATGACATTGCGCATGGCATGAACCCAGATCACACGCCATTCCGGCATGCCCTTCACGCGGGCAGTGGTGATATATTCCTGGCCCAGCTCGTTCATCATGAAGCTGCGGGTCATCCGGCTGATATAGGCCATCGAGATATAGCCCAGCAGGCCCGCGGGCAGGATGATATGCGACAGCGCGTTGCGGAAGATGTCCCAGGCGCCGTTCAAGAGCGAATCCAGCAGCACCATGCCGGTATATTGCGTAAGCTGGAACTCCAGCATCATGTCATAGGCCGGGTCGAGGCGCCCCGGGCCGGCCACCCAGTCAAGCTTGCCGTAAAAGATCAGAAGCCCCACAAGACCCAGCCAGAAGACCGGCATCGAATAGCCCATCAGGCCAACCAGCCGCACAAGCTGATCCGAGATCGATCCGGGTCTGGTCGCCGCCAGCACCCCCGCCGGAATGCCGACCAGCGTGCCGAAGATCGTGCCCAGCGTCGCCAGTTCCAGCGTGGCGGGGAAGAAGCGGGCAATGTCCTGCGCCACGGGCATGCCGGTGCGGATCGAACGACCCAGATCGCCCTGCAGCGCATCGCGGACGTAGATGTAGAATTGCTCCCACATCGGCAGGTCCAGCCCCAGCGCGTCGCGCACGGCCTGCATCTGGGCGGGTGTCGCGCGCTCGCCCACAATGGACAGGACGGGGTCGATGGGCACGACCCGGCCAATGATGAAGGTGATGAGAAGAAGGCCAAGGATGGTGATCGCCAGCGTGCCAAGGCCAAGCAGGATTTGCACCAGCAGCCGGGCGAGGCGATTGCCGCCCTGGGGGGTCGAGATGTCGCTCATGAATCAAAACGGCCGCCGCGGACCCGTTGGGGCACGCGGCGGCCTGTCGCTTACTTGGTGATCGTCCAGTAGGTGACCGAGTCGGTCGCCCCACCGGCATAGAAGCCCTCTACATTGGCGCGCAGCCCGTCCTGCCGCGCCTGCTGGAACATCAGCACGAAGGCCGAAGTGTCGCGCACCTTGCGTTGCAGGTCCTCATACATGGCCTTGCGCTTGTCGGTGTCCTTCTCGACCACGGCCGCGTCGGTCTCGGCATTGATCTCGGCACCCGGATCCCAAGCGGTCCGCCACGCCAGATAGCCGGTCGCGCCCGCTTCGTCGCTGTTGTCGGGGTTCGAGGCAAAGGTCGAGGCGTTGGTATGCGGATCGGGATAGTCCGGGCCCCAGGTTTGCAGCGTGATGTCATGCTTGCGGCCACGATAGGTTTCCAGACCCTGCTTGCCGTCGCCCACATCCATTTTCAGATTGATGCCGATCTGGGCGAAGGTGTTCTGGATCGAGGTCGCGATGTCCAGCCGTTCCTGGTTGTTGCGGACGGTGAAGCCGATCTCGATCGGCAGGGTCAGACCCGATTCCGCCATCAGCGCCTTGGCTTTCTCGATATCCAGGCTGTAGGGGTTCTCATCCAGCGCGCCCAGGAAGCCCTGCGGCAAGAAGTTCTGGTGCACGACCCACATGCCCTTCAGGATGCTGTCAGTCATGCCCTTGTAATCAATGGCATAACGCATGGCTTCCTGAACCTTGGGATTGGCCAGCGCTTCGTTCTTCTGGTTCAGCGCCAGATAGTAGATCTGGCCGCCCACATCGCCCTGGATCTTCACATCCGGGTTGCCCGACAGGCCCTCGATATCGGTCGGCGTCAGTTCGCGCGCGATGTCGATATCGCCCTTTTCCAAGAGCAGGCGCTCGGTCGCGCCTTCCGGGATATGTTGCATGAACACAGTCTTCAGCTTGGCATCGCCGCGCCAATGGCCTTCGCGGCGCTCCAGCACATAGCCTTCATTCGGCTTGAAGCTTTTCAGCACATAGGCGCCGGTGCCGGCCGAATTGGCCTTCAGCCATTCATTGCCCATATCGCCATTGACCTCATGGGTCATGACTTCGGTCATGTCGACGATATTCGCCACGCCCGCAGTCAGGCAGTTGTAGACGAAAGAGGGTGCATAGGCCTTGTCGGTCTTCAGCGTGACCGTATCGCCGTCGGCGGTGATCATCTGATCGACATTTTCCGCCGTCAGGCCGAACTGCGTCAGGATGAAGGCCGGGGTCTTGTTCAGTTTGACCACGCGCTTCAGCGAGTCTGCCGCGACTTGCGCCGTCAGCGGGTTGCCGCTGCTGAAGGTGATGCCCGACTTGATCTTGAAGGTATAGGTCACGCCGTCATCGGCCACCGACCAGCTTTCGGCCAGGCCCGGCACCAGCTCGCCCGGCTTGGTCGGGTCCAGCTCGATCAGCGTGTCATAGACGTTGTTGTTCAGGTCGACGCCCGAGAATTCAAAGGCCTCCGCCGGGTCGATCGAGACGATATCGTCGATCGCATCGGCCACGACCAGCGTGTCCGCCGGGGTTTCGGCCATCAGTGCCACAGGGGCAGTGCCCGCAAGCAAGACCGCAATCGCCGCAGCGCGGCCAAGACCGTGTTTCAGGAACATGTCAGAACTCCCAGTGGTTCGCCCGGCCATTCCTTGCGGCCGGTTCTTTGACCAGTTGGACAATTCGTCCGGGCGGGAGTCAAGGGTTTCTCCGCGCGTCGGGCCGTCAGGGCACCTGACGCTGCGGATCTGCCCGCGGCGTCAACTGCCAAAAGGCATCGCCGGAAAGGTTTTGCCACGGCCCGGGTGCCGCGCCCGGCCAGGTGATGCGCACATCGGCCTTATCCGCCGCCCCAAGCCCGAAATGCTGCCAACCCAGATGGCCGCCGCCATGCCCACCGCCCACGGTGATCTCATGGGTCTGCAAGGGCAGGTCCTTGGCACGAACTTCGATGATCGCGCCGATTCCATCGCGATTGCCCTCCGGCTGCGACAGGCGCAGCGACAGGAAATGGCCGATGCCTGACCCGCCGGTATTGCGCCAAAGCTGCGTCGGGGCATTTCGGTTGACGGAAATCAGATCAGGCAAGCCATCGGCATTCAGGTCGACCGCCGCCCCACCACGGCCCTCGGCCATGCTGGCGACATCGGCAAGGCCCGCCGCTTCGAGGAATGTGCCATCTTCGCGCTGCAACAGCAGGTTATTCGGGTCTTTTTCTGCAAAGTCCGGCATGTCCCAGACATTTCCCTTGACGATGTAAAGATCGTCATACCCGTCGTTGTTGACATCAGAAAATTCCGCATGCCAGGCGGTCGAGGGCCGCTTGTCATCGCCGATGAAGGGCCGATGCGCGGTGACGCCACGCTTGAAGGCCTCGTCGGTGAATTGCGGCTTGCCGGTCGCGGGGTCGGCCAGGACCTGCAACTTGTTGTCGGCCATCGAGGTCAGAAAATAGTCGGGATAGCCGTCGCCAGTCACGTCGGTCTGGGCGATGCCCATGCCCCAGATGCGCAACCGCGCCCAACCTTCCTCGGCGGTGTACAGGGCCGGTGGCGCATTTGGCGGGAAATGCCAAAGCTGCTCTTGCCCGCCCTTGTAATATTCGCGGTCATTCGACACCCGCAGGCTGGGCGCGCCCGAGCGGTTCCAGTCGGTGAACAGGATCGACAGGGCGCAGAAGCCCGGCTTCAACGCGATCGGCGCGCCATAGCCGCCCGTCGCAGCCGGACGATACAGGTGGTTCGGCGTACACGATCCCCAGGGAAAGGCCTCTTGCGTGCGGTCGATGTAAGAACCGACCGCAAGTGTCGGCCAGGATTGGCCTTTCTCCCACATGGCGGCAAAGGCGGTGGACCACAGGTCCAACCCGTCAAAGCCCCAGCTGGCGCTTGCATCTTCGAACTTGCAATCGCCAAGGCCGCGCATCAGCCGGTCCTCTCCCACGCGCAGAACTGCCAGATCGGTGATCCCGTCCCCATCGATGTCCAGTGGCCAGGCGCCCGAAACCTGGTCGATTTCCAGGCCGCTTTCGGCTGCGGCGAATTTCAGCGCGCCACCGGTCTCGCTTTCGTTCAGGAAAAGCCGCGCCGACGCGGTGCCGCCCGCAAGAAAGACCTCGGGTTTCAGATCGCCATTGCAATCGAACACCGCCGCCCCGCCACCGACCATGAAGGTCCATTCACCCGAGAATGTGTGGCTCAGCCCGGATGTTGCGGTTTCTTCCTCATACCCCGGCACGACCGGGTCCGCCGCGGTTTCTCCCTTGGCGGCGGCCGCCAGCAGAAGGGCGGTCAGGATGGCGGCGAAGATCACTGCGCTGTTCATGCCTGGATCCTCAGCCGAACCGCATAGGCGCCGATACACGCCCCTTGCTCCAATCCGCGCTCGATCGCGGCGCGGAAATGAATGCCGCCATAGAGCCGCGAAATACCCGCCTCCTGCGCTGCCGCCTGGAAATTGGCGAAGGGCCGTTCCGGGATGCCGTCATCCAGATGGGTGCCATCGACAAAGGCATGGTCGGCGCCGAACACCGCATCCAGCACCGCCGCCGCCGCGCCGGATTGGGTGGAATGGCCCGAAGGATATTCCGGGAAGGGCGGCGTGTTCAGGATCGGCTGCCATTTCGGGTCGATCACGCGCTGGATATAGGTGATGGGCCGGACCAGATCGTATTCGAACTTGGTATGCCAGCAGCCGATAAAGGCATCGGCCAGCGTGATCCCCAGCCGCGCCATAACTGCCGCCCAGCGTGTCGCTGGCGCGCCCTCGGCATCCAGCTCGGTCATCGCGATCGAGATCCAGTGCCCGGGCGGGGTCGAGGACAGCATCGGATCATCCGACCAGAAGGCGGCAATGGCCCGCTGTTCCGGGGTCAGGTTCTTGACCGCTTCATAGACCTCCTTCGCCTCGGCGTAGAATTCGGACGCGGGGTCCTCGGAATAGGCGGGCGGCGGCGGCAGGGGGCAGCTGTTGCCTTCCGGCATAGCGAAGGGGCGCACGTTGCCCCAGTAGGGCAGCAGCGGTTTCTGCTGCACGGCGACGGTGCTGGTGGGCACCCAATGCGCCGGGCCGGGGGTCAGTTCCCAGGTCTCGGGAAAGCCCAGATTTTCCACCACGGCGCCACGATCCGCCCCCGACCAGGCGCTGACATGCAGCACCACCGCCTCGGCAAAGTCCCGGCTGCGCCGCAGCACATCGGGCGCGATGCCGGTTTCTACCTGTGCCGTCAGCACCTTTTCCATCGCTTGCATGGCGCGCTGGCCGGTCGGCCCGGTGTTCGAGAAGAATTCCTTCACCGCCAGGGCCAGCGCCGCGTTCAACAGCACCGCCTCGTCATAGGCGACACCACCCTCGCGGTCGGGCAGGGGAAGAAGCTCGTTCAACTGGCCCGCCAGCGTCACCCCGCCACCCGGTCCGCCGCGCAGAGCCTCATGTGCGATCACGCCGATATAGGCAAAGGCGCGGCTGGCCACGGGGGGCGAATAGGTCGGTGTGTGGCGCACCAGCTCCAGCATCAGCCGGTACCATTGCCGGATCACCTGCACGCCGCTGTCTTCGGCCGCCTGCCCGGGCGCGGGCAAGCCGAATGCGGCAAAAGCGGCCAGTCCCAGGCCAAATCCCCTGCGGCTGATCTTCATGCCTGTCTCCCCGCCGCCCCCTGCGACGCGGCGATCAAAGCACGCCAGCCCCCCGCCGGGCAAGCCGCCGCAGAAGGGGTTCCCGCAACAGGGCTCGGTCTCAGATCTCGACGATATCGACGCTGTGGCTGCCCGATTGGTGGCCCTGCATCCGAAGCATTCCGATCACCGGCGCGGCCTCGGAATAATCGCGCGCGGCGCCCACGGTCACATGATCGGCGCCGACGAAACAGGCATTGGTCGGGTCGTAATCCAGCCAGCCGCCCTCGATTCCGGTCCAGGCCCGCACCCAGGCATGCATGGCATCCGCCCCCACGAGGCGCAGCTTGCCCGGTGGGGGCAGGGTGCGCAGATAGCCCGAGACATACGCCGCGGGAATACCAAGGCTGCGCAATCCGGCGACCATGATCTGCGACAGGTCCTGGCAGACGCCGCGCCTGTCGGAAAAGGCGCGGGCGATGGGCGTGTCGGCCTCGGTTGCCCGCGGGTCAAAGGTCATCGCGCCGTTCAGCGCGAGACCCAGCGCCTCGACCATGGCCGCCACGGTTCCCGCCCCGGCCGCGGCTTTGCGGGCGAAGGCTTCGATCTCGGCCACACGCGGGATATGGGGCGAGGGCGCAAGATAGTGATGCGGGGCCGCCGGGCCAAAGCCGGTCGTTGCGGCGATCTCGGCGGCCAGCGCGTCGGGCCGGACCGAAAGATCGAAGCGCGGCCCCGTCTCCTGCCGTTCCACCCTGGCCGACATGGAAAAGCGCAGCGCTTCCAAGCCGGGCGGCAAAGTGAACTCCGCGACCTGAAAACCGTAGAAATCGGTGAAGCGGCCCTGCTCCAGCGGCGCGGGTGTCATCGTCAGGCTGTACGCCTCGACCGACTGCACCCCCGTCATTTGCGCCGGATGCACCCGCAAAAGCTGCCGCCCCAAGCCGGGGGGGCGTTCGAACTCATATTGGATGGTCAGGTTAAGCTGATAACGCATGACATCAGGTCAGATAGGCGCGAGTAAGAAGATCGGAAAGATCCGCGATGCGGTCGCGGAAATCCTCAAGCACTTCGGTGGTCATCGCTTCGGCATCGCTGACCGCAAGGTCGGTTTGCAAACGCAGGATATCGCGTGCGACCGGCGAAAGGGTTCCGTGGTCTCGCGCATCGGGCAACAGGTCGATCTGGGCGCGCATCCCGTCGATCTGGTGGCGCAGCGAACGCGGGTTCATCGGATCCAGCGCCAGAAGGTCGATCACGGTCTGTCGCGAGGTATAGACCGAAAAGCGCCGCCGATGGGTCAGCACGGAATCGCCGACCTCGACCGCCAGTTCCAGCGCCCCGGACGGGGCATCGTCATCGGCAAGGATCGACAGCCAATGCGCCATGGACATCGCGCGCTCATGCTGGCGCCCGATGGTCAGGAAGCGCCAGCCGACAAAGCGATACATGTTCTCGTTCACAAGGCCGGAAATCCCGGCCAGCTTGCGCAACAATGCCGAAAGCGCGCGGGCCGCATCGTCGCCGGGCGTCACACGTGCCGCCATGCGCGTCGCCGTCTTCTGCAGGTCGGCCAGCGCCGTCCAGGCATCGGGCGAGAACCGGTCGCGCACTTGCCCGGCGCTGGTGATCGCCGCGGCCAGCGTGTCGCGCAGCCCTTTGGGAATGCCTTCCTCGGGGTCCACGCCCTGCGCCGACAGAAGGGGGGCGATGCAGTCGAACAGGGGGGCCTGCGCCGCGCCGCTTTCGGCCAGCCTGGTGTTTCGGGCGCGCAGAAGCCGGATGATCCCCTCGGCCCTTTCGACATAGCGGCCCAGCCAGAACAGGTTGTCGGCCGCGCGTGAGGGCAGGGCCGAGGGCAGCGGACGGCGATAGGCTTCGGGCCGCGCGGGCACCATGGACAGCGGTTCGACCTTGTGGTCCGAGACGATCCAGACATCGGCCGTCTTGCCGCCGCGCTGCAAGGCAAGGGCGGCGGGGTCAGCGGTCGCGCCGATGCGTGCGAAGCCGCCCGGCATCACCGCCCAGCCGCTTTGGCTGCGGGCCAGGAAGACGCGCAGCGTCATCGGGCGCGGCACGATGGCGCCGTCGATCAGCGCGGGCGTGGTGGAAAGCGTGACGGATTCCTCAGCCACCAACCCTGCGCCTTCGGTCTCGAGCCTGGCTTGCAATTCGGCAGGCGGCATGGCGGCGGCCATGCGGCGGCCCGCATCGGCGTCAAAGGGCAGCGCGGTCGAGAAGGCAGGTCCCAGGACCATCCGGTCGGCGGCGGCCAGAACGGCCTGCCGTGCGGCACCATCGCCGCACCACCAGCTTGCGACATTGGGGATCAGCAGCGGCTCGCCCAGCAGATGCTGGCAGAGCTTGGGCAGGAAGGCCATGAGCGCACGGCTTTCCACCACGCCCGACCCAAGCGCGTTGATCAGCGACACCTGGCCCGCGCGGATCGCGGCCAGAAGGCCCGGCGTGCCGATGCGCGAGGACTGGTTCAGTTCCAACGGATCGGTGAAGCTGCTGTCCATCCGCCGCCACAGAACCTCGACGGGCTTCGGCCCCGAGACGGTGCGCAGCATCAGCCGCCCGTCCTGAACCGACATGTCCTCGCCCTGCACCAGGTTGAAGGCCAGATAGCGCGCGATATAGCTGTGCTCGAAATAGGTCTCGTTCAGCGGGCCGGGGGTCAGGATCGCGGCGCGCCCGTTGCGGTCCACCCGATGCGCCAGCAATGCGTCGCGGAAGTCGCGGAAGAAGCCCGCAAGGCGGTGGACATTCTCCTCGGCATAGAATTCCGACAGCGCGCGCGAGGTGGCGACGCGATTTTCCAGGGCATAGCCCGCGCCCGAAGGCGCCTGCGCACGGTCCGCCAGCACCCACCATCTGCCATCCGGGCCCCGGCCCAGCTCGAAGGCGACGAAATGCAGGTAATGGCCGGTGCGGGGTCTTATGCCCACCATCGGGCGCAGCCATTCCGGGTTGGCGGCGATCAGTTCCGCTGGCAACCGTCCCGCGGTGACCAGGCGGTTTGGCCCGTAAAGATCGGCCATCACCGCTTCCAGCAGATCCGCCCTTTGCCGCAGGGCCGGTTCCAGCGCCTGCCATTCCGCCTCGTCCACCAGGACCGGCACGGGCGAGAGCGGCCAGCGCCGCTCGACCGAACCCTCGGCGCCATACATGCGGTAGAAGACGCCGGAATCGTTCAGATACTGGTCGGCACGGGCGAAATGGGTCGCGCGCTCGACCGGGCTCAGGCCATCGAGATACCCCGCCAGACCCTGCCATAGCGGCCGGATGCGGCCTTTCGGGTCGACCAATTCGTCAGGAACGCCCGGCAAGGGGCGATAGGCCAGAAGGCCGCCCTCCGACGCCAAGCCCTTGCCCTGCTGCGGTTGCATGGGATGGTTAGACCCCGGCCGAGCGTCTCAGGTCAAGGGTGAACGGGAATTCGGCAAAGCGCCGTTCGACAGGGGGCCGCTGCCAATGGCCGGGACGATGGCCATAGGGTTCGAACCGCGCCAGCCTGCGGGCTTCGGCCTCGTTGCCGTTCACCGGGAAGGTATCGTAGTTGCGCCCGCCAGGATGGGCGACATGATAGGTCGCCCCGCCAATCGGCCGCTCGGACCAGGTGTCATGGATGTCGAAATGCAGGGGCGTGTCGACCGGCACGACCGGATGCAGGGCGCTTGCCGGTTGCCAGGCCTTGTAGCGCACCGCCGCCACCGCCGCGCCGCCGCCGATATCGGCCAGCGGCATCCGCCGCCCGTTGCACAGAACCTCATATCGCCCCGGCTGCGCGGCGGTCAGCTTGGCCTGAAGCCGCTCGGTCGAGCTGTCGGTATAGCGCACCGTGCCGCCGATCGCGCCAGTCTCGCCCAGCACATGCCAGGGCTCCAGCGCCTGGCGGATCTCCAGCGTCACGCCCTCGACCGAAACCTCGCCGCAGAAGGGGAAGCGGAATTCCTGCTGGGCGACGAACCATTCCTCGCGCATCGGGAAACCGTGGCGGTTCAGGTCGCGCAGCACGTCCTGGAAATCTTCCCAGACGAAATGCGGCAGCATGAACCGGTCATGCAGCGCCGTGCCCCAGCGCGTCAGGTCGCCCGTCGCGGGCAAGACCCAGAACCGCGCGATCAAAGCGCGCAACAAAAGCTGCTGGGCCAGGCTCATCCGCGCATCGGGCGGCATTTCAAAGCCGCGGAACTCGACCAGTCCCAGCCGTCCGGTCGGCCCGTCCGGCGAATAGAGCTTGTCGATGCAGATCTCTGCCCTATGCGTGTTGCCGGTGACATCGGTCAGGATGTTGCGCAACAGCCGGTCGGTCAGCCAGGGCATCGGCGGCGCGCCCGACGCGCCCGGCGCGGGCATCTGGGCCAGCGCAATTTCCAGCTCATACAAGGAATCGTGGCGCGCCTCGTCGATGCGCGGCGCCTGGCTGGTCGGCCCGATGAACAGGCCCGAGAACAGATAGGACAGGCTCGGATGCCGGTTCCAGTGCAGGATCAGGGATTTGAGCAGATCCGGCCGGCGCAGGAAGGGGCTGTCCATCGTCGTCGCGCCGCCCACAACGACATGATTGCCGCCGCCGGTGCCGCAATGCTTGCCGTCGATCATGAACTTGTCGGCGCCCAGCCGCGACTGACGGGCTTCCTCATAGACGGTCTGGGTGATCGCCACGCAATCCTTCCAGCTTGCGGCGGGATGGATATTCACCTCGATCACGCCCGGATCGGGCGCCACCCGGATGACGTTCAGGCGCGCGTCATGCGGCGGCTGATAGCCTTCGATATGCACTTTGAGGCCCAGCCGCAAAGCCGCCGCCTCGGCGGCGTGCAGAAGATCGAGATAGTCTTCCAACGTGGGCACCGGCGGCATGAAAACGCAAAGCCGCCCGTCGCGCGGCTCCACCGACAGCGCGGTGCGCACCCAGCCCTCGACCTCTGACGCGGATTGCGGCACGACGTTCTGGACCGGCGCGGCGGGCAGGAAGCTTGCCAGCGGCTGCGACTTGCGCCGCGCGTCGAGATCCTGTGGGTCGGGCAGATCGGGCAGATCGACCGTCGGGTCGGCCGGGGTGATATAGGGAAATTGCGCCGGGGTCAGATAGGGCAGGCTGTCCAGCGGAAGCCGATAGCCGACCGGGCTGTCGCCCGGCACCAGAAATACCTTGCCGCGGCGCAGCCGCCACTTTTCCGAATACCATTTCCGCCGTCCAGACCGCGCCTGCCAGGGCTGCACCGGCAGGACAAAGCCTACCGGCTCGGTCAGGCCCCGGTTGAAGACGGTGGCCAGGCGGTGGCGCTCCTCGGGGTCTTTAAGCCTGGAGTTTTCGGGGCTGACATTGTCGGGCAGCGCGGCCTCTTTCAGCAGCCATTCCGCCGGGTCTTCATAGGCGGGTTCGATATTGTCTTCTTCCACCGCCAGCTCGGCCGCCACTTCGCGCAGGAACTCCTGCGCCTGCATCGCACTGGCGCCGAAATCCTGCCCCTCATCCGCGATCAAGCCAGGATTCTGCCAGACCGGCAGCCCGTCCTTGCGCCAGTAGAGGCTGAAGGTCCAGCGCGGCAGGGTTTCGCCCGGATACCACTTGCCCTGACCGTAATGCAGAAAGCCATTGGGCGCGAAGCGGGTTTGCAGCTTGCGGATCAGCCGGTCGGCCAGCACCCGCTTGGTTGGACCCACGGCGGCGGTATTCCATTCCGCGCTTTCGAAATCGTCGATCGACACGAAGGTCGGCTCGCCGCCCATGGTCAGACGCACATCGCCTTCGGCCAGGGCCATATCAACCTTCTCGCCAAGCGCATTCAGTTCGTCCCAGGCGGCGTCGCTGAAAGGCTTGGTGATGCGCGGATGTTCGGCCACGCGCGCCACCTTCATATCGAAAGCAAACTCCGTCTCGGGCGTACCCGCCGCCGAAAAGCCCCCGACGATGGGGGCGGCGCTGCGGTAATGCGGCGTCGCCGCCAGCGGGATATGGCTTTCCCCGGCCAAGAGACCCGATGTCGGGTCCAGCCCGATCCAGCCCGCGCCGGGCAGATAGACCTCGGCCCAGGCATGGAGGTCGGTGAAATCCACCTCCGTTCCCGAAGGCCCGTCCAGCGCCTTCAGATCCGGCTTCAACTGAATGAGATAGCCCGAGACGAAGCGTGCGGCGAAACCGAAATGCCGCAGCGCCTGCACCAGAAGCCAGGTCGAGTCACGGCACGAGCCCGATCCGATCCCCAGGGTCTCCTCCGGCGTCTGGACGCCCGGCTCCATGCGGATCGTATAGGCGACACGCTGTGAGACCATCGCATTCAGGTTCACGACGAAATCCACCGTCCGCACCCGGCCGCGCGGCACGCTGTCCAGGAATTTCTGAAGCGACGGCCCCGCCGGCGCGTGCTTGCGGTAGATCGACAGGTCGTCGACCAGATCGAGCGCATAGTCGAAGGGCCAGTGCTCTGCGCTTTCCTCGACGAAAAAGTCGAACGGGTTGTAAACCGTCATATCCGCGACCAGATCGACCTCGATCTTGAATTCGCGCACGGGTTCAGGAAAGACGAAGCGCGACAACCAGTTGCCGAACGGATCCTGCTGGTGGTTCACGAAGTGCTTTTCGGGACTGACCTTCAGGCTATGCGCCAAGACGCGCGTGCGGCTGTGCGGGGCCGGGCGCAGCCGGATGATCTGCGGCCCCAGCACGACCGGACGGTCATAGCGGTAATGGGTCAGATGATAGATGCTGGCCTTGATCGACATGTCCGGGCTCCGACTTTTGGGGCGCTTCGCCCCGCTACCCTGTCGCTGCCCGGGGCCAAAGGAAAGGACGACACGGGCGCAGCGCCGAAATTTTCGGCATGCCGCAGGCCTGCGGCCGCCTTTGCCGGTTTTTCAGGCGCGCCGGCGAAGGGGTCAGAACCGAAGCCGGATCGCGTTGTCCTTCAGCTCTGTCACCAGCCTGCGCCCCTGTGCCGCCAAGGCCCCCGGCACCAGCGCGAAATGCACCTGGCCCGCGGCGATTTCAGGTGGGGCATGGCGTTCGGTCAGCACTTCCCAGAGCGCAGGGTCGATCTTCATCCGTGCCGCCTCGGCCTGGATCAGCCAGCCGGTCTCGCCCCGCTCGACCCGAACCTTGCCGCCATAGGCCAGCGCCGTTTCCACGCATTGCAGCAGCAGAAAGGCCAGCTTCACCTCGGGCCGCGACAATTCGGGCGGGCTCAGCCAGTCCACCTGGATACGCCCGCCGCGCATCATGTCGGCAAGGATCGAGACCACCTCGCCGCGCGCGATCCTTGCATCCTGCCCCGCCGCGCCAAAGGCCACCCGGAAAAAGCGGATGCGGGCATTGGCATTGGCGACGCTTTCGGCGATCAGGGCCATTTCCGGGCTTGCCGCACCGCGCTCCATCATCAAAAGCTCGACCCCGTTGCCTATGGCGCCGATCGGACTGATCAGATCATGGCAGATGCGCGAACCGATCAGCGCGGCGAGGTCGGGGTGTTCGGACATGTTAAAAACCTCAAGGATGGCGTCACCGTGAATTCACTTCTCGAACCCGGCATGTTCGTCCGCCACCCCCAGCGTCCTGATTGGGGCCTTGGTCAGGTCCAGTCGGTGATCGACGGACGCTGTACGGCGAATTTCGAACACGTGGGCAAACAGGTCATCGATTTGCGGCAGGTCACACTTTTGCCATGTTTCCCACCCTGACACGCATAGTGGGCAATCCGTCGCGTATTGCAACCTCAGATGGCGGCGCGCGCGCAACAGTCGCCCGCGCGCCCCGTTGCATTGCCTGCCCTACGACTTTAAGCCGAAGAGGCGCCACCGGACCGGACCCATGACCCAGGCCCCCATGACCCAAGCCGATGACACCAGCTACCGTCTGCGCCTCGCGACCGAGGCCGCCGATCTTGAGGGCGCGCAGCGCCTGCGCTACCGCGTCTTCGTGCAGGAGCTGGGTGCCGAGGGTCCGCTGGTCGACCATGACGCCCGGCTGGAACGCGACGAATACGACCCGTTCTTCGACCATCTGATTCTGGTCGACACCCGTATCGACCCCGCCACCCGCGACCATGTCGTCGGCGCCTACCGCCTGCTCACCTCGGAAAAGATGCGCGCGCTGGGCCGGTTCTATTCCGCCTCGGAATACGACCTTTCCCCCCTCATCGCCTCGAACCGCCGCCTGCTGGAACTGGGCCGCACCTGCGTGCATCCCGACCATCGCGGCGGCGCCTCGATGTTCCTCCTCTGGAACGGCCTGGCCGAATATGTCCTCGAGCGCGGGGTCGAGATCCTGTTCGGCGCCGCCTCCTTCCACGGCACCGATGTGCAGGCGCTGGCGGAACCGCTCAGCTACCTCTACCACCACCACCTCTCGCCGCCCGACATGCGCGTCCGCGCCCTGCCGCCGGGCCGGGCTGAGATGAACCTTCTGCCCGGCGACCGCCTGTCGCGGCCCGCCGCCATGGCCGCCATGCCCGCGCTGATCAAGGCCTATCTCCGCCTCGGCGGCTCGGTCGGCGACGGCGCCTATATCGACCGCGCCTTCAACACCACCGATGTCTGCCTGGTGATGGACACCGGCCGCATGTCGGCCCGCCACCGCGATTTCTACACCCGCAAGAAGGCCCCGGCTTGAACGACTGGTCTTCCGCGCCACCGCCGCATCCGCGCATCGGCCCCCTGGGCTGGGCGCGCGCCCTGGCCCGTGGCCTGCCCATGGCGCTTGTCACCTTCGGCGGCCTCGCGCTTCTCCTCGCCCTGCGGCTGGTCGAGGCGCCGCTTTTCGGCCCCGCCCGCCCCTGGACGCCGCATATCACCCAAGCCGTCTGCCGCCTGAACCTCCGCCTCCTCGGCCTCAGCCGCACCACCACCGGCACCCCCATGACCGCCCGCGGCGCCGTCGTCGCCAACCATGCCTCCTGGCTGGATATTTTCGTGCTGAACGCCGGCCAGCGCATCTATTTCGTGGCCAAGGCCGAGGTCGCGGGCTGGGCCTTCATCGGCTGGCTCGCCCGCGCCACCGGCACCGTCTTCATCCGCCGCAACGCCGCCGAGGCGCGCGACCAGCAACGCCTGTTCGAGACCCGGCTTCTCTCCGGCCACCAATTGCTGTTCTTCCCCGAGGGCACCTCGACCGACAGCCTCCGCGTCCTGCCGTTCAAGCCCACGCTCTTCCAGGCCTTTTTCGCCCCCGACCTGTACCGCGAATTGCAGATCCAGCCCGTGACGGTGCGCTACATCGCGCCTCGGGGAGCGGACCCGCGCTTCTACGGCTGGTGGGGCGAAATGGACTTCGCCCCCCACCTGCTGCTGACGCTGGCCGCAAGGCGGCAGGGAAGCGTCGAGGTGATCTACCACCCCCCGGTCCCGGTGGACGCTTTTGACGGCCGCAAGGAGCTGGCGGCCCATTGCGAGCGGGTGGTGCGGGCGTCGCATGGGGGGTAGGGTGGGCTTGGTGGATATTCAGGTTCGTCGCCAGAACTTGAGAAGTCCCGACCGAGGAATTCACTCCAAGATCGGTACCAGCCCGATTTCGGGAGAGTCTTTAAATGTTGCTTTCTTAAACGATACAAATCCGGGTCTAAGCTTTTCTGTCATTCTGCTGTCGTCGTAGTAAACAGACATAAGGCTTTGAAGCATACGTTGGAGTGGGATATGTTGTTCATTGCGGCAATCAACTGAAACGTATCGAGCATTGTTCGCTGGAGCATTCTCGCGACGAACTTTGAAGACACACGTTCGCGCGAGTACTGAAACCTCATTAACCATCGGGTCGAAGGCTGAATTTTTGTGTGCTTCACTGATGGCTTCGAAGATTCTCTTGTTTAGCTTGCCCTCTTCTTTTTCCTCAGCGGAGAACGAAACGAGCGCGGTAAACGGCCCTCTTCGATCTCTGTCGCGGCAGATAAATGCTGCTGATTTGAGGGCGTCGATTTCGTCCTTAATTTGGGAATTGTACAGCTTTTTTTTAACCGAGATTATGCCGATAACTCCTTCCGGCGGTACAATGCAAAACTCTTCGAATCTCTCGTATACCGGGTATGAGTTGACATCGTATATAATTATATCAAGTTGTGAGCTGTGTTGATCGTCCGATTCAATCACGCGCTCGATATTCTGTATTCCAGTCTTCGTCGATGGGCGCAGGATGAATCCGGAAACCGCTACAAGGCTTTTGGGGAGATGTTTATTGAGGAAGGATCGAATTAAAGATTCGATGAATCGGCCTTCCTCTCCTCTGTGTGCTGAACCTGCTGTCTTTTCGTTCGGCAGTAGTGTCTCAATAATTTTATAGTTTTCCAAAATCGACTTTGCTTCGATCTCGAAAAACCTGCGAACTCTCAAGCCCTTGTTAAGATCGCTCAAAGCATTTCCTTGCAGTTGGAGTTTTGTGGCCATCCGTGATCTTCAAAAAGTAGTATTTCGTGCTCAAGGGGTTTAGATTTATTTCGCGTGGTCAGTTTGTGAGGCTAGTGGCTTCTGAGAACAACGCGGCATGGTGTGTGTCAAAGTGCCTTGCTTCAAGCTGTTGAAGTGTGTCCTTCGTTAACAACCCCTTAATTCCACTCCCCTAACCCCTTGAAATCCCTCACTCCACCCCCTGTCTCACCGTGAGACACCCCTCTCACCCCAGACAGGAAACCAGCCGCTTCAGGCTCTGGGCCGAATCCGTTGCGGCCCAGATCTCCTCGCCCACCGCGAAGAAATCGGTGACCGGGCCGAAGCGGGCCACCAGCGCCTCGGTCACGCCGCCCTCGGCGATCACCGGCACCTCGATCATCTCGGACCACCATTCGAACAGCTCGAAGGGCGCCAGCGACCCGTCGCCCAGCCCCTCGCCGCCGATCGGCCCGAAGGCCACGTAATCCGCCCCAGCCTCGCCGGCCGAAATCCCCTCATGCCGGCTGATGCCGCAGAAGGCGCCGACGATGGCATCCGCCCCCAGATCCTTGCGCGCCTTGCGCACCGACCGCGCCCCGTCGGTCAGATGCACCCCGTCCAGCCCGTGCCGCTCGGCCAGCATCAGGTGGTTGTCGATCACCACCGCCACGTCGCGGGCATGGGCGACCAGACGGCAGGCATCCGCCGCGCGGCCCAAGCTATCGGTGTCGCGGCTGGCCAGCGACAGGCGCAGGCAGGCGACCTCCACCGTGTCCAGCACCAAAGCCAGCCGGTCGGGGAAGGTGTCCAGGTCCAGCATGGCGGGGGTGATCAGGGTGATCTGCGGGCGGTCTTTAGCGGCCATTCTTGCGGGCTCCTGCGGGATATCGGCCCGTCCTAGCAGCAACGCGAAGGCTTGGCCATATTGCCCCCAAGGCGCGCGCGCCGTATCAGGGCGGCCATGATCGAACCCGCCTTCATCCTTGTCCGCCCGCAGATGGGCGAGAATATCGGCGCCGCCGCCCGCGCCATGCTGAATTTCGGCCTGACCCGCATGCGCGTGGTCGACCCGCGCGACGGCTGGCCCAACCCCAAGGCGGTGGCGATGGCCAGCGGCGCGGGCCGCATCCTCGACCATGCCGGGATCTTCCCGGATCTGGGCGCCGCCGTCGCCGATTGCGATTTCGTCTTCGCCACCACGGCGCGCTCGCGCGAACTGGTGAAGGAAATCGTCACCCCCGAACGCGCCATGGCCATGGCGCGCGAGATGGCGGGGCAGGGCAAGAAGCTGGGCTTTCTCTTCGGCCCCGAACGCGCCGGGCTGGAGAATGAAGACATCGCCCATGCAAATGCCATCGTCACCGTGCCGGTGAACCCCGAGTTCTTCTCGCTGAACCTGGCGCAGGCGGTGCTGCTTCTGGCCTATGAATGGGGCCGTCAGGGCAGCGATGTGCCCGCCAGCGCCATGGAACTGGCACGCACCGAACTGGCCAGCCGCGAGGACATCCAGCGCCTGGCCGGGCATTTCGAGGAACGGCTGGAGACGGCGGGGTTCTTCTTCCCGCCGACCAAGGCCGCCAACATGCGGCTCAACCTGCGCAACATGTGGGGCCGGCTGGCGCTGACCAAGGCCGAGGTGCAGACCTTCCACGGCATGCTGCGCCAGATCGCCTACCGGCTGAAGAAGCAGGATGAGCAGGGTGGCTGATCGCCGCCCATTCCGCGCCACGGCGCGGGCCTGAAGGCTTCCGTCGGCCCGGTCCCTCGTCTACTCTGTCCAGAACAGGCAAAAAGGCGGGCAGGCAGATGATTTCGCGGCGTTTCTTTTCCCTTGCAACTCTGGCTTCCGGCCTCTCGGCCTGCGTTGGCGGGACCACGGGCGGTGGCGGTGGCACCTCTGCCCCGCCCCGGATCGCGCCGAACCCGGCCTTCGACGCCTGGCTTGCGGGCTATCGCGACCGGGCGGCGGCGCGGGGGATCAGTGCAAGCACGATGAACGCGGCCTTTCGCCATGCGGGTTATCTGCCGGAGGTTGTTGAGAAAGATCGCAACCAGACCGAGTTCACCCGCACGACCGAAGATTATCTCAACATCGCCATGTCGGATGAGCGCCTCAGCATAGGGCGGCAGAAATATGCCGCGCTCGGCGGCGTGCTGAGGGCGATCGAAAGCCGCTATGGGGTGGAGCCGCATGTCGTCACCGCCTTCTGGGGGATGGAGAGTTTTTATGGGACGCGCCAGGGCAATGTGCCCGTGGTCTCGGCGCTGGCGACGCTGGCCTTTGACGGACGGCGGGGCGCGTTTTTCGAGCAGCAGCTGACGGCGGCGTTGCGGATCGTGCAGGCTGGCGACATCGCGCCCGACCGGATGACCGGAAGCTGGGCCGGGGCGATGGGTCATACCCAGTTCATCCCGACCTCGTTCCTGGAATATGCCGTCGATTTCACCGGCGACGGCCATCGCGACATATGGTCGGACGATCCGAGCGACGCGCTCGCCTCGACAGCCAACTACATGAAGCGGGCAGGCTGGGTGCATGGCCTGCCCTGGGGGATGGAAGTGATCCTGCCTGCCGGTTTCGACGGCGGACTGCTGGGGCGCGGCAAGGGGCGCTCGGCGGCGGAATGGTCTGGACTGGGCGTGCGGGCGGCGCAGGGCGGCGGGCTGCAATCCGGCTCGATCATCGCACCGATGGGCCTGGGCAGCCCGGCCTTCCTGCTGACGCAGAATTTCAACGCGATCCTGCGCTATAACAATGCCGAGAATTACGCTCTGGGGATCGGCACCCTTTCGGACCGGCTGCGCGGCGGTGGCCCCCTGGTCGGGACATTCGGGCCGGACAAGAGCGGCATGACCAAGGCCGACCGGCAGGCGTTGCAAGAGCGGCTGACCGCGGCGGGCTATGACACGGGCGGGCATGACGGCGTGATCGGGGCCAAGACCAAATCGGCGATCAGCGCCTTTCAGGCGGCGCGCGGCCTGGCCGTGACCGGAGAGCCTTCGTTGCAATTGCTGGCAATGCTGCGCTGAACGGGCGACAGCGCCCGTGGCGGGTCGGGACCTCCGGCGGGAGTATTTGGGCCAAGATGAAGCAGCCGGGTGGCCTTGAAGGTGCCGGGCGGGGGGCCTAGTCTCCGCGCGCAATCTGGACGGGGCAGGGCATGGCCGGCAAACGCAGCATTTTCGAAGAGGTCGGGACCAAGGAGACGGCGATGCCGTCACCGGCGGGCGGGCTGATCGACCAGCGGCCCAAGGGTGCGCGCGGGGCGATCCGGCTATGGCTGATCGTTCTGTTCCTGATGGTCGCGGCCATGATCGTGGTGGGCGGCCTGACGCGGCTGACCGAATCCGGCCTGTCCATCACCGAATGGAAGCCGGTGACCGGCGTGGTGCCGCCTTTGTCCGAGGCCGACTGGGCCTTTGAATTCGACAAGTACAAGGCGACGCCACAATTCGCCTTGGTCAACAGCTCGATGACCGTCGAGGAGTTCAAGTCGATCTTCTGGTGGGAATGGGCGCATCGTCTGTTGGGCCGCGCGGTGGGGCTGGTCTGGGGCCTGGGCTTCGTCTGGTTCCTGGCGCGGCGGCAGATTCCGCCGGGCTGGAGCGGGCGGCTTCTGGGGGTGGGGCTTCTGGGCGGGGCCCAGGGGGCGGTCGGCTGGCTGATGGTCAAGTCTGGCTTGGTCGGCCAGATGGTCAGCGTGGCGAGCTATATGCTAGCCTTCCATCTGGGCATCGCCTTCGTGATCCTGGGGCTTCTGGCCTGGTATGCAATGCTTCTGGGTCGCAGCGAGGCGTCGCTGATGACGGCGCGGCGCGGGCGCGAGGCGAAGCTGTTCTCGTTGTCTACCGGGCTGATGCATTTCGCCTTCTTGCAGATCTTGCTCGGCGCCTTGGTCGCGGGGCTGGATGCCGGATTGGCCTTTCCGAACTGGCCGCTGATGGGTGAGGGGTTCTTCCCGCCCGACGCTTTCTATGTGCCCGATGGCGCGGGCGGCAGCCTGCCGGTCTGGCATGCCTTCTTTGAGAATGCCGGACTGGTGCAGTTCATGCACCGCGTGTCCGGCTACCTTCTGGTGATCTTCGGCGTTGTCGTTTGGCTTCGCGGCCGGAAATCGGCCCATCGCCAGACCCGCTTTGCCTTCCACATGGTGATGTTGACCCTGCTGGCGCAGGCAACCCTGGGGGTGATGACGATTTTGACCGGGGTGCATCTGCATGTCGCGATCACCCATCAGATCGGTGCGGTGATCCTGTGGGTTCTGATCCTGCGGGCACGGCATCTGGCACAATACCCCGTGGCGGGGTCGATCCGGGAAGGGACGGCGTGATGCAGAACGAGGCTTACGGCGCGCTGCTGGCGCATGCGCGCGAAACGGCGGCATTGGAACAGGTCTCGGGCCGCTTGGGTTGGGATCAGGAAACCACCATGCCGCGTGGCGCGGCCGAGCAGCGCGGCGAAGAAATGGCGGCGATGGAAGGCGTGCTGCATGCCCGCCGCACCGATCCACGTCTGGCCGAGTGGCTGGCGGCGGTGGAACCGGCCGATGCGGTGGCGGCGGCGCAGGTGGCAAAGGTCGCCCGTGCGTATGCCCGCGCGATGAAAGTGCCGGGCAAGCTGGCGCAGGAGATCGCGCGGGTCACCTCGGTTTCGCAGGGCATCTGGGCCGAGGCGCGGTCGCGCGACGACGTGGCGGGTTTCCTGCCGACGCTGGCCGAGGTGATCCGGCTGAAGCGCGAGGAAGGGGCGGCGCTGGCCGAGGGCGGCGATGCCTATGACGCGCTGGTCGATGACTACGAACCCGAGATGACGGGCGCGGACATTGCCCGCATGTTCGGCGAGATGCGCCCCCGGCTGGTGGCGCTGCGCGAGAAGGTTCTGGGCGCGGCGCATCAGCCGAAGCCGCTGGACGGCGCTTTCGGGGCCGATGCGCAGATGCGGCTTGCTCGCGATCTGGCCACCGCCTTCGGCTATGACTGGAGCCGCGGACGGCTGGACATTGCGGTGCATCCGTTCAGCTCGGGCTCGGGCAATGATGTGCGGATCACCACGCGGATTGCTGAGAGCGACCCGTTCAACTGCTTCTACTCGACCATCCACGAGGTCGGCCATGCCGCCTATGAACAGGGCATCGACCCCGACTACCTGCTAACACCGATCGGGCAGGGCGTATCGATGGGGGTGCATGAAAGCCAGAGCCGGATCTACGAGAACCAGCTGGGCCGTTCGCGCGCCTTTACCGGCTGGCTCTTCAGCCAGATGACCGAACGCTTCGGGGCCTTTGGTGTGTCCGACGCTGATGCCTTCTTTGGTGCGGTGAACCGGGTGCAGCCTGGGTTCATCCGCACCGAGGCCGATGAGGTGCATTACAACCTCCACATCATGATGCGTTTCGATCTGGAGCGCGCTTTGATGCAGGGCGCCTTGCAGGTGGGTGATCTGGAAGCGGCCTGGAATGACCGGTTCAAGGCCGATTTCGGCGTGGCGGTGGATCGGCCCTCGAATGGTGTCCTGCAGGATGTGCATTGGTCGGTCGGCCTGTTTGGCTATTTCCCGACCTATTCTCTGGGCAATCTTTACGCGGGCTGTCTGCACAAGGCGCTGCGGGCCGGTGTGCAGGACCTTGATGCGCAGATGGCGGCGGGCGACCTGTCGGCGGCGACCGGCTGGCTGCGCGAGAAGGTGCAGCGCCACGGATCGTCGATGGCCCCGCGCGATGTCATCGCCCAGGCCTGCGGCTTTGCGCCTTCGGCCGGGCCGCTTCTCGACTATCTGGAAGCCAAGTTCGGCGCGATCTACGGGGTCTGACCTGCCGCCCGTGACCTCAGAGACCGAAGCCGCCGCCGGGGACAGTCCGGCGGTCTGGCTTTTGGCGCTGGGGCAGACGCTGGTCTATGCCGCGACCTATTACAGCTTTCCGGCACTTCTGCCCGATCTCGAGGCTGCGACCGGCTGGGACAAGGCGACGCTTGCCCTGGGGCCGACATTGGCCTTTGCCTTGCTGGCGGTGCTGACGCCTTTTGCCGGTCGGTTGATCGACCGGGGATTGGGCGGTGAAATGTTGATCTTTGGGCCGCTTCTGGCGGCCATGGGCGTTGCGGCCCTGGCTTTCGCCGCAACGCCTCTGCATTGGATCCTGGCCTGGATCGTCATCGGTGCCGCACAGGCGGGTAGCCTCTATGAAACCTGCTTCGCTTTCCTGACGCGCCGTCTTGGCCTTGGCGCAAGGGCTGCGATCACAAGGGTGACGCTGGTCGCGGGCTTTGCGGGCACGCTGGCCTTTCCCTTGGGCCGGGTTCTAGGGGAAAGCCTGGGCGGTCAGGGTGCCATGCTGGTCTTTGCCGCGATGATCGTGCTGGGTGTGGTGCCGGTCAACCTGGTTGCCGTGACGCGTCTGCGCCGGATCGAGCGGGCGGCGGCGATCCCGCGCCTGCCCGATCCGCGCGGCGCCTTGCGGGACGCAATGCGGAAAGCCGCCTTCTGGGTGATCGCGCTGGCCTTTGGTCTGGCCTATCTGAACCACGCCATCCTGATCACCTATATCTTGCCGCTGTTGCAGGATCGCGGTGCGGGCGCCACTCTGGCGGCCACCGCTGCGGCCTGCATCGGCCCGTCGCAGGTGGCAGGTCGGCTGGCGCTGGTCGCGGCGGGCGCGCGGATCGGCACGGGGGAAGCGGTGCTTTTGTCCTTTGCCGGAGTGGTGCTGGCTGCGCTTTGCCTGGCTTTCGCCGGGGTGGCGCTGCCGCTTATCTTCGCCTTCGCGCTGTTGCAGGGGGCTGGGGCAGGGCTGATGTCGATCCTGCGGCCGGTGCTTGTGGCCGAAACTCTGGGAAGGGCCGGCTTTGGCGCAATTTCCGGCGCGGTGGCGGTGGCACCGATCCTTGGCTCGGCGGCGGGGCCAGCGATTGGCGCGGCCTTGCTGGCGCAGGGTGGGGCAGGGGCGGTGATCGCGGCCTGCGGTGCCATGGCCGTTGCGGGCTTGGCATCGGTGATCTGGTTGGAACGCAAAGGGAAAGGAGGCGCGTGATGCTGGCCATGGAGGCGACGGCGCTTGCCGTCTTTATGGAGCGCGATTTCCCCGAGGTCGCGGCGGATTTCGTTGTCGAACGGGCGGATGAACAGGGCCTCTGCCTGCGCCTGAAAGTCGCCTCGCGCCATCTGCGCCCGGGCGGCACGGTCAGCGGCCCGTCGATCTTTGCCCTGGCCGATGTGGCGTTTTACCTGACCATCCTGTCGCGCATCGGCCCGGTCGCCCTGGCCGTGACCACCAATTGCGCCGTGGATTTCCTGCGCAAACCGAAAGCGGGCTGCGATCTGCTGGCCGAAGCGCGGCTTTTGAAACTTGGCCGTCGTCTGGCGGTGGGCGATGTGCTGGTCTTTTCAGAGGGCAGCAGCGATCCGGTCGCGCGCGCCGGGCTGACCTATTCAATTCCGCCTGATCGCTGATGCATCAGGCCTCGGGGCGCAGGAAACGGCCCTCGATCTGGGCACCGCTTTCGATCACGAGCGTCCTGTAGGTCACTTCCGCTGCGACCTGGGCAGAGGCGCGCATGGTGAAACTCTCGGACGTGACCTTGCCGTCCAGACGCCCCTTGACCTCGACCGAGCGGGCATTGACGGAGCCGGAAATCCGCCCCTCGGCGCCGATGGTCAGGCTGTCGGCGGTCAGGTTGCCGTCGATTTCGCCCAGCACCTCAAGCGCGCCGGAAGAGGTGATCTCGCCGGTGATGCGCAGGTCCGGGCCCAGCACCGACCGGCTTGCATTGCCTCCCGAAGCCGGGCTGGGCGGGGCAGAGGTCGGGTCGGCGGTCTTGGAAAACATCTGGGATAGTCCTGTGTTGGCCTTGGCCCGATAAGGGCGCGAAGGGGGGGCTCAGGTCAAGGGGGCGCGGAGGGGCAGGGAAGAGGACAGGCGGAAATCCCGCCTCGCCATGTCGTTTCAGGGCCTGACAGGACCGGGCGCGGATGGTTGGATGACCCGGGGAATCGCAGGTCGGAAAGGGCATGCTATGTCGGAAGGGTTTTTCACGCCGGTCTCGGGCTTTGATCTGCCGCGATTCGCCGGCGTGCCCACATTCATGCGTCTGCCGCATGTCGGTTTCGACCATCCGCGCTTTGCCGAGGTCGAGGTCGGCCTGATCGGTGCGCCCTGGGATGGCGGCACGACGAACCGCCCCGGTCCGCGGCATGGTCCGCGCCAGTTGCGCGATCTGTCGACCATGATCCGGGCGGCGAATGGCGCGACATGGGTGCGGCCCTTTGATCTGGTGAATTGTGCCGATCTGGGCGACGTGGCCCCCAATCCTGGCGATCTGATGGATTCGATGGCGCGGATGGAGGCTTTCTATGACCGCGTGGTCGCGGCGGGCATCCGGCCTCTGACCGGCGGCGGCGACCACTTGTGTTCGCTGCCGATCCTGCGGGCGGTGGGCAAGGCGCGGCCCGTTGGCATGATCCAGTTCGACAGCCATACCGACCTGAACGACATCTATTTCGGGACATCGCGCTACAATCACGGCACGCCTTTCCGTCGCGCGGTGGAAGAGGGGCTGATCGACCCCAAGCGTTATTGCCTGATCGGCATCCGCGGCACGGCCTATGGCCGCGAAGACTGGGATTTCGCCGCTGCGAACGGCATCCGCATCATCCCGATCGCCGAATTCCATGCCCGCGGGGCAGAGGATGTGATGGTCGAGGCGCGCGAGATTGCGGGCGTGGGGCCGGTCTATGTGACCTATGACATCGACTTCGTTGACCCGACCTTCGCGCCGGGAACCGGCACGCCGGAAGTGGGCGGGCCGAATTCCTGGCAGGCCTTGCAGGTGGCGCGGGGGTTGCGGGGCCTGGATATCGTGGGCGCGGATCTGGTCGAGGTCTCGCCACCCTTCGACGCATCGGGCGGGACGGCCTGGCTTGGGATCAGCCTCATGTTCGAGATGCTGTGTTCCATCGCGGAAGCCGTGGTTCGCGGGCGCTAGGCCGCCGGGATTCGACCCCCAGACCCCGGGATATATTTGAAAAGAACAAGGAGCGAGCCTGTGCAGGCTGATATGATCGTGACCAATGGCCGCGTGTTGACCATGGACGAGGCACAGCCCCGCGCCGAGGCCGTGGCCCTGGGCGGAGGCAAGGTTCTGGCCGTGGGCGCGGCGTCCGAGGTGCTGGCGCTGGCCGGGCCGGGCTGTCGGGTGATCGATGCGGGCGGGCGTACGGTTCTGCCAGGCTTTGTCGAAAGCCATCTGCATCTGGTTCTCGGCGGGGCAGAGCTGGTGCAGTTGCAGCTTGGCGGCGTCGCGGGCTTTGAGGCGCTCAAGGCGGCGTTTCTCGACTATGCCGCCGCCAATCCCGACCGGGCGCTACTGATGGCGCAGGGCGCGGCCTATGAGGTCTTGGATCACCCCGTCACCCGCCATGATCTGGATGCGGTGATCGCCGATCGGCCCATCGCCATGATGGCGCCGGATCACCATACTGTCTGGGCCAATACCGCAGCTCTTTCGGCCGCCGGTCTTCTTCACGGTGCCGCCATGCCGCATGGCCATGAGGTCGTGATGGGGGCGGACGGTACCGCGACTGGCGAACTGCGCGAATTCGAGGCCTTTGGCCCGGTCCTCGCACTGGGCGGCGAGGCGCATTTGCAACTGGGCATCGCCACGGGCGGCGAGCCCGATCCCTGGCCCGATGCCGCGATGCGCGCGGCGGACAAGGACAAGGTGGCGGCGGGCCTCGCGCATTGCGCGCGCCATGGCATCACCTCGATGGTGAACATGGATGGCAACCGCTACACCTGTGTGCTGCTTTCCGCACTGCTGGAAGAGGGCCGGCTGACGGCGCGGGTGAAGGTGCCCTTCCACTTCAAGCCGCATATGGACCTGTCGGAACTGGATCGCGCCAGCGCGATGACGGCCGAGTTCGACAATGACTGGCTGCGTTCGGGCTTTGTGAAGATGTTCATGGACGGTGTGGTCGACAGCCGCACCGCCTATATGCTTAACGACTATCCCGGCGTGCCGGGCCACCGGGCGGAACCGCTGTTCGAGGCCGGACGCTTTAAGGATATCTGCATCGAGGCCGACCGGCGCGGGCTGCAGATCGCCGTTCATGCCATCGGCGACGGGGCCGTGCGCCAGACCATCGACGGCTATGAGGCGGCGCAAAAGGCGAATGGCCGCCGCGACAGCCGCCACCGCATCGAACATATCGAGCTGATCGACCGGGCCGATGTGCCGCGGCTCGGCGCCCTGGGCATCACGGCAAGCGTCCAGCCGCCGCATCCGCCCGGGGCGATGGACTTCCCGATGTCCAGCATGGACCATGTCTTCCATCGTGACCGCTGGCGCGATGCCTACCTGACCCGTACGCTGGCCGATCACGGCGCGCACCTGGCCTTCGCCAGCGATTGGCCGGTGACCGATGTGAATGTGATGCGCGGCATCCAGGCAGCGCTGACCCGTGTTCCTTATGACGGGGCAGCGGATGAGCGGGTCGGCCTGATGGAGGTTCTGCATGCCTATACGGCGGGCGGCGCCTGGGCCGGGCAATGGGAGGACGTGACCGGCCGGCTGCGCCCCGGGCTGGCGGCGGATCTGGTGGTGATCGATGGCGATATCGAAACGATCGAACCGGCCCGACTCGGGGTCATGGGAATCGCTTTGACGGTCGCAGGCGGCCGTATCACCCATGATTCCGGGGTCTTGGCCTGAGTTTTCCACAGGAAAGCCGTGGATAACTGCCAAAAGCGTAGGCGGCGTTCCGCGAAAATCCGCGGCTTTCTTGGGATCTGACAAAAAATCGTCACGAAGCGCATTTTTTCTCTTGCGGCTCCCGAAGCGCAGACGTAAACACCGCCTCACCGAAGCGGACGGGACGCGGAAACGCCGAACGGAAGCGACGGGAAGCGGGGCCGCAGAGCTTCGCAGACTACCCGGAGGCAAGGCTGCAGGATGCGCCAAGAGATTGGCGGCTCTGCGATTTTTGTGTCCGACGCTCTTTGACATTGATGATGAAGAAGGGATATGCGGGCGGTTTGGTCGTTTCGGCGGCGAACGTTTTGCATATCGG
>NZ_JBGTYM010000013.1:0-104918 GCF_044142105.1 Neotabrizicola paludis
TTCCCTCCCTCGCGAAGAAGGCCGCAGCTTTTTTTAGAATGTCGCGCTCCTGCTTCAGAACCGCATTCTCCCGCCGCAGCCGCTTCAGCTCGGCATGCAGATCGACAGGTGCCTCACTTGGCTCAGCTGCATCGCGCTCCTGACCAAGCCATCGCGTCAAGGTCGACAAGCCGATGCCCAAATCTTCCGCAATCTCCCGCCGCGTCCGACCGCTGGTCAGCGCCAGCCGCACAGCTTCACGCCGAAACTCCGGCGTCGGTCTGTTCCCGTTTCCCATAGAACACCTCCTGGTTCCTCAGTTGGTGCTCTCCACATTTTCCGGGCAAGTCCAGAGCGACCCGATTTTTCACCGTGATCGCCTGTCCAGCCTTCGCAACTGCCACCAAAGAGAAAGGCCCCGGGGTTTCCCCCGGGGCCTGTCCCGATCCTGATTTCGGTTAGCTTACAGCTTGCCGGCCTGCTGCTGCGCCATCATGAACACGTCGTAATTGTATTCGGCGATCTGGGCGTTCAGATAGGCATCCTTGCGGAAGGCATCCTGCGAAGCCTTGATCTTAGCGAAAGCCGGATTCGAGGCCGACACTTCGGCATAAACCTCGTTCGAGGCCTCGAAGGCGGCCGAGAGGATGTCTTGCGGCAGTGGGCGAAGCTGGGCGCCATTCGCCACCAGCGACTTCAGCGCCGTGGGGTTCTTCCAGTCGTAGTTGGACAGCATGTCCATATTCGCGACCACACAGGCTGCCTTCAGCGCCGCCTGATAGGCTGGCGGCAGCTCACCCCATTTCGCCAGGTTGATCATTGTGGCGATGGCCGGGCCACCTTCCCACCAACCGGGATAGTAGTAATAGGGCGCGACCTTGTAGAAGCCAAGCTTCTCGTCGTCATAGGGGCCGACCCATTCGGTCGCGTCGATCGTGCCTTTTTCCAGCGACGGATAGATGTCGCCCGCCGCGATCTGCTGCGGCACCACGCCCAATTTCTCGATCACCTTGCCGGCAAAGCCGCCGATGCGCATCTTCAGGCCCTGAAGATCGGCCAGCGAGTTGATCTCTTTCTTGTACCAGCCCGCCATCTGCACGCCGGTATTGCCGGCCGGGAAGGCGATCAGGTTCTGGGTGGCGTAGAACTCGTTCATCATGTCGATGCCGCCGCCATGGTAGAACCAGGCGTTCATCATCCGCGCGTTCAGGCCGAAAGGCACGGCTGCGCCCAGCGCATAGGTCGGATCCTTGCCCCAGAAGTAATAAGGAACCGTGTGGCAGGCCTCGACCGTGCCAGAGGACACGGCATCCGCCGCTTCCAGACCGGGAACCAGCTCACCCGCCGGGAAGACCTGAATCTGGAACTTGCCATCGGTCATCGCCGAAACCGTGTCGGCCATGACCTGGGCCGCGCCATAGATCGTGTCGAGCGACTTGGGAAAGGACGAGGTCACGCGCCAGGTGACGTTGGGCATATCCTGCGCGATGGCCGGGGCGGCCAGGACCGAGGCCCCGGCAGCGGCCACGCCGCCAACACTGGCCTTGGTCAGAAAGGAACGACGATCCATGTGGTCTCCTCCACGTTTATACGGCCCGTACTCCCGGTCGGGCCTTGTTGCCTGCTTGACCCTAGCGAGCCGACTCCGCCTTGCAAACTCATTTCTTCGCAGCCGAAACCGGCGGGCGGTCAGTTTTCCTTACCAGTCAGACCAAGGCCGCGCCAGCCCCGAGATTCGCCCCTTAACCTTTGGTCTTCCTGCACAATTTGGCAGCAAAGGCACAGCGATTCATCTCCGCTTCTTGCGGCGCAGGGCCGGACCTGTTGTAAGAGGCCCCGCCCAAGCCGCATCGCACCACGCCTTCCCTTACGTCATCCAGACCGGCCCGAACCGGCCATGCAGCCCGCCCCGCCGTTTCGCCAAACGGCAGGCCCCCCTAAAGCCCCCGCCCGCGAATCTCTCTGCCTCGCATTTTCAAAAGTTGCGCCGCTCACTGAGCGCGTGAAACAATCGTTCAAGATTCGACGCCCCGGCGACATCTTTCTTGTGCTTTTGCCATTGACGGGATCACCGCCCCGCTCTAGTGTCCGCCGCGGTCAGGCCAAGGGGGCCGGGCCGGAGGACCTGCAATGTTCGGCATTCTTGTACTTGGGGGCATTTGGCGCATGGGCCGGTAACGGTTGCCCCATAACAGGTTCCCATGCGCCCCCGGTCTGATGCCCGGGGGCTTTTTGTTGTGCGATGCGGAAGGAAAGAGGCGAGAGATGACACGTCAGACGACGGCGCAGATGACAGGCGCGAAGATGGTGGTTCAGGCGCTGAAGGATCAGGGCGTCGAGGTGGTCTTCGGCTATCCGGGCGGCGCGGTACTTCCGATCTATGACGAACTCTTCCTTCAGAATGACATCCGCCACATCCTCGTGCGTCATGAACAGGGTGCCGTTCATATGGCCGAGGGGTATGCCCGCTCGACCGGCAAGCCCGGCGTTGCGCTGGTGACCTCTGGCCCCGGCGCGACCAATGCCGTCACGGGCCTGACCGATGCGCTGATGGATTCGATCCCGATCATCGTCCTGACCGGCCAGGTCCCGACCTTCATGATCGGCACCGACGGTTTCCAGGAGGCCGATACGGTTGGCATCACCCGGCCCTGCACCAAGATGAACTGGCTGGTCAAGGACACGGCGAAACTGGCCGAGACCATCCATCAGGCCTTCCATGTCGCCACAGCGGGCCGCCCCGGCCCGGTCCTGGTCGACATTCCGAAGGATGTGCAATTTGCCACCGCCGATTACACGCCCAAGGAAAAGCTTAAGCCCAGCCATTACCAGCCGCGCGTCAAGGGCGATATCGAAGCGATCACCCGTCTGGTCGAGATGATGGAAACCGCCGAACGGCCGCTTTTCTACACCGGCGGCGGTGTCATCAACTCGGGCAAGGCCGCGAGCCAATTGCTGCGCGAACTGGTCGAGGCCACCGGCTTCCCGATCACCTCCACCCTGATGGGCCTGGGCGCCTATCCGGCCTCGGGCAAGGAATGGATCGGCATGCTCGGGATGCACGGCCTCTATGAGGCCAATCTCGCCATGCATGGCTGCGACCTGATGATCAACGTGGGTGCGCGCTTTGACGACCGCATCACCGGACGGGTCAAGGATTTCTCGCCCCGCTCGAAGAAAGTCCATATCGACATCGACCCTTCCTCGATCAACAAGGTCATCCGCGTCGATGTGCCGATCCTGGGCGATGTCGGCCATGTGCTGGAAGACGCGCTGAAGATCTGGAAGGCGCGCGGCCGCAAGGTCAACAAGGCCGGCCTCGCCAAATGGTGGGCGCAGATCGAGGAATGGCGGAACGTGAACTGCCTCGCCTATGCCGGTTCGGACAAGGTGATCAAGCCGCAATATGCGCTGCAACGGCTGGAAGCGCTGACCAAGGGCATGGACCGCTACATCACCACCGAAGTGGGCCAGCACCAGATGTGGGCGGCGCAATTCCTGGGCTTCGACGCGCCGAACCGCTGGATGACCTCGGGCGGGTTGGGGACGATGGGCTATGGCCTGCCCGCCTCGATCGGCGTTCAGGTGGCCCATCCCGAAGCATTGGTTATCAACGTCGCGGGCGAGGCGTCCTGGCTGATGAACATGCAGGAAATGGGCACGGCGATGCAGTTCCGCGCCCCGGTCAAGCAGTTCATCCTCAACAATGAACGCCTCGGCATGGTGCGCCAGTGGCAGGAATTGCTGCATGGTGAGCGCTATTCACAATCGTGGTCGGAAAGCCTGCCCGATTTCGTGAAACTGGCCGAGGCCTTCGGCTGCAAGGGCATCAAGGTCTCGGACCCCAAGGACCTGGATGACGCGATCCTGGAAATGATCCGCTATGACGGGCCGGTGATCTTCGATTGCCTGGTCGAGAAGCATGAGAACTGTTTCCCGATGATCCCGAGCGGAAAGCCGCATAACGAGATGCTCTTGTCGGCCGATGCCAGCGCCTTCAAGTCGGGTGCGGTGCTGGTGTGATGACAGCTATTGATTTTTTAGAGAAACCGTCTCGGCGCACGGGGAATGATCCTGTCGCCGAGAAGGACCGCGACAATAGTCGGCAGCGGAAAATCGTCGCTAATGCCTCCAACAAGGCAGCCCGGCGCCATGCGCCTCTGATCAAGGCGCGTGCAAACCGAAAAGCACGGCTGAAGGGTAAGATCACCCTGACGGACGCTGCGACCCATGATGACAGCGCTCAGTCCATCACGTCGGCGCTGCGTCAGAGAAGGCGAAATTGGGGGAGCGTAAACGCCGCTGAACACCGGGCCGAGCGATTGACAGAAAATCGGCTGCTGAATGCGACGGCTGGTTGCGCCGATCTGCCGAAGGGGCGGTCGCGCCTTATCCATCTCGACGATGCAACCAAAGCCCAGCTTGCGACAGGAATTGAATGACATGTCCGCACTGAACATCAAGAAAGGCTCGACGAGCCATTCCGCCTATGACCTACGCGACAGCCATATCGAGGTCGAGGAAAGCCACACGCTTGCGGTGATCGTCGAGAACGAGCCGGGCGTGCTGGCCCGCGTGATCGGCCTGTTTTCCGGCCGCGGCTACAATATCGACAGCCTGACCGTGGCCGAGGTCGACCATACCGGCCACCGCAGCCGCATCACCGTGGTCACCCGCGGGACGCCTGCCGTGATCGACCAGATCGAGGCGCAACTGTCGCGCATGGTGCCGGTGCATGAGGTCCATGACCTGACCGCCGAGGGCCCGAGCGTGCAGCGCGAACTGGCGTTGTTCAAGGTGCAGGGCAAGGGCGATGCGCGGATCGAGGCGCTGCGCCTGGCCGAGATCTTCCGCGCCAATGTGGTCGACTCGACGCTGGAAAGCTTTGTCTTCGAGATGACCGGCATGTCCGACAAGATCGATGCCTTCGCCGAATTGATGCGGCCGCTGGGCCTGAAGGAAATCGCCCGCACCGGCGTGGCAGCCCTGTCGCGCGGGGTGTGACCCTCAGGGGCGGCGCGCCCGCCGCTCCTCCACCCTGCCCTTCACCAGCCAGGCCACCGCGAAGGCCCAGATCGCGATCGCCTCGCCCCAAAGGACCAGCAGCGCGTGGTTGACCACCCTCTGCGGCCCGTCCGGCCCCATCACCTTGAACCAGCTGGCCACGATCACCGCGACCGTCATCACCGCGATCGTCCAGCCGCAGGCGCGGTAGATCCGGCGGCGCAGCGGCTTGGCGGTGCGCGAGAAGCGGCCAAGGCACAGCGCGGCCAGCGCCGAGAGGAAGACGATGGCCGAGGCGTAATGCGCCATGGCGGCCCATTTATAGCCCAAAGCCTGCTGTGTGATCGAACCAAGCAGGTTGGCGTTCGTCCGCATCTCGTTCGGGAAATAGGCCACGCCAAAGGCCGCGATCCCGGCGACCGTGGTGATCATGTCATCCGACAGCCATTCGCCCGGACGGCGCGCATGGCCGGGATAGGTGATCAGGAACAAGCCGATGGCCGTCAGCACACCGACGAAAACATCGCGCATCAGCGTATGGTAATAGTCCGAGATCGACGGCTCCACCGCGCCCTGGCTGAACCAGCCGCCCAGGATCAGCAGGAAGGGCAAGGTGAAGCCCAGCCAGCCCAGCATCCGGCGGATGCGGTAATAAGCGCGCAGCACGTCGTCGCGATTCGGCTCGGTCATGAGGCCCCCTTCTGATCCGGCGACCGAGTATGACGCGGCTTCAGGCGCCCTTGAAGCGGGGCGCGCGCTTTTCAAGAAAAGCCGTGACTCCTTCGACAAAATCGGCGCTGGCACCGCACTGGCCCTGCAGTCTGGCCTCGAGGGCCAATGCGCCGGCAAGGTCCAGATCGAAACTGCCCCGCAGCGCCTGTTTCAGCGCGCGATAGGCCCCGGTCGGCCCCGCCGCCAGATGCCCGGCGCGGGCGGCGACCACCGCCTCGAATTCTGCATCCGGCACCGCTTCCCAGATCATCCCCCAATCGGCGGCCTGCCGGGCACCGATCTTGTCGGCGAAGAGCGCCGCCCCCATGGCGCGGGCCAGGCCGATCTGGCGCGGCAGCCAATGGGTGCCGCCCGCATCTGGGATCAGCCCGATCCGGGTGAAGGCCTGGATGAAACTGGCGCTTTCAGCCGCGATCACCACGTCGCAGGCCAGCGCCAGATTGGCCCCCGCCCCCGCCGCCGCGCCATTCACCGCCGCGATCACCGGCACGGGTGCATCGGTGATGAGGCGCAACAGGGGCACATATTCCTCGTTCAGGATGCGTTCGAAATCCACCGCGGCGATATTGGTGGCATCCTGAAGGTCCTGCCCCGAGCAGAAGGCCCGCCCCGTGCCGGTCAACACGATGCAACGGGCAGTTCCTGCTGCGGCTTCCAGCGCCTCGGCCAGATCCAGCCGCATCTGCGAGGACAACGCGTTCATCACCGCTGGCCGGTTCATCGCAATGGTGGCGACGCCGCCTGTCTCGCTGACCTCAATCGTCTCGTAGCTCATGACCGCGCCTCCCTGTTGCGGGCCAACCTAGCAGGCGCGACCCGGCAGGAAAGCCGAACGCTGCGTCAGCTCAGTCCTTGAGAAGTTCCTTCAGCCGGGCTTCCTCGGCCGCAGTCAGGGCAGCTTCAGAAGGCGCCTCACGCCGGCGCATGGCCATGATTGCGATGCCCCCGCCCAGCAGCAGCATGGCCGGGCCGGCCAGCCACAGGATCAGGTTCAATCCCGAGGCGCGCGGGTTGAACAGGACGAATTCGCCGTAGCGCTCGACGATGAAATCGACCACCTCATCGTCCGTGTCCCCCGCCACCAGACGCTCGCGGATGATCACCCGCAGGTCATGGCTGATCGCGGCATTGCTGTCGTCAATCGATTCGCCCTGGCAGACCGGGCAGCGGATGTTCTTGGAGATCTCGCGCGCCCGCGCCTCAAGCGCCGGGTCCGCCAGCATCTCGTCAGGTTGCACCGCAAGGGCCGGTGCGGCCAGCAGCGCCAGTGCCAGGACGCAGGATGCGGTTCTGCCCCGCCAAGCCGCCAAACCCTTCATTCCGCCGGAACCCCTTGCACCACCGGGCGTCGCGCGCCTGCCGCCACGCGATAGCGCCGATCGGTCAGGCTCAGAAGCCCGCCCAGCGCCATCAGCCCAGAACCGATCCACAGCCAGACCGCAAAGGGCTCCAGATAGCCGCGCACCGCCCAGCCGCCGCCCTGCTGCGGATCGCCGATCACCAGATACAGGTCGCGCAGCGCGGTCTGGTGGATGGCGGCTTCGGTCGTCGGCATGGACTGGACCGGATAGAAGCGCTTCTCGGGAAACATCACCGCCACAGGCGCGCCCGCCTTCGTCACGACCATCTCGGCCATAGTGGTGCGGTAATTCGGCCCCTGCTCGTCATGCACCTCCTTCACGGTGACGTCATACTGGCCCAGCGCGAAGGTTTCGCCCAGTTGCGCCACGCGGATGACCTCGACCTTCCAGGCATGCATGGCCGCGACGGCGAAGATCAGGACGCCCAGGCCCGCATGGGCGCTGGCCTTGCCCCAATCGGCGCGCGGCAGGCGGGTCAGACGCGATAGCCGGTTCGGGCCGCGCCCGGTGCGGCTCCACAGATCCCACAGCGCGCCCAGCACCACCCAGGCGCCCAAGAGAACGCCGATCGGCCCCAGCGCCGACCGCCCGCTCTGCATCGCCCAGACCAAGAGCGCCAGCGCGACCGACAGCGCCGCCACCGGTATCAGCCCTTTCAGCGCGCGCACAAGATCGCCCCGCTTCCAGGCCAGCATCGCGCCTGCGGGCAGCACCACCGCCAGCGCCACGAAGAAGGGCGTGAAGGCGGCATTGAAGAAGGGCTCGCCCACCGAGACCACGCGGTCCATCATGATTTCGGAAATCAGGGGCCAGATCGTGCCGATGAAGACGACAAAGGCCGAGACCGCCAGGAGGATGTTGTTCAGCACCAGCGCCGATTCCCGGCTGACCATGCCGAACAAGCCCTTGGCCTCCATCGCGCTGGCGCGGAGCGCATAAAGCACCAGCCCGCCGCCGGTGAAGAAGGCGAGGATGCCCAGGATGAAGACGCCGCGCTCCGGGTCCGAGGCGAAGCTGTGCACGCTGGTGATCACGCCCGAACGCACGATGAACGTGCCGATCAGCGAGAAGCCGAAGGCGAGGATCGCCAGCAGGATGGTCCAGCTCTTCAGGCTCTCGCGCTTTTCCACGACGATGGCGCTGTGCAGCAGGGCGGCGGCCAGAAGCCAGGGCATGAAACTGGCATTTTCCACCGGGTCCCAGAACCAGAAGCCGCCCCAGCCCAGTTCGTAATAGGCCCACCACGACCCCAGCGCGATACCGATGGTCAGGAAGATCCAGGCCGCCAGCGTCCAGGGCCGCACCCAGCGCGCCCAGGCGGCGTCAACCCGGCCCTCGATCAGCGCCGCGATGGCGAAGGAAAAGGCCATGCTCAGCCCAACATAGCCAAGGTAGAGGAACGGGGGGTGGAAGGCGAGGCCAGGGTCCTGAAGCAAGGGGTTCAGGTCATTGCCATCCAAAGGCGGGGTTTGCAGGCGCCAGAACGGGTTCGAGGTGAACAGAAGAAAGGCGATGAAGGCCACGCCGATCAGCCCCTGCACCGCGATCACCCGCGCCCGCAGCCGGTCGGGCAGGTTGCCGCCGAACCAGGCCGCGCTGGCGCCGAACAGCGCCAGGATCAGCGACCACAGAAGAAGCGACCCTTCATGGTTCCCCCAGGTGCCGGTGATCTTGTAGAGCATCGGCTTCAACGTGTGGCTGTTGGCCGTCACCACGGCCAGCGAGAAATCCGAGACCACGAAAGCCCAGGTCAAGACCCCGAAAGACAGCGCCAGAAGGGCGAATTGCACCACCGCCGCCGGGGCCGCCACCGCCATCAGCGCGGCATTGCCGCGATGCGCCCCCCATAGGGGCAACAACGCCTGCACCAGTGCCACCATAAGCGCCAGAACCAGCGCGAAATGTCCAAGCTCGACGATCATCCGCTTCCCCCCGGGGTTCCGCGCCACCCTAATCCGCAACCGCCCCCCTTCCAATGGGCTGCGCGCAAGCGTCGCGGTCTTGTCATCCGGCGGCCATTGGCCTCTGGCCCGCAGCCGCAGGGGCGTGTAACCCTAGCGCCGGATCAGGACGGAGGCTCCCATGACCCGCACCATCCTCATCGGCGCGCCCATCGACAGCGGCCAGAAACGCCCCGGCTGCCTGATGGGCCCCGCCGCCTATCGCGTGGCGGGAATCGCGCGCGAGATCGCGTCCGAAGGCCATGCGGTCGAAGATTGGGGCGATGTCGCCCTGCCTGCGCTGCAAGCCGTTACCTGCCCCAACCCCGCGGTCCATTCCCTGGCCGAGACGCTGGGCTGGACCGAAGTGCTGCGCGACCGCGTTGACGACGCGCTGTCCGAGGGCGGCTTCCCGATCATCATGGGGGGCGACCATTCCCTTGCCCTCGGCTCGGTCGCCGGGGCCGCCACTTTCGCCGCGCGTCAGGGCCGGCCACTCTACCTGCTCTGGCTCGACGCCCATTCCGATTTCCACACGCCGATGACGACGACCTCCGGCAATCTGCACGGCACGCCGCTGGCCTATATCAACGGGCGCGACGGCTTCGACGCCTTCCCGCCCTTTCCCGCCGCAGTTCCCGCGCCGCGCATCTGCATGTTCGGCATCCGCTCGGTCGATCCCGAGGAACAGGCAGCCATGCAGGAACGCGACATCGCCATCAACGACATGCGGGTGATCGATGAACATGGAATCGTCAAACCGCTGCGCGACTTTCTCAACCGCTGCCGCAAGGATGGCGGCATGTTGCATGTCTCGCTGGATGTCGATTTCCTCGACCCCTCGATAGCGCCGGCCGTGGGCACCACCGTTCCCGGCGGCACCACGTTCCGCGAGGCGCATCTGGTGATGGAGCTGCTGCATGAATCCGGCCTTGTCACCAGCCTCGACCTGGTCGAGCTGAACCCCTTCCTCGACGACCGCGGCATGACCGCACGGCTGATGGTCGATCTGGTCGGCAGCCTGATGGGCAAGAAGGTCTTCGACCGGCCGACACGATCGAAATGACCCGGCTACGCCTCTTCTTCTGTTCTCAAATATCCCACGGGGGTCCGGGGGTGTGAAACCCCCGGGCGGGCCGACGTCAGAGATCGCGGTAGGGGTGCTCGCCCCCCTGCGGGTCGGTGACGATCCAGCCGCCCTGCCCGTCGCCCCGCAGATAACCTGGCCCGACCGGCACCTTGCCATGGCCGCCCGGAATATCCAGCACATAGAGCGGTTGGCCAATTCCGGTCATCCTGCCGCGCAGCGCAGCCAGGATCGCCTGTCCTTCCGCCAGTGTCAGCCGGAAATGCCCGGTGCCTTTGGCCAGATCGGGATGATGCAGGTAATAGGGCTTGACCCGGTGCCGCAGCAGGGCGCGGAACAGGGTTTCCAGCGTGTCGGCATCGGCATTCACGCCCTTCAGCAGCACCGATTGCGACAGAAGCGGCACCCCCGCCCGGTTCAGCCGCCGCAGCGCGGCCCCCGCCGCCTCGGTCAGTTCCGCGGCATGGTTGACATGCAGCACCAGCCAGACCGGCAAGTCCCGGTCCAGAATTTGCGCCAGGCCTTCGCTGATCTTCTCCGGCGCCACCACCGGAACGCGGGTGTGGAAGCGCACCAGTTCGACGCTGCCCAGTTCTTCCAGCCGGTCCAGCATCGCGCCCAGTCGGCGGGGCGACAGGGTCAGCGGATCGCCCCCGGTGAAGATCACCTCGCGAACAGCGGGCGTGGCGCGCAGATAGTCGATCACCCGGTCGAATTCGGCTTCGGCCAGAAGGCCCGTCTCGCCCACCGTCTCGCGACGGAAACAGAAGCGGCAATAGACCTCGCAGCTTTGGGTCGCGTGCAGGATGGCGCGATCGGGGTAGCGATGGGTCAGGCCCGGCACGGGGCGATGCGCATCGTCGCCGATCGGGTCGGCCAGTTCCTCGGGCCGCATCCGCAACTCGCGAGCATCCGGCAGGAATTGCGCTCGCACGCCCGCATCTTCCACCGCCAGCATCTCGGGGCTGATCCGTATCCGGAAAGCCGCAGCGACCGCCTCCAGCGTGGCGCGGTCATCTGTTACAAGACCCAGCTCGTCCAGCGCCTTGACGCTGGTCACGGCGGTTCTTTTCGATTTCGGAGCGTCAAGCGTCATGGCGCGCCGCCTTACGCGCCGCCATCGCCAGCTTCAAGCCCCGCGCCTGTCAGTGCAGACGGAACTCCCCCACCACATTGCGCCATTCGCCCGGGCCAATCAGCTTGCGATGGGTGAAACGCACGGAATGCAGCGGGCCTTCGATATTGCCCTGCCAGAATTCGATGAATCGGAACAGCTCAGGGTAATCGGGCGCCAGATCCATGTGCTGCCAGACGAAGCTGTTGATAACGCTTCGATAATCCGGCATGCGGTAATAGATTTCCGCCGTGGTCATCCCGTACCCCCTGAGCATCAGCTCGGTCTCGCTTGCCTGCATGGGTGATGCCTCCTTTCGCCCCCATGAGCCAAGCATGACAGAATTTAAGAATCACGCAACGATTTCAATACCTTGTCACTCCGCTTCCAACAGTGCTGCCAACGCACCGCCCCCATCCTTGCACCCAAGGATTGGGATGGTGTAAGGTCTGCGCAACAAAATCTGGGCCCCTTCCGGGCAGGCAAGGAAGACCGTGGCGGACACCCCCGAAGACACTGATATTGCAGGCGCGCCCCCCGAGGGTCCGGCCCCGCATGGCCCGCAGGTCGATATCGCGCAGGAAATGCGCACGGCCTATCTCGACTATGCCATGTCGGTCATCGTCAGCCGGGCCATCCCCGACCTGCGTGACGGCCTAAAACCTGTGCATCGGCGCATTCTTTACGCCATGCACGATGTCGGCAACACGCATGACAAGCCCTATCGGAAATCCTCGCGCCCGGTGGCCGAGGCGATGGGGAAATACCACCCGCATGGCGACGCCTCGATCTATGACGCGCTGGTGCGGATGACGCAGGACTTCTCGATGTCCCTGCCGCTTCTCGACGGGCAGGGTAATTTCGGTTCGATGGACGGCGACCCGCCGGCCGCCTTCCGCTATACCGAAGTGCGTCTGGAACGCGCGGCCCTGGCGCTTCTGGACGATATCGACAAGGACACCGTCGATTTCCAGGACAATTACGACGGCAAGGATCGCGAACCCACCGTCCTGCCTGCGCGTTTCCCGAACATGCTGGTCAATGGCTCGGAAGGCATCGCCGTCGGCATGGCGACCCGCATCCCGCCACACAACCTTGGGGAAGTGGTCGACGCCACGCTGGCCCTGATCCAGAACCCCGACATCTCGACCGAACAGCTGATGGAGCACGTGCCCGCCCCCGATTTCCCGACGGGCGGCATGATCCTGGGCCGGTCCGGCGCGCGGAAAGCCTATCTCGAAGGCCGCGGTTCGGTGATCATCCGGGCCAAGACCCATGTGGAAGAACTGCGCAAGGACCGCTGGGCGATCATCATCGATGAGATCCCCTTCCAGGTGAACAAGGCGTCGATGATCGAGAAGATCGCCGAACAGGTGCGTGAAAAGCGCATCGACGGCATCGCCACCGTCGCCGACGAATCCGACCGCGTCGGTGTGCGCGTGGTGATCGAGCTGAAGCGCGACGCCACGCCCGATGTGGTGCTGAACCAGCTCTGGCGCTTCACGCCGATGCAGGTTTCCTTCGGCTGCAACATGCTGGCGCTGAACAACGGCCGGCCCGAAACGCTGACGCTGCGCGATTTCCTGTCGCATTTCGTGACCTTCCGCGAAGAGGTCGTCGCCCGCCGCACGGCCTATGAGCTGCGCAAGGCGCGCGAGCGCAGCCATATCCTCTGCGGCCTTGCGGTCGCGGTGTCGAATGTGGACGAGGTGGTCGCCACCATCCGCTCCTCGGCCGATCCGGCCGAAGCGCGCGAGCGGCTGATGACCCGGCGCTGGCCCGCCCATGACATCGCCGCCTATATCCGGCTGATCGACGACCCAAGCCACAAGATCAACGAGGACGGCACCTACAACCTGTCGGAAATCCAGGCCCGCGCCATCCTGGACCTTCGCCTGCAACGCCTGACGGCCCTGGGTGTCAAGGAAGTGACCGACGAGCTGGAAGAGCTGGCCGCCAAGATCAAGGATTACCTCGACATCCTGTCCTCGCGCGAGCGGATCATGGCGATCATCTCGAACGAGTTGTCCGAGATCAAAGCCAATTTCGCCGTCCCCCGCCGCACCGAGATCGCCGATTGGGAAGGCGACATGGACGACGAGGATCTGATCGAGCGCGAGGATATGGTCGTGACCATCACCTCGGGCGGCTATATCAAGCGCACGCCGCTGGCCGAATTCCGCAGCCAGAACCGCGGCGGCAAGGGCCTGGCCTCGATGGCCACCAAGGAAGACGATGTGGTGACGACGCTTTTCGTCGCCAATACCCATACCTGGCTTCTGTTCTTCACCACCGATGGCATGGTCTACAAGCTCAAGACCTGGCGCCTGCCGGTGGCGGGCCGCACCGCCAAGGGTAAGGCCCTGGTCAATATCCTGCCGATCCAGAACGGCGTCTCCATCGCCGCGCTGATGCCGGTGGATGTGCCCGAGGAAGACTGGGCCTCGCTGCAGATCGTCTTCGCCACTTCGGATGGCGATGTCCGGCAGAACGACCTTTCTGACTTCACCAATGTCAAGCGCAACGGCAAGATCGCGATGAACCTGCCCGAGGGCACGACGCTGGTGAATGCCGCCATCGCCAATGACAGCGACGATGTGATGCTGGTCACCATGGGCGGCCGCGCCATCCGCTTCCCGACCACCGAGATTCGCGTCTTCAAGTCGCGCGGCTCGACCGGCGTGCGCGGCATCCGGCTGGGGGCGGGCGACAAGGTCGTGTCCATGGCGATCATCCGCCATTTCGAGGCCACCCCCGAGGAACGCGAGGCCTATCTGAAACAGCGCCGCCTGATGGCCGGTGTGACAGAGGATGAGGCGTCGGAGGATGACGAGGAACCCGCCGTGGCGGCGGGCCAGCTGTCGCCCGAACGCTATGCCGAAATGTCGGCGGCGGAAGACCTGATCCTCACCATCACCGCGGGCGGGTCGGGCAAGCTGTCGTCGTCGCACGATTACCCGGTGCGCGGGCGCGGCGGCATGGGGGTCAAGGCGATCTCGCCGGGGCCAAGGGGTGGCCGCATCGTGGCCTCCTTCCCGGTCGACCTGTCCGACCAGATCATGCTCGCCACCTCGACCGGCCAGTCGATCCGCACGCCGGTCGAACAGGTCAGTTTCCGCTCGCGCTCGGCCGGCGGCGTGCGCGTCTTCAACGTCGCGGCGGATGAGGATGTGGTCTCGGTCGCGCGCGTGGCGGAACAGGGTGATGACCCCGCTTGAGATCCGGCTCGCCGCTTTGTCGGCGGCGGGCCAGACCATCCCCTACGGCGCGCTGGCGCGTGAGCTTGGGCTGCGCATGGCTGATCTGACCGCCGCGCTCGAGGCCCTGATGGAAGCCGACACCGCCGCCGGACACCCTTTGCGGGCGGCGCTTTGCGAGGCACGGCTCACCCCCGGCCTCCCCGCACCCGGCTTTTTCGATAAGGCGGCGGCCTTGGGGCATGATATCTCCGACCCCGCCGCCTTCGCCGCAGAACAGAGGCAGCTCTTAAGCGCCCGGTAATCCTTTGCGGCAATCCTTTGCGGCGATCCTTGCCCGCGAAGGCGCCGCCGATGAACCTTTACCACTGTCTGATCGAACTTCGCCCCGAGGCGCGCGCCCTGTCCTTCGCCCAGGCAACGCAGCACTGGATGGACCATCTTCAGGCCAGGGGCCTGATCACCGGCTGGCGGCTGTTGCGCCGCAAGTTCGGCCTCGCTTCCGGCGGTCATACCGACTTCCTCGTCGAAATCGAAATCCCCGGCCTCGCCACGCTCGACGCCGCCTTCTCGGCGCTGGCCATGGCCGATGACGAGGCGACGCGGCGCTATGACCAGATGCATGGCATGATCGCCCGCGCCGAGATGGGCCTGTATCGCCCCTATCCGGATCCATCGCAGCGCGAACGCATCGCGCTGATCTAGCCCTTTCTTCTGTTCCCAAATATCCCGGGGTGAGTGGCAGAGCCGCGAGGGGCAGAGCCCCTGGCCCCGCTTGCCACGGGTCCCCGCGCCGGGTAAATCGCGGCCATGGAACCCCTTCACATCATCGGCGGCGGCATGGCTGGGTCCGAGGCTGCCTGGCAGGCCGCGCAGGCCGGCGTGCCCGTGGTCCTGCATGAAATGCGCCCGCAGGTCGCCACCTTCGCCCATCGCACCGGCGATTTCGCCGAGATGGTCTGCTCGAACTCTTTCCGCTCGGACGACGACGAACGGAATGCCGTCGGGCTTCTGCATTGGGAAATGCGGGCGGCGGGCGGGTTGATCATGGAAATGGCGACGCAGCACCGCCTGCCTGCGGGCGGCGCGCTGGCGGTGGACCGCGATCCCTTTGCCGCCGCCGTGACGGAACGCCTGAAATCCCATCCGCTGATTTCCACGTCTTATGAAGAAGTTACCGAACTTCCCTCATCCGGCCACTGGATCATCGCCACCGGCCCGCTGACCAGCGCCAGGCTGGCCGAGAGCATCCGCGCCGCCACCGGGGCCGAGGCGCTGGCCTTTTTCGACGCCATCGCGCCCATCGTCTACGCCGAAAGCGTCGACATGTCGGTCGCCTGGATGCAGTCGCGCTATGACAAGGGCGAGACAGCGGAAGAACAGACCGCCTATATGAACTGCCCGATGGACAAGGCTCAGTATGAGGCCTTCATCGACGCGATCCTTGCAGCGGAAAAGACCGAATTTCACGAAGGCGAGACGGCGGGCTATTTCGACGGATGCCTGCCGATCGAGGTCATGGCCGAACGTGGCCGCGAGACGCTGCGCTTCGGCCCGATGAAGCCGGTCGGTCTGACCAATCCGCACAACCCGGTGAAACCCTATGCCGTGGTGCAGCTGCGCCGCGACAACAAATTGGGCACGCTCTACAATATCGTCGGCTTCCAGACCAAGATGAAATACGGCGCGCAAACCGCTGTTTTCAAGATGATTCCGGGGTTGGAGAATGCCAGTTTCGCCCGGCTGGGCGGCATTCACCGCAACACGTTCATCAACTCGCCCACATTGCTCGATGAACAGATGCGCCTGCGCAGCCGCCCGAACATCCGCTTCGCCGGCCAGATCACCGGGGTTGAGGGCTATGTCGAATCCGCCGCGATGGGCCTTCTTGCGGGCCGCATGGCCGCTGCGGAAATGCGGGGCGGGGTCGTGCCGCCGCCGCCGCCCGACACCGCGATGGGCGCCCTGATCACCCACATCACCGGCGGGGCCGACGCCAAGACCTTCCAGCCGATGAACGTCAATTTCGGCCTCTTTCCCCCGATCGACGCCAAAGGCGGTCGCAAGGGTCGCAAGGACCGCTACAAGGCCTATACCGACCGCGCGAAAATGGCTTTCGCGGCATGGCTTTCGTAACCCGCTTCGCGCCTTCGCCCACCGGCCCCCTGCATCTGGGCCATGCCTATTCGGCGATCCTCGCCCATGACATGGCGCGGGCAGAAGGCGGGCAGTTCCTGTTGAGGATCGAGGATATCGACCGTCAGAGATCGAAGTCCTCGTGGGAAGCCCAACTGATCGAGGACCTGACGTGGCTGGGCCTGACCTGGGATGCCAAGCCGATGCGGCAATCCGAACGCCTGCCGAACTATGCGAGGGCCCTCGATCAGCTCTGGGCCAGGGATTTGCTCTATCCGTGCACCTGCAGCCGCCGGGATATCGAGCTGGCGCTGGGGGCACCGCAAGAGGGTGTCTTGCCGGGCCCGGACGGTCCGATCTACCCCGGCACTTGTCGCGGGCAACATTGCAAGGGCCTTCCCTGCTCGATGCTTCCCCGTCCCGCCGAGATGCACCTGCGGCTGGATATGGGCCGGGCCACAGCCTGCTGCGAACCTGCCATCCTTCGTGCGGATGCCACCGATTGGGGCCCCTGGTTCAGCGAAACCGGATCCGGGCACGCCGGGACCATCTTCACCAACCGCGACGCCTTCGAAGAGAAGATCGGGGACATCGTTCTGTCCCGCCGCGACTTCGGCACCTCCTATCACCTTGCCGTCGTCATTGACGACGCGGCCCAGGGCATCACCCATGTCATCCGTGGCGAAGACCTGCTCGAGGCGACGCCGATCCATGTTCTGCTTCAGCGCCTGCTCGGCCTGCCAACGCCAATCTACCACCACCACCGGCTGATCCGCGACGATCTAGGAAAGCGGCTGGCCAAGCGTGACGATGCGCAGGCCTTGGCGAAATACCGGGCCGAAGGGGCGACGCCCGCAGATATTAGGCGCATGGTCGGGCTTTAGTCAGCCCCCTTCGGCGCCCGGCCCTTGCCGGAGCATGGGCGCCATTGCGCAGGCCATGCTACTGCCTATTGGCGGAGGGGAATGGGAGTCGAACCCACCCGGGACAGCCTGACTGCCCCAACCGGATTTGAAGTCCGGCCGCCCCACCGGGGACGCTTCCCTTCCCTGTCCCGAACCCGCGGTCAGGCATCAAACTGGTCGCGACGATGCGGATTTATGCGCCGCAGGTCGCCACGGCGCAAGGTCACGCCCAGCCGGTCGAAATATTCGAGGATCTCGATCGCCACCTTGCGGCCGTTCTGCACCCGGTCGCGGAAAGCGGCGGCGGTGATCCAGCCATCCCGGCTTGCCGCTTCGATCTCGGCAAGAATGGCCAGCATTTCGGCCAGGGCCGGGCGGTGGAAATAATGATCAGGGCCAATCTGGTCGATACGGCCAAGCCGCTGGCACAGGCGCATGACCCGGCGGATCTCGGCTTCGGGCAATAGCAGCATATGGGCAAAGTCGCGCACGCGAGGCGGGCGAAAGCGGGCCTCGCCCTGAAGGCCGGGCAGGAGAGCGGCGTAGAGCGCCTCGTCCCCCTCGTTCAGCTTCACCTCATGGCTTGGCAGGCGCAGGAAAGACCCTTCGAGCACCAGCCGCCCGGCCAGCGCCTCGCTGTGTAGGAAGGGCAGGAAGGCATCGCGCGGCAGGCGCGGGTTCAGCGACACGCGCAGGGGTTCGCGGCCAAGGCCGACAAGGTCGGGCTTCTCGTCATGGAAGGCCGCCAGCCGGGCCTGCGCCTGAGCGCGCAGGTCGTCAAACCGCGCATGGGACAGCGCAAGGGGACCGATCTGGCCTGCGCCCGCCGCGTGCAAGAGGTCCGGCCCCTGCCCCGCATCGATCCCTCGGTCGCGCAGGAAGGCCGCCAGATCGACCGGCCCGGCCTCGGCAAGGCCGCGCAACGCCTCGGCCGGCGTGGCGGAAAGGGCGGCGGTCAGCGCGGCCAGGCGTTCCGGTTTGCGGCGGTGACGGGCGGGGGCGCGCAGGTCAAGAAAAAGCCCGCCGCCGATAGTTCGGCTGGCCGAGGGATCGCGCAGGATGAAGCGGTCGCCGACCTGCGCTGCCAGCGGCCGGTCGAGGACAAGCTGGACAAAGCCGGTCTCGCCCGGGGCTATGGCGTCTTGCAAGGGCACGACATGCACCCCGGCCTCGGCGGCATGGCTATGCAGACGGGCCGAGAACCAGGCGGTGAGGGGTTTGCCTTCGGTGGCAAGCAGGGTGAGACGGGCGTCGATGCGATCGGCGGGGGCGTGGAAACCAGGGGCGACAAGACAGTCGCCGCGCTGGATCGCCTCCTTGTTCACGCCATCGCCCGCCAGGTTCAGCGCGCAGCGCTGCCCGGCATGGCCAGCTTCCGCCTTGCGGTTCTGGGCGTGCAGCCCGCGCAGCCGGACGGGCAGGCCCTGGGGGCTGACGATCAGGCTGTCGCCGGGGTGCAGGGTACCGGCCAGCGCCATGCCGGTGACAATCGTGCCCGCGCCGGTCAGGGTGAAGCTGCGGTCGACCGAAAGCCGCGCGGGGCCAAGCGCGGCACGGGCGGCAGTGGCGGCCTCTGCTTCGATCAGGCGCGCGCGCAGCATGTCGATGCCCTGCCCGGTCAGCGCAGAGACGGGCAGGATCTCGGCCCCGGCCAGGGTGGTACCGCCCAGAGCGCCGCGAATCTCGGCCTTCACCTGGCCAAGACGCGCCGCATCGGCGAGATCCGCCTTGGTCAGAGCGACGAGGCCACGCGTGAGGCCCAGAAGATGCAGGATCGCCAGATGTTCGCGGGTTTGCGGCATCACGCCGTCATCGGCGGCGACGACCAGCAGGGCGAAATCGATGCCCCCCGCCCCCGCCAGCATCGTGTGCACCAACCGCTCATGCCCCGGCACATCGACGAAGCCCGTCACCGCCCCGCCGCCCAGATCGGCATAGGCAAAGCCAAGGTCGATGGTGATGCCTCGGGCCTTTTCTTCTGCCAGCCGGTCGGCATCGACGCCGGTCAACGCCTTTACCAATGCGGTCTTGCCATGGTCGATATGGCCTGCCGTGCCGACGATCATGCCAGGGCCAAGGCAGAGAGAAGGTCGTCGTCACGCGAAAGGCAGCGCAGGTCAAGGATCAGCGCGCCGTCGCGGATATGGCCGACGATCGGACGGGGCGCGGTGCGCAGCCGGACCGAAAGCCTGTCAGCCGCGTCGCCGCCCCGTCCCGTCAGCCGCAGCCCCGCCGAAGGGATCGTGTCAACCGGCAGCGCGCCCGAACCGATCTGGCTCGCACAGGCGCAGGGCGCACAGGCATAGTCCCAGGCGGCAACAATGGCCTGGACCTGCGGGGCCAGCCGGGCGGCCATGGCGGCGATCTCAGGTTCAGGGCGCGACAGGTAGCGCAGCGTGGGCAAACGCTCGGCCAGCCGGTCGGGATCGCGATACAGCCGCAGGGTCGCCTCCAGCGCCGCGATACGGATCTTGTCCAGCCGCAAGGCGCGCTTCAGCGGGTTCCTGTTGATCTGGGCAATCAGATCCTTGCGCCCGACGATGAAACCCGCCTGCGGCCCGCCCAGCAACTTGTCGCCCGAGAACGTCACCAGATCGGCGCCTTCGGCCACCGCCTCGGCGACGGTAGGTTCGCGGCGCAGCCCGTAGACGGACAGATCGACCAGCGAGCCTGCGCCAAGATCGTTCATCAACGGCAATCCGGCGGCGCGGGCCATGGCCGCCAGATCCGGCGCGGGTACTTCGGCGGTAAAGCCCTCAATCCGATAATTCGAGGTATGGACCTTGAGGATCAGCCCGGTTTCCGACCGCAACGCATCCTGATAGTCGCGTGGATGGGTGCGGTTGGTGGTGCCGATCTCGCGCAGAACCGCCCCGGCGCGGGCCATGATATCGGGCAACCGGAAGGCGCCGCCGATCTCGATCAATTCTCCCCGCGAGACCACGGTTTCGCGCCCGAGCGAGAATGTATTGAGCGCGATCAGCACGGCGGCCGCGTTGTTGTTGAGGAGGGTGGCATCCTCGGCCCCGGTCAACTCGCACAAGAGCCCGCGCAGATGATCGTCGCGCTGGCCCCGTGATCCGCCGCCCAGGTCGAACTCCAGAGCCAGCGGATTGGCCATCGCCTGCGCGGCGGCTTCGATCGCTTCGGGGGGCAGGATGGCACGGCCAAGGTTGGTGTGCAGGACCGTGCCCGACAGGTTCAGCACCGGGCGCAGCGCGGACCGGGCCTGACGGGCAAGGTCGGCCTCGATCTGGTCGGGCAGAAGGGCGGCCAGCGCCGCACCGTCGCCCCCCCGCCGGATCGCAGTGCGGGCGGCGTCAAGCCGCGCGCGAATGGCGGCGGTGACAACCGCGCGGCCATGCTGGGCCACCTGCGCCTGCCCCTCGGCCCCGGTCAAAAGCTGGTCGACTGAAGGCAGGGCACGAAAGCCGTCCATCAATAGCCCACGAGGAAGGGATTGGCGCCGCCGCGGATCAGACCTGACTCTCTCATCATCAGATCCAGACCCAGGCTGCCGACATCATCGGCGATGGGATCAAGCGTCGGGTTCTTGCTGGCATAGAGGATCTTGACCCAGGAGTTGCAGTCGCCGCAGCATTCGGCCTTGACCGTGGCTTCGGTGGTCTCGGCCGAACGATAGGAGATCTTGCCGCCCTGCCCGCAGCACAGGCAGGTGATGCGAACCGCATTCCATTGCGTCGCGCAGAGGGCGCAGCAGGCGTAGCGGATATTCTCGATCCCCGGCGCGCCTGTAACAGTCGAGGTGGCGGGGCGGCCGCCACAGGCCGGGCACTGCCCAATGCCGCGGGGGGACAGCGCCTTGGCGTCCAGCGTCGCGGCAAGGCGGGTCAGGTGCACTTGCGCCGCCAGCGCCGCGAAAAGATGCGGGGCCGGGCCGTCGGCGGGGATGGCATCGTCCAGCACATTGGAAAGAAGCCAAGCGCGGTCCTGCGCATCTGCCAGTGCCACCGCTTGAAGCGCTTGCCTGGCGCTGTCCGGCATGTCGAGCCTTTCAGCTTCTGCGCAGAGCGTGATCAGGGTTGCGTGCAAGGCTGGGTCAGCCGCCAGCAGCGCGCGGTCGAGGTGACCGGATGCCCTGACAGGCGGCAGCTCGAAGCAAAGCCGCGCTTGCAGCCCGGTCAAGGCAGCCAGAAAGGCGAGATAAGGGGCAAGGTTGCCAGATCTCGCCAGAAAGGCGAAGCGCGCCTCGCGGAGCGCGAAGACGCGGGCAGGATCGGGCAGGATCACGAAGGGCGGCACCGGCACGCCGCCGATCAGGCTGGGGTCAGGCTGGACGCCCTGGCTCATCTCTTCCTTTCCGGGCCGACCGGCCACGGCGTTCTGCGACCGGCGATGCCGTCACGCATCTCAGTTTGACGTCTCGCGCCGCGACCGTCCAGCCACTTCGCGCAGCCATTTGCGATGGTGCCGGAAGGCCCAGCCGCCAGTGACCGAGCCGCGCGTCATGGCGCGGATGGTGCCGCGCGTCCAGATCGCCGCATAGACATGCAGGATGAAGACCAGAAGCATCAGGATCGCGGCGGCGGAATGGGCCAGCATGGCCAGGCGGCGGTCGGGGATAGACACCAGATCCGGGAAATATTCCTGCCAGATCATGATGCCCGTGCCGAGCAGCGTCAGGATCAGCAGACCCATGGCCCAGAAGACGAATTTCTGCCCGGCATTGTATTTGCCAAGGGTGGGCAGCTTTTCCTCGTTCTGGTCCATCACGTCCCGGATATGCTTGACCCAGACCACGTCGTCGCGGCGCGGCAGGTTACGAGGAACAAGCTGGATGAAGATCAGCAGATAGCCCACCGCCAGCACCAGCCCCAGGAAAGGATGCAGCCAGCGCGCATTCTGCCCGCCGCCGAACAGCGCCGTCAGTCCGTAAAGCGCGGGCGAATAGAAGGCGAGGCCAGAGAGCATCAGCAGGATCGTGGTGATCGCAATGGTCCAATGGTTCAGCCGCGTGAACCACCGGTAGCGCGACAGGATGACCGGCTGGCGGCTGACGAGGTGATCGCCCGCTTCGGAATATTCGCGGCTCATGCGGCGGGCCCCCCTTGCCCTGGCACCGGCGCCGGGCTGGCGGGTTGGCCGGTCTCGGCCTGCACAAGATGCGCCGCCTCGGCTTCATCGGTCACGGTCACCTTGTTCGCGCGGGCGAAGAGGCCATGCAGGATCGCGCCTGCCGCCGCCAGACCCACAGCGGCAAGGCCCACGGTCTTGGCCGGGCCCTTCCACCCCTCGACCACCGGAGAGATCGCGGGATTGTCGGGCAGGTCGGCGTAAAGCGAGGGCTTGTCGGCATGATGCAGCACATAGATCACATGGGTGCCGCCCACGCCCTGCGGATCGTAGATCCCGGCATTGTCATAGCCGCGCGACTTGAGGTCGGTCACGCGGGTCTCGGCATGGGCGAGCATGTCGTCCTTGGTGCCGAAGACGATGGCCTGGGTCGGGCAGGCCTTGGCGCAGGCCGGCCCCTGCCCCACCGCGACGCGGTCGGAACAGAGCGTGCATTTGTAGCTTTTGTGATCGACCTTCGACACGCGGGGCACGTCGAAGGGGCAGCCGGTCACGCAATAGCCGCAGCCGATGCAGTTCTCATGGACGAAATCCACGATGCCGTTGGAATATTGCACGATGGCGCCGGGCGCCGGGCAGGCCTTGAGACAGCCCGGATCCTCGCAATGCATGCAGCCATCCTTGCGGATCAGCCATTCGAAATCCCCGGTATCGGGATTCTCGTATTCGGTAAAGCGCATCAGCGTGAACATGTCGGGGGTAAGGTCATGGGGGTTTTCATAGACCCCCACATTCTCGCCCACTGCCGGATGGGTGTCGTTCCATTCGACGCAGGCCGATTGGCAGGCCTTGCAGCCGATGCATTTCGACACGTCGATCAGCTTGGCGACCTTGGTCAGCTGCCGCTCGGGCGGGGCGAGGTTCGGCATGGCCGAGGCGCGCACCACATCCGAGGGCAAGAGGTTCACATCCATGGGCTGCACGGGCGGGTTGGCCGCCGCGGTCACGGGTTCCGGTGCGCGCGTTGTCATACCATCGGCTCCTTGTCGGCAGGTTCGATGTTGACGAGGAAGGCCTTGAACTCGGGCGTCTCGATATTGGCGTCGCCGACATAGGGCGTCAGCATATTGGGACCGAAGCCCTTTTTTGCCGCGCCCATGAAACCCCAATGGATCGGCATCCCCACGACATGGACGGTCTTGTCGCCACAGATCAGGGGCTTGATCCGCTTTGTGACCACCGCCTTGCCCCAAATCTCGCCGCGCTTGGACCAGATCCGGACCATGCCGCCGCGGGTGATGCCCTTTTCAGCCGCCAGCTCCTCCGAGATTTCCACAAAAAACTCGGGCTGCAACGCGGCGTTGACCGGGTTGTGCTTGGTCCAGAAGTGGAAATGTTCGGTCAGCCGGTAGGAGGTGCCGACCAGCGGAAACTCGTCGCTGGTCGCCATCTGGGCCAGATCGTCGGGGAAGACCCGGGCGACGGGGTTGCCGCGCAGGTCCGGGTTCAGCGCATTGGCGATCGGGCTTTCGAAGGGCTCCATATGGCTGGGGAAAGGCCCGTCCTTAAGGCCCTTGCGCGCGAAAAGCCGCCCGACGCCCTCATTCGTCATGATGAAGGGCATGACGTCGCCGGGTTTCGAGGTGACGCCGATATCGGGCACGTCATAGCCGGCCCATTTCTCGCCATCCCATTCGATCAGCTTGCGCTCGGGATCCCAGGCCTTGCCGTTCAGGTCGGCCGAGGCGCGGTTGTAAAGGATGCGGCGGTTCAGCGGCCAGGCGAAGGCCCAGTTCAGATACATGCCGGCCTCGTCGGGATCGGTATTGTCCCGCCGCGCCATCATGTTGCCGTCCTCGTTCCAGCAGCCCGAGAAGATCCAGCAGCCGCACATCGTGCTGCCATCGTCCTGCAACTGGCTGAAGTTCTTCACCTGCTTGCCCGCCTCGACCACGACCTTGGTCGGGTCTTTCGGGTCCATCACCGTGGTCAGGGCGCGGCCGTTCATCTCGCGCGCCAGTTCCGCAGCGGTGGGTTCCAGGGGATCAGCATAATCCCAAGTCAGATTCAGGATCGGATCGGGGAACTTGCCACCCTCGTCCTGATACAGCTTCTTCACCCTCTGGAAGATGTTGGACATGATCCAGGTGTCCTTGCGGGCATCGCCCGGCGGCGTTGCGCCCGCCCAGTGCCATTGCAGCCAGCGCCCCGAATTCACCAGGGCCCCCTCATCCTCGGCAAAGCAGGTCGTGGGCAGCTCTAGCACTTCGGTCTGGATCGCGGCGGGGTCGACCTTGTTGTAGATGCCGTGATCTTCCCAGAAATGCGCCGTCTCGGTCTGAAGCGGGTCCATGACCACCAGAAGCTTCAGCTTCGACAGGGCGGCGGTCAGCTTGGCGCGGTTGGGAAAGCTGAGCAGCGGGTTGAAGCCCTGGCAGAAGTAGAGATTGACCTCGCCTTTCGACATCATGTCGAACATGCGCAGGATGTCGTAGGACGGCACGTCCAGCTTGGGCAGGTAGTCATAGGCCCAGCCGTTTTCAGCCTTCGCCGCGTCGCCCCACATGGCCTTGAGGAAAGAGACCATGAACTTGCGATAGTTCTGCCAATAGCTGGTCTGGTTCGGGCGCAGGGGCTTGTTCCCGCGCGTCGACATGTAGGTCTCGAAGTCGGTTTCCTTGTCCACCGGGATGTTCAGATAGCCGGGGATCAGGTTCGACATCAGGCCAAGGTCGGTCAGGCCCTGGATGTTGGAATGCCCGCGCAAGGCATTCACCCCGCCGCCGCGCATCCCGATATTGCCCAGGATCAGCTGAAGCATCGCCATGCCGCGAATATTCTGCGCGCCCTTGGAATGCTGCGTCCAGCCAAGGGCATACATCGAGGTCATGACCTTGTTCGGCGCCGAGCATTCCGCGATCATCTCGCAGATCTTCAGATAGCGGTCCTTGGGCGTGCCGCAATTCGCCGCGACGAAGTCGGGCGTATAGACATCGACATGGGCCTTGAGCAGGTTCCAGACGCAGCGCGGATCGGTCAGCGTGGGATCGGTCAGCGCAAAGCCGTCCTCGCCCATCTGATAGTCCCAGTCGGTCGTGTCGAAAACGCGCTTCTCGGCGTCATAACCGTTGAACAGACCCTCCGACCAGCCAAAGCCCGCGCGCACCAGGAAGGAGGCGTTGGTATAGTTTTTGACATAGTCCCACTGCACCTTATCGTTCTCGATGCAGTAGCGGATCACCCCCATCAAAAAGGCGATGTCGCTGCCCGGGCGGATCGGGGCGTAATAGTCCGCGACCGAAGCGGTGCGGGTGAAACGAGGGTCCACCACGATCAGCCTGGCACCGCGTTTGGCCTTGGCCTCGGTCACCCATTTGAAACCGCAGGGATGCGCTTCGGCAGCATTGCCGCCCATGACAAGGGCAAGATCGGTGTTCTTGATATCGGTCCAGGCGTTGGTCATTGCGCCACGGCCAAACGTCGGAGCCAGACTGGCTACCGTCGGGCCGTGTCAGACACGTGCCTGGTTGTCAAAGCCGACCGTACCCAGCGCGCGCACGGCCTTGTAGGTCAGCCAGGCGGTCTCGTTGGTGGTGCCGGAGGCCGCGAGGAAACCCATGGTCTTCCAGCGGTTGACCTTCTGGCCCTGATCGTTGGTCTCGATCAGGTTCGCGTCGCGGTCATCCTTGATGGCGCGGGCGATCTTGTCGAAAGCCTGGTCCCAGGTGATGTCCTGCCATTCCGTCCCGCCCGGCGCCCGGTAGCGCGGCTTGGTGGCGCGGGTGGGCGACAAAGCGAAATCCTTGATCGCGGCGCCCTTCGGGCACAGCGTGCCACGGTTGGTGGGGTGGTCGGCATCGCCTTCCACATGCACCAGTTCCGCCTTCTCGCCCGCTTTCAGATCGCCCTTGGAATAGAGGATGATCCCGCAGGCGACCGAGCAATAGGTGCAGATGTTCCGGGTCTCGGTCATGGTGGCGAGTTTGAAGCCGCGCACATGCGCCGCCTCTGCCGCTTCGGCCTGGGCAAAGCCCAGCGCCCCCAGCGACGTTGCCGCCCCCCCCGCACCCGCAAGCTTCAAGAAGCTGCGCCGCGAAAGGTCGATGTTCATCGGAACCTCCCTGCATTTACGTGGCTTATTGACAAGGATGCTCGACCCAAGCCGCCCTCCTGTCAAGAATTTCGCCACGCCGGTCGGCCAGATGTGATCAGGCCGGACCGCCATCCTGCCGCTCACGCCAGGCGGCCGCCGCACGGGTCATCGGACGCAGGAGACACAGCTCGATCGCCAGCATGACGGCGACGAAAGCCAGCGCATAGGCCAGGACGCCCGCGATCTCGAACAGTTGGAAGCGCATGTGGATCTGGAAGCCGACGCCCGACGAGCGGCCAAGGAATTCGACCACCAGCACCAGCTTCCAGATGATCGCGAGGCCGGTGCGGGCGCTGGCGGCTAGGAAGGGCGCCAGTTGCGGCAGAATGACATGGCGCAAGCGGGCGGTGGGCGGCATGGCGAAGACCTGTGCCATATCGGTGAGACCCGGGTTCAGGGCGCGGGCCCCCTCGCGCATGGTCACCAGGACAAGAGCGGTCTTGTTGATGGCGACGGCAGTGATGGCGGCGGTCTCGTTCAGACCGATCCAGAGATAGCACAGCACGATCACCACCAGCGCAGGCAGGTTCAGGAAGATGGTCACCCAGGGGTCAAGCCAGCGGTCGGCGCGCGGGCTGCGGCCAAGCCACAGGCCCAGCACCGTGCCCGCAACCATGGCGAGGGCAAAGGCCGCGACCACGCGCAGCAGGGTCGCCGAAATATGGTGACAGAGACGGCCGGATCGGGCCTCGTCTGCCAGCACCGCAAGAACCTCGGGCGGGGCGGGCAGGACGCGCGGGTCGGCCCGCAGGGCCGAAAGCGCCCACCAGAAGGCGACAAAGCCCAGAAGCGACAGCGTATAGGTCAGCGCGGCGCGGGCGGAGGCGCCGGGGAAGGATGCGGTTTTCGGCGCGGGTGTCATGCTGCGGAATGATAGCGGCTGGCCCGCGGCCAAGGGTCAAGACTTTGGTCTCATGTCACGAAGGCAGGCGCAGGCCTAGGCTCGCGGGCATGATGCGCTGCCTTTTTCCGATCCTTGCTGCGCTATGCAGCCTTGTCGCCCTTGCCCTGTCGGCGGTTGCCGAACCGCTGTCGCCGGATGCGCTTTCAGCCCGCATCCTACCGCCCTATGCCCTGGGCGAGCCGGTGAATGACAAGGGCGTCTACAGCCTGCTGAATTCCGGCCGCGATGTCGTTGGCTACGTCTTCGAGACCGAGCCTCTGGCCCCGCTGCCCGGCTTTTCGGGCGCGCCGATCGACATGCTGGTGCTGCTCGATCTCGAGGGGCGATTCATCGATGTCCAGCTGGTCACGAATAACGAGCCGATCTTCGTTTCTGGCCTCGGCGAAGCGCCCTTGCGCAAGTTCCTTGAGCAGTATCGCGGATTGTCGATCCATGCGCCCCTGGTCGTGGGTGTGCCCTATGGGTCGGGAGCCGAAGGCAACGGGATCACCTATCTCGACGGCGTGACCAAGGCGACGGCGTCGGTCCGTATCGCGCATGAATCGATTCTGGCCGCCGCGCTGGCGGTGGCACGCGAGAAGATGGCGGGCGTCAGCGCCGGGCCGCCCGCGCGGCCCGATCCGGCGGTGGACGAGGCGCTGGACTGGCAGGCGCTGGTCGATCAGGGCATTGTCGGGCATCTGGTGGTGACGAATGCGCAGCTTGATGCGGCGTTCAAGGGCACAGTCTGGGCGCAGGACGACCCGGCGGCGGCAGATGATCCTGACGGGATATTCCTGGACCTGTGGCTGATCGACATCGGCCCGCCCGCGATTGCCCGCGCCGTGCTGGATGCGGAATCGCTGAAGGATCTGAACCGCTTCCTTGCCGTCTCACCCGATGACGAGCCGTTTCTGGTGATCGATGCCGGCCGGCATGGTCTTGTCACGCCCGATTTCGTCCGCAACACCGCGCCCGATCTGCTTGGCGCGACGCAGGACGGGTTGCCCGTCGCTTTGCGGGACGCGGACCTTCTGTTCCAGACCCTGCCCGACGTGCCCGAGGGCACGGCGATGATCCTCCGCACCGATCGGCGGCTAGGCTTCGATCCGACCCGACCCTGGGTGCTGGACGTGACGGCCCTGCGCAGCCATGGCATGTTCCAGCCCGAAATCGGCTCGGCCGTCTTCACGCTGGATCATCAAAGCCCCCGGCGCTTCTTCACCCGCCCCGAGGTCTTGCAGCCGCTGCCGCCCTGGCTTGAGGCGCTGCGGGCGCGGGCGCCGGATCTGGCGGTGCTGGCGGTCGCACTGCTGGCTCTAGGCTTTCTGCTTGGGCCGGGGATGACACGATTTGCCGGGCTGAAAGGGTTCAAATCGTTCCGGCTGGGCATCCTGGTCGCGATGACGGCGTTTGTCGGTTTCTGGGGTCAGGGCCAATTGTCCATCGTGACGCCCCTCGCCACGCTGCGGGCGGTGATGCAGGGCGGTGGGCTGGTCTTTCTGCTGTTCGACGCCTTCTCGCTGCTTGTCTGGACCGCCGCCGGGATCGGTTTCCTGATCTGGGGCCGCGGCTTCTTTTGCGGCTGGCTGTGCCCCTACGGCGCCTTGCAGGAACTGGCCTTCCGGCTGGGCCGCCTGCTGCGCCTGCCGGAATGGGAACTGCCCGAGCGCTGGAACCGGCGGCTGGTGCTGGTGAAATACGGGGTGCTGGCGGCATTGGTGGCGACGGTTTTCGCAGCGCCGGGACAGGTGGAAACCGCGGTGGAGGTGGAGCCGTTCAAGACGGCCATCACCACGGGTTTCCAGCGCGAATGGGGGTTCACTCTTTATGCCGTGCTGTGGCTGGCGCTCGGGATGGTGACCTTCAAGAGCTATTGCCGCTACCTCTGCCCGCTGGGCGCGTTCATGGCGATTGGCGGGCGGCTGCGCCTCCGTGACTGGATCGCGCGCCGCAAGGAATGCGGCACGCCCTGCCAGCTTTGCCGGGTGAAATGCGCCTACGCGGCGATCCGGCCCAATGGCAAGATCCAGTATGACGAGTGTTTCCAGTGCCTTGACTGCGTGACGATCCATGATGATCCGAAGCAATGCGTGCCGCTTGTGCTGGCCGCGAAGGGGCGGCCGCTGCGCATTCCGGCCGTGGCTGGAAAAGAGGTGCTCGCATGACGCTGCCCCGACGCCGCTTCCTGACCATCTGCGCTGCCGCGGCCCTGCTGCCCCGCAGCGCTCGGGCCGCAAATTGGCAGGGCATCGCGCTGGGCGCCGATGTTTCGGTCACGCTCGAGGGCCCCGGCGCAGAGGTGGCGTTGATCGACCTACCCGCGCTGCTCGATCGGATCGAGGCGGTGTTCAGCCTCTATCGCCCGTCCGAGCTGGTGCAGCTGAATGCCAAAGGCGCGGGACGCGTTTCGGATTGGATGGCGCAGGCGCTGGCCCTGTGCGACCGGCTGCACGGGCTGACCGGCGGGGCCTTCGATCCGACGGTGCAGCCCCTGTGGCGGGCGCTGGCGGGGGGCGGCGACCTAGCGTCGGCCCGCAGGGCAATCGGCTGGGGCCGCGTGCGGCTGGGCGAAACGGTCACGCTGGACAAGGGTCAGGCGCTGACGCTGAACGGCATGGCCCAGGGCTTCGCCGCCGATCTGGTGCGCGGCTGGCTGGCGCGGCGCGGCTTCACGCGGGCGCTGGTGGATATGGGAGAGCAGGCCGCCCTGGGCGGGCCGTTCCACATCGGCATCGCGGACCCGGAGGCCGGGCTTCTGGCAAGCCGAAGCCTGCGCGGCGGGCGGGCGCTGGCGACCAGCTCGCCGCGCGCCACGCTGGTGGCGGGCATGCCGCATATCCTGCATCCGCGTGGCCTGCCGCCGCTCTGGTCGACCGTCGCGGTCGAGGCCGATAGCGCGGCCCTGGCCGATGGTCTGTCGACAGCACTGGTCTTTGCGCCGCCCGCCGAGATTGCGGCGCTGCGCAAGGCGGTGCCTCAGATGGGGCCCGTCGTGCTCGTGGATCAGTCGGGCGATCTGCAGACCGTGTGACCGATGGCGCGTCGAGGCCCGTGGCGCCTTGCCAGTCCGGCGCGCGCGCAGGCCGCCAGGATAGGCTCAGCGTTCCGGCGGCAGGAAGGTCAGCCCGTAATCGGCATAGGCCTTGGCGATGCGCCCATCGACCAACGCCGCCGTGATGGCATCGTCCAGCGCATAGGCGAGGTCGCGGTGGCTGGTATGCACGGCGAGGCCCAGCGTCCACTTGCCCTTGGCAAAGCCCGGCAGCGGCGGACGGTGCACGCGCACCCCCGAGCCCGCACCATATTCCAACTGCGCCAGCGGCCCCATCGCGGCCATGGTCTCGCCATTCGCCAGGGCGGCCATCCCCGCAGCCATGGTCGGAAAGCGATGGACATTGCCGCCGATATCGCCACCCGGGAAAGAGGTCAGGTAGAAATCCGAGATGGAATCATTCTCGACCGCCACGGTGTCGTAGCGGAAAAAGGCTGGGACCGGCGCGCCCTCGTCGCGGCCCTCGCCTTTCGGCACGGCGTCGGGATAGGCGTCCAGCCGATAGGCGATCGCCATTTCTTCCATCGCATATTGACCCGTGAAAACCACCTGATCGATCTTGCAGGCATAGTCCGGGTCATAGGGCACGCGCAGCATCACATTCGAGACCGGCTCTTTCAACACGCCGCCGCGCCAGATGTTGACCATGAGATCAGTGTCCATCGTCTCGCCCGCATCGGTGAAGCGAAACTCGGGCTGCACGCCCAGACTTTCGGCGAGGATACGCCCGATCTCGATGTCGACGCCCTTGGGCGTATCGCCCTCCAGCCAGCTATAGGGCGGAAAATCGGCATAGACGGCCACGGTCAGCGTTCCGCGCGCGACGATATCGTCCAGCGTCTCGCCAACGAATTCGCGCGGCGTGTTCTGCGGGCGCTGTTCAGGCGCCACACCTTCGCAGCGCGCAAGGGCCGATGCGGCGGGGAAGACCCCCGCCGCCAGCGCCAGTGCCGCGATCAGCGCCCTGCGGCGCATGATCAATGCGCCGCCGAGAGGCCGACCGTCAGCGCATCGGCCGCATGTTTGGCGCCTTCGGCCGACCCGTCCAGCAGAAGGGCCGCCCGCCGCGCCGCGCTGTCGGCCACTGGCGCGCCGGAGGCGGTCTTGACCTGCGCGGCAATGTCGAGAAGTTCGGTCTTCAGTGCCGCCTGATCACCCGAGCCGCCATGCAGGGTGTCGCGGATCTCGCCCAGACGGGAGGCGAAGGCATCCAGCGCGCCGTCCTCGGGCCGCGTCTCGATATAGGTGCGGATCGCCCAGCCTGCCTTCTGGCCCAGCACTTCGCCGAAGGCCGGCATCTTGGTCGTGCCATCCTGAGTATAGCCGTGCTGAAAACGCTCGACGAACCATTCGTCGCCATAATCCGACGCCTCAAGGAAGCGCAGATCCGGCGCGAGGCCGCCCGACACGACCCCCAGCCCGTGGCAGCGGGCGCAATTCTGGTTGTAGCCCGAGTCGCCGATCTCGACCGCCTTGGCCCAGACCTCGTCCCCCGCCGTATCGGCGCGATAGGGGTTCAGCCCCAGCCATTCCTCGCCCACTTCGGGCAGGGCATCGGTGTTGACGGGCTGCGGCGCAACATCGCCATGGGCCAGTGCCATCGTGGCAAGGGCCGAAAGGGCCAGGCCGGCAAACAGCGGGCGGGCCGCAAGGCGGCGGGTCTTGTCGGTCATGGTCTGTCCTCCATCAGAGCCTTGCTCTAGGGGCTATTCCAGAACCCCGGATGCAGGAATTAGACTTTCGTGCCGATCCCGCGCCCTTCGGCCCGCTTTACGACCTTGGTCTGATAGGCCGGGCCGCGCCTTTTGCGCAAGCATGGGCAGAGAGGGAGAAAAATGGCCGCATCGCACCGCATATCGCCGGGCTTCGCCCACTGGGCAAAGCCCGTCTTCATGGCGCTCGTGCTGGGTTTGGCCATGCCTGCCGGGGCCGAGACGCTGGCGGTGAAGGTTCTTTACCTGCGGCAAGAGGTCGACCGCCCGCCAGTCCTTTCGAACCTCGATGCCGTGCCCGATGATCTGGGCCTTGCGGGGGCGGAACTGGCGATCGCCGACAACCGCACGACCGGGTCCTTCCTGGGACATGACTATTCCTTGACTGTCGTCAGCCTTGCCCCCGGGGCCGATACGGCAACCGAAGCGAAAGCGGCGCTTTTGGAGGCCGACCTTGTCGTGCTCGACGCCCCTGCCCCGGCGCTGCTGGCCGTAGCCGATCTGCCCGAGGCCAAGGGCAAGCTTCTGTTCAATAGCAGCGCCGGGGACGACGCGCTGCGCTCGGCCGACTGCCGGGCGAACCTGTTGCACACGATCCCCGAGGATGGGGCGCGGACCGATGCCTTGATGCAGGTTCTGACGGCAAAGCGCTGGACGCATCTGGCGCTGGTCGTCGGTCCCAAGCCCGCCGATCAGGCCTTCGCCGATCACCTGCGCCGCTCGGCGGCGAAATTTGGACTCGAAATTGTGGGCGAAAAGCCCTGGACTTTCGACACTGATCTGCGCCGCGCGGCGGTTGTGGAACTGCCGCCCTTCCTGATGGACCTGCCGGACCATGACGTGCTTCTGGTGGCCGACGAGACCCAGGATTTCGGCCGATATGTGCCCGACAACACCTTCCTGCCCCGCCCGGTGGCCGGATCGGAAGGCATGGTGCCCGCGGCCTGGGCGCCGGTCCTGGAACAATGGGGGGCCGTGCAGTTGCAGGAACGCTTCGAGGCCCAGGCCGGGCGCGAGATGCAAGGGCGCGATTTCGCCGCCTGGGCCGCTGTGCGCGCCATTGCCGAGGCGGTGACGCGCACCGGAAAGGCCGACCCGGCATCCCTGCGCGCCTATCTGCTGTCGGACGCTTTCCAGCTTGACGGGTTCAAGGGCCGTGGCCTGTCGTTCCGGCCCTGGAACGGCCAGCTCCGGCAGCCGATCCCGGTGGCGAACGCCCGCGCCCTGGTCGCCATGGCCCCGGTCGATGGCTTCCTGCACCCGGTGAACGAGACCGACACGCTGGGCCTTGATGCGCCCGAAAGCCAATGCACCGCCTTCAAGGACTGATCCGATGCGCCATGTTCTGACCGCCCTTCTTGTCCTCGCTCAACCCGCGCTGGCCGCCGAAATCTGGGTGACGAATGAAAAGGATGACACGGTCAGCGTGATCGACGTGGCGACCTTGCAGGTCATCAAGACCTATCCCACCGGCGAACGCCCCCGCGGCATCACCTTCTCCAAGGATTTCTCGCGGCTCTACATCTGCGCCTCTGACAGCAACACCGTGCAGGTGATGGACCCGGCCACGGGCGAGATCCTGCATGAGCTACCCTCGGGCGAAGACCCCGAGCAGTTCGTCCTCGCCCCCGATGACCGCCATCTCTACATCGCCAATGAAAACGATGCGGTGACGACCGTGGTCGATACCGAAAGCCGCAAGGTGGTGGCGCAGATCAATGTCGGCATCGAACCCGAGGGCATGGCGGTCAGCCCGGATGGCAAGGTGGCGATCACGACCTCGGAAACCACGAATATGGCGCATTGGATCAACACCGAGACGCATGAGCTTTTCGCGAATACCCTGGTCGACAGCCGCCCCCGCCACGCTGAATTCACCGCCGATGGCGCGCAGCTTTGGGTGACGGCCGAGATCGGTGGCACGGTGTCAGTCTTCGAAACCAAGGGCCAGACACAGATTGCCAAGATCGATTTCGCCATTCCCGGCGTCAGCGACGACTTGGTCCAGCCGGTCGGTCTGCGCTTCTCGCCCGATGGCAAGCGCGCCTTCGTGGCGCTGGGGCCTTCGAACCACGTCGCCGTGGTGGATACGGCGACATTCCAGGTGACGAATTACATCCTGGTCGGGCGCCGGGTCTGGCATCTGGAATTCTCGCCTGATCAGACCCTTCTCTTCACCACCAATGGCGTCTCGGGCGATGTGACGGTGATCAATGTCGCCTCCGAGACCGCGGTGAACACGGTCAAGGTCGGCCGCTTTCCGTGGGGGGCCGCGGCCCGGCCCTGAGGATCAACCAAGACCGGATTGCCGAGCGGTGCCTTCGGGCGCAGCATGACGGTACAGGATGGAGGAAACGATGCGAACAATCCTGCTGGCGCTCTTGGCCCTGCCCCTACCCGCCCTTGCCCAGGACGAGGATGGCGGCGGCGGCACGCTGAACCCCGAAGAGCTGTCCTTGAGCCGCGTCCTATCGGATACAGATCAAGGCATTGTCTCGATGCCCAATTGCGCCATGGGCTACATGATCACCAAATCCGGCCGCCATGCCGAAGCGCGCGAGGTGTTCGAACTGTGCGCCGCCGCAGGCTATACCGGCGCGATGACCTGGATGTCGCAGCTTGACGACAACGGGCTGGGCGCGCCCGAAGACCCGGCGGCGGCCGCGGAATGGGACCGCATGGCCGCCGAGGCGGGCGATCCGGTCGGCCTGTTCAATTACGGTCTCGACAAGATGCGCGGGCGCGGCACGGCGCTGGACGAGGCGGGCGGCCGGGCGCTGATCGACCGCGCGGCCGAAGCGGGCCTGCCCACGGCCAAGCGGCTGCAAGAGGCGGAATATGACCTCGATGAAGTCACGCCCGATGCCGATAACTGGAAATACGGCGAACGGCTGTTCTAGCGCCTGCCGCTTCATCTTGGCCCAAATACTGCGCGGGGGTGCGGGGCTGTGAAACCCTCGAAGATCCGTCCCGCCGCGCGCTAAGCAGCCTGAGCGCGCGCAGCGAGCCGGGCCGGCCGGCCGTCGAGCCAGAGTACCCGGTCACACAGGGCCGTGGCCTCGGCTTCGGAATGGGTCACCAGCACAGTTGCCACGTCAGCTTCGGCGCGCAGACGCAGGAAGAGGGCCAACATCTCGGCATGGGTCGCGGCGTCGAGTGAAACGAAGGGCTCGTCCAGCAGAAGCACCGTCGGCCTGCCCGCGAAGGCGCGCGCCAGCGCAAGGCGGCGCTGCTGGCCCAGCGACAGCGCGCCGGGATAGCGCGCCTCCAGCCCGGCAAGGCCGACATCGGCCATGGCGGCATGGGCCTCAGGCTCGGAGCAACCGGTGACCAGCGTCAGGTTCTGGTCGCTGCGCCGCCAGGGCAGCAGCATCGGATCCTGGAACACCATGGCCAGCCGGCCCGCGACATTGCGGCTTCCCGAAAAGCGTCTGTGCAGCCCGGCCAGAATGCGCATCAGCGTGGTCTTGCCCACGCCGGACGGGCCCATAATGCCCAGCGTCTCGCCCGGCGCGACGACAAGGTCCAATGGGCCAAGCACGGGCGCCCCCGCGCCATAGCCCGCTTGCGTCAGGCGCAGCGACAGGGCGGGGGCGGCCATGGTCATTTGGCGGAAGGCTGCAGGAAGACGCCTGCGGGCAGCGTGGTCATCTTGCCGACAAGGTCTTCGCCGCCAAGGCTGGCCATGATTTCCAGCATCTTGGCCGCTGCCGCCTCATCGACCGGGCCAGGCTCCGGGATGCCAGCGCGGAAGCCCGCCTTCAGCGCCTCGAACTGTGCGTCATCCTTGGCCTTCATCAGCGGGCGAAGATCCTCCCAGGCCTTATCATCGGTCGCCAGCAGATCCTTGGCCTGACGGCTGGCCGCGGCCAAACCCTGCACGACGTCGGGATGCTCGGCCAGAAGTTTGCCCTGCACCACATAACCCAGAAGCGGCGTGTCCGGGTCTAGGCCCAGCGCCGCGCCGGCCTGCGCCACCGTGATCAGCGGCCGCATCCCCGCCGCCTCCATCTTGGCGCCGAAATGCCAGAAGTTCACGGCGGCATCCAGTTCGCCCGACAGCGCCGTCTCGAAGACCAGAGGCGGGGCGGCGAAGACCTGTTCGGTCTGCCCCGCCAGATCGAAACCCTCCACCTTCTGCGCGTAGGCGCGCAGGATCAGCCAGGACTTGTCGACCGGCCCGCCCGCAACACCGATCTTCTTGCCCGCAAGATCCGACAGTTTCCGGGCCGGACTGTCGCCCGGCACATGCAGTGCGCCCACGGCGCGGCTGTAGGGGATGAAGACCAGATCCTGCCCTTCGGCGCGTTCGCGCGCCACCCAGAGCCAGTCGGAGACGATCACATCGGCCTCTCCGGCCAAAAGCGCCAATTGTGCCGCAGGACCGGCGGCGACATCCTGAACCTCAAGCTTCAGTCCCTGCGCCTTGTCGAAGCCGTGGCTGGTGATCGTGCTGATCTCCCAATTGACGGTGCCCGCGACCTGGGTCGCGATGCGCAATGTGGTTTCCTCGGCTCCGGCAAGCGTTGGAAACTGGATCCCGGCCAGGGCCAGGGCACAGGCCGCCGCCCAGTTGCGTGCTACGAACATTCCAACCTCCCTGTGGCCGGATCGGACATGCCCGGCCTCTCCCTGGCCGGAAACGATAGCAGCGGCCCGTCTGCTGCCTATTAGACCAAAGGCCAAGCCGGGCCTGCGACCGGCAGCTTCAGGCAGGGTTCCGCCCCGACATACGACCAAAGCACAAGAACACGCTTGACCTGTGTCAAGGACCGTCGCGAGGGAAGCGCGCCCAGTCGATCCAGTCCGATCAGGCGACCGCAGGAGATGAGCCATGACCCAGACCCGCCTTTCCCTTGCCGCAACCTTTCTGGTCCCGCTGCTCGTCACCGCAGCGCCCGTCCTGGCCGAAACCGGGATCGACCAGCAGATCAAGATAGATGCCGGGGCGGCCTTCTTTGCCAGCGAATGCCGCCGCTGCCACGCAACCGATGCCGAGAAGTCCAGCTATGGTCCGCTTCTGGAAGGTGTGGTCGGGCGCCCGGCAGGGAAATTCCCCGACTATCCCTATTCAGAGGCGCTGGCCAAGGCCGGCTTCACTTGGACCGAAGGCGCGCTGCGCGCCTGGATGGAGGATAATACCGGCCTCGTTCCGGGCACGAAGATGCGCCACGTCGGCATCAGCGATCCGGTGATACAGGATTTTATCCTGTCCTATCTAAAGACGCTGGGCCCGGCGCAATAGCGCCACCCGGCCCCGGCATCCGCGGAGCTGATTTTGGGCGGGCGGGCAGAAAACTACGACCTTTTGCCCCCCCGGCTTACGACCTTGGTGCAATTCCCACATTCCCGTGATCACGCGGATGATGCCGGGCAGAGGGCGTGCGGCCAGGCGTCACGAGGACACGGGTCGCGCAAATCCTCGCTGCATCCACGGGAGGATACCGATGAACCGTTTTGCCGTGGCCGTAACGGCCACCCTGCTTGCCGCGCAGACGATGTGGAGTCCGGCGATGGCCGGAATCACCGAAGAGGACCTTGCGGGGGACGAGGCCTCGACCGGCGATGTGCTGACCAACGGAATGGGGCGCGACCTTCAGCGCTTCAGTCCGCTGGAAATCCTCAACAAGGACAATGTGTCCAAGCTGGTGCCGGTCTGGGCCTTTTCCTTCGGCGGCGAGAAGCAGCGCGGGCAAGAGACCCAGCCGCTGATCTATGACGGAATGATGTATGTCACCGCCTCTTATTCGCGGCTCTATGCGGTGGATTTGAAGACCGGCAAGGAAGTCTGGCAATATGACGCCCGTCTTCCCGAAGGCATCCTGCCCTGCTGCGACGTGATCAACCGTGGCGCGGCGATCTATGGCGACAACATCTATTTCGGCACGCTGGACGCGCGCATCGTCGCCCTGAACCTCAAGACCGGCGACGTGGTCTGGAACAAGAAGATCGCCGAGTACAAGGAAGGCTACAGCTATACTGCCGCGCCCCTGATCGTGGACGGGCTGGTGATCACCGGCAATTCGGGCGGTGAATTCGGCATCGTTGGCGAAGTGCAGGCCCGCAACGCCGAGACAGGCGAGCTGGTCTGGACCCGCCCGACCATCGAAGGCAATATGGGCACCTACATGGGCAAGGAAAGCACCATGACCGGTGAGCTGAACGCCACCTGGCCGGGCGATCTGTGGAAGACCGGCGGCGGTGCCACCTGGCTGGGCGGCAGCTATGACATCGAAACCAAGACGATCATCTTCGGCGCGGGCAACCCCTCGCCCTGGAACAGCCACCTGCGCAACGCCGGCACCCCGGTCGAGGGCAACAAGGGCGACAACCTCTATGCCGCCAGCCGCATCGGCATCGACCCGACCAATGGCGAGATCAAGTGGCACTTCCAGACCACCCCGCGCGAGGGCTGGGACTATGATGGCGTGAACGAGGTGATCGCCTTCACAGACAAGGACGGCGCCAAGAAATTCGCCACGGCCGACCGCAACGGGTTCTTCTACATCCTCAACCGCGAGGACGGGAAATTCCTGAACGCCTGGCCCTTTGTGAAGGATATCACCTGGGCCAAGGGCATCGACGAGAATGGCCGCCCGATCTTCAACGAGGACAACCGCCCGGGAGATCCGTCGAAATCGGCCGATGGCGCCAAGGGTGACATGGTCTTTGCCTCGCCTTCGTTCCTGGGCGGCAAGAACTGGATGCCGATGGCCTTTAGCCAGAAGACCGGCCTGTTCTATGTGCCCTCGAACGAGTGGGGCATGGACATCTGGAACGAGCCGATCACCTACAAGAAGGGCGCGGCCTATCTGGGCGCGGGCTTCACCATCAAGCCGAATTACGAGGACCATATCGGCTCGCTCAAGGCGATCGACCCGATGACCGGCGAATGGAAGTGGGAGTACAAGAACGAGGCCCCGCTTTGGGGCGGCGTGATGACCACCGCAGGCGGTCTGGTGTTCTTCGGCACGCCGGAAGGTGAGTTCAAGGCACTGGATGACGAGACCGGCAAGGAGCTGTGGCACTTCCAGACCGGCTCGGGCATCGTCGGGCAGCCTGTGACCTGGGAAGAGGATGGCGAGCAATATGTCGCCGTGGTCTCGGGCTGGGGCGGTGCCGTGCCGCTGTGGGGCGGTGAAGTGGCCAAGAAGGTCAACTACCTGAACCAGGGCGGCACTGTCTGGGTGTTCAAGCTGCCGAAGGAACTGGCCTCGAATTGACCCCTGCGCGGGCTTCGTGGCCTTGCCTGACGGTCTGACCGAAGCAAGGCCGCTTTTGCCAGGACGCGCCGCCCCGGAACGGGCGGCGCGTTTCTCGTTTATTCGCAGCAAGATGCGCGCGGGATCGCTGTCGGCCGGAAATTCCGACTTTACGACTGATTGTTTTTGTCGGAAATAAACGGAACCAAGCCAGCCCTGATCGGGGCAAGCCGGACATGCGCGAAATCGCGGCCCCGGGGGCAAGCGCCCCGGCCCCCGCCGCCACAGACCGAAGGACGCCCGATGCCCCGCCTTTCCGCCCTTGCCCTGACCACTGCCCTGGTGGCCCCCGCCCTTGCCATACCGGCCCTCGCCGCCGAACCTGACGCTGTCGCGAGCAATTACGTCGAGCTGGCCGCCGCTACCTTTGGCGACGCGCTGATCACCGGCCAGGCGTTGAAAACCGCGGTTGACGCTTTCGTGGCCGCCCCTTCGGGCGAGACGCTTGAGGCCGCGCGCACTGCCTGGAAAGCGGCGCGGGTGCCCTATCAGCAGTCGGAAGTCTTCCGCTTTGGCAACCCGATCGTCGACGATTGGGAGGGCAAGGTGAATGCCTGGCCGCTGGACGAGGGCCTGATCGACTATGTCGAGGAAGGCAGCGCGGTGAACGAGGAAAACGCGCTGGCCGGGCTGAACGTGGTCGCGACACCGAAATTCACGCTGTCCGGCAGCGAAATCGACGCGACGGCCATCACGCCCGAACTGATCGGCAGCACGCTGCACGAGGCGGATGGGATCGAGGCCAATGTCGCCTCGGGCTATCACGCCATCGAGTTCATGCTCTGGGGCCAGGACCTGAACGGCACCGGCCCTGGCGCGGGGGACCGGCCCTATACCGACTATGTTCAGGGTGATGGCTGCACCCATGGCAATTGCGACCGACGCGCCGCCTATCTGGTGGCGGCGACCGATCTGCTTGTCTCGGACCTGGACTATATGGCCAAGGCATGGGCTGAAGGCGGCGCCGCGCGGGCCAATGTTCTGAAAGATCCGCAGACGGCCGTCCTTGCCATGCTGACCGGGATGGGCAGCCTGTCCTACGGCGAATTGGCGGGCGAGCGGATGAAGCTTGGCCTGATGTTGAACGACCCCGAGGAAGAACAGGACTGCTTCTCGGACAACACCTATAACAGCCACTTCTACGATGGTGTCGGCATCCGCAATGTCTATCTGGGCAGCTATACGCGGACGGACGGGACCGTGGTTTCCGGCCCTTCATTATCCGAGCTTGTCGCGGCGAAAGACCCCACCATCGACGCCCAGTTGAAAGGCGAGCTGGATGCCACCGTCGCAGCCCTTGGCGCGATCAAGACGGCGGCGGAAGGCGGATTCGCCTATGACATGATGCTGGAAGCCGGCAACAAGGAAGGCGAGGCGCTGATCATGGGCGGCGTGGATGCGCTGGTGGCCCAGACCGCCTCGATCGAGCGGGCGGTGGGTGCGCTTGGCCTGTCGAAGATCGAGTTCGAAGGTTCGGACAGTCTCGACAACCCGAATGCGGTCTTCCAGTAAGGCAGACCGGCCCGGCTCTGCGGCATCATGGCCGCAGGCTGCATTTTCCGATTGAAATGGTCAGGAAATGAAGTAAGGAAGGGCGGCGAAAGGAGCCACACAATGCTTCGCCGCCTTTCCTTTACCCTGCTTCTGGCGCTGCCCGCCCTGCCGCTGGCCGCCGAAAGCCCCGCCCTGCAGCCGCTTGGCGACCCCCAGCTTGACGCCCTTCCCCGCACCAAGGCCGAAGAGGCCCGCATCGCCAAGGTTTTGGCCCCCGCGGGCGATTTCTCGAAACCCGAAGCCTTCGAGGCCAAACCCGGTGGTGCGGCTTCGGTGCGGCGCACCGATACGGCGGATGCTTTTTCGCAGTTCTCGGCCAATACGCCCCCCGAAGGCGAGATGAACTTCAAGCTCGGCAATGCGCTGTTCCGCAAGGCTTGGATTGCCGCGCCCTCTTCGACCAAGGCTTCGGACGGGCTTGGGCCGTATTTCAACGCCCGCGCCTGTCAGGATTGCCATCTGAAGGATGGACGAGGCCATCCGCCCGAAGGGCCGGAAGACGGGCGAGTGTCGATGTTCCTGCGCCTTTCCGTGCCGGGCGGTCCTTCGCCCGAGGGCATCGCCGACTGGCTCGCGACCCAACCCGACCCGATCTATGGCGGCCAGTTGCAGGATCTGGCCAGTCCCGGCCTGGCTCCCGAGGGCAGGATGGAGATCAGCTATTCCGACCTGCCGGTCACCTTCCCGGATGGCACCTTGGTCACCCTGCGGCAACCCACCTATGCCTTTTCGAACCCCGCGACTGGCGCCCCTGCCCCGGATTTGATGCTCTCGCCCCGGGTGGCGCCGCAGATGATTGGTCTGGGGCTGCTCGAGGCGATCCCCGCCGCCGATATCCTGGCCCATGCCGACCCTGAAGATGCCGATGGTGATGGCATCTCGGGCCGGGCGCAGGTGGTGCTCTCGGTCGAATTCGGCGTCCCGATGCTGGGACGGTTCGGACTGAAGGCAGGCGCCCCAACGATCAAGGAGCAGTCCGCCGGAGCGTTTTCCGGCGATATGGGCCTGTCGACCGCCCTGCATCCCGACCCCCATGGCGATTGCACCGCAGCGCAGACGGACTGCCGCGCCGGCGCCGTGGGGCAGGAAGACGGGGTGCGCGACGGGCTGGAAGTGGACCATCAAAGCCTTGATCTGGTGACCTTCTATTCACGCAATCTGGGCGTGCCGGAGCGGGTGAAGCTGGACGATCCGGCGGTGCTGCGCGGCAAGGCGGCCTTCTACGGGCTGAATTGCCAATCCTGCCATGTGCCGAAATTCGTGACCGCAAGGCTGAAGGGTCGGCCGGAACAGAGCTTCCAGTTGATCTGGCCCTATTCGGATCTTCTGCTGCATGACATGGGGCCCGGCTTGGCAGATGGCCGGCCCGAGGGCCGCGCCACCGGCAACGAATGGCGCACCGCACCGCTGTGGGGAATCGGGCTGACGAAACAGGTGTCGGCGCACAGCCAGTTCCTGCATGATGGCCGCGCCCGCGACCTGACCGAAGCGATCCTGTGGCATGGCGGCGAGGCCCAGGCCGCACGTGACGGCTTCATGGCCCTGCCCGCCCCCGACCGCGCCGATCTGGTCGCTTTCCTGGAGAGCCTGTGATGCGTCTTCTTACCCCTCTCGCCGCGCTTGCCTTGCTGGCCGGTCCTGTCCTTGCCGACTATCCGCAGGCGGTGAAGGACCGGCTTCTGCCCGGCTATGCGGTCTTTGATGCCGCCGCGGCCGCGCTGGCGGCCAAAGCCGCGCAGACCTGCGACCCCGCCGCGCTGGCCGAACCCTTCAATGCCGCCTGGGATGCCTGGCTTGAGGTCGGTTGGCTGCGCATCGGCCCGGCCGAGGATGAGGGGCGCGCTTTGGCGATCAGCTTCTGGCCCGATCCCAAGGGGCTGGGGGCGAAGGCGCAAAAGGCCCTCCTGGCGGGCGACCGCGCCCTGCTGGCGCCGGAAGCCTTTGCCGAACAATCGGTTGCGGCGCGCGGCTTCTTTGGTCTCGAACGCCTGCTCTATCCCGCCGAGCCCCCGGCGCAGGAGACCTGCCCGCTGATCCGGGCCACGGCCGCTGACCTGGCGCGGATGGCGGCCGAGATCGATGCCGCCTGGATGGGCGGCTATGCCGACGTGCTCTTGACCGCCGGAGAGCCCGGAAACACCACTTTCCTTTCGCGGCCAGAAGTGCGGCAGGCGCTGTTCACCCAGATCGCCACGGCTCTGGAAACGCTCAAGGACCTGCGCGTCGGTCGGCCGATGGGCACGTTCGACAAGCCGCGTCCGGACCTGGCGGAGGCGAAGGCCTCGGGGCGGTCGGCGCGCAATGTGCTGCTGACGTTGGTGGCGCTGCGCCACATGACCGAAGTGCTGACCCCGGACGCGCCGCAGACCCTGGCCGCCTTTGACCGATCGATCCTGCTGGCGCGCAGCCTGAAAGATCCGACCTTTGACGGCGCAGCCAGCCCGGGCGGCTGGCTCAAACTGCAAATCCTGCAACAATCTATTGATTTCATTCGGCAAAAAGCGCTGGACGAATTGGCGCGCGAGCTGGATGTGGATCTTGGCTTCAACGCAGCGGATGGGGACTGACATGGCAACGCGACGCGGGTTTCTGGCCGGGCTGGCGGCGCTGACTTTGCCGGTGCCAACCTGGGCGGATGCAGGCAGCCCCAAGTATCTCTCCGCCGGAAAGATAGGTGAGAGCTTCGTCCTTTATGGAATTGATAGCGAAGGAAAATCTCTCTTCTCCCTGCCGCTTCCCGCCCGCGGCCACGCCGCATCGGCCCATCCCTCGCGTCCTCTGGCCGTCGCCTTCGCCCGCCGTCCCGGCACTTTCGCGCTGGTGCTGGATTGCCGGACAGGTGAGATCGCGCACCGGCTGACCCCGCCCGAGGGCCGCCAGTTCAACGGCCATGGTGCCTTTTCCGACGATGGCAGCCTGCTGATGACCAGCGAAGTTGTCGCCGAAGGCTCGGCCGGCCGCGTGGGGCTGTGGGAGACCAAGGGCTTCACCCGGATCGGCGAATGGGACAGCCATGGCGTCGGTCCACATGACATCAAGCGCCTGCCTGACGGACGTATCGTCATCGCCAATGGCGGCATCCAGACCGATCCGAGCGACCGCACCAAACTGAACCTGCCGGACATGCGCCCCAATCTGGCGCTGCTGTCGGCGGATGGCGCGCTGCTCGATCTGGCGGAACTGCCAGATGAGCTGCACCAGAACTCGATCCGCCACCTTGCTCTGGCCGGAAGCAGCGTGGCCTTTGCCATGCAATGGGAGGGCGACGCGGCCGATCCCGTCCCGCTTCTGGGCCTCTGGACGCCCGGCGCGGCGCCTATTCTCTGTCAGGCGGCGGATGCCGAGATGTTCACGATGCAGGGCTATGCCGGCTCGATCGCCTGCGCGGGCGGGATGGTGGCGCTGACCTCGCCCAAGGGCGGGGCGGTGATGCTTTTCGCCGAGGATGGCCAGTATCTTGCCACCCATCGCCGCGCCGATCTGGCGGGCGTTGCGCCCTTGGGAGATGCGTTCATGGCCACCGACGGCGCGGGCGGGCTGTGGCGGGCGGATGCCGAGACGCTGACCCCGCTGTCGCAGGAAAGCGTTGCCTGGGACAATCATCTTGTCCCTGTCGGGGTCTGAGCCCTTCGTCCTGGCACAAATAGCCCATGCGGGTCCGAGGGCGCCCTCCCCCGGATGTGGCGCTCGGGCGCTACGCCTCAGACTTCGACCGCGATCTTGCCCATCGGGTTCGAGCAACAGGCCAGGATATAGCCGGCGGCGATATCCTCGTCGCTGATGCCGCCATTATGGACCATATGCACGTCGCCCGCGGTCTTCTTGACCTTGCAGGTGCCGCAAAGGCCGAAATTGCAGCCCGAAGGGATGTTCAGACCAGACCGTTTCGCCACCGCCAGCACCGTGTCGGTTTCCTCGCAGCGCGTGGTGACGCCCGAGGTCGCGAAGGTGATCTCGGCCCGCGCGCCTTCGACCGGGGCGACATCGTCGATCACCGGGGCCTCGGCTTCGGTCTTCACTGGCGCGCCGAAGCTTTCCTGATGATAGCGGTCCATGTCATAGCCCAGCGAGACCAGCATCTCTCGGACCGATTGCATGAAGGGTTCGGGGCCGCAGCAGAACACTTCGCGCTCAAGGTAGTCAGGCGCCATAAGGCCCAGCATGATCTGGCTCAGGCGGCCCAGATACCCCGGCCAGGACCGGAAGGGATCGGGCTCTTCGACGGTGAAGCGCAGCTTCAGGCCGGGGACGCGATTGGCGAATTGCTCAAGCCTTTCGCGGAAGATGATTTCCGAGGGCCGCCGCGCGGCATGGACGAAGGTGATGTCGGGCATCTCGCCCGAATCCCAGGCCCAGGTTGTCATCGACATCATCGGCGTAATGCCCGAGCCAGCGGAAATGAACAGATATTTCGCGGCCTTGTGGCGATGGAAGGAGAAGATTCCCGATGGCCCATAGGCCTTGATCTTCATGCCTGGCTTCAGATGGTCTAGCATCCAGCGCGTGCCCTCGCTGGTCGACTGCGCCTTGACCGTAATCGAGATCGACAGCGGGCGCGAAGGCGAGGAGGAGATCGTGTAGGTGCGCTGGATCGGCCCGCCCTTCACCGGCAGTTCCAGCGTGACGAACTGGCCGGGTTGGTAGTCGAACCAGGCGCCCGAGGGCGCGCGGAACGTGAAGGAGGCGGTGTCGCCGTTTTCCGGCACTATCATCGCGCATTCCAGAAGCTCGCTGTCGTTCCAGGGTTCGGCCGACCAGTTCATCCTTTGCTTGGGCATGGGATCACTCCGCCGCCATCGCGGGGCGGGGCGACAGGCGCCCTTCCATCAGCCGGCAGTACCAGTCGACGAACTGCACCACGCCCTCTTCCTGGATCATCGAATAGGGGCCGGGTTCATAGGCGGGCGACAGGATGCCCTTCTGGTTTTCCTCGACCACCAGACGATCCTCGTCATTGGTGTTCAGCCAGACGCGGGTCAGGGTTTCGAGGTCGTAATCCTTGCCTTCAACCGCGTCCTTGTGGACCAGCCATTTCGTAGTCACCTGAGTTTCGGTCGCGCTGATCGGGAGAACGCGGAAGACGATGGCATGATCACCGAGGAAGTGGTTCCAGGTGTTCGGGTAATGGAAGAACAGCAGGCTGCCCGCATCGTTAAAGGGCATGGCGCCCATGCGCTTGGCCACCGCCGCTTTGGTGCTCATCGTGTAGCTTTCGGCATTGTTCAGCAGGGGAATCCGCGCCAGGCGCCATTGCGAGGTCGGGTGCATCACGAAGCGCGAAGGCAGGCCAGCCCCTTCGCAGCGGGTCCAGTGGGCCAGGATCTCGTCGCTGGCCGAATGCGGGCCGTCCATCGCGCCAATCTTCGGGTTGTCCGAGAAGGTGCGGCACAGCGAAGGGTGCGAGCCGCCGCAATGATAGCATTCGCGATTGTTCTCGATCACCAGCTTCCAGTTGCCGTTTTCCACGATGCTTGAGGAGAAGGCGACCTTGGCATCCTTCAGCCCCGAGGGCGCAAGGTAAGACATCAGCGGCTTGGCCAGTTCGGCGATGGGCGGCGGCACATCGGCCAGACAGACAAAGACCATCCCGCCCAGATCGACGCAATGGACCTTCTTCAAGCCGAACTTTCCGGCATCGAAGCCTTCGCCCATGTCGCGGGCATATTGCAGCTTGCCGTCAAGGTCATAGGTCCACTGGTGGTAGGGACAGACGAGTTTGGGTGTATGGCCATGGTCCTTGGAACAGAGGCGCTGGCCGCGATGGCGGCAGACATTGTGGAAGGCGCGGATCACACTGTCATTGCCGCGCGTGATCACCACCGGATAGGCGCCGACCTGAAGCGTGGCATAGGCGCCGGGGCGGTCCAGCTCGCAGGCCGGGATGGCGAAAAGCCATTCGCGGTAGAAGACATGCTCCAGATCGGCGGCATAGGTGCCCTCGTCGCAATACAGCGCGCGGGAGAGAGAGAAATTCGGCTGGCGGGCAGCAAGCTCGGCGGCAATTTCGGGCTGGCTCAACATGGATTAGACCTCTGGACTGGCAGGGCTTTTTCGGAGTGCTGACGGGCAATGGGACGAAGGCGGCGAGCGCGCTTCTGAGGGAAACGCCCGGCCCATCGCCCGCACCGCCGCCCGCGGCTTGACGTCTGCTGCAAGGCTGGTTTCCGGGCTGCGGGCCATGGGCCTTGCGGCCCGGGCGCGGCGCCTTCCCGGGGCTCCCTTTCCCCAGTGGCGATTGCCGCGCCCCTGTCCCGTCACCGTTGCGGGGGCAGCGCCGGTCTTGCACCGGCTTCCCAATTCTCCGCTGTCGCCAGCGGCACCTTGCAGGGTTCAATCTATGTCAGGAGCGACGAGCCCGCAGCGCGACGGCGACATTCGCCCGTCGCTTTCCGACAGGACCCCTCGCGGCGCGCGGAATCCCCGCCTACAACAGCCCCCGATGCGAGAGGTTTTCCATCAGCGCGCGCAGGCCGAAGCTCCAGGGCGCGATGCGGTCGCTGGGCTGGACCTCGTTCACCAGGCGGCCAAGTTCGGGGCATGAAATCTCGACCCGGTCGCCCCAATGATGGGTGAAGCCCTGGCCCTTGCCGTCGCGGTCCTGCACCGGAGCGAACATGGTGCCCAGGAACAGCATGACGCCGTCGGGATATTGATGGTTCAGGTTCAGGGTCTGTTCGGCGATGTCGGCCGGCGGGCGCGAGATCTGACTCATATCGGAACTGGCCTGCAGGATGAAGCCATCCTCACCCTCGACCTTGAGCGTCAGTTTCAGGCTTTCTAGCCGCTCGCGTGGGAAATCGGGGGTGAAGAGGCGCAGGAAGGGGCCAATGGCGCAGGCTCCGTTATTGTCCTTGGCCTTGCCAAGAAGCAGGGCCGAGCGCCCCTCGACATCACGCAGGTTCACGTCATTGCCAAGCGCCGCGCCGCAGATGATCCCACGCGAGTTGATCGCCAGCACGACCTCGGGTTCGGGGTTGTTCCAGACCGAGGCCGGATGGACGCCGATCTGCGCGCCGCTTCCCAGGGAAGACATCGGCGGAGCCTTGGTGAATATCTCTGCATCGGCGCCGATGCCGACCTCAAGGTATTGCGACCAGAGCCCGGCCTTTTGCAGATGCGCCTTGACCTCGGCCGCCTTGGCGCTGCCCGGCACCACGCCACGCAGGTTTCCACCCAGGATTTCGGCCAGTTCGCCGCGCAGGGCCTCGGCCCGGGCGGGTTCTCCTTTGGCACGTTCTTCGATCACGCGCTCGATCATCGAGCCCGCGAAGGTGACGCCCGCAGCTTTGACCGGCTGGAGATCGCAGGGGGCAAGCAGCCGACCGACAGGGCCTTCATTTCCGCCTTGGGCCAGGAACTCGTCCAACTCGCCAAGGAGGGGGAAATCGTCTTCAAGATCTTCGGTAAGAAACTCGCGCTCAAGCAGGCCCGCGACCGTCGGCGAGACACGGGACAGGTCAAAAACCTGACCGCGCCGCACAAGGATCGGGCAAGGCCCGCCCGAGGCCTGCGCCCAGACGCGGCCGAGCAGAAGCGCAGTAGGGTCTGCGGGAAGGATATCCGCCGCGCCAAGCCTGATCTGCATCGCCCTGCCCCTTTGTTGCCCGGCACGGCCAGACCGCCGCGCGCCATGGCCTCAGTGATGGGGCGTTGGGGCAGCTTGAGCAACAGTGGAAACGTCAAGCCCGCGTGAGAAGGCCGATAGAAAAGCCCTGTCCGCGGCCGACCGCCGCAGCAAAAGACCTAGATCAACAAAAGCGCAAAGGTGCCAGACAGGATCACAACGAAGACGGCAAGACCGACATAATCGGCGCGGCTGGGTTCACTGTTGCGAAACAGACGGTTCATCTCGGACCTCGGACTGCGGCCACCGCAGCGGTGGCCTTTCTGGACGCGAGCCTGGCAGCGGCGGCGCATCCCGGTTTCGGTTCGTGGGCGACTCGTTATGCTGATTTATCTACCAACTATATCGTTATTATGCACCCAAAATCTTTTCCCACGCGCCCTTGCCCCGGTGGAACAGCGTCACCTTGCGGCGCGGAGACGTGGTCAAACCGCCCGCCAGGCGGTTTGCGCGGCCCAGGCAAAGGGTGCGCGCGCACTGCGCAGAATCAAGGCGTCGCGAAAGGCGCGCCCCTGCGGCCAGGGACCGAAGCCGGAGGCGACGTTGATATGCCCCACTTCGCCCAGATCGACGAGCTGGGCCCCCCAGGACGAGGCAAGTTGCCGGGCGCGCGGCAATGTCATCCACGGATCGTTGCGGCTGGCGACAACCGTGGCGGGCACAGGCAGCAGACGCTCGGGGATCGGGCCAAAATGGCCAATGCGGTCGCTGCCGCGCGTCTCGGCAGGCGCCACCAGCAGGGCGGCGCGCACGGGCAGATGCGGGTAGCGCGCCAGGAGACGGGCGATCAGAACGGCGCCCAGAGAATGGCCGACCAGGATGCTGTCGGGGTTGCGCAGGACGGCCTCGCCCAACTCATATTCCCAAACCGCCGGCACCGGATGCGATGGGTCCGAAAGGGCCACCATCTGAGCCGTGGCTTCAACGGTCAGCCACCAATCCTGCCAATGCGGTGCAGGTGAGCCGTCAAGCCCCGGAACGATCAGCGTCTTCGACATGATCCATCTCCTTTTCACCATACCGCCCCACCTGGGGACTAAGAATACACTACCATGTTTGTCGTGTATTGTGCTTCCAAACTGCCCCGGCCCCGCAGCAGAGTTTTCTCTCTGGGCCCCCGTCGCGCCGCAGAATTTCCCCCGGGGATCGACAGGCTGCCGGATCAGCGGTTTCGCGTGTCGACGGGATAGGCGGTGGTGTATTTGATCCGCTCCATCGCGAAATGCGATGTGATGTTGCGGATGGGAACGGCATCGGTGAGCCGTTTGTAGAGCCGGTCATAGGCCTCCATGTCCGGCACGGCCACGTGGAGGAGATAATCCATCTCGCCCGCCATCCGGTACACTGCCATGATCTCGGGAATGGTGGCGGTGGCGGCGGCAAAGCTGTCACGCCAGTCAGGCCCGTGATCGGGGGCCTCGATGCCGACGAAGACGGTCAACCCGAAACCCAGGGCCAGGGGATCGGCTAAGGCGACACGGCCGGTAAGGACGCCCGCCGCCTCAAGCTTCTGGATGCGTTTCCAGCACGGCGTCTGCGACAGACCGACCCTGTCGGCGATCTGCGCAATGGGACGCGTGGCATCCTGCATGAGTTCGGCCACGATCTTACGGTCGATCAGATCGAGGTCTTCCATGGCTCTTCTCCAATGTTCGGTGCGGCACCAAGAGACGGCGACCAGGTCGGTTCCGCCCACAATGACATAAATACTCTTTTTGTCTATCGTTTTTATCGTGTATAGAGTTGATCTATGCCGGCTCGGCAAGACTTGGCATGGCATGTGCTGGCTTTGCCGCTGCACAATGGATAAAGCCGCCGTTGATAAATGCGAGTGTCCCTCCTAGGCTTGCCCCATGATCACGCAGAAGATGAAATACGCGCTCAAGGCGCTTCTGGCGCTTGCCGACGAGGCGGCAAAGGAACGGTCCGAACCCCTGACGATCGAGGAAATCGCGAAACGGTCGGGCACGCCGAAACGCTTTCTGGAACATATCCTGCTCGAAGTGCGCAATGCGGGCGTGATCGCTTCGATCCGTGGACGGTCGGGCGGCTATAGTCTGATCAAGAAACCGGCACAGATTTCGATATCCGAGTTGCTGCGCACGATCGACGGGCCCATCGCCCCCCTGCCCTGCCTGTCGCGGCGCGCCTATCAGCGCTGCGAGGATTGCGTGGATGAGGCGAGCTGCCGCATCCGCAAGGCCTTTGCCGAGGTCTTCTGGTCCTATCTGCTGATCATCGAGTCTCTGACCTTGGAAGACATGCTGCGCCAGGGCCAGGTCGCGGCCCAGGTGCTGGGCGAAACGCCACCCTGAGCGGCCTCGGCGCCACAGGCGCAGCCATTCTGTGCTGGCGGCGCGTCGCGTCACTTGATACGGTCAACCAACAGGCGAAATTAACCGGGCCCGCGCCAAGCGCGGCAGGCGCAGAAAATGCGCGGCACCGGAAGGGGCAAGATGGCGGGCATCGGCCAGACCAAGACAGATGACGACCTTCCGCTGCGCGCGGCGGGGTTGGTTCGGGCTGGACTGGTGATCGCCTGCATCGCAGCGAGCTATGCGCTCGCAGGCTGGCTGGGCTGGATGACCGCCCTGCCGCCAGGCTATGCCTCGCTGATCTGGCCCGGGGCCGGCATCGCACTGGCGGCCGTGCTTCTGTACCACCGTGACACATGGCCGGGGATCTTTCTCGGATCCTTCACCATCAATATCTGGATCTCCGCGAGCTTTCATACCGGGCCGAGCCTGCACACGTTCCTTGTCCCCGCACTTCTTGCCACGGGCGCGACCACCCAGGCAGTGGTGGTGGCAGCACTCGTGCGGCGGCGCTTCGGGCGTCCAATCAAACTTGTCCAACGCTCGGATATCCTTTTGCTGTTCCTGCTCATCGGGCCGGCGGGGAGCTGCATTGCGGCCACGGTCGGCACCTTGTCCCTGATGGCTGCGGGCACGGTGCCGCTGGCCAGCGCGGCCCGCAATTGGGCCGTATGGTGGGCGGGCGACGCGATGGGCGTCCTGCTGATCTTTCCGCTGGCCATCATGGCGCCTTGGTGGCGCGAAGACCCGATCCAGTGGCGGGGCCGCGTCCTTACACGATTGAACATGGCCTCGCTGGCGGTGGTGACGGTCAGCCTCGTGCTGACCTTCTATATCTGGACCAGTGTCATCAACGGCACCCGTGCGCGCGGTCAGCAGCATTTCGACCAAATGGCGACCGAGCTTGTCGTCGCCTTCGAAGCGCGGATGCGACGCTACGAGCAAAGCCTTGCGGCAGGCGAGGGCCTGGTGCTGGCCTCGGCCCATCTAACACGCGAGGATTGGCGCACCTTCGTCGACCGGATCGACATCGGAACAAACTTGCCCGGCGTCAGTGGTTTGGGCCTGATCGTCCCGGTGGAAAGGGACAAGCTGCCGGGCTTCCTCGCCCATATGACGACCGAGGGCGTCCCGGATATGGTGCCGCACCCACCAACGACCGGGAATGAACTTTTCCTCATCAAGTTCATCGAACCTCTCGAAGAGATGGCAAACGCCGTCGGCCTGGACATCAGCTTCGAGGCGAACCGGCGCAATGCGGCGCTGGCGGCCAGAGACAGCGGCAAAACCATTCTCAGCAAGCCGATCAACCTTGTGCAGAACGACCTACGGCAGCGCGGTTTCCTTTTGTTGCGTCCGGTCTACCGGGCAGAAACCCGGCCCATGTATGTCACCGAACGCCGGGACGCCTTTGTCGGCTGGGTTTACGCCCCCCTGAGCGTCGAGAATATCTTTGCCGGTCTGACGCCAAACATGCGGCGCGAAATCGAACTGACCGTGCGCTTGGCTTCGGATTCGACGGACGACGGTGTCATCTTCACCAGCATGGATAGCGAAAGACAGGGCGAACCACCGCTCTTCAAGCGCCAAGAGGCCGTCAGCATCTATGGCCGCACCCTGATCTTCCAGCTGGCCAGCAACCCGTCATTCGAGCGCAATTCGGCCACCCATGAAGGCGCGCTTGTCCTGGGGGCGGGCCTGATCATCACCGGGCTGATCGCCACATTGCTGGCGACGCTTCTGAACCGCGAAGCGGCGGCAATGCGTCTGTTCCGCGAAAAGGAACGAGCGCTGTCGGCACAGGAACGACTGAACTCGTCCATCGTCGACACGGCAGTGGTCGGCACCGCCTCGACAGATGCGCGCGGCAAGATCCTGCGGATGAGCCGCACAGGCGCAGCCATGTTCGGCATGACCCCGGACGAGGCGGAACGCCAGACCATCGACACGCTGTTCGGCATCAGCTTGGACGAATTGAGCGAAGCCGAGCCCGGGCCTTCTGGCAATCACCGCATTGAAGTGATGACCCGAAGCCTGGGCCGTCGTGTTCTGGACGTGCAGGTCAGCAGTTGGGCGAACGAGGTCAACGAACAGCGGCAAACCTGGGTCATCGCCGATGTCACCGCGCAGGCCGATATTGAACAGCGCCTGCAGGACACAGAGCAACGGCTGGACATGGCCCTGGTCGGCGCGCGGATCGGTGTGTTCGAGATCGAACTTGCCACAGGCAGGTCGATCGTGTCGCGGACCTGGAAAGACCTCATGGGTCTTGATCCCGAGGAGGATGTGGATGCCCAGGCCTTCTGGCAATCCCGCGTCGACCCCGAGGATCTGGCCCGGGTCAGGGCGTCCGAATTGGCCTGTATCCGGGGCGAGACGCTGCGCTCGGTCAACCAGTATCGTGTCGAAATGCCTGATGGTTCGCAGCGCTGGATGAAGTCGGACGAGATCGTCGGCGAACGCGATGCCGATGGGCGCGCGCTGCGCCTGATCGGAACCCAATCCGATGTGACAGAACTGGTCGAGGCTCAGGAGGCACTGCAATCCAGCGAGGCCCTGCTGCGCGGGATGTTGGCCAACGCGCCTGTCGGCATGGCGCTTGTCGATCGTACCGGGGCCATGCGGAACGTGAACGAGGCACTTTGCGGCTTTCTGGGCCAGCGGCGCGACACCCTGCTGGGCGCCAGCTTGGGCGATTTCACCCATCCCGACGACCTTTATCTCGACGGCGACCAGCTTCGCCGCCTGCTTGCAGGCGAGATTTCCAGCTACCAATGCGAAAAGCGCTATATGCGTCAGGGTGATACGGTGGTCTGGGGCCTATTGAGCGTCTCCTCCGCCGCGGCGCAGGGTGACCATGACAAGGCCCTGATCGCGCAGATCCAGGACATTTCCGAGCTGAAGGCGGTCGAGCGGATGAAGGGCGATTTCATCGCGTCGGTCAGTCATGAACTGCGCACCCCGCTGACCTCGATCAAGGGCGCGCTGGGCATCGTGACCGGCACGATGCGCGAGGCCCTGCCCGGCAAGGCCGAACATCTTCTGACCATCGCGCAGAAGAACTGCGACCGGCTGATCCAGTTGGTGAACGATATTTTGGACATGGAGAAGCTGGCCTCGGAACAGACCAGCTTTTCGTTCTCGACCGCCTCTCTGGTCGAATGCCTGTCGGACGTGGTGAGCGCCTGCCAGCCCTTCGCGCAGCAGTTCGACGTGACGCTGACCATCCACCCCGATACCGAGGCCCTGAAGGCGCGCGTCGATGTGAACCGACTGAATCAGGTCATCACCAATCTTGTCTCGAACGCGGTGAAGTATTCGCCACGCGGCGGTGAGGTGAGGGCGGCGGTCCGGCGCGATGGCAATGCCGCTGTGATTTCTGTCACCGACAATGGCGACGGCATCCCCGAAGCCTACCGCAGCCGGCTGTTCCGTCCCTTCTCGCAGATCGACATGTCATCGACGCGGAAAGTTGGCGGTACGGGCCTTGGCCTGTCGATCAGCCGCCAGATCGTCGACCGGATGGGCGGCCAGATCGACTTTGTGTCTGAACCGGGCGTCGAGACGACATTCAGCGTGACCCTTCCGCTTGCCGAAGATTTTAATCCGCAGGACATAGGCGCCGAAGCCGCACCGCGCCGCGCAAAGGCGCGCGCCACACTGCCCCGGATCCTGCATGTCGAATCGGATACCGATTTCGCCGAAGTACTGCGGGCCGCTTTTGGGCGCCGTGCTTCCATGCGCGTCGTGTCGCGCCTGTCCGATGCGCGCCTTGCCCTCGCGCGCGACAAGTTCGATCTTGTTATCGTCGATTGGGAACTGCCCGACGGGCCGGGTGAAGCCCTTTTGCCAGAAGTTAGCGCGCGGCCCGGACTGCGTATTGTCGGTCTCTCCTCGCGCGAGGGAAGCCTGGCGGACGGCGCAGGCGCCCAGTCCTTTGTCAAGTCCCGTATTCCAGTCGAAGAAATCGTGGCGAACTGTCTGAAATTGATTGCGGCGGCGTGATTGGCCGAGTTGCGCCACAATCTTTCCCTTTCTGCGCCGCAGCTTCAGGATTTGGTTGCATGAGGTTAACCGAACCCGAACGTCACACTGTCAGGGCAGAAGGCGTGGACGTTCGACTCGGAGGGGCAGATGGACACGGGCGACACAAACACGGTGCTGGGAATGCTGGCCAACCTAGACACCGGCGCGCTTGTTTATGGCATATACGCCACGCTTTCGGTGCTTTTGATCGGTGGCTTCCTGCGCAATTGCCTTGCGGCCCACCGCAATAGCCGCCGGTTGCGCGACACGCAGGCCATGATGGCAATGCAGGAAGCGGTCACTGATGCCCATTGCATGATCAACGCCACCGATCCCCAGGGACGGATCACCTTCGCCAATGAGCGGTTCCTTTCGGCGATGGGCTATGATGCGCCTGAGGTGATCGGACGCCTGGTGAGTGACTTCTACGCGGAATCGAGTGCGGAACAGCGGGCCGAAACGATCCGCGCGCATCTGCACGCTCACGGCATGTGGAGCGGTGAAGTCGAGATGCGCTGCAAGTCGGGGGAACGGGTCTGGACCCACTGCACGGTCAAGGCGCGCCGCGACAAGGACGGGAACATTCAGTCGATGGTTTCGCTTCGCACGGACATCTCCGAGGCAAAGCGCGCGCAATCCGACCGTCAGCTCCGGGTCATCTTCGATCACCTGCCCGACAAAGTCTTTATCTTCAGCGCCCAGACGCAGGCGTTCACCTATGCGAATCTGGCGGCTCTACGCCATCTGGGCGCCGATACCAGCCAGATGGCAATGCGCCGTGCGAGTCTGGTGCCGGGCTTCCTCTCTTCGCCCGAATTCCAGGCTCATCTGAAATCGATGCGGACCTCCGACCGGTCTCTTGCGACAATCCGGCAGGGCGACGGCGCCAAGGTTCTGGATGTCACCGTTCAGTTGATCCGCTCCGAAGACAATGCCGACCAGTTCTTCGTGCTGGCAAAAGACATAACCGACCATATGCAGACCGAGCGCGCCAAGGCCGAATTCGTCGCGACCGTCAGCCACGAGCTGCGCACACCGCTGACCTCGATCAAAGGGGCGCTCGGCGTTCTATCCTCGGGCGCGATGGGCAAATTGTCGGAAAATGCCCAGGCCATTCTGACCATGGCGCAGCGGAATACAGAACGGCTGATCCTGCTGATCAACGACCTTCTGGATCTGGAGAAGATTGGTGCGGGTCAGGCCGATATGTCACGCAGCCCTTGCGAATTGGGCAGTCTGGTTGCCGATGTGGTCGAAATGAATGCTGGCTATGCGCTGCAATTCGGCGTCGCGGTCGAAGCCAGGGTACCGGCAGGCCTTGCGATAGTCTCGGGCAACCGCGACCGTCTGATCCAGGTTCTGGTCAACCTCGTATCGAATGCTGTAAAGTTCACGCCGACCGGAGAGAAGGTTGTGGTCGAGTTGACGTCCCGCCAAGGTGGATACCGCGTCAGCGTCGCCGACAGGGGGCCAGGTGTGCCGGAAGAGTTGAAGTCGCGGATCTTCGAACGCTTCACGCAGGGGCGCAGCACTGGCGCACAACCCGTGGCCGGAACGGGCCTTGGCCTGTCGATTTCCAAGGCCATCATCGAGCGGCATGACGGTCGGGTCGATTTTCACCCCGGCGCCGAAGGCGGTACAGTGTTTTACTTTGATCTCCCGGCTCTCCGCGATTCGATGGCGGCCTGATGACGAAAACCTTGGAAGAAAGATCAGTGATATGAACAAGTTGCGCATTCTGCACGTCGAAGATGATCCTGATATTCTGGAAATCTCCCGCATCGCGCTTGAAACGATCGGCGGGCATGAGGTCCATCAGTTCAACAACGGCGCCGAAGCCATCTCTCGGGCCGTTGAAATCGCGCCCGATGTCTTTCTTCTGGATGTCATGATGCCGGGGATGAGCGGCGAGCAAACCCTTGCAGCCCTGCGCCAATTGCCGGAATGCCGGCCGATCCCGGCCATTTTCATGACAGCCAAGGCCCAGGAATCGGAAGTTGCCAAGCTGCGTGCCGTGGGCGCGATCGACGTGATCGTGAAACCCTTCGACCCGATGACACTGGCCATGCAGATCAATGCTCTCTTGATCGCGGCCCGGCGCTCGACCGCCTGAACCGGCGCTTCGGCGGCCAAGCCGCCCGCCCATTCCCAGCCAGAACTCAAAGAAATGTCCTGTCTCGCAGGCAAAGGCCTGCGGGGCCGCGTCGCATTGGGAAGAGGTGGGTGACGATGGGCAGCGGGTCACATCTGCAAGCGCGTGCCGCGACCTGCGCCGATCACGGTCCGACGGCTTCGGCCAAAGCCTCGACCAGATCCTCGATACGTGAGAGATAGCCGTCGCCGAAGCCGGGCAGCGCCACATTCGCCACCAGAGCCTCCTCAGTCTCGCGCGCGACCTCGCCCAGCGTGTGCCACCCAAAGGTCGCGGCAGTACCCGACACGCGATGCGCAATGAAGATCGCCCGCTGCAACCCGCTGCGGATGTCCGAGCCATCCAGCAGCGCGTCTAGCGCATCTTCGAGATTGTCGAGGTGCTCGCTCATCGCGGCGCGAAAACGCGGCCGCAACGCTTCGATCGCGTCGAAATAAGCCGTCGGAGGGTTCTGCATTATCCGCGTTCCACTGCCCTGCGGCTTCGCCGCCCCTGCCCCATCCTGCCGTCGTCAGCCCAGCTTGCGCAGCAGGCCGGTAAGCCCCATCGAAGGCGCGCGCGACGCGACCTCAACCACACCCGAACGATCCGCCGGGTTCCGATCCAGTTGCGCCAGTGCCGCGTGCATGGTGCGCACGGCCGACGTGCCCGAACGCATCACGCCGATGCGGTGCGGGTCGCCGCAACGATAGCGCAGTTCGGCCAATGCGCCAAAACCTTCCGTGGCACCCATCAGCTCCAGCGCCCCGCCCGCAGCGAATTCAAGCTCTTCGGTCGAAGTGACTCCCGGACCGTGAATCACCACGACAAAGGCACCGCTGCCGGCATAGGACAGGAAGAACTCGCGCCCCCGCAGCGCCGTCGACAGTGCCTCGGCAACATCCGCGAGCAGGAAGTAGAAGTCAGAGGGCGTCAACGCACGGTGATAGGCTTCAAGCCCGTCCACACGAACCGCAAGCACGGTGGTCGAGAACAGGCCCGAGCGCGACATCTGAAGCAGATAGTTTTCAAGGTTCACCTGGCCAATGGCACCGGCCACTCCGAAAACCGTCACCGGGTCGCTCCAGGCAACGCGGAAATCCTGTTCCATCTGGTCGCGCAGCAGCCGGGCCTCAAGCGCCTTCTCGCGCGTGCGGGCCCCCTCCTCCACCAGCCGATGCGCCAGTCCGACACGGGTGCCCAGTTCCAGCGGATCGAAAGGCTTGGTGACGTAATCGGTGGCGCCGGCCGCAAAGGCGCGCTGGATGAAGCTGCGCTCGGACATGGCCGTGACCATGATCACCGGGGTGGACGCATAGCCCCGGCGGCGCTTGACCCAAGAGCAAAGCTCGATTCCGTCCATGCCGGGCATCTGGATATCAAGCAGAAGGCAATCATAGGGCTCGGCCGAAGCTTCGATCTTGGCCATGGCCTCGGGGGCCGACATCGCGGTCTCGATCGCATGATATCCCGAAGCCACCAGAGAGGCCTTCAGAATTTCGAGGATCATCTCGTCGTCATCAACCGCAAGAATTCGCATCTCTTCGCTCGCTCTTCTGAACGGCTAGCCCGCCACCCGACGGTCCGTTGCTCACATTGGCGGATATGCCCGCATTCTCTTCCTTAAGAGGTACGGTTCGATATGGGCCAAATTGTGACAAATTGCGTGTGTTTCCAGTGCATTTGCCGGGCGAATAGCGGCAAGCCGGGACATGCTGGCGGTTGTATCATGAAGGCCGACGCAGGCTCGGGTCTGGGCAAGACAGAGCCTTTCGGGTGACACCGGAGCGAGAACCGGGCATGAAAAGCGACGGGCCGCAGCAAATATGCGGCCCGGCGTCTCAGGAATTATCTACTTTAAGACGAGCGAATGGGGGCGCCCAAGCCGTTCGGGCCTGTCACGCGCTGCGATCGCCGATCTGGCGCCGGGCCGACAGCGCCTGGCCTTCCTTGAACAGCATTCGGTCCTGCACGGCATTCAGCGCACGACGGAAGGCCGTCTCGGCGCGCAGCGTGCGCGTGCCCCCGGTCTGGATTGGCTCACCCACCGCGACGGTGACCTTCTCGTCCGGGGCAAGCCCCGCATCGGCGCCAAGGCGCGCGAGGCGCAGGTTCATCGCCGTTTCCGGGTCGCCGGACAGGGTGATTCCGTGCCGCGTGGCCACAAGGAAGGTGCCCGCACCCGCATAGGCCATCAGAGCGCCGGTGGCACCGGGGCCTGCGCTGCCATTGGCGCCGCCCAATGTGCCCAGCACGGCTCCGATCGACTGCGCGATTTCGCGCAGCACCGTAAGCATCTGGCCGGGATGGGTCCGGGCTTCCAGCAGATGATGCTGCTCGATGCGGACAGCAAAGACCGCGACCTTGCCGGCTTCCGGCCGCGGCAGGCGCAAGATGTAATTGGCCAGCGCCCGATATTCGATCAGGTTGGCCACGCCCTCGATCTGGACATCCACCTGCCGATCGTTGCCGCGCCCGGCGGCTTCGGCCGCACCGCGCGCGCTGCCGGCATGTTCGGCCCCGGTGCTGTCGCGTCCGGGCAAGCCCAGATTCGCGGCCTTGAGCCGCGTCGCAAGATCAAGGATGTCGAAGGGCTTGGTCGCATAGTCCGTGGCGCCTGCACTGAAGGCATCGTCCATGTTCTTCATGTCGCGCATGGCCGTCAGCATGATGATCGGCGTATCGCGATAGGCCGCCATTTCGCGAATCTTGAGACAAAGCTCGATCCCGTCCATTTCCGGCATGTTGATATCCAGAAGCAGGCAGTCATAGACCCGCCCGCCATAGGTCAACAGGTCCAGCGCTTCGGCGCCGGAGGCCGCCGCCGTCACATCCGGGAAGCCGACTTCGGCCGCGATCCGCGGCAGCAATTCACGGATGAACGGATCGTCATCCACAGCAAGAATGCGCATCGTCCGCATCTGATCCTCCATGCCTTCTCCACCGCGTCTTGCGGCCGGGCGAACGGCCGTTGTGAGGGCGCTCGCCTCTTCTTTTTCGATCTCGAATTCCGACCCCGACCATTCCCGTGCAGGCAGCATGATCATCGCAACCCGGGTCAGGGCTGTCAGAAACACCGCCAGCGCCCCAAAGAGGCTATAGGCCAGCAGTGCCGTCCAGAACGAGTGACCCAAGGCGAGCGACACAATCATGGCTGCAAGTCCAGATCCGATCCCTACAAGCAGGATACCAAGCATAACCACGCCTTCCTCGTCGATTCTTGACGGCGCCCATCGCCCGAAGTCCCGAGTTACGCGGGTACTCGCCTTCGGACATGAGGCCTTGAGGAGAGGCTAAAATCCGCTCATGGCAGAACTGTGGCTAATTTTCGCCAATTGTCGGAGCCGCGATAGCGCCAGAGCAAAGTTATGTGCCCTGAACTGACAACTGTGGGAATTCTACACCATGGGTTGAAGACCAGGCCGTAGGTTCTTGTCGCGCGATCCAGAAAGATTAACTGTATCGAGGTTAATGGTTCTTGCGCAGAAGTTGCGCATCCGCGAACGGCCGCTGACATGCGGGCCAGCAGATGACAGATGGACCATAGGCCAATGAACGTGCCCATGCACAAGGACGCCCACCCGAATGAGGGATTTGCCGTGGTCGTCCTTGGCCCCAAGGGTCGGATCGAAAGCGCCAATGCAATGGCGGCGCGCCTGTTCCTTTATCCCGAGGACGAGGATGGCCTCGCGCTTGAAGATCTGATCGTCGAAGATATCCTGCCCCATACCTCCCTGAACGACCTTCTCCAGCAGGTCGGTCCCGGCCAGCGCAGTGCCGTCCTTGTCGCAATGCCGGGCCGGGGCTTCAGTGGCGAGAAGATCGAGCTGACGGTTCAGGTGACACCCTGGAGCGATCCGGCGGGCCGGATGCGCGTCACGCTGATCATGCGGGCAACCGCCGCGCCCAGCCTGACCGCGACCGAGCTGGAACATGAGCTGGCGCTGTCCAACGCCGCCGTGCGCGGCGCGGGGATCGGCGTCTTCGAGTATCGGCCAGGCACCGACAGTGTCACGGTTTCGGAAATCTGGCGCGAGCTCGTCGAAATACCTCCCGATGATCCGGTGGATGTTCAGGTAGAATGGCGCCGCCGGGTTCACCCCGACGATCTGGCGACCGCGCTTGAACCCGTCCGTGCCTGTCTTGAAGACGAGGTCGAACGCGCGAGCTGCGAATACCGCCTGCGCACGCGCGACCGCCGCCGCTGGCGCTGGATGCGCACGGATATCTCTGTTCTGGAACGCGACGCGCAGGGCAAGGTTACACGGCTTATCGGCGCGATGAGCAATATCAGCGAACAGAAGGCGGTCGAAAACGCGCTGCGCCATAGCGTCGAGCAATTCCGCTCGGCCTTCGAACATGCAACGATCGGCAAGGCCATCGTCACCCGCCATGGCAGTTTCCTTCGGGTCAACCAGTCGCTCTGCGACATGCTGGGCTTTACGCCTGAACAGATGCAGCGCACGGATTTCCAGTCGTTGACCCATCCGGACGATCTCGACGCCGATCTGGCGCAACTGCGGGCGCTGACCGAGGGCAAGGTCGCAAGCTACCAGATGGAGAAGCGCTATCTGCGTGCCAACGGTTCGGTCATGTGGGGCCAGTTGAGCGTGGGCCTGGTTCGCGATGCCGAAGGCAACCCTGAACAGTTCATCGCGCAGATCGTCGATGTCACCGAGCAGCACCGGCTGGCCGAGTTGAAAAGCGAATTCGTGGCCACAGTCAGCCATGAGCTGCGGACACCACTGACATCGGTTCTGGGGGCTTTGGGCCTGCTGAATGCGATGGACACCGAGAACTTGCCGGATTCCGCGCAGCGCCTCTTGTTCATCGCCCAGCAGAACGGCCAGCGCCTGCTTACGCTGATCAACGACATCCTTGATTTTGAAAAGTTCTCGGCGCGTCAGATGCGTTACGCGCTGGAGCAGCTCAGGATCACCGGGCTGGTCGAAGAAGCGGTGATGACGAACCTCGCGCTGGCCGATCGCTATGGCGTGCGCTTCGAGATCCTGTCGCCCGACCCGACGGTCAGCGGTTTTGTGGACGCCCGCCGCTTCCAACAGATCATGGCCAATCTCCTGTCCAATGCCGCCAAATTTGCCGACACCGACAGCGTGATCGAGATCGACATCCGCAGGGAGCAGAGCGAAATCCGCATCGCCGTGCGCAATCGCGGTCGCGGGATTCCCGACAGTTTCCGCGACCAGGTCTTCACGCCGTTCTCGCAGGCGGAACTGTCCTCGACCCGCAGCCGCGGCGGCACCGGTCTTGGCCTTGCAATCACCCGCCAGATCGTCGAGCAAACCGGCGGCCGCATCGGTTTTGACAGCGTGCCCGATGAGCTGACGACGTTCTGGTTCACCGTTCCGACCGAAGAGCCCATTGCGGCGGTCGAAGCGCTGGCATCTTAACCACGACCTCGCGGCAAGTCGTCACCGCGCCAAGGCCAGCAGACCTGCCACGTCCAGATGCGTCTCAAGATGGTCGGCCAGCGCGTCCAGCGTGACCTCGACCGTCGCGGCATGGCTCCGGGGGACCGCCGCTATTCCGATCTGGCGCAGATAGGCGGCGCGAAAGCCGTCGGCGGCGAAAAGTCCGTGTAGATAGCTGCCCGCGATGCGGCCGTCGGCGCTGACCGCCCCCTCCTGACGACCCTCGACATGGGCAAAGGGCCGGGCGCAATCCGGCCCGCCGCTGCGCCCGAGATGGATCTCATAGCCTTCAACCGGCAGGCCGCTTGCAACATGCGTTGCCTGGACCCGCGCCAGCCGCTTGTCGGGACTCATCACCGTCTCAACATCCAGCAGGCCCAGGCCCGGCGTCTCGCCTGCTGGCCCCTCGATGCCGTCCGGGTCGCGCACCACCCGCCCCAGCATCTGATAGCCGCCGCAGATGCCAAGAACATGCCCGCCGCGCCGCGCATGCGCCAGAAGGTCGATGTCCCAGCCCTGTGCCCGCAGGAAGGCCAGATCGCCCCGCGTCGATTTCGATCCGGGGATGATCACCAGCCGGGCCTCGGCCGGGATCGGCTGGCCTGGCTGGACCATGACAAGATCGACGCCCGGCTCTGCGGCGATGGGGTCAAGATCATCGAAATTCGCGATGCGCGAGAGGGTCAGGCAGGCCACGGTCACCCCGCCCGCCTTGGGATGCGAGGCAATTTCCAGCGCATCCTCGGCGGGCAGAAGATGGGCCTGCGGAAACCAGGGCAGGACACCAAAGCCGCGCCAGCCGCTGCGGGCCTCGATCATCTGGTAACCTTCGTCGAACAGCCGGGAATCACCACGGAACTTGTTGATCAGAAAGCCTTTCACCAGGGCGGCATCATCCGCGTCGATCACCGCCTTTGTGCCGATGATCTGGGCGATCACCCCGCCCCGGTCGATATCGCCCGCCAGCACAACCGGCACATCTGCCGCCCGCGCGAAGCCCATATTGGCAATGTCACCCGCGCGCAGGTTCACTTCGGCCGGGCTTCCCGCCCCCTCGACGATCACCAGATCATGCGCCGCAGACAACCTGCGGAAACTGTCCAGGACGTGCCCCAGAAGCTGTGGCTTCAGCCTGGCATACTCGGCCGCCCTGGTCGTGGTCAGCCGCCGCCCCTGCACCACGACCTGCGCGCCGGTCTCGGATTCCGGCTTGAGCAGGACAGGGTTCATGTCCGTCATCGGCTCCAGCCCGCAGGCCAGCGCCTGCAAGGCTTGCGCCCGCCCGATCTCACCGCCATCCGCAGTCACGGCGGCATTGTTCGACATGTTCTGCGGCTTGAACGGCGCAACCGACAGCCCCCGCCGCCGCGCCGCCCGGCACAGGCCCGCCACCAGCAGCGACTTGCCGACATTCGAGCCGCAGCCCTGGATCATCAGCGCGGGCATGCGCCCGCCCCCACATCCTGCCCCTGCCAGACTACATCTTGGCAGAAATACTTCGGGGTCCGGGGTAGCGCCCCGGGGGCGGCGACAGGATGCCGTCGCATCAGAACTCCACCCCGGGCTGGCCCTTGATGCCAGACCGGAACGGATGCTTGACCAGCGTCATCTCGCTGACCAGATCCGCCGCCTCGATCAGCGCCTCCTTGGCGTTGCGCCCGGTCAGGCAGACATGGGTCAAGGGTGGCTTTTCGTCGCGCAGGAAGGCCAGCACCTCATCAATGTCCAGATAGTCATAACGCAGCGCGATGTTGATCTCGTCCAGCAGGACGAAGCGGATCTCCGGGTTGCGGATCAGCTCTTTCGCCTTTTCCCAGCCCTTGCGGGCGGCGGCGATGTCGCGCGCCTTGTCCTGCGTCTCCCAGGTGAAGCCCTCGCCCATGGCGTGGAACTGGCACAGATCGGGGAAATGCGCCTCGATCAGACGCCGCTCGCCCGTGTCCCAGGCGCCCTTGATGAACTGCACCACGGCGCAGTTCATGCCATGGGCGATGCAGCGCAGGATCATGCCGAAGCCGCTGGAAGACTTGCCCTTTCCCGTGCCGGTATGAACGAGGATCAGCCCCTTCTCGCCGGATTTCCCGGCCATGATCCTGTCGCGCGCGGCCTTCTTCTTGGCCATCTTGGCGGCATGCCGGGCCAGATCGGCGTTTTCGGCCGGATCGGTTGCGGTCGGCCTGTCGGTTGCGTCGGTCATCCTGCCGGTCCTTCTTCTTGACTCCCCCACGCGTTGTGGCATGGAGGGGGCGAGTAGCGCTGGTGCCTGTCGTAAGGCAGGCCAAAAGGGAATGCGACAGGATTTGCGACCGTCCGGGATTTCCCGGCGCCGCAGGCCCCAAGCGCAGCCGCCCCCGCGACCGTGACCGGAAAGGTCTGTCCAATGCCACTGGCCGCAAGGCCGGGAAGGCGGGCAGAGCGCCGGGGAAGGGCCCCTCGCCCCGCCCCGATATCCGCAAGCCGGGAGACCTGCCAGCGCCCAGACTGAAACGCGCGGACGGGGTGTGCCGCGACCTTTCGGACAGGGATCCTTCCCTCCGGATGGCCGATTGCGCCCTGTTGCCGCGCCCCGCGCTGTGAAGGAGGGGCCGATGGGCGCCGTGCTACATGTCTGCATGACCTGCCGGGCCGGCCAGCCGGTGCCCGAGGGCGAGACCTGCCCCGGCGCGCGCCTGCATGCGGCGCTGCTGGCAGAAGGGGCGCCCGATGGGGTGGAAATCCGCCCGGTCGACTGCCTGTCGGCCTGCGACCATGGCTGCAATGTCGCGCTTACGAAGCCCGGCGGCTGGTCCTATGTCTACGGCCGGCTGACGGCCGAGGACGTGCCCGAAATCCTGCGCGGGGCGGGGCTTTATGCCGGCGCCGATCAGGGGATCGTGCCCTGGCGCGACCGCCCGGTGATCTTCCGCAAGCAAAGCATCGCCCGCATCCCCCCGTTCGTCACCGCCGAGGAGGCCTGAATGACCGACCTGACCAAGATCCCCGTCACCGTGATCACCGGCTTTCTGGGCGCGGGCAAGACCACGCTGATCCGCCATCTGATGCAGAACCCGCAGGGCAAGCGGCTGGCGATCCTCGTCAATGAATTCGGCACCGTGGGCGTGGATGGCGAGATCCTGAAATCCTGCGCCGACGCCAATTGCCCGGTGGAAAACATCGTCGAACTGGCGAACGGCTGCATCTGCTGCACCGTGGCCGATGATTTCATCCCGACGATCGAGGCGCTGATGGTCCTGCCGCAGCGCCCCGACCATATCCTGATCGAGACTTCGGGCCTTGCCCTGCCCAAGCCGCTGTTGAAGGCTTTCGACTGGCCCGCGATCCGGTCAAAGATCACCGTCGACGGCGTGGTGGCCCTGGCCGATGCCGAGGCCGTGGCGGCGGGCCGCTTTGCCCCCGATGTCGCGGCGGTCGATGCCCAGCGCGCGGCGGATGACAGCCTTGACCACGAGACGCCGCTTTCCGAAGTCTTCGAGGACCAGATCGCCTGCGCCGATATCGTCCTGCTGTCCAAGGCCGATCTGGCGGGCGAGACCGGCCTGGCCGCCGCTCGCGCCGTGATCGACGCCGAGGCGCCGCGCAAGCTGCCCGTTCTGCCGATGACCGATGGCGTGATCGACCCCCGCGTGATCCTGGGCCTGAATGCGGCGGCCGAGGATGACCTTGCCGCCCGCCCCAGCCACCATGACGGCGCCGATGATCATGAGCATGACGATTTCGATTCCGTCGTGGTCGACCTGCCCGAAACGGCCGATGTCGAAGACCTCGTCGCCCGCGTCCAGCTGCTGGCGCGCGAGCAGCATATCCTGCGGGTGAAGGGCTATGTCGCGGTTGCGGGCAAACCGATGCGGCTGCTGCTGCAAGCCGTGGGCGAACGGGTGCGGCATCAGTTCGACCGGCCCTGGGGCGCCAGCCCGCGCCAGACCCGCCTTGTGGTGATCGCCGAACATCACGACATCGACGAAACCGCCATCCGCGCCGTTTTGGGGGCCTGACTCCGCAATGCATGTGGTCTTTCGCGAAAGCCATGGTCTGGAAGCGGCGGAAACGCCCTTCGACCCCGGGCAGGACCCGGGCGACCTGGTGGTGCTGTCCTTTTCCGACAGCGACCTTGGCGCTTTCGCGGCGGGCTGGCACCGGGCAGCGGGCCAACTGCCCTCGACCCGGTTGCAGAACATCGTCGCGCTGAAACATCCCGTTTCGATCGACACCTATGTCGAGCGCACGCTGTCGGGCGCCAAGGCGATCCTGATCCGCCTGATCGGGGGCGAGGCCTATTGGCCCTATGGCATCGCGTCGATCCGCGATCTGGCGCAAAGGCAGGGCATCGCGCTGGCCGTGCTGCCCGCCGACGGGCGGCCCGATCCGGCGCTGGATGCGGCGTCCACCCTGCCGGTCTCGACACTGCGGCGGCTGGCCGAGCTGTGCGATGCCGGGGGCGCGGTGGCGGCGCAGGCGGCCTTGGCGCAGCTTGCCCTGGCGGCGGGGCTCTATGCCCCTCCAGTGCCGGGGCTGAAGCGGGTGCCGGATTTCGGCTTCTACGACCCGGCGCGGGGCGTGATCTCTGCACCGCCTGCGGGCGATCTGGTTCTGGTCAGCTTTTACCGCAGCTACCTGACCGCCGCCGACACCGATCCTGTCGATGCCCTGATCCACGAATTGCGCGCCCGGGGCTTCGCCGCCTGCGGCGTCTTCGCGCCCTCGCTGAAAGCCCCCGGCTTTGCCGACTGGCTTGGCGCGCAGCTTCCCTGCCCGCCTGTCGCCATCATCAATGCCACGGCTTTTTCCGCCAAGGATGATGCCGGCGCGACCCCGTTTGACGCTTTCGACGCCCCCGTCTTCCAAGTCGCCCTTTCCACCGCCCAGCGCCGTGACTGGCAGATCTCGGATCGCGGCCTTTCGCCCGCCGATCTGGCCATGCATGTCGTCCTGCCCGAGGTCGACGGGCGGCTTTTCGCGGGGCTGGTGTCCTTCAAGGCGCCGGGCCGCCGCGACCCCGACCTGCAATTCGCCCGCTTCGCCCATGGCGCCGATCCGGCCCGGGTCAGGGCAGCCGTCGCCCGCATCGCCGCCTGGCATCTCCTGGCCAGCACCCCCATCGCCCGGCGCCGTTTTGCCCTGATCCTGTCAACCTATCCCGGCCGGGTGCATCAGATGGCCCATGCGGTGGGACTTGACGCCCTCGCCTCTTCCGAGGCGCTGCTGGCCGATCTGGCCGCCGAGGGCTATGATCTGCCCGCGCCACCGCTCCTTGCGCCGCGGTTGCAGGCGGAGACGCTGGATTGGCCGCTGGCCGACTATCTTGCCGCGCTGCAAACCCTGCCTGACGCCCTGCGGCAAGAGCTGACAGATGCCTGGGGCATGGCCCAAGACGATCCGGCCTGCCGCGACGGCGCCTTCCATTTTCCCGCGCTTCACCATGGCGCAGCGCTGATCGCGCTTCAGCCCGAGCGCGGCAGCGCGATGGATCGCGACGGCGATTATCACGACCTCAGCCGCACGCCCCGCCATGCCTATGTGGCCTTCTATCTCTGGCTGCGGGCGCAGGGTATTCATGCCCTGATCCATATGGGCGCGCATGGCACGCTGGAATGGCTGCCGGGCAAGGCCGTCGCCCTGTCGGATACCTGCTGGCCCGAGGCGCTGACCGGCGCGCTGCCGGTGATCTATCCCTTCATCGTCAACGACCCCGGTGAGGCGGCGCAGGCCAAGCGCCGCATCGGCGCGCTGACACTGGGCCATCTGCCGCCGCCCCTGGCCACCGCTGCCCTGCCCGAGGGGCTTCTCCGCCTTGAGCGGCTTTTGGACGAATATTCAACCGCCGACGGGCTTGACCCTTCGCGCCGCGACCGCCTGATCGCCGCCATTAGGGGAGAGGCGCAGGCTGCAGGCGTCGAAGCTGACCTTGGCCTGCCGCAAGGCGCCAGCGCCGCCGAGGCGGTGACGCGGATCGACCGTTTCGTCTGCGACATCAAGGAAAGCCAATATGGCGAGGGGCTGCATGTTCTTGGTCGGGGCGCCTGCGGGACCGAAGAGCGCGCGGGGCTTCTGGCGGCACTGGCAGGCCGCCGTGTCGCGCCCGGCCCCTCTGGCTCGCCCGCCCGCGGACGCAGCGATGTGCTTCCCACCGGCCGCAACCTCTTTTCCGTCGATCCCCGTGCCGTGCCCTCGCGCGCCGCCCACGCCCAGGGGGTGAAGCTCGCCGAAGAACTTCTGCGCAAGCATCTTCAGGATCAGGGCGATTGGCCGCGCGGGCTGGTGGTCGATCTCTGGGGCAGCGCCACGATGCGCACGGCGGGCGAAGATTTCGCCATGGCGCTGCATCTGGCGGGCCTCGCGCCAGTCTGGGATGAAGGTTCTGGCCGGGTCTCGGGCATCGAGGTCACCCCCCTTGCCCTGCTGGGCCGCCCCCGCATCGACGTGACCCTGCGGGTCTCGGGCCTGTTCCGCGATGTATTTCCCGGTCTTGCAACACTCTTCGAGACCGGCACCGCCGCCCTTGCCGCCCGCAATGAGCCGCCCGAGGACAACCCCTACCGCGCCGGTGAGGCCCGTGTCTTTGGCCCGCGCCCCGGCCAATACGGGCTTGGCATGGGTGTGGCGATGGACAGTTTCACGCCCGAGGCCCGCGTTGAAGCGGGCGAGGCCTGGCTTGCCGCGTCAAGCTGGGCGATCGGCGTCGACGGCAGCGCGCGCGCCGATCGCGCGGGGCTTGAGGCGCGGCTGCGCGGGGCCGACGCATTCGTCCATTCGCAGGACCTTGCCGAAAGCGACCTTCTGCTTGCCGCCGACTATGCCGCGCATGAGGCGGGCTTCGCCGCCGCGCTGGCCCGCCTTGGGACCGCTGCCCCCGCGCTCTACCATCTGGATGCCACGCAGCCTGACCGCCCCCGCGCCCGCACCCTGACCGAAGAAATCGCCCGCGTGACCCGTGCCCGCGCCGCCAATCCGGCCTGGGCGGATGGGATGCTGGCCCATGGCTTCCGGGGGGCTGCGGAGATCGCTGCCACGCTCGACCACATGGCCGCCTTCGCCCATCTGGCCGGTGTTGTGCCACCGCATCTGTTTGACCTCTATCACGACGCCACCCTGGGCCGCCCCGAGATCGCTGCCTTCATGGCGCGCGAGAATCCGGCCGCGCTGGCGGCACTGCGCGATCTGTTTCAGCGCCTGCATGACGCGGGTCTCTGGGTCACAAGGCGCAATTCCATTGCGGCGGGGTTGGCGGGATGACCGGCTTTGCCATCCAGGGCTGGTGCCCCGGCGCGCTGCGCCCGATGCTGTCGGGCGACGGGCTGGTCGTGCGCCTGCGCCCGCCCGCCGGGCGGCTGTCGCCGCCGCAGGCCCGTGCCATTGCCGCAGCGGCCACAGCCCATGGCAACGGGCTGATCGACCTCTCCGCCCGTGGCAATCTACAGCTGCGCGGCGTGACCGAGGTCAGCCACCCCGCCTTGATCGCGGACCTGCGCGCCTTGGACCTGATCGACGCCAACCCGCAGGCCGAGGCGGCGCGCAACCTGCTTGTCACCCCCTTCGCCGATGCCCGGACCGAGGCGCTGGCCGAAGCCCTGTCGCGCGCCCTGATCGCGGGCCCGGTCCTGCCGTCGAAATTCGGCGTCGTCCTCGACACCGGGCCCGCGCCTCTGATGCAGGATATTGCGGGCGACATCCGACTTGAGCGCGACGCCATGGGCAGGCTTCTGCTGCGCTGCGACGGGCTGCCGCTTGGCGCCCCGGTCAGCGCATCCGACGTACCGATGCTGGCCCTACGCCTTGCCGCATGGTTCCTTGCCGCAGGCGGGGTGCAGGACGGGCGCGGGCGAATGGCCGCGCTGATCGCCTCGGGCGCGCAGCCCGATGGCGCGCTGTCCCCAAGCACCCCCCCGGCCCCGGCCCAGCCTGCCCCTGGCCCCGGCCTGCATCCGCAGGGCGCGCTGGTCGGCTTCGAATTCGGCCAGCTGACCGCCGCCCAGCTGGCCAGCCTTTCCGCCCTGGGCCCCCTGCGCCTGACCCCCTGGCGGATGCTGCTGGTCGAGGGGCTGACCGCCCTTCCTGCCCTGCCCGGCCTGATCCTGCGCGCCGACGATCCGCTGCGTCGGGTCGAGGCCTGCCCCGGCGCGCCCGCCTGTCTTCAGGGCCGCGCCGCCACCCGTCCGCTGGCCCGCCGCCTTGCCGCGCAGGTGCCGCCGGGTCGCCGCCTGCACGTTTCGGGCTGTGCCAAAGGCTGTGCCCATCCGGTCCCCGCCGATCTGGTGCTGGTGGCCAGCGACAGGGGCTTTGACCTGATCCACCAAGGCCGCGCCGGGGATGCCCCGCAACGCCGCGACCTCTCTGCAACCGATATCGACCTCAAGGGGCTTTTCTGATGCCTTATGCCTATGAAACCGACGGGGCGCGGATCTATGAGCAATCCTTCGCCACGATCCGGGCCGAGGCCGATCTGGCCCGCTTCACCCCGGAAGAAGAGGTCGTCGCCGTCCGCATGATCCATGCCGCGGGCATGGTTGGGCTGGAACGCCATATCCGCTTCGCCCCCGGCATGGCCCTGACCGCCCGCGCCGCGCTGGAAGGCGGCGCCCCCATCCTCTGCGATGCCCGCATGGTCAGCGAGGGCATCACCCGCCCCCGCCTGCCCGCCGGGAACCGGGTAATCTGCACCCTGCACGATCCCGGCGCGGCGGAACTTGCGGCCCGGATCGGCAATACCCGGTCCGCCGCCGCGGTCGAGCTGTGGCGCCCGCATCTGCAGGGTGCAGTGGTCGCCATCGGCAATGCGCCCACCGCGCTGTTCCACCTTCTGAACATGCTGGAAGACCCCGCCTGTCCCCGCCCCGCCGCCGTCATCGGCTGCCCGGTCGGCTTCATCGGCGCCGCCGAATCCAAGGCCGCGCTGGCCGACGCCGATCCCCTGCCCTGGCTCATCGTCGAGGGTCGCCTCGGCGGCTCGGCCATCACCGTCGCCGCGGTCAACGCCTTGGCCAGCCGGAAGGAGTGAACATGTCGCGCCTCATCTGCGCGGGCCTTGGCCCCGGCGATCCCGATCTGATCTCGGTGCGGTCGGACAGGGTGATCCGCGCCGCGCGCCACATTGCCTATTTCCGCAAGGCGGGCCGCGCCGGCCAGGCCCGCCGCATCGTCGAGGGGATGCTGGCGCCGGGCGTCACCGAACATGCGATGGAATATCCCGTCACCACCGAGCTTCCCTTTGACAGCCCCGACTACAACCGCCTTCTGTCAGCCTTCTACGACAGTTGGGCCGCCCGCCTTCAGGCGCTGGTGCAGGGCGGAGCCGAAGTCGTGGTGCTGTGCGAGGGCGATCCCTTCTTCTACGGTTCTTTCATGCACCTCTATGTCCGGCTCAGGGATCAGATCCCGGTCGAGGTGATCCCCGGCATCCCCGGCATGGTCGGCTGCTGGACCGCCACCGGCCAGCCTGTCACCTGGGGCGACGATGTGCTGACCGTGCTGATGGCGACCCTGCCCGAGGAAGAGCTGGTCGCCCATATGCGCCGTGCCGATGCGCTGGCGATCATGAAGACCGGGCGGAACCTGCCGCGCGTGCGCCGGGCGCTGGCGGCGGCGGGGCGGCTGGGCGATGCCTGGCTTGTGGAACGCGGCACCATGCCCGGGCAAAGACTGGCCAGGCTGGTCGAGGTGGATGCTGCCGATTGCCCCTATTTCGCGATCGTGCTGGTGCATGGTCATGGCCGCCGCCCGGTGGCGGAGGCTGCAGAATGACCGGCTGGGTCATCGTGGCAGGGCTTGGCCCCGGCGCCGAAGACCTGGTGACGCCAGAGGTCTCGACCGTGCTGGCACTGGCCACGGATGTGGTCGGCTATATTCCCTATGTCGCCCGCATCGCGCCGCGGACGGGCCTGACCCTGCACCCCTCCGACAACCGGGTCGAGCTGGACCGCGCCCATGCCGCGCTTGAGATGGCGGCGGCGGGCAGACGGGTGGTCGTGGTCTCGTCGGGCGATCCCGGCGTCTTCGGCATGGCCTCGGCCTTGTTCGAGGCGCTTGAGACTGCGCCGCAGCATCAGGGGTTGGAGATCCGCATCCTGCCCGGCATCACCGCCATGCTTGCCGCCGCCGCCCGGGCGGGCGCGCCGCTTGGCCATGACTTCTGCGCCATCAACCTGTCGGACAATCTGAAACCATTTGCCGAGGTCGAGCGCCGGTTGCGCCATGCCGCGCGCGGCGGCTTTGCCATGGCCTTCTACAACCCGCGCTCAAAATCGCGCCCCCTGCAATTCGCCCGCGTGCTGGAAATTCTGCGCGAGGAATGCGAGCCCGGGCGCCTGATCACCTTCGCCCGCGCCGTCAGCACACCCGAAGAAGTGCTGACAACCGTGGCCCTGTCCGACGCGATGCCGGAAATGGCCGACATGCGGACAGTGGTGCTGGTCGGAAACGAGGCGACACGGCGCGTCGGGCGCTGGGTCTATACCCCTCGCTCGGTCCCGGCATGAGAAAGCCAGTCAATCACCTCGGCCACGCTTGCCACCTCGCTGCGCGGCGGCAGGGTCGGCCGGTCGATCAGGATCACTGGCAAGCCCAGCGCGCGGGCTGCGATCAGCTTGGCTTCGGCGCCAAGGCCTCCGGCATTCTTGGCGACAAGATGGGTGATCCGATGGCCGATCATAAGCGCCTTGTCGCCCTCGGCATCGAAAGGCCCCCGTGCGATCACGACGCTTGCATGCGGCAGGGGCAAGGGCGCTTCGGGCGGATCGACAAGGCGCAACAGGTACTGGTGCTGCGACTTCAACGCGAAGGGCAGCAGGCCCTGCTTGCCGGTGGCCAGAAAGACGCGGGCGGGCGCATCGGGCAGCGCCGCGACAGCGGCCGCCGTGTCGGCGACGCGGGTCCAGCGGTCGCCGTCCTGAGCGGTCCAGGCCGGGCGCTGCAGGGCGATCAGCGGCGTCCCCGTCTCGGCACAGGCGGCGACGGCATTGGCGCTGATCTGCGCGGCGAAAGGGTGGGTCGCATCGACCAGATGGGTGAAGCCCCCCTCGCGCAGCGCCTTGGCCATAGCCTCGGCCCCGCCAAAGCCGCCGATGCGCGTCGGCAAGGGCTGGGCGATCGGCGCGCCGGTGCGACCTGCATAGGAAAAGACCGCCGCGATCCCCGCCTGCGCAAGGGCCTGCGCCAGAAGGCTGGCTTCGGTCGTGCCGCCCAGAAGAAGGACGCGGGTCATGGGTGAAGCTTGGCTTTCGATCATCGGTCTGGGGGAAGATGGACCGGCGGGCCTGTCAAGCACAAGTCGCGCCGCGCTGGCCGGGGCCGAACTGGTCTTCGGCGCGCCCCGTCATCTGGCCCTGGCGCAAGCGGGGGATCGCGGGCGCGACTGGCCCGTGCCCTTCGACCTTGCCCCCCTGCTTGCCTGCCGGGGCCGCCGCGTGGCGATGCTGGTTTCCGGCGATCCCTTCTGGTTCGGCGCGGGCGGGTCGGTCGCGGCGCATCTTTCGCCTTCGGAATGGCAGAGCTTCCCGGTGGCCGGAACCTTCTCGCTTGTCGCCGCGCGGTTGGGCTGGCGGCTTGAGGACACGCTCTGCCTTGGCCTTCATGCCGCGCCCTTCGCCCGGCTGCGCCCGCTTCTGGCGCGCGGCACAAGGGCGATCTGCACCCTGCGCGACGGCGCGGCGGTGGCCGAACTTGCCGCCTGGCTGGCCGCCAACGGCTTTGCCGAAGCTCGCATCACGGTCTGCGAGGCGCTGGGTGGCCCGCGCGAGCGCCTGCGGCCCGGCGCCGGCTGGCCCGATATCGCCGCCCCGGTCGCCGTGGCGCTGGACGGGGCCGACCTGCCGCGCGGTGCGGGCCTGCCCCGCGCCTCGGCCCTGCCGGATGACATGTTCCGCCATGACGGCCAGATCACCAAACGCCCGGTGCGGGCCCTGACACTTTCGGCCCTTGCCCCGCGTCCGGGCGAGGTGCTGTGGGATATCGGCGGCGGGTCTGGCTCGATCTCGGTCGAATGGGCGCTGGCCGGGGGACGGGCCTTTGCGGTCGAGGCCCGCGCCGAGCGCGCCGCGAACATCCGCGCCAATGCCGAAGGTTTCGGCCTGTCGCACCGCATCACCGTGGTCGAAGGCCGCGCGCCCGACGCGCTTGCCGCCCTGCCTCCGCCCGATGCCACCTTCATCGGCGGCGGCGGCTCTGCCGCGCTGCATGACACGCTGTGGGGCCTTCTGCCGCCCGGCACCCGCCTTGTCGCCAATGGCGTCACGCTGGAAACCGAAGCCTTGCTCGCCAGCCTTCACGCCGCCCATGGCGGAAGCCTGATGCGGATCGACCTTGCCGAAGCGGCGCCTCTGGGCGGCTTTCGGGGCTGGCAGGCCGCAAGGCCCGTCGTGCAATGGAGCGTCACGCGATGAGGGTGGCTGGCCTTGGCTTTCGCAAAGGCGTAAGCCTTGCCGCGCTCGAGGCGGCGCTTGCGGCCGTCGAGGCGCAGGGCGGCCGCGCCGAGGCGCTGGCGACCCTGCCCGCCAAGGCGGCCGACCCTACGCTGGCCGACCTCGCCCGCCGCACCGGATTGCAAATCCGTGCCGTCGAAGTGGCAGGCATTGCAACCCCCACCCGCTCGGCCCGGATCGAGGCGCTGCACGGCACCGGCTCGGTCGCCGAAGCGGCGGCTCTGGCCGCCGCCGGACCGGGCGCCACACTCAGCGTGACGCGGATTTCCGCGCCCGACGGCATGGCGACCTGCGCCATGGCCGCAACCCAAGGACCCCACCCATGACCGTCCATTTCATCGGCGCCGGCCCCGGCGCGCCCGACCTGATCACGCTGCGGGGCCGCGACCTGATCGCCGACTGCCCCGTCTGTCTTTATGCCGGCAGCCTTGTGCCGCAGGCTCTGCTGGCCCATTGCCCGCCCGGCGCGAGGATCGTGAACACCGCCCCGATGGACCTTGACGGGATCGTCGCCGAAATCTCTGCCGCCCATGCTGAAGGCAAGGATGTGGCGCGGCTGCATTCCGGCGACCTCTCGGTCTGGTCGGCGATGGGCGAACAGCTGCGCCGCCTGCGCGCGCTGGACATTCCCTTTGACATCACCCCCGGCGTTCCCGCCTTTGCGGCCGCAGCCGCCGCGCTTGAGGTCGAACTGACCCTGCCGGGCCTTGCACAGTCGGTCGTCCTGACGCGGACTTCGGGCCGCGCCTCGGCCATGCCCGAGAGCGAGACGCTCGAGAACTTCGCCCGCACCGGCGCGACGCTGGCGATCCATCTTTCTGTCCATGTCCTGGCCGATGTGCAGGCACGGCTTCTGCCCGCCTATGGGCCCGATTGCCCGGTCGCGGTGGTCTTCCGTGCCTCCTGGCCCGACCAGCGCCTGCACCGCGCCACCCTCGCCACGATCGACCCGGCCATCGGCGCGGGCGAGCGCACGGCGCTGATCCTTGTCGGCCCCGCGCTGGCGGCGGAAGGTTTTGCCGAAAGCCGTCTTTACGCGGGCGATTACGACCGCCGCTACCGCCCGGTTGGGGCCGAGCCGCGCTTTCCGGCGGGAAGCGAATGACACCGACGCCGCCTCCCGGCCTTCTGATCTCGGCCCCCGCTTCGGGCACGGGCAAGACCACGGTGACGCTGGGCCTTCTTGCTGCCTTCGCCGCGCGCGGACTGACCGTACAACCGTTCAAAAGCGGGCCGGATTACATCGATCCGGCCTTCCACGCCGCAGCCGCAGGCCGGCCTTCGGTGAACCTGGACAGCTGGGCCATGGCACCGGGCCGCATCGCCGCTCTGGCGGATGTGGCGGCGGGGTCCGATCTCGTGCTGGCCGAAGGCTCGATGGGCCTGTTCGACGGCGTCGCCGCAGCCGGTGAAACCGGAACCGGCGCCAGCGCCGAAGTGGCGGCGCTGATGGGCTGGCCCGTCGTTCTGGTGCTCGATGTCTCTGGCCAGGCCCAGACGGCGGCCGCGGTGGCGCAGGGATTGGCCCGGTTCCGCGCCGGGCTGACGGTCGGCGGCGTGATCCTGAACAAGGTCGCCTCGCCCCGGCATGAGGCGCTGGTGCGCGCCGGGATGGCGGCGGCGGGCTTGCCCGTGCTGGGCGCCCTGCCGCGCCGGGCCGAGGTCGCCCTGCCCGAGCGCCATCTGGGCCTTGTGCAGGCCGAGGAACTGCCGCGCCTGCAGGCGATCCTGGCCGAAGCCGCCGCTTTCGTCGCCGCCCATTGCAACCTTGATGCGATCCGCGCGCTGGCCGCCGCCCATGCCCTTCCGCCCGCGCCCAGCGCCCCAGTTCCCGCCCCGGGCGAACGCATCGCGCTGGCCCGCGACGCCGCCTTTTCCTTCGTCTATCCGCATCTCCTGGCCGATTGGCGGGCGCAGGGGGCAACGATCCTGCCCTTCTCGCCCCTTGCCGATCAGGCCCCGGACCCCAGCGCCACGGTCTGCTGGCTGCCGGGCGGCTATCCGGAACTTCACGCCGCGCAACTGGCCGCGTCCGAAGGCTTCCGCGCTGGTCTGGCCGATTTCGCCCGGACCCGCCCGGTCCATGGTGAATGCGGCGGCTACATGGCGCTTGGCGCGGGGCTGGTCGCCGCCGATGGCGCGCGCCACCGCATGGCCGGGCTGCTGGGGCTTGAGACCAGCTTCGCCAAGCGGCGCATGCATCTGGGTTATCGCCTTGCTCGCCCGCATCGTGCCCTGCCCGGTCAGGGGACGCGCCCCTTGCGCGGCCATGAATTCCACTATGCCACGATCCTCTCGCAGCCCGACGCGCCCTTGGCCCGCGTGACCGACGCGACAGGGGCCGAGGTGGCGGAGACCGGCTCATTCGCGGCCCAGCCGGGCGGTGGCACCGTCTCCGGCACGTTCTTCCACCTGATCGCTCCCGCCGCCTCTCTTGCCCCGCAGGACCCCTAGCCATGACTGGCTTCGTCTCTTTCGTCTCCGCCGGCCCCGGCGATCCCGAGTTGTTGACCCTCAAGGCCGCGCGCCTTCTGGCGGGGGCCGATGTCATCCTGTTCGATGACCTCGCCTCAGGCCCGATCCTTGCCCATGCCGGACCGGGCACGGAACTGGTCGCGGTGGGCAAGCGCGCCGGAAAGCCCTCGCCCAAGCAGGATCATGTCAGTCGCCTTCTCGTCGATCATGCCGCCACTGGCGCACGGGTGGTACGGCTGAAATCCGGCGATTCCGGTCTGTTCGGGCGGCTGGAAGAGGAGATCACTGCCCTGAAAGCCGCCGGGATCGGTTTCGAAATCGTGCCCGGCGTGCCTTCGGCCTGCGCGGCGGCGGCGGCGGCGGGGATTCCGCTTACCCGCCGGGTGACCGCGCGCCGGGTGCAATTCGTCACCGGGGCCGATGTGACCGGCAGCCTGCCCGAAGGCCTTAACTGGGCCGCGCTGGCCGATCCGCAGGCGACGACAGTGGTCTTCATGGGGCGGCGCAGCTTTCCTGCCCTTGCCGCCCGGCTTCAGGCCGAGGGCCTGTCGCCCGAAACATCCACCCTTCTGGCCGAGGCGGTGGGCCATCCCGACCAGCGCCTGACCCGCAGCACGCTGGCCGGGCTTGCCGCAATGCTCGTGGACGCGCCCCCCGCCGAAAGCCCGGCGCTGATCCTTTACGGTCCGCTGGCCGATGCCTGAACCCGCCGCCCTGACCGTCACGCTCTGCACCTCTTGCGCCCTGGGCCGCACGGGCTTTGCCGCGCCCTTGGCGCAGGCGCTGGCAGAGGCGGGCGTGGCGGCAAAGGTCCAGACCGCCGATTGCATGTCGGGCTGCGCCCGCGCCTCGACCTGCGCCTTCCGCAGCGCGGGCAAGACCGCCTATCTCTTTGGCGATCTTGGTGAAAGCGACCTTGCCGATCTTGTCAACTTCGCCCGCCGCTATGCCGTTTCGCCCGATGGCACCTTTGCCGATGCCCGCATCCTTGGCGCGCTGCGCCTAAAGGCGCTGGCGCGGATTCCGGGCTGATTCCGTCGCAATCGCCGACCCGCAGGCCGCAATCGCGCTTGACCCTGACAGCATCCTGATGGCAACTGGCGGGGCATGGCGTCCGATCAGGCGCAAAGCGCTCGGACTGAAACGGGAATGGGGAAAGGGCGGACCGAATACGGCGCCCAAAGCCCCAACCGCCCCCGCGACTGTATGCGGAGAGCGGCTTTCCAACGGCCACTGGCCCCTCACCGGGCTGGGAAGGCGGAAAGCAGCTTCGACCCGCGAGTCAGGAGACCGGCCAGGCACGAAAGCAACAACCGCCGTCGGGTGTGACGGTAAGGAGACTGAAGATGACCAATACCCAGACCGCGCTGCGCGCGTCGGACAAATCCTCGGCCTTGATGGCCGTTCTTTTCGTGGCCCTTCTGGGCGGCGCGACCCTGTTCGTCGCAGGCCATGCGCAATCGGCCGCGCTGCATGACGCCGCGCATGACATGCGTCACGCCACCGGCTTCCCCTGCCACTGACATCATGATCCAGAAAATGCTGGCCAGCGCGCTGTTCGCTGGCGTTGCGGCGGGGCTGCTGGCGGCCCTGCTGCATTTCGCATTCGTTCAGAAGTCGATCCTTCTGGCGGAAGAGTATGAATCCGGCAGTCTGACCCATTTCCAGGGCACGGCGGCTGAGGGTCATGACGCGTCTGAAGACCATGATCATGGCGCCGCTGCCGAGGCCGAAGCCGGGCATGACCACGGTGCGCATGACCATGGCACGGCGGGGGAAGAGCCGTCCGAGTTCCAGCGCAATGCGCTGACCGGGCTGTTCTCGATCCTGATCTACAGCGCCTATGCGCTGATCCTGGTCGCGGGATTCGGCCTTGCCATGGCCTATGGCCGCCGAGTCGGCGCGCGCGAGGGGCTTTTGTGGGGGATCGCGGGCTTCGCGGCCTTCCAGCTTGCCCCGGCCCTGGGTCTTGCGCCCGAACTGCCCGGCACAGCGGCGGCCGAGCTGGCCACCCGGCAGGTCTGGTGGTGGGGCACGGTGCTGTCGACAGCGACCGGCATCGCGCTTCTGGCCTATGGCAAGGGCGCGGTCTATGCCGCGCTTGGCCTTGCCCTCCTCGCCGCGCCACATCTGATTGGCGCACCGCATCTGGAAGGCTTCGCCGGCGTCGCCCCGCCCGAACTGGCCGCCACCTTCGCCGCACGCGTGCTGGGTGTCGGGCTTGTGGTCTGGGCGGTGCTGGGCTGGACGGCTGGCGCGCTCTGGTCGAAGGAAACCGCCACTGTCTAAGGTGACAACCCCTGCCGTCGCGCTGTTCGGGCGCGGCGGCTTCTCCTGCAGGAAAGCCCGATGATCACCCTCGACCTGATCGGCATCGGCAGCGGCAATCCCGACCATGTCACCGCCCAGGCCGCCAAGGCGATGGACCGGGCCGACCTGATCCTTGTCCCGCTCAAGGGCGAGGACAAGGCCGACCTTGCGGGCCTGCGCTACCGTATAATCGAAAGTTGCGTGACCAATCCCGCGACCCATGTGCAGGGTTTCGATCTGCCCGTCCGCGACCCTGCAACGCCCGATTACCTCGCCCGCGTCAGCGACTGGCATGATGCCATCGCACTGGCCTGGGAGGCGGCCATCCGCCCCCATCTCCGCCCCGAGGTTCCGCTGAAGGTGGCGCTTCTGGTCTGGGGTGACCCCTCGCTGTACGACAGTTCCCTGCGCATCGCCGAGCGTCTGGCCAAACGCCTGCCGCTGACCCTGCGGGTCACCCCCGGGATCACGGCGATTCAGGCGCTCTGCGCCGCCCATGCCATTCCCTTGAACGGGCTTGGCGCCCCCGTGACCATCACCACCGGCCGCGCCCTGCGCGAGACGGGCTGGCCCGCGGGCAGCGACACGGTGGTCATCTTGCTGGATGCGGGCGGTGCCTTCGGCACGCTCGATCCGACAGGCATCTCGATCTGGTGGGGGGCCTATGTCGGGATGGAAGAGGAAATTCTGATCTCTGGCCCGCTCGCCGAAGTCGCGTCGCAGATCCTCGAGACCCGCAGCAGCGCCCGCGCCGCCCATGGCTGGATCATGGACATCTACCTGATGCGGCGCGAGCCTGCACTGCCCTAGGCGACGCGCCAAAGCGCTTGCGATCGCAAGTGTCTCGCCGCCGCCATGCCATTGGCGCGCGCCGGAAACGGGCAAGGCCGATGAAGCTGCTGCCAACGATCATTTTGCGAATGTCCTAAGATGTTTCGGGTCGGCCTCGATCTGGGCAAGGCAATGCACCGTCGCGGCGATGGCGAAGACCGGCAGGATCAGCCAGAACCAGACCTTGCGGATGCCCAGCGTCACGGTCGGCTCCTGATAGATGAAGTTGAAACTCTGGGCCGAAAAGGCCTCGAGCGAGGCCGCCGCACTTGCGGCCAGGGGGTCGAACCAGACCCAGACCATCCAGCCCAACAGCAGCGTGAACACCAGCAAAAGCAGATCGGCGAGCAGCCGCAGGACGGCGGCGCTGCGGGGCGAAAGGCAGTCGGGCAGCAGCGTCACCGCGATATGCTGGCGCCAACGATCGCCGCAGCCGCGGCCAGAAAAGTCGCGATCACCATCAGATTGACCGCAACCTCATCGACCCAGATCAGCGGAGCGCCGAAGAAGCGGCCTGCCACATTGGCCAAGAGCAGCGTGAAGAAAATGAATGTCAGCACGGCGGCCAGAAAAATCTCGGCCCGCGCGGGGATCGGGCCTGGGAGGAGCGGCTGATCGCGGCCTGGTATCGGCTGGAGCGGATGGGGCGCAGCGCCGAACCGCGCGATCTGACCGAATGGGAAGGGCTGAACACCGACTTCCACCCAGCGCTCGTCGGTGCGGCCGGTTCGGTCTGGCTTTTGCGGATGCGGGGCATGATGTATCAGCACCATGAACGCTATCGACAGTTGTCGCGCAGGCAGCCCGCAAACCAGCGCGATGTGCATGAGGAACATCGCGCTGTTTGAAAGCGCCATGGATCGCGATGTCCCCCGCACGACCGAGGTGATCCGCCCCATATCCAGCGCACGACAGATGCCGTCAGCCGGGCGCTGGAGAGCGGCGCGCATCGCGCCTGACCGGGGCCTTTCGTGCCCGATCAGACCTCGGGAAGCGGAACGGTCTTGGCCTGCGCGCTGCGCAACCGGCTTTCGCGCAGCAGCCCAAGATCTTCAAGGATCGGATAGGCGACCGAGGCCAGATGCGCGTTGACCCGCTTGAGGTCGCGCAGCAGATCAAGATGGATCGAGCTGGTTTCCAGCGTTTCCTGCCGCCCCGCGCGCATCCGCTCCAGATGCGCTTCGGCCGATTGCGCCTCCAGCTTGCGGCTGACGATCTTCTGATCCATCAGCCGCCGCGCGAGGGCGGCGTCGCGGGACAGGAAGATGGCCTGCGCGAGTTTAAGGTTCTCGGCCGTATGGTCGTAAAAGGCGCGGATCTCGGCCAGGCCCTCGGGCGAGAGCATGAGTTTCTTGCGGGCCTTCTTGACCGCAATTTCCGCAAGTCCGCTTTCGATGATGTCGCCGACATGCTCAAGGTTGATGGCGTAGGAGATCACTTCGCTGGCACGCGCGGCATCAGCCTCGTCCAGTTCGGCGCGCGACAGACGGGCGACGTAGAGCTTGATCTTCTCGTGCAGACGGTCGACCTCGGTTTCCAGCCTGGCCACCTCGGCGCAGGGGGCGGCATCCGCCTCGGTCAATGCCTGGCGGCTGCGCTCCAGCATCTCGGCAACCATGTCGCCCAGACGCAGGGTTTCGCGGGCGGCGACGGCCAGCGCCATCTCGGGCAGCGCCAGCAGACTGTCGTCCAGGTAGCTGGGCGCCGAAGGGCGTTGATCCGCGCGGTCAGGCAGCATCCAGGCGGCGAGATGCGCGACAGGCCCAAGAAGCGGCAGAAAGATCGCCAGAAGCGCCAGGTTGAACCCGATATGCGCGCCCACGACCAGATGACCCGGCTGCGGCAGCAGATCCTGCAGCACCTGGCCCAGCGGCGCAGCCGCCACCAGCACGGCCCCTGCCCCGATCGCGCGCACCAGCAGATTCGCCAACGCCACCCGGCGCGCGGCCAGCCCTTCGGCCTGAACCGCCAGGAAGGGCGGCACCGCGCCGCCAAGATTCGCCCCGGCCACCAGCACGAGCGCAAGGGCCGGCCCGACAATCCCCGCCGACGCCAGCAGCATCACCAGCACCACGACAGCAAGGCTGGAGGACGCCAGAACCGCGAGGCCCGCCGCCAAGAGAAGAGCGAAGATGGGCGCCGTCTCAAGCCCGCGCAGCACCAGCGCCAGGGTGGTGGATTGGCGCAGGGGTTCTGTCACGCCGCCCAGCAGGTGCAGCGCCAGAAGCATCAGACCCAGACCCAGAAGCGCGCGGCCGGTGTTGCGGCTGCGCGAGGCATGGCCAAGGTTGAAGGTCAGCACGCCCGCGAAGATCAGCGCCGGGGCCAGCCAGGAAATGCCGCTTGACAGCAGAAGCGTCACCACGGCCGTGCCAAGATTGGCGCCCAGCATCATCGCCTGCGCTCGCCGCGGGGTCACGATGTCGCGCGCCGTGAAGGCTGCAACGATCACGGCCGTCGCGGTGCTGGATTGCAGCCCGAGCGTCGCAAGGAACCCCCAGAAGGCAGCGGCAACACGGTTGCCCTTGCCCCGCCCAAGCCAACGTCGCAGCCCCGCCCCATAGGCGCGCAGCACGCCGGTCTTGATCATCCGCAAGCCCCAGAGCAGCAGCGCGACCGCCCCGAGAAGATCAATGAACTCTGCCGTCCCGCCCAAGATCACCGCACCTCTGTTCACGCGCCCGCCCCTGCAGGCGGATCATTTGATCCCAGACCCTGCCACTCCATGCACATGAGTGCAACAGAAGTGTTACAAATCTTTTACAATCGGCGAGAAACCGGGCGTGTGCGGCCGGAAAGCTACTCCACTTGCAGATTGAGAGCGGTTTTCGTTAGGATTTTCGCGATCCCTTCACCCTGAACAGACTGTGCGACCCTTGCACAGGGCTTGCACAGACCGGGGGAGCAGCCTCGCCAAGGGCAAACCGAAGACATCCGCGATCCGTGCAAGCCGGGTGTCGGAACCTGCGAGCATGCCGCTTTCGGCGGCGTCGCGACATTTCTGATGCGCGATGAACATTGCGCCGGTCGGCATCGCCCGCCCGGTTCAGGCTGTCGGCAAGCCCAGCTTTCTGTCCTGGAGCGGCGGATTTTGCCCCGGCCTCTCACACTTCGATGGCGCTTCCCTCGGCAATCGCCCGCTCCAGAACGGTGGCCGCCACGGCGAGATCCTGCAAGGCCACGCCCGTGCCATCGAAGAGTGTAATGTCCTCGGGTGCGCGACGGCCTGGGTGACCGCCGTCGATCACCCGGCCCAAAGGCACGATGTCTTCGGGCCTGATCAGCCCCGCCTGAACCGCGTGCTGGCATTCGCCGATGCTGACGGATTGCGCCACTTCATCGGTGAAAAGACGCGCGGCGGAGACAAGATCCGTGCCAACTTCCTGCTTGCCGCGTGTGTCGGTGCCCATGCAGGCAAGGTGGGTGCCCGGCTTGATCTGTGTAGCCGTCAGAACCGGGGCGAAGGAGGAGAGGATCGTGATGATCACATCGGCCTCGGGCCCCAGCCGGTCAAGCGAGACCGCCTCGAAGGGCAGGCCGAATTCGTCGGCGACGGCGGCCAGGCGATCCAGCCGGTCAGGGCTACGGTTCCAGGCGATCACACGGCGGAATTTGCGCTGCTCTAGGGCAGCCCGAAGCTGGAACGTCGCCTGATGGCCCGCGCCGACCATGGCCATAACTTCGGCATCCGGGCGCGCCAGATGGTGGATCGACACGGCAGATGCGGCGGCGGTGCGCAGGGCTGTCAAAAGATTACCGCCGATCACCGCCTTGATCTGCCCGGTATCGGCATCAAAAAGAAAAATCGAGGACTGGTGGTTGGTAAGGCCCTTCGCAGCATTGCCGGGCCAGAAACCGCCTGATTTCAGACCAAGCGCCAGTGAGTCACGGTCGAAGCCCGATTTGAAGCCGTAAAGCGCGTCGGCATGGCCGAGCGCCTCGCGAATGACCGGGAAATTCCGCGCAGAGCCACGCGCCATTGAGGCGAAGACCGCCTCGACCGCCCGGAAGCTCTGGTCGCGCGTCATCAACCCGGCAATCGCCGCTTCGGGAACAATATGCATTCACGTCTCCCTGGGGTCTGGAGGCGGCGGCGCGCCTCCGCCTGACACATCAATAGGCGCGGCCACGGGCCGACACCGGCCAGATCACCTCGACCTTGCCGCCGCGGACGCCGACATACCAGTCATGGACATTGCATGTCGGGTCGCAATGGCCGGGGACGAGCCGCAGCTTGTCATTGACTTTCAGCACCGCGCCGGGATCGTCGATCACGCCATGCTCGTCCGAGCATTTGACATATTTCACATCGCTGCGGCCAAAGACGACCGGCAGGCCGCTGTCGACCGATTGCGCCTTGAGCCCGGCATCCACCACCGCCTTGTCGGCCTTGGCATGGCTCATCACGCTGGTCAGGATGAACAGCGCGTTCTGCCATTCGCCCTGATCGATGCGGTTGCCATCCTTGTCGCGGATGCGGCCGTAGTCGGCATCCATGAAGGCGTAAGAGCCGCATTGCAGCTCGTTATAGACCCCGGAGCCGCTTTCGAAATAATAGGACCCCGTGCCGCCGCCCGAGACGAGATCGGGCTTCAGGCCGACGGCCTCCAGCGCGGCGACCGCATCCTTGACCATCGCAATCGCGACATCCAGCTTGGCGCGGCGTTCGTCATAGCTTTCGATATGCTGCATCGCGCCCTGATAGGCTTGCAGGCCCTTGAACCTCAGGCCCGGCGCGGCCGCGATGGCCCGGGCGATCTCGACCACGGCGGGGGTCTTGGTCACCCCGCAACGTCCTGCACCGCAATCGATTTCGACAAAGCAGTCCAGCACCGTGCCGTGTTTCTGCGCCGCCGCCGACAGGTCGGCGACATTTGCAGGATCGTCGACGCAGACGATGACGCTGGCGCCCAGTTTCGGCAGGCGGGCAAGCCGGTCGATCTTGGCCGGATCGCGCACTTCGTTCGAGACCAGGATGTCGGTGATCCCGCCCCGGGCAAAGACCTCGGCTTCCGAGACCTTCTGGCAGCAGACGCCGATGGCATGGCCGATCCGCATCTGAAGCTTGGCTACGTCGACCGATTTGTGCATCTTGCCATGTACCCGAAGCCGCATCCCCCTGTCGCGGGCATAGTCGCCCATCTTGCGGATATTCGCTTCCAGAGCATCCATATCCAGGATCAGGCAGGGGGTCTGAATATCCTTCTCGTCCATCCCGGGCAGGGCCGGAACGTCATATCCGACCTCCAGGTCGGTCAGTTTGACATCCATATTCATGTCGCCCCCTTCAGAAAGGCAGTTTCCTGAGATCGACGTTGCCGCCGGTGATGATCACGCCGACGCGCTGGCCGATAAAGATCTTTGGGTTCTTCAGAATAGCCGCCAGCGGCACCGCGCTGGACGGCTCCATGACGATCTTGAGCCGCTTCCAGATAAGTTCCATCGCCGCGACGATTTCCGCCTCGGATACGGTCAGGATATCGGCAACATGGTTGCGGACAAAGTGCCAGGTCAGTTCTTTCAGCGGCACTTTCAGCCCGTCGGCGATGGTTTCGGGCGCGTCATCGGCGATGATATGCCCGGCGCGAAAGCTGCGGGCGGCATCGTCGGCCTGTTCCGGTTCGGCGGCATAGATGCGGATCTGCGGGGAGATGGTCGACAGGGTCAGGCAGGTGCCCGAGATCATGCCACCGCCACCGATCGGCGCGATGACCGCGTCAAGGTTCGCGACCTGATCCACCAGTTCCAGGGCGCAGGTGCCCTGCCCCGCGATGACGCGCGGGTCATTGTAGGGATGCACGAATTCCGCGCCAGTTTCTGCCACGACCTCGGCAAAGACGGCTTCACGGCTGGAGGTCGAGGGTTCGCATTCCACCACACGCCCGCCATAGCCGCGGACGGCATCCTTTTTGGCCTCCGGCGCCGTGCGCGGCATGACCACAGTGCAGGGAATGCCGCGCCGCCCGGCGGCATAGGCCAGGCAGGTGCCGTGATTGCCACTGGAATGGGTGGCGACGCCACGCGCCGCCTGCGCATCGGTCAGGCCGAAGACGGCGTTTGATGCCCCTCTGGCCTTGAATGCACCGGCTTTCTGAAGATTCTCGCATTTGAAGAACAGCGTCGCGCCGGACAGCCCGTCCAGCATGCGCGAGGTCAGGACCGGCGTCCTGTGCACGTGCTCGGCGATCCGATCCCGTGCAGCCAGAACGTCATCGAAGCAGGGGATATCCGTCGGTGTGATGTCCGTCATCGCTTGATCCTTGGTTCTCTTGCCCGGCGCAAATTCATGCGGCTCTTTGAATCTGCGCAGCAGCGGTGGAACGATAGACCTCTTGCGCGGCAGCAACGCCGCTGCCGAGCCTTATGGGGAGTCCCAGATCGACCATGCACATTTCAAGAACAGCCAGACCGGACAGCGCGGTAAGATCGCTCATCCTGCCAAGATGGCCGAAGCGGAAGACCTTGCCCGCAAGTTCGCCCAGGCCGGTGCCGAACGCCGTATCATAGACCGTCGCGGCGCGGGTAACGATATCCGTCGCGTTGAACCCTGTGGGCGTGCGCACCGCCGTCACGGTCTGCGAATACAGATCGGGAGAGCGCGCGCCAAGGGGAAGCCCCCAGGCCGCCGCCGCCGCACGGACGCCATTCGCAATCCGCGCGTGGCGGGCAAAAACGGCCTCCAGCCCTTCGTCCAGCAGGTAATCGCAGGCCAGTTTCAGCCCGCAGATCAGCCCGACCGGCGGGGTATAGGGATAAAGCCCGGCGGCATTCGTCCGCCCCATGTCGCGGATGTCGAAGAAGCAACGGGCCAGACGCGCGGTTTCAGCGACTTTCATCGCGCGCGCGGAATGCACGGTGATCGCAAGACCGGGCGGCAGCATGAAGCCCTTTTGCGACCCCGTGACCGCGATATCCACGCCCCAATCGTCAAAGCGGAAATCCATGGACCCGATCGAGCTGACGCCATCGACCATCAGCAGCGCCGGATGGCGTGCCTTGTCCAGCGCGCGCCGCACGGCGGCGATATCGGACACCACGCCGGTCGCAGTTTCATTATGCGTCGCCAGCACCGCCTTGATCCGGTGATCGCGATCCGCGCTCAGGATTTCCAGATAGGCCTCGGCGGGCAGGCCCGCGCCCCATTCCTCTTCGACGATCTGTACGTCAAGACCGTGACGCTGGCACAGGTCGATCCAGCGATGGCTGAACATGCCATGCCGGGCCGCGAGAATCCTGTCGCCGGGCGACAGAGTGTTGGTGATCGCGATTTCCCACCCGCCCGTGCCGGTCGAGGGAAAGACGAACACGGCGGCGGTAGCCGCCTTCACAACCCGGCGGACGCCCTCAAGGGCGGGGGTCAGCACCTCGGCGAAGGCTGCCGAACGATGATCCATCGTCGGGACGTCCACGGCCTTGCGCAGGGCCTCGGGCATGTTTGTGGGACCTGGAATGAAGACGGGATTTTGCATGTCGGCCCTTCCTCCTGATGTGTTCTGAACACCATACAGGCGGCAAGCAGCAGCGCATATTATTTTGAAAATGTTTTTTGACTGTAGAAAAAATTCTATTTATCGTTAATTATTAGATATTTATGATTTTTCATCGCGTGGGAGCGGCCTCAAAACCGAAAGATTGCAGCCCGTGGCCAATATGGTCCAAGGCACTGCGAACGCGACGCCGTCGGCCAAATGATCAAGCTTGCTGACGCCATTGAGCAAGCCCAACAGACGGGGTGAAGCCTCTGTGGGCCGGATCGGAGGGCCCTTTGCGATGCGCCGCGGCGCGGGGGCCGTACAGGCAAAGCGCCGCCTCAAGCGGCGCGGAGGCGAATGTCAGGCAGGCCCGGATCAGCCCGGCGACAGGGTGGTAGGCCGGGCGGGGTTGTCGCCCCACCCGGCGCCAAAGGTTGAAGCTAGCAGTTCCCGATCATCCAGCGCCGCGACGTGGGCGGCGCCTTGCGATTGCATAGTTTGCAGCCGCAGCTTGGCAGGTGCTTGCGCTTCATCACTTTCGGCTCGCCCGAGGTCGTCTCAGCCCGGGCTTCGGCCCGGCGCAGGCCACTGGAAAGCCGACTGATCTGGGGCAGCGCCACCAGAACGGAGCTGTGGCGGCCGCAATGCGGGCATGCCAGACCTTTTCGACTGGCGTCGTAGCTGGCCCAGCCGCTGAAGATGCCATGATCGTTGCATTGGAAGTCATAGATGGGCATCGCAGCCTCCGTTACATCATGCCATCGAGAAGGAGCCAGCCGGGCAGCCAGCCGTTGAAGATCCCCGAAAGGAGCGTCACCCAAGCGGTCTGTTTCAGGATCGGCTTGCCCAGGGCCAGAAGCAGAAAGTACATGAACCACAGGATACCCCAGACCAGCCAATTGCCGGCAAGCCAGAAATCGCGCCCGGTCGCGGCGGCCGAGAAGCCGGAGACAATGACCGGAACCGTGCTGACCGCCACAAACAGGCTGAACCAGCCCAAACCCCGCCCATCGACCCCAGCGAAGCGGTTATAGGCGACCCAGAAATAGGTCGCCGCGAACAGCAGGGTCAGCGCTGCGGCGCGGATGCTGGCCGCATCGGCCGCAGCCCCGAAGGCGCCCTGTATGACCACGGCCCCGGCCACGAGGCCGGAGACGACGTTGATTACGACAATCTCGCGGTCCTGAATCCGCCCCATCAGCCATAGGCCATTCAGGAAAAGCACCGCCCCAACGTAGAACAACAGAAATCCAAGTATCATGATCCCTCCTCCCAAGGGCCCGCCCCTCTCTGGGGGCGGGAATGTTGTGCTTTTCGGGACTGATCGCGTCAGGACGTCCGCGCGACATCGACCTGCGCAACCGACCGCTTCGGCCCATCGGCATTGGGCCGGATGTCGAAGTCGAAGATCGCGGTCGGAATGGCCAGCGTCGCGCAGACGTTGGGAATATCGACGATTCCGGCGATGCGTCCCTCGACCGGGGCCGTGCCCAGGATCATGTAGGCCTGTTCACCGGAATAGCCGAACTTCTTGAGATATTCGATCGCGTTCAGGCAGGCCCGGCGATAGGCGACATGGGCGTCAAGGTAATATTGTTCGCCCGTGTGCTCGTCGACCGAGATGCCTTCGAAGATCAGGTAATCGTCGAAATGCGGATCGACGGGCGAAGGCCGGAAGATCGGGTTGATCACGCCGTATTTCGCCATGCCGCCCTTGATGACGTCGACCTTGATCTCGATCCAGCCCGCCATCTCGATGGCACCGCAGAAGGTTATCTCGCCGTCGCCCTGGCTGAAGTGGATATCGCCCATGGAAAGGCCACCACCCTTGACGTAGACGGGGAAATACACTTTCGAACCGCGCGACAGGTTCTTGATGTCGCAATTGCCGCCATGCTCGCGCGGTGGCACCGTGCGCCAGGCCTCTTTTGCTGCGCTGCCCGCTGCCGAAGCCGACATCTGCCCCATCAGTGCGGTTGCGGCGTGCGGCGGGGCAGCCAGCGGCGGCACGCGGTTCGGGTCGGTGGCGATCAGCGCGGCCTCGCGGCGGTTTGCCTCGGCCAGAAGTTTGTGATCGGGCAAGCAGCCGATCAGTCCCGGGTGGATAAGGCCGGGATAGCGCACGCCGGGCACATGCCGCGACTTGGCGTAGATGCCTTCAAAATCCCAGATCGACTTGGTCGCATTGGGGTAATGTTCGGTAAGGAAACCGCCGCCATTATCTTTGGCAAAGAGGCCGTTGAAGCCCCATTGCGAATCCGGCAGCGTGCCGATGTCAAGAATATCCACGACAAGCAGGTCGCCCGGTTCGGCACCTTCAAAGCCGAAGGGCCCGGAGAGATAGTGCACCCGGGTCAGGTCGACGTCGCGGATATCGTTGGCGCTGTCATTGTTGCCGATCTGACCGCCGGTCCAGTCATAGCATTCGACCCGCAGGACTTCGCCGCGCTTGAAGGTCTCGACCATCGGAATGTCAGGGTGCCAGCGGTTGTGCGTCTTGATCGCGGCATCCTCGGGCGCTTTCTTCAGATCGACCTGGAACACGTTTCTTGCCATTGTCTTCCTCCCTATTGAGCGCAGGCCACGGGCAGGTCCGCACCGCCCTTGCGCGAAAGGAAGCTTCCAACCATTATGTAAGCAGAGTTCATTGAAGTGCTGGAAGTCGTGTAACTTTTTGTAATCGGCCCGTGTTTGCCGGTTACAGAATCCAAATGCCAGACGCAGCCCATGATGCCAGGCCAGACCATGACCAAGACAGCGGCCCCTGCTCAATCGTTGGGTCGGCGGCACAACATCCTTTTTGTCGAGGACGACCGGCGGCTGTGCAGCTTCCTGTGCCGCTATTTCGACTCCGAAGGATATGGCACCGAGGCCGTTCACGACGGCGAAGAGATGTGGCGCGCCATCCGGCGCGGCGCGCGCGATCTGGTGGTGCTCGACGTCGGCCTGCCCGGACCCGAGGATGGCTACAGCCTGGCGCGGGCGCTGAAGGCGCAGGCCAATATCGGCATCCTCTTTCTGTCGGGCCGGCACGAGCCGGTGGACAGGATCGTCGGGCTTGAGGTCGGTGCCGACGATTACCTGTGCAAGCCCTTCGAACCGCGTGAGTTGTTGGCGCGGGTACGGGCGGTGTTGCGACGCGTTGGTCCGGCAGCGGCGCAGCCCCGCGCTGCGGCCAGCCGCTGCATCAGGTTCGACGGCTGGTCGCTGGACCTCGAGTCCCACGTACTGACCGACGAAAAGGGTCGGCCGCAGCGCCTGACCTCACAGGAGTTCAACATGCTGGCCGTCCTGGCCGAACGTCCGGGCCGGGTGTTGAGCCGCGATCAGCTTCTGGATCTGACGGCGAACCGGCACTGGTCGCCGCTCGACCGGTCGATCGATGTGATGATCGGCAAGATCCGCCGCAAGATCGGCGACACCGGCCCCGTCCATCGCCGCATCCGGACGATGCGCGGTGCGGGTTACATGTTCATCCCGCCATCCTCCTGATCGGCAGGAAGACAAGGCAGATCCAGCACAGCCTCGGCGCCGCCCTGTGCGGCATTGGCCAGACGGAAACTGCCCCCCGCCGACAGCGCCATCTGGTGGATCATCGCCAGACCAAGGCCGCTGCCTTCGGCTTTTGTCGTGAAGAACGGCTCAAGCGCCCGGGAGGCCGCTTCCGGCCCCAGACCCGGACCATCGTCGCGCAGCACCAGCCGGGCATAATCTGCCCCGCGCGAGACCCGCCGCAAGCTGAGCGCCACCCTGCCCTGCCCGCCGGTGGCATCGCGGGCGTTGATCAGCAGGTTCACGAGCGCGGTCTCGATCAGATGGCGGTCCACCTGAACCATCAGCGGCGCCTCGGGCAGATCGCTGTGCAGCGTCATGCCGACACAGAGAGTGCGGCCGATCATCGCCAAGGTCTCGGCCACCGGCGCCCGCAGATCCACCGGGGCGACCGGAAGCGGCCGCCCGCGCAGAAAACCCGACAGTTGCACCAGCACATCAGCGGCGGTCCCGGCTGCCTCATGCGCGTCGGCAGCATAGGGCTTCATCGGATGATCTTGGGTCAAGCGCTGATCAAGCACCGCCAGATTGGCCCGGATCACCGCCAGCATATTGCGAAAATCGTGAGACAGACCCATCGCAAGCTGGGCGATTGCCTCATGCTGGCGCAGCAGGTGCAACTCGCGCTCGGTCTCGGCCTTGGCCCGGCGCAGGTCGCAGATGTCAAAGCAGCGTCCCAGCGCACTGAGCAGCTCGTCAAGGAAGAAGGGCTTGCGCAGATAGTCGAAGGCACCTGCCTTCAACGCCGCGACGGCGCTGTCGACCGAGGTATAGGCGGTCATGATCACCACGATCACCTGGGGATGCGCGGCGCGCAGCCGCTGCGCCAGTCTGATGCCATCCTCGCCCTTCAGCCGGATGTCCAGAAGGGCGACCTCAAGATCCTCGGCCTCGAGGATCTTGAACGCGCCGTCGCCATCATGGGCGATCGCACAGTTGATCCCTTCCAGCCGCAACATGCGCGCGGTCGAGACGGCAAAGTCCTGTTCGTCGTCGACGATGAGGATTCGGCGGGCCTGGACTGTCATGACGTCTGCTCCGGCAAGGACAGGCGCATGAGCGTGCCCTCGGCCCCGGTCCTGACGATACTGGCCTCGCCGCCGTGGATCTGCGCAACGCGCCGGACCAGCGGCAGACCAAGGCCCACGCCCATCGGCCGCCCGGTCACAAGCGGATCGAAGGCGCGGGCGATCAGGTCGGTCGCAAGGCCGGGTCCGTTATCCTCGACCTCGATCAGCACGCGCCCGCCCGCGCGATAGGCCCGCAGGGCGATATGCGGGTCGAAATCGGGAACCGTCTTTTCCTCGACCGCCTGCATGGCATTGTCGAGCAGGTTGCAGACGGCGAATTGCAGCCGGGCCGGGTCGCAGATCAGCTTTAGCCCGGGATCGACCTCGACCTGCGCCACCGTCCGGGCGGAATGGTCGGCCAGGACCGAGCGCAGCCAGCCATCGACCCCGATGACCTGACGCTCGTGCTGTTCCTGACGGGCGAAATCCAGCAGCATGTCGATGATCCGGCCGCAGCGGCCGATGTTGCGGCGGGCGCGGTCGACGTCTTCGGCCACCTCCGGCCCGAGGCCCGGGCTGCGGGCCAGAACCTCGATCGAGCCGGCCACGGTGCCAAGGGGGTTGCGCAGCTCATGGCTGATGGTCGCCGCGACCTCGCCGATGGCGGCAAGGCGCTGGTTCAGGGCCAGTTCGTGCTGGGCGGAATTCAGGCGGATCAGGGCGCCGATCAGGTCTTCTTCGGTCAGCCGCCGCCGTTCATAGGTCATCACCAGCCAAAGAGCCAGGAGCAGCACCAGGGGCAGCGCCGCGAACAGAAGCTGCGGCAGAAGGCTGGTCTCGCGCCCACTGGCGAGCAACAGCCGCAGCCCTGCATAGCACAGGGCAAGCCCCGCCATCAGCATCACGAAGACCGCCAGAACCTGCCAGATCCGGCGGCCATTCTGCGGCGGTACGTTCAGCGGCAGGATCCCGCCCGACCGCGCAGCGCCCGCCGTCCGCTCGCCTCCTGTCGATGGGGCGCGTTTGCAATAGTCGCGGCAATGCGGCTCAAGGCTGCAACAGAGCGAGCAGATCGGCTTGTGGTAGAAGGTGCAGTAGGCCAGGTCCTGCACCTCGTAGCCATGGCTGCAAATCGCGCAATTGCAATTGGCCAGCGGCGCGAAATCCTGCGGCCTGCGCGCCAGATAGCCGCGCCCGCGCACCAGTGCCGCGATGGCGAGGGCGGCCAGCACCGAGGTGCCGAACGCGATGACCGGCGACCAGGCCTGCGGCCCTGCCCCGCCCGCGCCAAGATACAGAACGCAGCCCACAAGCCCGCCCAGCGCCATGCCGCCGCAGCCGACGGGGTGGAAATCCGGCAGATGCGCGCGGCGGAACTCGATCCGCGCGGGCGACAGGCCCAAGGGCTTGAGCACCGCCAGATCGGCAAGGATCGCGCCCAACCAGGCCATGGCAAGATTGGCATAAAAGGCCAGAACCGCCTCGAGCGTCGCGAAGACGCCCAACATCATCAGCGCACAGGCGATGGTGACATGCAGCACCAACCATACCAGGCGTCCCGGATGATAGCGCGCCACGCGGACGAAGAAGTTGGACCCCGCCAGCGACCCGGCATAGGCATTGGTCACATTGATCTTGAGCTGCGCGATTAGGATGTAGACGGTGGCGACAAGCAGCGCCAGCGTCGGCCCGAACAGATATCCGAAGGCATGGCGGAACATGCCGATCGGCTCGGCCGCCATGGGGGCATCCATGCCCGAGGCCAGGGCGAGCGTCACCAGGAAGCTGCCCATCACGATCTTCAGGCCGCCGATAAGGATCCAGCCCGGGCCCGCCATCAGCAGCGCCCCCCACCAGCGCCAGGACGGGGTCGTCTCTTTCGGCGGCAGGAAGCGCAGGTAATCGACCTGCTCGCCGATCTGCAGGGTCAGCGCGCAAAGGACGCTGATCGCCCCGCCCAGCGCCAGCATCGTCACCCCCGGGTCCGGCGCCAAAAGCCAGACCGTCAGCGGCTGCGGTTCGACCAGGGCGATGGCCAGGAATGGCAGCAGTCCCAAAATCAACCAAGGCGCCTGTGTCACCTTCTGGAACCACGAGATCGCCGTCATCCCTCGAATGGCCACGGGCAGGATGGCCAGTGTGGACAGCAGATAGCCCAAGGGCAGCGGGAGCCCGAAGCAGACCAGCAACGCTTGGGCGATGATGGCCCCTTCCAGCGCGAAGAAGATCACCGTGTAGGTCAGATAGATCAGCGAGGTGATGGATGATCCGATGTAGCCGAAGCCTGCGCCGCGGGTCAGAAGGTCCATATCCACGTTCGACCGAGCGGCGTGATAGGCGATAGGAAGGCTGGTGATGAAGATGAAGACCGTGGCGATCAGCACGGCGAGGATGGTGGTCGTCGCACCGAAAGACAGGGTCAGCACGGCGCCGATCGCCTCGAGCGCGAGAAAGGAGATACCGCCTAAGGCCGTGTGCACGATCGTGGCCGGTGTCCAGCGCCTGTAGCTGCGCGGCGCATAGCGCAGGGCGTAGTCCTCGATCGTCTCGTCGGCGACCCAGGACTGATAGCTGCGCGGCGCCGGGTCCAATCCCAGGAAGGGCGGCCCATCGTCAAAGCGGGCTGACGCCTCGGGGGTGACATTGGCCGGCTGCATGGGTTCTTCCGATCGGGGATGTTGACCGTACTATGGCCGAGATGGCTGCCTTGCGTCACTAGGCAGCCTTCCTTCGAACCAGACGCTATGGGCACCGATGCAACGCGCCCGTCTCCGTCTTTGCTCGCCTACCGGTCCGGGCAATGCAGCATTCTATCGGCCAGACCGTTCCTGCCCGGGCCTTCGCGCACCGCGCAGGCGGGTGGCACGCATCAGATCTGCGGTAGCAAAGGCCGAACTGATCCGATGTATATCGCACGGAAGATCTTGAAAAAGCGTCGCGCCGGGGCAGCCGCAGCGGGTGCCCCAGGCGCGTCCACGCCGCTGCAAACCATGCGCGTTCTCAATCCGCGACGGAAAGATCCGGGACGACAGCGCCGATATTGTAGCCTTCCAACTGCGCCTGGGCGAACTGGTCGGGTGCGAAGCTGAGGATGGTGCCCGTGCCGGGTGTCACCGGAATAACCCGGGCAGGCGGCAGTTGCAGAAAGACGTCCAGCGCGGCGCGGATCACGCCACCATGCACCACAGCCAGCAGATCCCCTTCGCCAGCGGCCAGCCAATGGCGCAAGCCCCCTGCCACGCGGTCCCGAAATGCCCCCCAGGGCTCGCCCCCTTCGGGCGTGTAGGTGCCGGCACGCCAGGCGTGATACAGGTCGGCATGGGCGGCGATCAGTTCGGGCTTGGTGCGCCCGGTCCAACTTCCCATATGCCATTCGCGCAGACGCGCGTCGCTGGGGCAGTCGCCATGGCCGATCAGCGCGACCGTTTGCCGGGTGCGCCCCAGATCCGAGGACACCACCCGCGCCGGCTTCAGCGCCCGCACGAAGGCGCCAAAGCGGCGGGCCTGCTCGACCCCGCGCTCCGACAGGTCGGAATTGTCCTGGCCCTGAAGGCGGGCTTCCGCATTCCAGGTGGTTTCGCCATGGCGCATCAGGATAAGCCGCATCATTCGATCCTTTCGCCGGTCATGGCAAAGACGGCGTCAGGCGCGCCGGAAAGTGAAAACTCGATCGGGTCGCCCGGGCGGGCGTCGGGGAACTGATCCACGATGGCCGACAGGCGCAACCCGCCCGTCGCCGCCGTCACCATCACCCGCCCGGCCATGGGCGCGGCCTCGGCGAATTCGGCCCTCAGGACGGGTCGGCCTTCGGCGCGGCCAAGGCCGATCTGCTCGGGCCGGTAAAAAAGCTGCGCCGCGTCGCGCCCCAACGCCAGCGCGGCGGGGGCCAAAGGTACATCGCCATGGACCAGGCTGTCCCCCCGGCGGGTGACGGGCAGAAGATTGCCCGGCGGCGTGCCCAGGAAGGTCGCGACAAAGGTGGTGGCCGGGCGGTCCAGCAGCGCGCGCGGCGGCCCGAACTGTTCGACCCGGCCCTGGTTCATCACCGCGACATGGGTGGCCATGGTCATCGCCTCGACCTGATCATGGGTGACATAGACCGAGGTGGCCCCCGTGGCGCGATGGATCCGCATCAGCTCGCTGCGCATCTCGATCCGCAGTTTGGCATCCAGGTTCGACAGCGGCTCATCGAACAGCAGGATTGCTGGCTTCGGGGCAAGGGTGCGGGCGATGGCCACCCGCTGTTGCTGCCCCCCCGAGATTTCCGCCGGGTAGCGGTCCCGCAGCGCCGAGATTCCCAGCATCTTCAGCACATCCTCGATCCGCGCATCGCGGGCCGCCTTGTCCCAGCCCGCCACCTTCAGCGGCCAGCCAATATTCCCGGCCACCGTCATATGCGGCCAAAGCGCATAGGATTGGAACACCAGCCCGGCATTGCGCATTTTCGGATCGGCGATCACGCCCCCGGTCCCGGAAGAGACGGTGTTGCCCATAAAAGCGATGTCTCCGCCGGATGGCTCGTCCAGCCCCGCCAACATGCGCAGAAGGGTGGATTTGCCGCAGCCCGAAGGACCGACCAGCACAAGGAAAGACCCCGGCGGCACCGCGAGCGACAAGTCGGGAATGGCGGTAAAGTCGCCAAAACGTTTCACAAGATTTGTGATGCGGATGGCATCGCCTGGTTCGGTCTGGACGGAAGCCACGGTTGTTACTCCTTCCATTTCTGCACCCGGTTCTGCAGGGCTTGCGCAATCAGCGAAGCGGCAAGGCAGATGACAAGGATCAGAACGGTGATGGCATTGGCGAATTGCATGAACCCTTCGGCGGCATAACGGTAGGCAACCATCGAAAGGACAGGAGAGGTGGCGCTGAACAACAGCACGACCAGCGACAGGTCCCGCACCATCTTGACGAAGACAAGGATGGCCCCGGCGAGGAGGCCCCGGATCGTCAGCGGGAAGATGATCGCCCACATCCGGCGCAGCGGGCCTGCCCCGGTCAGCCGCGCGCTTTCTTCCAGATCGGTGGCGATCTGGCCCAGCACCGACCGGCCCGCCTGCACCGCATAGGGCAGGTTATGCGCCGCTGCGGCAATCACCAGCAGCGTGAAGGTGCCGTAAAGCGAAGGCAGCGGCCCAAGAGGTGCCCCGAACAGCGCGATATAGGCCGCCGCAAAGGCGATCGAGGGGATCAGAAGCGGCAGGAAGGCAAGCTGCGACAGGATATTGGCCAGAACGGTGCCCTTGTTGCGGGTGATCGTATGAGCCAGCGCCAGCCCCAGGATCATCGAGATCAGCGCGACCACGACCCCCAGTTTCAGCGTGTTGAACAGCGCGCCGATGAGCACCGGGTTGCGGAAAATTCCCGCTGTGCCCTGGGCGATCTGCCCGCCCCCCTCGCCGATCCAGAAATGCAGCGTCCAGTTCGAGAACAGCGCCCCGGTCTGCGGCGCAAGGCTGGAGGCGATCAGCACAACCACCGGCACGACCGTGGTGAGGAAGGCCAGGCCGAAGCCCGCAGCAAAAAGCGGCCAGCGCCATTTTCCTAGGGGAAAGCGACGGGTTCGACCGCCCTTGCCGGTGACAGTAACGAAGGCGCGCCGCCCCGAGACCAGCCGGTCCGACAGGAACAGGAACACGCCCGACACCGCGATCAGCAGCAGCGCCAGCACGAAGCCGCGCTCGGCCTGGCCGATCTCGATCATGCCGAACAGGCGGGTGGACAGGGTCTGCATGCGGACCGGCAGGCCCAGAAGCGCGGGTGCGGCGAAATTCGACACCGCCCCCGCCAGCGTCAGCGAGGCGGCCGACACCAGCGCCGGCGTCACCACTGGCAGCACGATGCCAAAGAAGATGCGCGGGCGGCGGGCGCCGGTCATCTGCGCCGCCTCGACCAGATCGGCACCCACCGAGGACAGCGCGGCGGCGATGATTGTGAAAGCCAGCGAATAGTAGTGCGCGATCAGCACGATCAGCACCGGGACGATGCCCCAGGCCAGCCAGTCCGGGATGATGAAGCCGTTCGCTTCGAAAAATCCTGATGATCCGCCCATGCGGCTGTTGCGAAACAGCGTCCCCCAGGCAAGCGCGGCCGCGAAGCTGGGGATCATGAAGGGCAGCGTGTGCATGATCCCAAGGATGCGGCGGCCCGGCACATCGGTCATCACCACCAGCCAGGCGGTGAAGCCGCCCAGCAGCAGACAGCCGGCCGAGACACCCAATCCCAGGATCAGCGTGTTCATCAGCGGCCGCCACCACAGGTTCAGAGACATCGGACTGGCCAGAATGGCCGTCCAGGCCTCCAGACCCGACGGGGTCAGCGTCGCAAAAAGAATGCGCAAGAGCGGGGCTAGAACCAGCACGCCGACGATCAGGATCATCAGCAGCGGCACCAGCCTGCCCGCGGTCAATCGCCTGCGCCAGGAGGGCGCGGCGGTGTCGGACAGGGACATGAGGAAACTCTCTGGCGGTCAGGACCAGAGCCCGGGCGCAGCTTCGAAGGGCTGCACCCGGGCAACGGGTCACTGAAGGGTGATGATCAGATCGGCGATCCGGGCACGATGTTCGGCCACAGCCGCAGTATCGATGGTCCAGGCATTCAGCTGTTCCAGCGGCACAGAATCCGGGTCATCGGCGATCGTGCTGCGTGTGGCATAGTCGCCCGGGACGTTGAAGGGCGCGAAGGCGGGCCCGCCATCAGCGCTGTCATCGCCGAACATGAAGTCGATCACCAGTCGCGCCGCCGCCGGGCTGGGCGCCTTGTCGGCCAGGGCAAGCACGGCGGGGAACAGGATGCCATTGGCAGGCTCGACATCATTGGCCACTTGAAGCGCCCAGCCTTCCTCCTCATTGTCGCGGCGGTCCGAATAGGTGCCGAAGGCCACGGGAGGGTTCGTCGCGTCCTTGGTGCCGACGGCCTTGTTCAAGTCATCGCTGTTCGAGACCAGGACAAGGTCATTGAGGAACAGGTTGCGGATGAACTGCTCACCCGCGCCATTCAGGTCACTGTCCACCGCGATATCGCTGCCGAACTGCGCCTTGTATGCGGCGGCCATCTCATCAGGATGCAGCGCGATCTCGGTCAGAAGATCCAGCAACTCGCCGCGCTGGGTCGGGTCAACCATCATCACCCGCCCCTTCCATTCCGGCAGGGTCAACTGCCACAGATTGGTGATCGGGCTGCCATCGGGATGCGCCTGTTCGTTGTACATCAGGACTTTGGTCGACAGGCGATGCACCAGAAGAGGCGCCTTGAACCGATCATCGAGCTGGTCGGTCAGGCGCGGCGGCACATAGGTCTGGATGCGGCCCGGGGCCAGCAGGTCGCGCAGCACGACGGGCGCGTCGGCCATGTACAGCACATCCACGGCATAGACGCCGGCCTGCTGTTCTGCCACCACGCGCGCAATCTGCTTGGCCGAGCTGAGATCCAGCCCGATCAAGTCTACGCCGGGATAAGCCTCCTCAAAGGCCTTCTCCACCCGGGCGATCCTGCTGGAGAGCGAAAAGACCGTGACCGTCTTTTCCTCTTTCGCCTTCTCATAAAGTTCGGCGGCGGTCATCTTATCCAGATCCTGCGCCGCAGCCAAAGCAGGGACGCAGGCTGCCGCAAGCAGCGCGGCCTTCAAGGTCTTGAACATGCTCTCTCCTCCCAGAGATGATCGCGCGGTTACGCGAAGCGGTCGAACAGGCCCGCCAGCTCCTCCAGCTTGGCGACAACCTGCGGCTCATGCCGACCGACAATGGTCAGCAGAATGGCGTTGACGATGGTCATGGGGACGATCGGGGTTTGGAATTCGGTACCCGACCGCCCCCTGGGCGCCGCCAGCAGATGCCCTGCCGGTGGCGCCATGGTCGGCCCCGCCAGATCCGAGATCAGCAGCGTGGCCGCCCCCACCTGCGCGGCATGGCCCATAACTGCCGCGTAGTCGGCCGGTTGCTTGCGAAAGGCCAGAACCAGCACCAGATCCCCGGCAGCAAGGCCGGTCAGTCTTTCCGCAATGTCGCGCCCGCGCCCGGTCAGCATCACCGTGGTCATGCCGAAACGGTCCAGCCGCCGCTGCAGGAAGGCCGATACCGCGGTGGCATGCCCCTGGGCAAAGATGAAAACCTTGCGCGCCGCAAAGATCATGTCGGAGGCCGTATCGACATCGCGCTGGTCGATGCTGCGGGCAAGTTGCTCCAGCGCGGCCAGTTCGCTTTGCACCACATCGGCCAGATAGCTGCCATCCGCCACTTTCGCGACCGACCGGCGCATCCGCGCGGCGGCGTCCTGGCCCTCCATCACTTCCCGCTGAAGCTGCGCGCGCAACTCCGGGTAACCACTGAAACCCAGTTTCTGCGCCAGCCGCGTCGCGGTCGTCTCATGCACCTGCGCGCGTTCGGCAAGCTGGGCGGCGGACAGGAATACCGCTTCTCCCTGCTGGCCCAACAGCACCTCGATGATGCGGCGATCCGAGGCAGTCAGCCGTTCGGATGTGTCCTGAATGCGCGTCAGCAAGGTCACTGCCGGAACCTCCCTCTCCTCGGTTTGATAGTTCAGCAGGAAATCCTGCAAGTCAAATGATTCTTGCAGGATATCCAGAATCATCGACGATGCGGCTGTGGGAGGGACGTCGCACCCAGATGGCACCGCAACGAGCGGTCGGCACATCTGGCCAAGGAGACCGGCCCCGAGCGCCTGTTCAAATGGGTTCGGCGCGACGGGGTGATTGGAAATTGGCGGCGCTTTCGAAGGTGCAAATGTCCTGCGCACTTTCTGGCGGCCATCGTCGTGACCGGATCCAGAGCGGCCCCCTGCTCCCGGAGGCTTCGCAAGCCTGAAGTTTAGGCCGTCGAGCGCTTTGCTTTGGCCCGCTTCAACATGCCATACAGATCTTTGGGATCGTCAGGATCAGCGATGATGTCCAGCATCTCGCGGCGGGTCGAGGTCTCCAGACGGTCGCGCAACCAGCGCAAAGCCGAAAAATCCTCGATCGCAAAGCCAACGCCGTCGAACAGGGTGATCTGGCGGGCGTCGGTTCGGCCCGGAGCGGCGCCGGTCATCACCTGCCAGAGCTCTGTGACGGGGAAGTCGTCCGGCATCTGCTGGATTTCGCCTTCGATGCACGTCTGCGGCGTGTATTCGACAAAGACCGCTGCGCGCTTCAGGATATCTACCTGAAGCTCCGTCTTGCCGGGACAATCCCCGCCAATGGCGTTGATGTGAACACCGGCGCCGACCATATTGTCATGCAGAACCGTGGCATTCTGCTTGTCGGCGGTACAGGTCGTGATCACGTCAGCCCCCTGGACTGCATCTTCGGCGGATCGGCAGGCGATGACGGTCAATCCGCTGTCGGCGAGATTGGCGGCGCATTTGCTCTCGGCTTCCGCGTCGTTATCGTAAAGCCGAACGGTTGTGATGCCGCAGATCCGTTTCAACGCCAGGGCCTGAAACTCCGACTGTGCGCCATTGCCGATCATGGCCATGATCTTTGCGTCCGGCCGCGCGAGGTGTTTCGTCGCCACAGCCGAAGCCGCCGCGGTCCGTAGCGCCGTCAGGATGGTCATCTCGGTCAGAAGCACCGGATATCCCGTATCGACCGAGGCCAAGAGCCCGAAAGCCGTCACGGTCTGAAGGCCCTCGCGGGTGTTCTTGGGATGACCGTTCACATATTTGAACCCGTAGTCGATGCCATCTGAGGTGGGCATCAGTTCAATCACGCCATCCCGGGAATGCGATGCGACGCGCGGCGTCTTGTCGAACAACGGCCAGCGCCGAAAGTCCTCTTCGATATAAACGGCGATCTGCGCCATCGCCGCTTCGACGCCTTCGTCCAAGATGATCTGCATCATGTTCTCGACGCTGACGAAGGGTATCATCGAAAGGTTGGATGCGACTTTGGTCATGTTGCCCTATCCACGGCATACTCTGGGGTTCAAGCGGGATGGAAGGCTACAGTGGCCCCACTATCCGAAGCGATCAATAAGGTATGGCGCACCATCCCCGCCAGAGCGGCCGCGCGCGCTCGGATCACGGATGATCCCGTCGGTCGTCCCGGCCATGGTGAGACCCGGAACCGGGGCGAGCGATCCGCGTCACGATCCTCTCGTGAGGGGCGTAGCCCCTCGAAGACCCCGGCCCCGTGCGACGCCCCGCAACGGGCGCCGATGCTGCGCAAGCCGCAAAACCTCGCGTCAGTCCTGTGCCCCTACCGGCCTAGATTGGCAAAATCGCGATCTGGACCTGCGCGCCCCCGGGGCAAGGCCTGGAAGCAGTATTTCCGAGCAGATTGGTTCCGCATCGTTTGCTTGCTCGCGTCGCGGCGGCTATCACATACTTCTCTTGTCGAAGGTCACGGCACTCAACCGGCGATCAGAGCCACAGGAACCGCGATGACCCTTGTCTCCGCTGCTAAGAAATTCGGTCGCATCGCGGGGTAGAGATCATGCTCAAGCTATTGAAAATACTTATGATCATTGTTCTCGTGACGGTTGCGGGCATCTATTTCGCGCGTCTTGTCCTTTTCCCGTTGCCTGACATCGCCGGAAGGCCAGTGGAGCAGTTCATAGCCGCAAGCGCCGAGACAAAACTGGGCAAGCTGACGAGTCCCGGGTCGGACGGGCATCCCGGCTTGACAGGCGTTGCACCGCTGGCCGGTGGCCTTGATGCGCTGGCCAGCCGCATGGCGATCATCGACGCGGCGGAGGTCAGCATAGATGCGCAGTATTACATCTGGCACGATGACACCTCGGGTATCCTGCTCCTGGACGCCCTGGATCGGGCCGCGAAACGAGGCGTCCGGGTGCGGTTGCTTCTGGACGACAATGGCGTTCCGGGCCTTGATTCCACCTTGGCGACCCTGAACGCAGAGCCGAATTTTCATATCCGCCTGTTCAATCCTTCGACGGTGCGTCACCCGAAAATGCTGGGTTATGCGTTTGATTTCATGCGCATGAACCGGAGGATGCACAACAAGTCCCTGATCGTGGATGACGTGATAACCATCCTAGGTGGTCGAAATATCGGCGATGAGTATTTTGAGATCGGCGAGTCCTTCTACAAGGACATGGATGCAATCCTGATTGGCGCCACCGTTCGCGAAACCAGCATCGTGTTCGATTCCTACTGGAACAGCGGCTCGGTGTTCGCGATCGAGACGATCATTGGCGGCAAGGGGGATCGCGCCGCCTTCGACGCGAGGGTTTCCGCGGTAAAAGCCAGCGAGGAGGCCACGACGCTGTTGAGCGACCTGCGCAGCACCGCGACGCGCTTTCTCCAGAACGCAATTTCGCTTGAATGGACCAAGGTTCATTTGGTCGCTGATGATCCGGTCAAGGGTCAAGGCGTGGCGCGACGCGACCAGTTGATGATCACGCGGCTGGTCGACATTCTGGGCGAGGTGAAATCGCGGCTGGATCTGGTCAGCGCCTATTTCATCCCGGGAGCGGAAGGAACCGACTACTTCACCACGCTGGCGCGCTCGGGCAAGACGGTCAACGTCCTGACCAATGCCATGAACACGACCGATGTGCTTCTGGTCCATGCCGGCTACACGAAATACCGCCGAGCCTTGCTGGAAGCCGGGGTGACGCTTTACGAGTTGAAGCTGCGCGGCGGGCTCAGCCCGGAATCCGAGATCCAACTCAATCCGCTTGGACTTTCAGGCGCATCGCTTCACGCCAAGACATTCGCTGTGGACGATGAGCGGGTCTTCATTGGGTCGTTCAACTTCGATCCGCGCTCGGCGATCTTGAATTGCGAGATGGGTGTGCTGATCGACAGCCCGGCCATGGCGCGGCAGGTGCGCGGGCTGTTCGACGGGCAGGTCGGACGTTTCAGCTATCGCCCCGAGATCAGCGCCGATGGGCGCATGGTCTGGCGCGAAACCGAGGCCGACGGTCGAGAGCGTATCTGGCAGCAAGAGCCGGGGACAGGCTGGTTCAAGCAGGCCGCGCTGACCGTGGTGGGCTTGCTTCCCGTCGAATGGATGCTCTGATCCTGCGGAACATCAGGTCTGGCGCTGCAGGCATGCGGTCGTATCCGCTCGCCTGCACCACGCTCTTTCGCTCCGCAGTGGCACTATTGCGGAACTCCAACCGGGAAGGATTCGCATCATGAATCCATGCGCTTTGTGGACTTGCCCGGGTTTGGTGGAGAGCGTTTAGCTCAGTTCCCGGCCCTTTCGCTCGAAGTCGATGGGGCTCTTGAAGCCGAGTGATGAATGCCGCCTGACGGGTT
>NZ_JBGTYM010000014.1:0-55235 GCF_044142105.1 Neotabrizicola paludis
CCGCAACCAAATAATACAATACAGATCAATGCTTTACGCCCCGCCATCCAGCGGGGCTTTTTGCTGTCCAAACGGCGCTGACCTGCTATGACTGACCTGCCACGGGTCTTTCATCCAGCCACGACCGGAGCCCTTTGGTGATTTACGCCTGTCGGGCGATTGCGGTTTTCAGATGCAGGGCGAAGCCTGCGGGGGTCTGGTATCCGAGTGCCGAGTGGGGCCGAGTTGTGTTGTAGTCTGTGACCCAGGCGTTGATCAGATGGCGGGCATGGGCCAGGTTGCGGAACAAGGTCTCGTTCAGGAACTCGTCCCGCTTCCGGCCGTTGAGGCTTTCGACAAAGCCGTTCTTCATAGGCTTGCCCGGCGCGATGTAGTGCCATTCGACCCGGTGTTCTGCGCACCACTTCAGAATCGCGTTCGAGGTCAGCTCAGTCCCGTTGTCCGACACGATCAGCCCGGGCCTGCCGCGCCGTTCGATCAGCTCCGTCAGCTCCCGCGCCACCCGGCGGCCCGAGACCGAGGTGTCGGGGATCGCGGCCAGGCATTCCCGCGTGACGTCATCGACCAGGTTCAGCACCCGGAAGCGCCGCCCGCAGGCGAACTGGTCATGCACGAAGTCCAGCGACCAGCGCGCATTGGCCCGCGCTTCGACCAGGATCGGTGCCCTGGTGCCGAGCGCCTTGCGGCGCGCTTTGCTTTTACGGACCGTTAATCTTCCTCGCGGTAGAGCCGGTAGATGCGGTTGATCCCGGAGGCCTCGCCTGCCCGCCTGAGAAGGACGAAGAGCCGCCGGTAGCCAAACAAACCTGCGCCGTTCATTGGCCAGGTCGCGCAATCGGCCCCGCAGCGCTGCATCAGGCGCCCGACGCGACTGGTAGCGGATGGTCTTCCTGTCCGCCCCGGCAATCTCGCACGCCCGCCGTTCCGACAGCCCGAACAGGACCTTCAGATGCGCGACAGCCTCGCGCTTCACAGCGGGTGTTACCATTTTTTTGACAGCAGTTCCTTCAGCGCTGCCATATCGAGCATCTGCTCGGCTAGCCACCTGGGCTTATGATGATGATCCGGCGACCCGCTGAACAGGTCGCCGCCGCTCTCGCCCGCAGCCGTCATCGTCAACGATTGCAAATACTTAGCGTGGAACGTTGTGATTCAGCGCGTCACTAACAATTGCAGTGTCGCAGTAGTGCTTGTAGGTCGCGAGTTTACCATCGCGAGCCGTCCACAGATGTATGGTCTCCATTTCGAAGGGCTTTCCAGTGGACAACGCCTTTGAACGGTACTTGCCAGTGACGATTATCGTCTCGTCGTTCGGTTGAATGAACTGATCCGTAACGACCTCCCACCCATCAAAATGTGCGCCGAAGTCTGAGAAGAATTTTTTGGTCAAGGCAAGGCTGTTGTGGTCTCCGCCATAGGGGAATCCCTTCATGATACCAAGTTTGAAATCGTCCACGAAGATCTCGGCAAAGTCGCCGTCCCCAGTGTTCACGATCGCGTAGAATCGATCAACGAGCTTACGAATAGATCGCGTCATTCTTCCCTCCCAAAAATAAAAATCCTCCGGCAGCGGTTCAAGCTGACGGAGGCGGCGTTGCCTCTGAAGTCAAGGTGCGCCATTAGGCGCGATCTGACCCATTTGATTCTGATCACATCACATGACGCTGAAGACGCTACGGCAGACGTCAATCGATGTCAATCTAAGATGCCAAACAATATCTCGAACTGCACCAGCTTTTGATCAGAGAAGAACGCACGAGCTTCGCCTCATATCCGTAAAGTGTCTTTCAATTGCGCAATCTGCTGCAGACAGAAATGTACCGCACTATTGACGTGACAATTCGCTCAGGGCCATGAGGAACGCCTGAATAGAAGAAGAGGGTGTCGCCTGAACGCAATTGAGAAATTTGCTTTCCATGGCGATAGGTTAGCTCACCGGAAAGAATGTAAATCAGCTTGACGCCGTCTCGTGGAGCATCACATTCCAGAGTAGATCCTTGCGTGAGGACAAAAAGATATGGTTCGACGAAAAGCCTGGATTCAGGTGAAGGCGAGTGTCTCAGAAGCAGGTGCCGAGCATCTTCGAACCCTGGAGGCAAGCTGACATCCGTGTCGATAATCGATTTCACATACTGGACGTTAAATTCCTTCTCATAGCTGCGGAAGAACGCCATGAGCGGGGTTGACAGCGCGCGGCTGAGGAGACGCAAAGTATTGATCGATGGACAGGCACTGCCGTTTTCCATTCGAGACATCATGCTGATTGACAAACCTGTCTCTTGCGCGAGATCAGAAATTGTCATCTTTCTGCTGCGCCTGATGGCGCGAAGTTCCTGCCCTATGGCGTGGCTGATGACGCTATCTGCCTTCTTGTGCAGAAGATCGGCGGCAGAATTGATATCGGCGCACGCGTGGATCGGCTCCCGCGCACTGCTCGCGTTGGCCAATTGGCGTTTGCACGCCGCATCTTCCTTGATTGCGGGACGCATGTTCCGAATTCCTGACATTGGCCGCGCGTGAAGAGATTGGCTGGGCTATTGCCAAGTCGCATGGCCGCCGTCCCGAAAGACGCCGGCCGCTGATCATGCACTCTCAGATGAGCCCCGCACCGACCAAAGCCCCAGCGCCGGCAATGACGAGGCCAGCCGAGCGCCTGAAAGTCACGGCATATCCGCGCGCAGCTACGGCGCAGGCGATGCCGGCAAGGTGCAGCGCTGCGGTAGCGAACACGAAACCAATCACAAACGTCGTCCAACCCGTTCCCGAGACACCTTCGGTGCCATGCGCATGGCCGTGAAACAGGGCGAATAGGCCGATGATCGACAGTCCGATTGCGGTGCGGAACTGCAGGCTCGTCATGATCATCGTGCCAAGCACGATCGCCGAAAGGACGATCGCGGGTTCGACCGCCATAAGTGGCAAACCGGCACCTGCCATCAGGGCACCCGAAACCATCATGCAGACGAACGTGAGCGGGAACTGCCACACGGCGCGCCCGCCCTGTGTGACGCCCAGGATGCCGACAGCGATCATTGCCGCAAGATGGTCGATCCCTGACAGCGGATGAAGGATCCCGGTCGCCAACCCGTCGAGGCTGCGGCTGCCCGTATGCGCAAGCGCGACGGAGGGCAACAGGATAAGGGCGGTCGCAATATGTGCAGTTTTCATGGTTCGGTCCTGTTGGGTGAGTTGGTTCGACGGTGCGGAAAGTGCATCTTTGATGCGTCGTCTGGTCATTTTCGACGCTGCTTCGGCGGGTGGCCGGTGATTGCGGTGCGTGCGAGGTGCCACAGTGCCAGCGTCGCACGTCTGAGAGGCACTGCATCACGTGCGAGGATTCGCGCGGAATAGCCGTTTACCAGCGGAAGCTTCGACAGACCGATCGCGCATCCCTCATCGCTTTGCACCGCCGCACGCGCGCTTTCGAGGCAGTGTTCCATGTCGATGTCCGGTGCGATCACGATCACGCTACCATGGCAGGTGTATGCACCCATCCGCCCGATCTGCCGCTTTGCGAACTCTGGCCCTGCAAGGCGGAATCGATCGATTGCCAGAGGCTTGTCCCCCGGTGCAAGAACGAGCAACTCGTTCTCGAACAGATCGAAGACCTCGCCCCCACCCGCCGGATCATGCGCAAGGAAACTGTCGAACAGGATCGCGCTCGCCGTTGGGTGGATGCGCAGCGTGGTCGAGGATTTCAATCTTGCGCCAGGAAACAGGATCGAGGCCTCTGGCAGATATTCAACCAGCGCGCCCGCGCTGGCAGCAATCTCGCAGCGCTGTTCTGACCCGCCATAGGTCGCGCGATGGATGATCGTCGAGGCCTGCGAGGTCACCTGGGCCTGCGCTCCGGGGCCGACATCGATTTCCGTTTCCAGCCTGTCGAGAGAATAGAGACCCCCGGAACAGGATTGGGTGTAGATAGAGGCCATTCCATGCGTCGGGCCGTCGTCAAGATAAAATGGCCGACAAAGGTGAAACGGATAGGATGAGAACTGCCTGTCGAGAAAGCTCCGCCCGTCCGGCGCGCGGGCGAAGGACAGCTGGAGCCGGCCGCGCTTGGCTAGGATCGGGTGCAGCGCCGTGTCGGGAAGCGTTCCGTCAGGCATGGGTGAACAACACGTCATGCAACAGCCGCTCGACCAGATCGTCGATCCCGGTCAGGCGTTTGCAATCGGTCTGGATCACCGGGCGCCCGGCGCGGACCGCCAGCGCCTCCTCCAGCATCCCCTCGACGCTGACCCCGACATGGGGGGCAAGGTCGATCTTGTTGATCACCAGCGTGTCGCAGCGGATGATCCCCGGACCTTTCTTGCGCGGAATGTCGTCGCCGCCCGCCGTGTCGATCACGAAGAGCCAGTAGTCGACCAGATCGAGCGAGAAAGTCGAGGCCAGGTTGTCGCCGCCGCTTTCGATGAAGATCACATCGGCTTCTGGAAACATCTGGTTCAGCCGTTCCGCGGCGGCCAGGTTCAGCGACGGGTCCTCGCGGATCACCGTATGCGGACAGGCGCCGGCCTCGACGGCTAGCACCCGCGCGGGGTCGATCAGGCCCGAGCGTTGCAGCCGAAGGGCATCTTCCTTTGTGACCAGATCGTTGGTCACCACCGCCACATCGACACCTCGCGCCGTCAGCGCCGGGATCAGCCGTTCTATCAGGGCAGTTTTGCCAGACCCGACCGGCCCGCCGATGCCGATGCGCGCGGCGGATTTCAACGCGGGCCTGCCCTTGCCCCGCATGGATGCTGACTGGTTCATGGGACCCCCTATCGGAACATGTAAAGCTGGGCGAGCGGCAGCTTCTCGGCCGGCTCGCACCAGGCCTTTTCGCCGTCGACAAAGACATCGAAGGTTTGCGGATCGACCCGGATATGCGGGCAGACATCGTTGTGCAGCATGTCGCGCTTGGTCAGCGTTCGGGTGCCGCGCGCTGGCAGCAGCATCTTGTGGATTCGCAACTTGCCGGCAAGATCGTCCTCGATCGCCGAAGGATGTACGAAGACCGCCGAGGTTTCCTTGCTGGCCATGCCGAAGGCGCCCCATTGCGGCCGCATCAGAACCGGCTCGCAGGTCATCAGTGAGGCGGCGCTGTCGCCCATCGCGCCCCAGGCGATAAAGCCGCCCTTGATCACGATCTCGGGCTTGATGCCGAAGAAGCCGGGCTTCCACACCACCAGATCGGCCAGCTTGCCTGGTTCGATCGAGCCGATATGCGCGTCGATGCCGAAACTCTTGGCCGCGTTGATGGTGTATTTGGCGATGTAGCGCTTGATGCGTTCATTGTCGCCGCGCCTGGATGTCTCCTGCGGCAGTCGCCCGCGCTGCGCCTTCATCTTCGAGGCGAGCTGCCAGGTCCGCGCGATGACCTCGCCGATCCGGCCCATGCCCTGGCTGTCCGACCCCAGCATCGAGATCGCGCCGACGTCGTGCAGGATGTCTTCCGCCGCGATGGTCTGGGCGCGGATGCGGCTTTCGGCGAAGGCCACGTCCTCGGGGATCGACGGGCTGAGATGGTGGCACACCATCGTCATGTCGAGATGTTCGTCGAAGGTGTTGACGGTGAAGGGATTTGTCGGATTGGTCGACGAGGGCAGGCAATTCATTTCGCCCGCGACGCGGATCACATCGGGGGCATGGCCGCCGCCTGCGCCCTCGGTGTGGTACATGTGGATCGTGCGTCCCTTGATCGCGGCCAGCGTGCTTTCTAGAAACCCGCTTTCGTTCAGCGTGTCGGTATGGATCTGCACCTGGAAATCCAGCTCGTCCGCCACGGTCAGGCAGGTGTCGATGGCGGCGGGCATCGAGCCCCAGTCCTCGTGAATTTTCAGGCCGACCGCCCCGCCCAGGATCTGATCGTAGATCGAGCGCGGCTTCGACGTGTTGCCGCGGCCCAGAAAGCCGAAATTCAGCGGAAAGCTCTCGGAGGCCTGGATCATCTTGCCGACGTTGAAGGCTCCACCGCAGTCGATGCCCACCGTGATCGGCCCCAGCGAGCCGCCCATCAGCGTGGTGATGCCGGTGGCGATGGCATGGTCGCACAGCTGCGCGCTGTCGAAATGCACATGCACGTCGATGCCGCCCGGCGTCACGATCAGCCCTTCGGCATCTCGCACCGTGGTGGCTGCCCCGCAGATCAGCTTTGGATGCACGCCGTCCATCACATCAGGATTGCCGGCCTTGCCGATGGCCACGATCCGGCCATCCTTGATCCCGATGTCGCCCTTAACGATGCCAACCACCGGGTCGATCACCGTCGCGTTACACAACAGCATATCCAGCGCGCCCATCGCACTGTCATAGCCGGCCATCAGGCCCAGACCATCGCGCAGGGTCTTGCCGCCGCCGTGCAGGCATTCGTCGCCCGGCACCAGGAAATCATGCTCGATTTCGGCAAACAGCCCGGTATCGCCGAGCCGCAGCGCATCGCCCTTGGTCGGGCCATACATGCGGGCATATTCTTTCCGTGTCATCCAGGCCATGCGTCACGCTCCCTTGAAACCGCGTTCGCGGGCCCGTTGCAGGGCAAGCTTCTTGTTTTCCGCACTTTTCGCGGAACCGTTGGTCAGCCCGTTCAGCCCGTAAAGCTCTTGGTTGCCGCCGAATTCGGTCAGCGTGACCTCCTTGGCCTCGCCCGGCTCGAACCGCACCGCGGTGCCGGCCGGGATATCGAGCCGCAGTCCGTAGGCCGCCGCGCGGTCGAAATCCAAGGCCCGGTTGGTTTCGAAGAAATGGTAATGCGAGCCGATCTGCACCGGGCGGTCGCCAGTATTGCGCACCTTGATCGCGACGGTGCGGCGCCCAGCGTTGATCTCGATCTCGCCCTCGTCCACCACAAGTTCGCCCGGTTCCACACCCTGGACCATGACCTTGCCGGGGCGGATCGGGTCGTGCACCGTCACCAGCTTGGTGCCATCGGGGAACAGCGGCTCCACCTGGATGATCGAGATCAGGTCGGCCACGCCCCGCATGACGTCGTCTGTGTTGAGCAGCGTCGATCCAAACGAGATCAATTCGGCGACGCTGCGCCCGTCGCGTGCGCCTTCCAGAATCTCGTCTGTGATGAAGGCCACGGATTCAGGATGGTTCAGCTTCAGCCCGCGCGCCCTGCGGCGGCGGGCAATTTCGGCGACGGTAAAGATCGTCAGCCGCTCCATCTCGGTAGGTGTCAGAAGCATCCTTGTCTCCCTGCTTCTAATTCACGAACAGACGCATCTCGTCGGTTTCGTGGTTCATCGATGCAATTTCGATCTGGGGGGTGAAGCTGTGCAGTGCTTCCGGTGGACAAAGCGGTTGCCGAAGAACCTCCTCGATCCGCGGCAACAGCCAGGCATGGATGGCCTGCGCATCCATATGACCGATGACCGACAGCCGGACGGCCGCGCCCAATATTCCGGTGCAGAGGCCATGCGCCGACATCACCTGCGCCTGCGCGGCATCGAAACCCAGCTGCCCCCACAGCATACCCTGCACCACCGCGATATGGCCGAAGCCAAACCCGTCCTGCACAAGCTGCCGATACTCGGCGGCCAGCGGGGTCTTGAGGCGCCGATGCACGTTCAGCAACGCCAGCCCCATTCGGGTGGATCCAAGACGAAGCTCTGCTCCCAAAGATTGCGCATCAACCAGCGCATCCAGAACAGCCAGTCGGTCCAGATCCTTGCCGGCAGCAAGCGCATGGGCAACAACCGGACGGTCCAGATCGGCCCAGCGTCCCTCGATCTGCGTCAGGAGGAATTCGGCCAGATCATCCCTGCCGGCCACGATGCCGCGATTGCATAAGGCCTCTAGCCCCCAGGAGAAGCTGACAGCCCCGTTGGGAAACATGGTGTCGGCATGTTGCAGGGCCGACAGCATGGTCAGCAGGGGATCAGGCATCTCCCTCGCCCCCGACCGCGACTTTCCCCTCGGCCAGCAGCCCCTCCAGCCGGTCCAGATAGGTCTGGCGCGGGCCTTCAAGTGCAACATAGATGCGGTTCTCTGCAAAGCGGACCTTCCAGTGCAGGTTGCCGATGAAATAGCCCAACTCCAGCGCCGCGCTGGGATCGGGGGCGGATAGCGCCAGCCATTCCCGCTGGCTCAACCGCACCACGATCGCGCGATCCTTCGAAAGCGCCAGCACAGCACCGTCCGACAGACCGATCTCTCGCGGCAGGTTGATCGCACAGTCCGTGCCGCGGTCGGTCGTCAGCCGGAACCGCCGCCGTGCGACATCGTCGGGTGCAATCGTCAGCACCTCGACGCGATCGTGATGCTCCAACTCGTGCAATGCCTCGGAAAAGCGCGGCTCCGAAGCATATCCCAGGATCGTATCGAGTATCTGAACCATGTCTCCTCCTCAGACCGACAGGTGCTTGTGAACCAGTCCCTCGGTCAGCGCCTCGATCGGCCCGCCAACCACGGGACTTCCCTTTTCGAGAATGTGAAACCGCTTCGCCGCCACACGGCAGAATCGGACATTCTGCTCGACCAGGATGATCGTCAGCCCGAACTCGGCGTTCAGCCGCATGATCGTATGCTCGATCTGCTTGACGATGTTGGGCTGGATCCCCTCTGTCGGTTCATCCATGAGCAAGATCTTCGGCTCAGAGGCCAATGCCCGCGCGATTGCCAGCTGCTGCTGCTGCCCGCCCGACAACAGACCGCCTTGACGGTCCATATTGTCACGAAGATAGGGGAACAGCTCGGGCACCAGATCCGGGATCTTGCGCTTGCCTTGCGGATGGGCGAAGCCGCCCATCAAAATATTGTCGCGCACACTGAAATCGGGAAAGATCTGCCGCCCCTGCGGTACGATCGCAATTCCAGACCGCGCCCTCTGATAGGTCGGCAGATCAATGATTTCTGCCCCATCCAATTTCATCGAACCGCGCGAACTGTCGGTCAATCCAAGGATACAGCTAAGCAAGGTTGTCTTGCCCACACCGTTCCGGCCAAGAACCGCATGGATCGAATGCCGCTCCACGATCATATTGATGTCATGAAGGATATGGCTTTTGCCATAAAAGGTGTTGACCTTGTTCAGCTCAAGCATGTCCGATGCCCCCGCTGCCCAGATAAGCTGCGCGAACGGCCTCGCTGTTCTCGATCTCATGCACCGTGCCTTCGGCAAGATTTCGACCCTGATGCATGACAGTAATCCGCTCACAAATTGCCCGGACGAAACCCATGTCGTGTTCGACGACAAGGATTGTATGCCGACCCTTGAGCCGCGTAATGATTTCGGCTGTTTTCTGCGTTTCCTGCGCGGTCATGCCCGCCGTGGGCTCATCCAGAAGAATAAGGCGCGGATTCTGGACCAAGAGCATTCCGATTTCCAACCACTGGGTCTGTCCATGGCTTAGAATTGCAGCCTCCCGATCCAGAACATCGCCGAGTTCGGTCAACTCCACCGCATTCTCTACATCCGAAGGCAGGCGTCGACCGATGCTTCTGAGCACGTTCGAAAACACCCCGGTCTGCCGACAATCGGCGATCAGAAAGTTCTGACGGACAGTCAGCTCCTTGAACACATTCGGAATCTGGAACTTACGGCCGATGCCCTCACGGGCAATCAGATGTTCTTCCCAATTGGTGATGTTTTTCCCGTTGAGAAGAACCTTGCCACCGGTGGATTTTGTCCGGCCGCTGATCAAGTCCATCAACGTCGTTTTGCCGGCACCGTTCGCGCCAAGAAGAACCCTCAGTTCGCCATCGGATACCCTAAGGTTCATACCATCAACGGCCTTGAAACCATTGAAGCTGACTTCCAGATTCTCGACGACAAAGTTAGCATTGGATTGTGTCATGTCTACCCGTTCGCCGAGTTTCAGTTCATGGCTTGCGTGTTTCATCAGATCGTTGTCCTTTTGCGGCCATTCAGCTTCCGCATAAAATCTGTCGCAAGTCCGGCCAAACCCATCGGAAGCCACAGAACGATTGCGAGGAAGATGATCCCGATCAGAAGTTGCCAAGCATACAGGAAGCTTTCGGTCTCGCTCAACGTCGCACCGACGTAATTAAGCAAGATCGCCCCGATACATGCACCCAGCAGCGATGTTCGGCCACCAACCGCCGCCCATACCACCATGGTTACCGAGAAAGAGATATCGAGGAAGGTCGGTGAGGCAAACTCCGAAACGATCACATAGAGCATACCGGCTAGACCGGCAACCATTGCAGAGACGACAAAAAAGAAGATCTGATAGGCCGAAACCGAATAGCCCAGGTAACGCGCACGGTTCTGATTGTCACGAATTCCCTGAAGGATCAAACCGGCCTTTGTAGAAACCAGCCACCGCAGGCCAAGTAGAACTCCAGTCAGGCAGATCGCGACCACATAATAGGTGCTCTTCAAATAAGGGTCGAGTTCCAGACCGAAGAGATTAAAGTATGCCATATTAGTAATGCCGTTGAAGCCACCCGTCACCTGCTGCTGATCCACCAGCAAAAGCCGGGTCAACAGGGTCAATGACAATGTTATGATGGCCACATAGACCCCCGACACCCGGCTGCGGCCAAGGACATAGGCAACCAGCCCGGCAAAGATACCCGGCACAAGCAGGCCCATCGCAAAACCGAACCATTGGGATTGGAACGGGACCCATATCCAAGATCCGGTGACAATCTGGCCCAGCTCCGGGATAGCCTTCGGTTCGGCATTCAGAAGCATGAAATCGGGGATAGGTGTGCTCCCGCCGGCCGGTGATGACCCCGCGAGCTTCAGTGAAAAGGCAATCGCATAGGCCCCGACGCCGAAGAACATGCCCTGACCCAAATTCAGGATACCCGCATAACCCCAACTTAGGCTGATCGCGACACCGCACATTCCAAAAACCAAGTATTTGGCAAAGCGGCTGAGCCAGAATTCATCCATGTACAGTGGAAGGATGAAGATGAAGGCAATAAAGCCAACATAGCCAAGAATTTCGAGCTTTTTCTCAGAGAACATTTGCTTGGCCTCACCGCGATCTCGTAAAGAATAGGCCCTGGGGCCGGACAAGGATGATGATGATCACCCCCGCAAAGACGGCGGCTTGCGCGAGCACATCATTCCAGAGAATTGCAAGCAGGGCGCGCACTTCCCCAAGAATGCCGGCGGAGAAGAGTGTCCCGAGAAGGCTGTTGACGCCGCCTGTAACAACGACAAGGAACCCATCGATCACGAAGGACGACCCCATGTCGGGCTTTACCGATTCAAAGCCAGACAGCAGTACGCCGGCGACACCGGCAATGCCCGCGCCGTATGAGAATGCAAGCGTGTTGATCCGCTTGACATTGATTCCGCAAGCCGCCGCCATCTTGGGATTCCGCGTTACTGCCCGCAGTTGTGTTCCCAGCGATGTCTTGTAGATGATCACCCACGTCACGCAGAAGGTCGCGATGGAAACCACGATGACAAAGGTTCGGAAGATTGGGATGTTTGCTCCGAGAAGGTGAAAGCTGCCCTGCAGTCCGACCGGCATTCCGGAATTCTGAAGACCCGGGCCAAGTCCATCGATATGAATCCCCAGGAAGGTGAGGCCGAATTCCAATCTTATCAATTGTTGCAGAATGATGGCAATGCCCCAGGTTGCAAGGAGCGTGTCCATTAGGCGACTGTAAAGCTTTCGCACGACGAAATATTCGATCATGAAGCCGACACCAGCGGCGACAAGGAATGCGACAGGGATCGCGAAATACATGCTGAAACCAAGATGAATACGTGTAAGAACTGCGCAATATGCGCCTATCATCAGAAGTTCGCCATGTGCCATGTTGATGATGCCCATGGCGCCGTACGTGATGCTGAGCCCCAGGGCGATCAGCAGAAGGATCGAGCCCACGCTCAATCCTAGGAAGACGGATTCCATCATTGTTATCTTGTCCTGTCGTCCGAGAATCGGGTGTCGGGGCGACGGTCCTCGTCGCCCACACTGTGTGACTAGGCCCCGCGCAAAAGGTTTTATGCGCGGAACCGTTAGATCACTTAGGTCAAATTTTCAGAGTTTGCTGGAATCGAGACCGTTCGCAGTGCAGTACAGATTGTCTTCGGTCTCACCGGCAATGGCATAGGGAAGCGGACAGGTCAGTTCCTCTTCGTCGATGATTTTGCCCTGACCGTCTGCACCCCATTGCGCGATGCGCGGCCGCAGGTAAGTGTGCATGTTCTCCGGATGGATTTTCACGGTGCCGCCTGGCGCATCGAATTCTTGACCCCGCGCCGCTTCATGAATGGCCATTGGCGTCAAGTCTTCACCCGCATTCAACACGGTTTCGACCGCCTGTTTCCAGATGTAGACTTGGAAATAGGAGGATTCGAGCGGGTGATGGGTGACAGCTTTGGGATCCTTGCTGAAATCACGCCACCTCTGGATGAAGTCCTGATTTTCCTGACGGTCGATCGCTTGAAAATAAGGAAAGGACGAATACGATCCGGCTGCAAATTCGGCACCCATCGCCGCGATCTCGATCTCGGACGCGACGGTAGCGCAGATCGGCACGTCTTCTTGCGCCAGGCCGGCATTGCGGAACTCACGGTAGAAGGCAGAGATCGAGGGTCCGGAGACAACGTTTGACAGAATGGCGTCGCAACCCGAGTTCTTGATTTTGGCAACCATTGCGCCCCATTCGGTGTCGCCCAGCTCAAGATATTCATCGGCGACCCATTCAGCGTTGTTTGCCGCAAGCAAGGCTTTCGACACCTGCGCCATTCCCTTCGGATAGGCGTAGTTTGAACCCACGATGAATATTTTTTTCTTGCCCAGCGTCTTCACCATCCAGGGGATCAGGTTGTAAAGCTGCTGGTTCGGGACGGCGCCTGTATAGACGATGTTCTGCGAGCACTCGGATCCTTCGTAGAAAGTCGGATAGAAATACAGGTTTTTTCTCTTTTCGAAGACCGGTCTCGCCGCAAGTCGCGATGCAGTCGTGTAGGAGCCGAAAGTGGTGACCGTCTTGTCACTGATCACCAGCTTGCTGGCTTTTTCGCTGTAGACTTTCGGGTCGGAAGCGCCGTCTTCGACAATCGGCTTGATCATTCGGCCTGCGATCCCGCCCGCCGCATTGATCTCTTCAATTGCCATCCGGGTTACATCCGACAGCGATCTCTCGGGCACCTCGAGAGCGCCAGTCAACGAAAATAGGACGCCCACATCGATCGTATCGCCGGTGGCTGCATTTGCCATCAGGCTTTCATCTTTGATCCAGATATGGGGAACACCACTCACTGCAGCGCCTGCAAGCACCGAGGTTTTAAGAAATTCTCTTCGACTCCAGAAATTAGGCATCAAGACCTCCCGTCGGTCCATTGGGCACAGTAGTTCCCACGGCAAAGCCAAGGCTCTGTGCATTAGATTATTTTTGTGATCAGGAGTGTCGGTCAGAGCGCTATAGCGTCGCGCTTGACTGGTCGACGCATCGTTGCGTCCACTCCGTTGAAAAACGCTGCCCGATTCTCGGTTACTTGTCAACTCTTGGCTTCAGGAGAAGTCTCGGCTGCGCTGGTTTCAATTTTATCTAGCTTTTCTAATGCGTTAAACACGTCGTCGGCACCTGCGATCACCTTGGCAATTTCCAGCATGTTGACCCGCCGGTTCATCGCATAAGTCCTTAGCGCCTTGTGGGCATCTTGTTCGGTCATCCCGTGCGAGGCCATGAGGACCTGCTTGGCCTTGTTGAGCGTTTTTTCGGACTCGACTCGGGTTTTGAGTCTCTTGGCCAGATTTGATAAATCTTTGTGCAGCTTGAAGTTATTTTGGGCGACGAAGATATTCGCAACGACGCCGAAACTTCGGACCGGCAAGCCAAGAACGGCGTGTGCGTTCAGCTTGATGGCTTCGCGGACGATGGCAGGATTTTCGAAGTCCAGAAGAGCAAGCAGCGCGGCCGGCGGGTCATCACGGTTCCAACGCAGCTTGACGTTCCCTTCGGCGACCGACCGAAAAGCGACACAGACGACATCGGCAAGTTCGTACAGTGGAGGCGACGGGGGCCAGCTGGCCTCGGTCAGGAACCCCACCCGCTGAAGGTGGCGCTGCAAGGTTTCGCGATCGTGACCGGGGGGCTGGACAAGCAGAATCCGAATGGACCTCGTATTCCGCATCGCAAAGCTCAATCCTATCCTAAGGACAGTTTATCCGTGACCGGCGCAGACGGGCGTCCCATGTCGTGGTTGATGAGGTAGGGGTCGGGTGGGACGCTTCGAGGGGAGGTATAGTGGATTTCTATCCTGCCGGCTGCATCCACAACGCCGATGCGCGACCACAGGTATGCATGGTGGTTTTCCGCGTCGACGCGGATGTCACCCTGCGGTGCGGCAAATTGTGCGCCCAAGACGGCGTCGCGCAGTGCCGGCGTCGATGTGGTCCCACACCTGTCCAGAGACTTCGCGAACACCATCACCTGATTGTAGGCGGCCTCGGCGGCCGAGTTCGCGCGGCAGCCAGCGCCGAACCTATTTCGGAATTCATCCACGAACCGTTTGCTCGCCGGTAGATCGACCGAGTCGAAGAAGCTGGCCGCGCAGTAGTGCCCCCTCGCGACATCATGGCCCATGCGATCAATCTCGGTCTCGGTTGTGACGATGCTGGCGATCGGCACACCGGCCTTGCGCAACTCGGTCAGATGGAATGCCGAATAGAAGTCGACGATCTGATCACCGACCAGAATGGAAAACACGACATCTGGCCGGGCATTCACGATATCTCGGACGACGTTCTCAGCCTGTCTCGGGCTGGAATCGAGCGGGAGATATCGCTCACCCACGACCTTTCCACCGGCCTGCCCAAGCAGTTCCTTGACGATCCGGTTGCTTTCCCGGGGAAAGACGTAGTTTGCCCCGACCAGATAGAACGAGTCGCCGAATTTCCGCATCATATGATCGACGAGCTGGACAGTGTATTGATTTGGACTGGAGCCGAAATAGAATACGTGATCCGAATACTCGAAGCCTTCATAGAAGGTCGGGTAGAACAGAAGACTGTTGGTCTTCTCTATGTTCGGAATCATTGCCTTGCGCCCGGCGGACGTGTATCCACCGAAGATCACCGATATGCCCATCTCTTCCGTGAACACACGCGAGAATTCTCGGTATCGGGCCTCGTCCGAAGCCGGATCCATTTCGGTCGCGACGATCGGTTTCCCCCGCACCCCGCCGGCCTTGTTTATCTTTTCGATCGCGAGGCGCGTACCGTTCAGCAAAGCCCTTTCTGCCAGAGCCGTCGGCCCCGTTTGCGAGAAAAGAACGCCGATACGCCAGCTGTCATCAGAATTCATCACGCCAGAGCATACAATGCTCCCTTCAAACTCAAGTTTTGGGTTTTGCATCGCCCAGCATCACCCTCGAGCGTCCAAGGTATGATGTTTCGCGCGGCGGTCCAGCTCGACCTCGTTGTCGAATGCGCTGTCCACTTCGCAAGGGTGCTACCACAACGTGATCGGGCTGCCAAGATGGGAAAACTGTCCCGACAGGCCGGGTCGCCGGTCCCTCCGCGTCGAGGAGCACAAGGCCTTATGCTACAGTAGATTTTGTACCCGAGCTTCCGCTTTTGTGCGCTGTACAGCGATGCGAGAGTATTGCCGACTCTCCGGCGGCGTTGCTCCGAGATCGCCGCCCCATCAGAGTCTTTGCGGTCAGCGCTACTGACGCCTGGGTCCGCCGTTAGACTTGCTCGCATTCTGCAAGATCTGGCTGCGTGACCGCATCAGTGACACGGCCTTGTTTTGGCCCTGGCGCGCGGCCATCGCCCGCTTCAGTAACGCCTGAAGGAAAGAATGGTATTCGCATGGAAGATCGCATTGGCAAGTCTTGCTGGTATTGCCGTAGCCTCCCTAAAGATCAGCCAGAGCTTTTCCGAGGAAATTCACGCCATTGACGCGGCAGTGGCCGGTCATGTGTGGCGCTGGTTTCGCGGGCATTGATTGCCGCCCTTCTTCGCGAGGGTAGGCTGGTTCAGCTTTCCGGTATCGCGGTGCCAAGGCGAAACTTATGGGCGGTATTTCTGCCCGGCCATCCGGCAAGAGACCGGCCGCCTATTGTGCTGGAGTGGATCCGGCGACAGCCTTAAAGCATACCGCTGAACAGGCAAGACCTGCCCATTCAGGCGAGGATTGATACCGAAAGGCTACGGATGATGGAGTCTTCACCGTTGATTGGCAGGAGATCCATCGGACAGGCAGAGATCACCGCAATCAGATCCATTTCAGCGCGGAAGGTGACCTGATCTCCCGGGCGTGAGACAGGGGGAAGCCACAGAATATCGCCGCTCTCGCGTGGCGGCGTGTTCATCCAGAGGTTCAACGGACAGGGGATTTCAGGCAGCAAAATGCCGATTGCAGAAAGGGCCATGCGCAAATTGTCGGTGCAGTTGTCGTGATACCCTTGGTGACCAAGCTTGTGATACCGGTGGATGTCGCAGGAAGCGATCAGGGTGTCATGCACGCCGGGGGAGGTGTCTTCGAGGAGAGTCAGAATCGCCCGACGCCGGTTCGTCACCATAGCATCACCCGGCTGCGGCGTGAGCTTGCGGAGATCCGGTCGCATATGCTCCATTGACAGATGCTCGCCGGGATCCGCTTCGGAGAACGCCCAGAAGTCGCCGACCTGGCTGCCATGGGTGTTGATGACCCGCAAATGCTGGCCCTTGCTGACCCGGACCGCGCGGCCCTGGCGGGCGGGGATCTCGAGAATGGTGCCCGGATCAGAGCGACCGGATTTCCCCAGCACTTCGGTTGCGGAAGCATTGCGTCCGTCTGGCTGATGAGCGGTGAAGGGATGGCGAAGATCGGTCATGTCGGAATTCCTTCGAAAATCGGCACAGCGTAGGGGCGGGTGGGCTCAACGGTCGAGCTCCAGACGCTGCTGGCTCTCATCCGTGAGACATGCGCAGCAATGTTTTGGAGGTGCCGCTAGTTTCCTAGACGCCCGCTTCGTTCAGTTTCTGCTGCCTGATTTCGAAGTCAACGGGCGATAGCATGCCGTTGTTCGTGTGCTTGCGTTTCGGGTTGTAGCACATCTCGATGTAGTCAAACACGTCCTGCCTTGCGGCTTCGCGGGTCGGGTAGGTGCGGCGGCGGATACGTTCGCGCTTCAGGAGCTGGAAGAAGCTTTCCGCGACAGCATTGTCATGGCGGTTCCCTCGGCGGCTCATGCTGGCATCCAGATTGTACTGGCTGAGGAACAGCTGCCACTCGCGGCTGGTGAACTGCAATCGCTGGTCTGAGTGGATCAACACCTTGGCTTTGGGTTTGCGCCTCCAGACGGCCGCGAGCAGAGCCTGCTGCGCCAAGTTGGTCGCCATCCGAGATTGGGCGGACCAGCCGACCACGCGCCGCGAGAAAAGATCGATCGCGCCCGCCTGATACAGCCAGCCCTCATGGATCTTGATGTAGGTGATGTCATTCACCCAGGCCCTGTCCGGCGCATCGACCTCGAACTGGCGGTCCAAGCCGTTGGACGCGATGACAGCAGACTTTCCGCCATAGCATCCAGGGCGGCGCTTGTATCCGATCTGCGCCGCGATACCTGCCAGGCCAGCCAGCCTGGCCACGTGTTTCTCGGAAATTTGCTCTCCCTGGTCACGCAGGTCGTCGGCGAGCTTGCGATAACCATAGACCTTGCCACTCTCGGGCCGAGCCTGTCGTCTCAGGGCCGTCTGCCGCAAATCTTCCTGCGCGCGGTGGTTTAACGTTCGTTCAGCCACGCATACCCACGAACCCGAATCTGCTGCACCGCGTCCTGCTAGAACTCATCGCTGTAGTTGCTCCTCCCCATCTCGGCCTCCTTGCCTCAAAGTTGGGGGGCAAAGCGTCTACAAATCTAGGGGCACCTCACAGATCTGTTTCACATGGCGCCAAGCTCCGCGCCCGTGACCTTGGCGCCCGCCACGAGATTGCTGATGAAGTCCCGCGCGGCGCAGGACCAGGCGGCTTTCTCCAGGGCGGTGGCGATCCGAGGCTGGACGGTTTCGAATGGCAGTTCCGCACCCAGGGCGAGCGCATCCATGCGGATGATGTGATAGCCGTGGCGGGTCAGAACCGGCGCAGATGTCGTTTCCCTTTCGGCAAGGCCGCGCAGGGCGGCCTCGAATTCGGGAACTGTGTCGCCGGGGCCAAGCTGCCCCAGTGCGCCACCCGCCATGCGCGATCCGCAGTCACTGTGCCGGGCCGCAAGCCGCGCGAAATCGCCCGGGCGGTCGCGCAGTTCCTCTTGCACCGCAACGGCCCTGGCAAGGGCAGCAGACTTCGCCTCCGGGTCGCGCGGATCGCAGGCCATCAGGATGTGAGAGACCTCCCACAGCGGCGGCGTGCGGAAGCGGGTCGGATCGCGGGACCATTCGGCGCGGATGGCCTCATCGCCGGGCGGATCCACATTGACCGTCTGGTCGAGAAGGTCGCGGATCAGCGCCTCCTCCTCGGTCTCGAACCGGCCGGGGCCGACCTCGGCCGGGTGGGCGACAAGCCCTCGCCGCCGCGCTTCCTGCAAGAGCAGTGTCCGCACCGCGACCGCATTCGCCGCCTTGCGCCACGCGATGCCGGGCTTGCCCGATGGCGCCGCGTGGTTCTGCACCTCGGCGGCGACGAGCGTATGGGGAACGACTTCGCCGTTGACGATCAGGTCGGGAAAAAGCGAGGCGGTCATGGCAGTTCCTTCGCTGTGCGGCCACGCTGTGGCAAAGGCGCCTGCCGACGCGAGCGGACGATCTGATAGCCTGGCCGCCAGAGGAAGCGGATCGGTGCCGAAAGCATGTGAACCAGCCGCGAAAACGGGAACAGCAGGAGGATGGTCAACCCAAGGAAGATATGCAAATGGAAGATGATCGATGCGCCTTCGGTGTAGCTGGCGGCATTGGGATCAAAGGTAAAGATGCCCTGCGCCCAGAGCATGAAGCGCACCATCTCTTCTCCATCGAGATGCTGGAGCGAGGCGAAGATCGTCAGCAGTCCAAGCACCAGTTGCGCAAGCAGCAGCGACAGGATCACGATGTCCATCTTGCTGGAGGTCGCGCGGATGCGTGAATCGGCGAGGCGGCGGTGGATCAGGAGGATGCCGCCAACCAGCGCGATGACGCCTGCAACCCCGCCAGCCACGATGGCCAGCACCTGTTTCGCGCCATGGCCGATGCCGAACAGCTCGATCAGCCACAGCGGTGTCAGAAGGCCGAAGAGATGGCCGAAGAAGATCACCAGCACGCCGAAATGGAACAGGACCGAGCCGACCATCAGCTGCCTGCGCCGCAGAAGTTGCGAGGACGAGCTTCTCCAGGTGAAGGGATCGCGGTCGTACCGTGCGACCGATCCGATCAGAAGCACGGCGAGCGCGATATAGGGATAGATGCCGAAGATGAAGTTGTGCATATGTCCTCTCCGTTACTCGGCGGCCATGTGGGGCGTGGCTTTGCCGGGCTTGTCCATGCGGGTGAGCATGTCGCGCACCTGCGGACAGCCGGCGTTGGGATCGGGCCCGAAGCGGACCTCGCTTTCTTCCCAGACGGCATCGAGCGCCGCGAGATTGTCGGGATCGGCGTCGGGCGCATCCAGAAGTCTGGCCACGGTCTCCGCATCGGCTGCGCCTCCCGCAAGCTGGGCCAGCGCCGCGAAGACGGCGGCATAGGCGCTGTCGCGACGGGTCAGGCGCTCGCGGAGGGCCTCGAAGATATGTGTCGCATCGGCAAGGGTGGCGCGCGCCTCGTCCCTGGGCCGGGTGGCGAGGAACTCCAGAAGCACCGGCAGGTGGTCGGGCAATTCACTGGTCGCAGGTTCGAAGCCACCGTCGCGGTAGGTCTCGACGAGCGAGACCATCGCGCCACCCCGGTCGCGGCTTTCGCCGTGGACATGTTCAAAGAGGTTGAGCGAGAGCGTGCGCGAGCGGTCGAAGAGCAGGACATATTGTTCTTCGAGATCGTAGATGTCGCCTGCGGCAATGGTCTCCAGCAGAGGGCGCAGATCGTGCCGGGCCGCCGTCGTCAGCCGGGTCTCGGCGGCAAGCACGCCGCCGATCTCGGGCATTGCGGCCTGAAGATCGCGGGTCGGATAGCTGAGGATCAGCGATAACGCCTTCAGCGTCCGGTCTTTCAGATGCGTGGTCATCTGCGCACCTCCGCAGGCATTTGCAGCGGCCGTTTCGACGCCCCGAAAAGCGAGGTCTTGGACGTGCCTGTCGAACAGCCGTTCGTATCGGTGAAGCCGCAACCGCCGCGCAGGTCGTATGCCTCTTCAACCTGTTCGCGATGCGTGGTCGGAATGACGAAGCGGTCCTCGTAATCGGCCAGCGCCATGATCTTGTACATGTCCTCGATCACCCGGCCAGACAGGCCGACACGGGCGGCAATGCCTTCGTCGATGACGCCGTCCACGGTCTTGGTGCGCATGTAGGCCCGCATCGCCAGCATCCGTTCCAGGGCATGCGCCACCGGCGCCTCATCCCCTGCCGTCAGCATGTTGGCGAGGTATTTCAGCGGGATGCGCAGATTGCGGACATCGGGCATGGCACCATCCATGCCAATCGCGCCAGCTTCGGCCGCGTTCTGGATCGGCGAGAGCGGCGGAATGTACCAGACCATCGGGAGCGTCCGATATTCAGGATGCAGCGGGAAGGCCACCTTCCACTCCATCGCCATCTTCCAGACCGGGCTTTGCTGGGCGGCCTTGATCCAGTCCTCGGGCACTCCGTCGGCGCGGGCGGCTTCGATCACGCCCTTGTCGCTCGGGTCAAGGAAGACACCCAGCTGCGCGTCGTAAAGATCCGTCTCGGCGGCAGCATTCGCCGCCTCTTCGATCTTGTCCGCGTCATAGAGCATCACCCCCAGATACCGGATGCGCCCGACGCAGGTTTCCGAACAGACCGTGGGGATGCCGCTTTCGATCCGGGGATAGCACAGCGTGCATTTCTCGGATTTGCCGGTCGACCAGTTGTAATAGACCTTCTTGTAGGGGCAGCCCGAGACGCACATCCGCCAGCCCCGGCATTTTTCCTGATCGATCAGGACGATGCCGTCCTCCTCGCGCTTGTAGATCGCGCCCGAGGGGCAGGACGCGGCGCAGGCCGGGTTCAGGCAATGCTCGCAGAGCCGGGGGAGATACATCATGAAGGTGTTCTCATATTCCCCGTAGATCTGCTTCTGGATCCCTTCGAAGTTGTAGTCCTGGCTGCGCTTGGAAAACTCGCCGCCCAGGATTTCGTCCCAGTTCGGGCCCTTTTCGATCTTCTCGATCCGTTCGCCGGTGATCTTCGAACGCGGCCGCGCGGTCGGGAAAGCTTCCATCTCGGGGGCGGATTTCAGGTGGTCATAGTCGAAATCGAAGGGCTCGTAGTAATCGTCGATTTCGGGCAGATGCGGGTTGGCGAAGATATTCGCCAGGATGCGCCATTTCGACCCCTGCCGCGGTTGCAGCTTGCCCGATTTCGTGCGGACCCAGCCGCCTTTCCAGCGTTTCTGGTTTTCCCAATCGGTCGGATAACCAAGTCCGGGCTTGGTCTCGACATTGTTGAACCAGGCGTATTCGACGCCGTCGCGGCTGGTCCACACGTTCTTGCAGGTGACGGAACAGGTATGGCAGCCGATGCATTTGTCGAGGTTAAGCACCATGCCGATCTGCGCGCGCACTCTCATTGGGCGGACTCCTTCGCGGTCGCGGGCCGGTCGAGCCAGTCGACTTTCCGCATTTTCCTGACAATGACGAACTCGTCCCGGTTCGATCCCACGGTGCCGTAATAGTTGAAACCATAGGATTGCTGGGCGTAGCCGCCGATCATGTGGGTGGGCTTCAGCACCGTCCGGGTGACGGAGTTGTGGATGCCGCCCCGCTTGCCGGTCTTTTCCGATCCGGGCGTGTTCACGATCTTTTCCTGCGCGTGATACATGAAGGTCGTGCCGTCCTTCATCCGCTGGGAAACGACCGCGCGGGCGGTGAGCGCGCCATTGGCGTTATAAAGCTCGACCCAGTCGTTATCGACGATCCCGGCCGTCTTCGCGTCGTTCTCCGAAATCCAGATCACCGGCCCACCCCTGTTCAGCGTCAGCATCAGGAGATTGTCGGTATAGGTGGAATGGATGCCCCATTTCTGGTGCGGGGTGATGAAGTTCAGCACGACATGCGGCTGGCCCTTGTCACTGTTGATCGTACTCGTGACAGTCTTCAGGTCCACTGGCGGACGGTAGGACATGAAGCCTTCGCCGAAGGCGCGCATCCAGAGGTGATCCTGATAGAGCTGCTGGCGCCCGGTCAGCGTGCGCCAGGGGATCAGTTCGTGGACGTTGGTATAGCCTGCATTGTAGCAGACCTCCTCGCTCTCGATGCCGGACCATGTCGGGGAAGAGATGATCTTGCGCGGCTGCGCGGCGATGTCGCGGAAGCGGATCTTCTCGTCCTCTTTCGGCAGGGCGAGGTGGGCGTGTTCGCGGCCTGTGGTCTTTGACAGCGCCTCCCACGCCTTGACCGCAACCTCGCCATTGGTCTCGGGGGCCAGCATCAGGACGACCTCGGTCGCGTCGATATCCGTCACGATCCTGGCACATCCCTTGGCAGGGCCGTCCTGCCAGACACCGTTCAGCTTGCGCAGCGCCTCGACCTCGTGTTCGGTCTTCCAGCCTATGCCCTTGCCGCCATTGCCAAGCTTGTCCATCAGCGGCCCGAGCGCCACGTAACGGTCGTAGACGGCGGTGTAGTCGCGTTCGACCGCGATGTAGCTTGGCGCGGTCTTGCCCGGGATCAGCTCGCATTCGCCGCGCTTCCAGTCCTTGACCTGATCCTGCGCCACTTCGGCCGGCGTGTCGTGCAGGATCGGCAGGGCGACGATATCGGTTTCCTGCCCAAGGATCTCGGGCGCGACCTCCTGGAATTTCTTCGCGATGGCCTTGAAGATTTCCCAGTCGGACTTCGATTCGTAAGCCGGGTCCACCGCCGCCTGAAGCGGGTGAATGAACGGGTGCATGTCCGAGGTGTTGAGGTCGTTCTTTTCGTACCAGCTGGCCGTCGGCAGGACGATGTCGGAATAGACGCAGGTCGTGGACATGCGGAAGTCGATCGTCACAAGCAGATCGAGCTTGCCCTTCGGCGCCTCTTTGCGCCAGACGGCCTCTTTCGGCTTCTGTCGGCCTTCCTCGCCCAGGTCCTTTCCAAGCACGCCATTGTCGGTGCCCAGCAGGTGGCGCAGGAAATACTCGTGTCCCTTGCCGGAAGACCCAAGCAGGTTCGACCGCCACACGAACAGGTTGCGCGGCCAGTTTTCCGGCGCGTCAGGGTCTTCGCAGGACATCTGGAGTGCACCGGACTTCAGCTGTTCCGCGACATAGGCCGGAATTTCCTTGCCCGCCGTCTTCGCGGCCTTGGCAACGTCAAGCGGGTTGGTCTTGAGCTGCGGGGCCGAAGGCAGCCAGCCCATGCGCTCGGCGCGAATGTTGTAGTCGATGATCGACGCGTCCCAGTCGCCCTCGGGCGCGGTCGGCGACAGGATCTCGGAGGCCGCGAGTGTCTCATAGCGCCACTGGTCGGTATGGGCGTACCAGGCCGAAGTGGAATTCATGTGCCGCGGCGGGCGGTTCCAGTCAAGCGCGAAGGCAAGGGGCAGCCACCCGGTCTGCGGGCGCAGTTTTTCCTGACCGACATAGTGGCTCCAGCCGCCGCCGGACTGGCCGACGCAACCGCACATCACCAGCATATTGATGATGCCGCGGTAATTCATGTCCATGTGATACCAGTGGTTCAGACCGGCCCCGAGGATCACCATCGACTTGCCGTTCGTCTTCTCGGCCGTCAGCGCAAACTCGCGCGCGACATGGATGATGCGGTCGCGTTTCACGCCGGTGATCTTCTCGGCCCAGGCGGGGGTGCCGGGAACATCGTCGTCATAGCCCGTCGCGACCAATTCGCCGCCAAGGCCGCGATCAAGCCCATAATTGGCGCAGAAAAGATCGAAAACGGTGCCAACCCTGACGGTGCCGCCCGCCGTCTTGATCGTCTTGACCGGGATGTTCCGGGTCAGGACATCAGGGTGTTTCGCGTCGGTGGCAAAGGCCGGGCTTGCAGCGCCGCCGAAATAGGGAAAGTTGACGCCCGCCACCTCATCATGGTCCTCATCGAGGATGAAGGACAGCTTGAGCCGGGTTTCGGCCTTGGCGGCCTTCTCTTCGAGGTTCCATTCGCCCGCCTCGCCCCAGCGGTAACCGATCGAGCCGTTCGGTGCGACGAGGCCGCACGAAATCTCGTCCCAGGCGAGGGTCTTCCATTCTGGATTGTTCGTCTCGTCCAGCTTGCCCTTCAAATCGTCGGCGCGCAGGAAGCGGCCCGGCAGCACGCGACCTTCCTTTTCCTCAAGCGCCACGAGCATCGGGAAGTCCGAATATTTCCGGCAATAATCCTCAAAATACTCGGCCTGCCGGTCGAGGTGGAACTCGCGCAGTATGACGTGGCCGAAAGCCATGGCCAGGGCCGCATCGGTGCCCTGCTTGGGGTTCAGCCAGACATCGCCGAACTTGGCGGCTTCGGAGTAATCAGGGCAGATCACGGCCGACTTGGTGCCGCGATAGCGCGCCTCGGTGTAGAAATGCGCATCCGGCGTCCGCGTCTGAGGCACGTTCGACCCCCAGAGCAGCAGGTAGCCCGCGTTGTACCAGTCGGCCGATTCCGGCACATCGGTCTGTTCGCCCCAGGTCATGGGCGAAGCGGGCGGCAGGTCGCAGTACCAGTCGTAGAACGACATGCAGGTGCCGCCGAGAAGCGACAGGTAGCGGGTGCCTGCGGCATAAGAGATCATCGACATTGCCGGAATGGGCGAAAAGCCGAAGATCCGGTCGGGGCCGTAGGTTCGGGCGGTGTAGGCGTTCGCCGCGGCGACAATCTCGGTTGCCTCGTCCCAGCTTGCGCGCACGAAACCGCCCTTGCCGCGCGTCATCACGTAGCAAGATCGCAAGACCGGATCGGACTGGATCGCCGTCCAGGCTTCGATCGGTGATTTTGACCGGCGCAACTCGCGCCAGATCTTCATCAAACGGCCCCGGATCAGCGGGTTCTTCACCCGGTTCGCCGAGTAGAGATACCAGCTGTAAGAGGCGCCCCGGGCGCAGCCGCGCGGTTCGTGGTTGGGCAGGCCGGCGCGGGTGCGGGGATAATCGGTCTGCTGGGTTTCCCAGGTGACGATTCCCGATTTCACATAGATCTTCCACGAGCAGGACCCGGTGCAGTTCACCCCGTGGGTCGAGCGCACGATCTTGTCGTGGCGCCAGCGATTCCGGTAGGTGTCTTCCCAGGTCCGGCTTTCGCGCGTGACCTGGCCGTAGCCGTTTGAAAACTGCTCCAGTTGCTTCGACTGAAGAAAGTTCAGGCGGTCAAGCAGTTGGCTCATGGCATTTCCTTTCTAAGCTGCGGGCGGGGCGAAGGTGGCCGCCCCGCCTTGTTCGATGTTGCGCAACAGGCCGCCGCGCCGGGTGTAGAAGAACCAGGTCAGCAAAAGGCAGAGCACGTAGAAGCCGAGAAAGCCCCAGAGCGCTGCGACCGGTCCGCCCGTCATCGCGATCGAGGTGCCGTAGGCCTTCGGGATGAAGAAGGCGCCGTAGGCCGCGATGGCGCTGGTGAAGGCGATGATCGCAGCGCTTTCGCGCTCCGCCTGTCGGCGGGTGGCTTGCGCATCAAGGCCCGGCATCAGGCGCGGCACCTCGCGCCCCATGATCGCGGGGATCATCTGGAACGTAGAGGCATTGCCGATCCCGGTCAGGAAGAAGAGCGCGATGAAGGCCGCGAAGAAGCCCCAGAACGCCCCCGGCTGCTCCTTGATGCCAAGGAAGAAGATCACTCCGAAGACGGCCATGATCATGCCGATGAAGGTCCAGAACGTCACACGCCCGCCGCCGAAGCGATCGCTGATCCAGCCCGTCCCCGCGCGGCTCAAGGCGCCGACAAGGGGGCCGAAGAAGACGAACTGCAGAGCGTTCACCTCGGGGAACATCAGCTTCGTCAGAAGTGGGAAGCCTGCGGAATAACCGATGAAGCTGCCGAAGGTGCCGGTGTAGAGGATGCACATGATCCAGTTGTGCAGGCGCGAGAAGATGATCGCCTGTTCGGCGAAACTTGCCTTCGCATCGGCGATGTCATCCATGCCGATCCAGGCCGCGATGGTGGCGGCAAGGATGAACGGCACCCAGACGAAACCAGCGTTCTGCATGAAAAGCTGGCCGCCGTCGGACAGGGGCTGCGGCGCCCCGCCCATCGCGCCGAAGACGCCCGTGGTGATGACGATCGGCACCAGGAACTGCATGAGCGACACGCCAAGGTTGCCAAGCCCTGCATTCAGCGCCAGCGCGTTGCCCTTTTTGGCCTTGGGGAAGAAGAAGGCGATATTGGCCATGGACGAGGCAAAGTTGCCGCCGCCGAAGCCGCACAGAAGTGCCAGCACAAGGAAGATGAAATAGGGCGTTTCAGGGTTCTGCACCGCATAGCCGATGCCCATGGCGGGAAGAAGAAGCGAGGCGGTCGAGATCGTCGTCCAGAGCCTGCCGCCGAAGATCGGCACCATGAAGCTGTAGAATATCCTGAGCGTCGCGCCCGACAGGCCCGGCAGCGCCGCGAGCCAGAACAGCTGACCCGAGGGGAAGTCGAAGCCGATCGAGGGCAGTTTCGCCACGACAACCGACCAGACCATCCAGACCGCGAAGGCAAGAAGCAGCGCGGGGATCGAGATCCAGAGGTTGCGGCGCGCGATGCGGCGGCCGCGCTCCTCCCAGAACGTCTTGTCCTCGGGGCGCCAGTCCTCGAGCGCGCCTTTCATCACGGTCTTGCCCGGAACGTGGATCGAGGCCATTTCCGGCAGTTCCGGCAGCGCGTCCACTTCCTCGCCGCGCGCCTTGCGCTCCATCGAGCGGATCGACATGTGCATCCAGATCAGCGACACGCCGACAATCAGGAACAGAAGCGCGAAGCAGCTCGTATAGATCCCGGTCAGGTCAAGCAGCGCGCCGAAGGCCAGGGGCAGCACAAAGCCACCCAGGCCGCCGATCATGCCGACAAGACCGCCGACGGCACCGACATGCTTGGGATAATAGACCGGGATGTGCCGGTAGACCGCCGCTTTGCCCAGCGACATGAAGAAGCCCAGAACGAAGAGGACGATGACGAAGGGCCAGCGGTCCATCTGGGTCGAGAAGGTGATCGGGCCGTTCTTGCTGGAAATCACATAGTCGGTTGGCGGGTAAGACAGCATGAACAGCAGGATGAGCGAGAAGCCGAGGCTCCAGTACATCACGGACCGCGCGCCGAACCGGTCGCTGAGATGGCCGCCATAGGCCCGGAAAACCGAGGCCGAAAGCGAGAAGGCGGCGGCCGACATGCCGGCCGTCTCGATATCGACGCCGTAGACGTCGATAAGGTAGTTCGGCAACCACAGCGCCAGCGCCACGAAAGCGCCAAAGACGAAGAAATAGTATAATGAGAAGCGCCAGACCTGGAGGTTCTTCAGCGGAGCGAATTGTTCGGCAATCGTCGGTGCCGGCGTGCCTTCGGCGCGGCGCTTCAAGAGCTGGGGGTCATCCTTGGCGAAAAGGAAGAAGAAGACGCCCATCAGGATGATGCCCGCGGCCCAGACATGGGCCACGCCCTGCCAGCCATAGGCGACGAGCACGAAGGGGGCGACGAATTTCGTCACCGCCGCGCCCACGTTGCCCGCTCCGAAGATGCCAAGGGCCGTGCCCTGCCGACCGGCCGGATACCAGCGCGACACATAGGCGACGCCGATGATGAAAGACCCGCCGGCAAGCCCGACGCCAAGCGCGGCGATCAGGTACATGGGATAGGTATGCGCCCAGGTCAGCATCCATGTTGCCAGGCCTGTCAGGATCATCTGAACCGAAAAGACGATCCGCCCGCCCCATTTCTCGGTCCAGACGCCCAGGAAGAGCCGGGTCAGAGAGCCGGTCAGGATCGGTGTGGCGACCAGCAGGCCGAACTGGAACTCGGTCAGCGACAACTCTTTCTTGATCGCCACACCGATGATCGAGAAGATCGTCCAGACCGCAAAACAGGCTGTGAACGCGACGGTGCTTAATCCTAGAGCCCGGCCTTGTTCGGCGCGTGAGACATCTTCGAGTGTGTGCATGGCCATCTCTCCACGGGGCGGACTGTTCGCGATGCCAGATCGCGAATTTTCAGGAGACCTGCGCTGTGGAAGGGCCGAGAGACTTGATCTGGATCAGATGCTGGCGGAAAACATATTAGAATAAATAGGTTATCAAGAATTGTCATTGCGGGGATATCCAGCGGACAATCCGACTAGCAACGTATCCGTGAAAATTTCTTGACATTTATCAAGTTTTTGACGGAACCTATTTGCATGCGAAACACGAACCGTACAGAACCGCCCGACTCACATTTCGGTGAAATTCGGGCCTTGCATCTCTTTTCGGACATGTCCGACGAGAGCTTCATGACGTTGATGCGCGGTGCCTATGTGCAAACCTTTCCGCCGCAGATCGAACTGATCACGGAAGGGGAACCAAGCGATTTCCTGCATATCCTGATCGCCGGATCGGTCGAGCTTTTCTCGACCTGGAACCGGCGCGAGACGGTGATGGACACGGTCTTGCCGGTGTCGACCTTCATCCTTGCCGCGACGATCAGGGACGCGCCCTACCTGATGTCGGCCCGCACGCTTGAAAAAAGCCGCGTCGTCTTGATCCCAAGCTTGGATGTGCGGGCGGTCTTCGAACAGGACATGCCCTTCGCCCGCTCGATCATCGTCGAGCTTGCGCAATGCTATCGCACGGTCGTCAAGAACACCAAGGACCTGAAGCTCCGCACGTCGCTCGAGCGGCTGGCCAATTATTTGCTACGGGAGCGCGCCCGACATGCTGGCGATCAGAGCTTCGATCTGCCCATCGACAAGCGCCGGCTCGCCTCAAGGCTTGGGATGACCCCCGAAAACCTCAGCCGGGCGTTCAAGAACCTCCAGGCCTACGGGGTGCGGGTGCAGGGCGCGCGGATCCATATTACCGACCAGATCGAACTGGAACGCTTCGCCAAACCCAATCCATTGATCGACGATCTTTCGGCCTGAACTGCTGCGCGGGATATCTGCGGGAATATCCCTGTATCTCTTGGAAGCGTTCGTGCCTCGTCTTCTGGCGACGTTCGAACGCGCCGGGCGGCACCTTCCCGTCCCTCGCATGCTTGCGCATTGGGTTGCAGAACATCTCGATGCAATCGAACGCATCCCGCAGGGCTTCGTCGCGGCTTCGACCAGTGCACCGCCTGATCCCATCACGCTTGAGCAGGTTTAACGAACGCCCGGCCACCGCGTTGACGTGCCAGTTTCGCCTGCGGCTCTTGGAACGTTCAAGAATGTCGGCGCGCAGCGCATTGATCTTTGCAATGCGCTGCGCCTGTGTCGCGGTGATTGATGCGACTTAGACGGTGGCGGATGCCATCGACGGGGTGAGGACGGGTTCAGTCGGGCGCATCGGGACTCAGGCGCTACAAACACCGCGCCAGGTGGCCGAAGGCCTTCCGCTCCGCCGTCACCCTTGCCTGCACGTCATTTTCAGATCGCGACGCAAGACCGAGGCCTGACGCTAGTAACTTTCATCCTCGTTCCGCACGCGGACCCGCCGTCGGGCTTTTTTGTCAACGGCGCCCGTATCATGCCCGGCCGCGGCGACCGTCTTTTCTTCGCTGATGCGACGGTATGTGGCGCGGGAGCTGAACAGATGCGCGGCCATTGCAGCCTCGGCCCAGTCCTTGTCGTTCGCGGCAAAGGCGGCCACCAGATCGCTATGCTGACGGTTGCTGCGGATGAGCTCATCGCGGGTCCAGCTGTTGAATGTAGGGCTGACGACCGGCTTGCGCGCCACCAGATTGACCAGATCGGCAAAGATGGTATTGCCGCCCTGCCGCCAGATCAGCCGGTGAAACCGCGCATTGCAGTCGCGATAGGCGCGGCGGTCGGGGTCGGGCATGTGAATGGCATGGTCCATCCTGTCATGCAGATCGCGCAGCCCATCGATGAAGGCCGCATCCGATTTTGCCACCGCCATGCCAGCTGCGACCGGCTCCAGGGCGGCCCGGGCGGTGAAGATGTGGATGACCTCGTTCGGGTCCACCTCGACCAGAACCGCGCGGCGATAGGCCTCGCGCTGGATGATGCCTTCCGCCTGCAGGCGGCGCATCGCCTCGCGGATGGGCGTGCGGCTGACGCCCAGCCGCACAGCCAATTCGCTTTCAGGAATGGCATCGCCACCGATATAGGCCCCTTCGGCGATGAGCGCGCGGATCTTTGCGTAGATATCGTCAGCCATGTCGCGTCTCTGTTGCGCTTGTCCACTATCCGAAATTTCGTGCAGCCAGCCAATCCGAAACCAGCGTCGCCGCAGCGGCCAGTTCTGCGGGCTGATTGACGAAGTAATGATTTGCTCCGGGTACCAGTTGCATCGCTTTGTCCCGGGCGCCAACCGCTGCGAAGATGCGCGCGGTATGGGGCTGGGGTACCGCATCATCGGCACCGCATTCCACGGCAAGGAAGGGCACCGTCACATCCCGCGCCGTCACCAGCGAATCCGCGCGGGTATGGGCGGGCGACCATTGCGACAGCCAGCTGCGCAGCGTCGACACCCGCCCCAGCCCGACCGGTCCGCTGTTCACGGTCTCTGGCTCGCCCAGATAGGTCCAGCCGGGGCGGCGAGCGTTCGGGTCGATTGTCGGGTCGAGAAAACGGGGATCGGCCATGGTGCGGTGGGTGACGAAGACCCGCTCCATTTCCTTTCCGCCCGCTGACTTCAGGCGGTCCAGGGTTTCCAGCACCCGTTCGGTGATGGCGTCCATCCGGTCCTTCTGGGCCATTCGGTAGGCGGTCAGAAACGCCGGGTTGAACGGCGCGCTGCGTCCGGCGCGATACAGATCCAGCTCGGGGTCGCGATCATCGGGATTGTGCGGATCGCGCATGGAAGGATCCAGCCATTCGGTCAGCAACAGCGCGCGCGACGAATGGGCGGCAAGGCTGAGCACCGCATCCGCCGGGATCAGGCCCGCGCCCGCAATGTCCACCGGATCGCCTGCGGGGGTGGCCGTGATCGTCGGGCGCTCGGCCTGCGACTGATACAGCATGGTCAGCGAGCCGCCCCCGCTCCAGCCGCAGAGAACCACCTTGTCATAGCCCCAGTCATTGCGGGCGGCATGGACCCATGCGCCCAGATCCAGCAGCACGTTCTCCATGATCAGGCTGGTGTCATTGCGCTGATAGCGGCTGCCCGCGCAGAGCACATGATAGCCGGCCCGCGCCATCGCGCGCGGCAGTGGCAAGAGTTGCAGGGTGGAGGCGGGGTGCATGAAGATCAGCAATGTCCGCGAGAGGCGATCCTGCGGGGTGATCAGCACCCCTTCCAGATGCGTCAGGCCCTGCGAACCGTTGAAGCCGTAGGTTTCCGTAAAGGCCCGCCCCGCGGCAAAGGCCAGATGTTTCCAGTCGAAGGTCAGCTCGGTCATCAGGCGGGGTCCAGGGTTTCGGCAAGGATGCCGGCATCTGCGGTTTCGGTGACATGACCAGCGCGGGGCGCGGTCAACTCGGGATAGGCCCGGGCTGCGCTGTCGTCATGGATATGGCAGCGCACCCGCTGACCCCCGGGCTGAGCGGACAGATCCGGTTCCACCGCCTCGCAGAGCGCGGTGGTGTAGGGGCAGCGCGACGAGAAGCGGCAGCCGGGCGGCACCGCCATGGGCGAAGGCACATCGCCACGCAGCTCCACCCGCTCCGGTGCCTCACCCGGCTCCATGCGAGGGATCGCGGCCATCAGGCGTTGGGTATAGGGGTGAAGCGGGCGGGCCAGCACATCTTCGGCCCGGCCCTCTTCGACGATGCGGCCCAGATACATCACCGCGACATGGTTGCAGATATAGCCCACGGTCGCGATGTCATGCGAGATATACAGAACCGCCAGCCCCAGATCGCGGGACAACTCGTCCAGCAGTTCCAGCACACTGGCCTGAATCGACACGTCGAGCATCGACACCGGCTCATCCGCGACGATGAACTTCGGCTGAAGAACGAGGGCGCGGGCAATGGCGATGCGCTGGCGTTGCCCACCGGACAGGTCCGAGGGGTAACGGTCCATATTATCCGCAGCGGGGATGCGCACCAGTTCCATGGCCTTGATCACCTTCTCGCGCCGCTCGGTCGCATTACCGATGCCGTGGATGATCAGCGGTTCCTCGATCACCTGTCCGATGGTCAGGCGGGGGTTTAGCGAGGAATATGGGTCCTGAAAGATGATCTGGGCCTGCTTGCGATAGTCCTTGAGCGGCCGGCCCTCGGCCTTGGTGATGTCATCCCCGCGGTACAGGATCTGGCCGCTGGTCGGCTGATACATCCGCACCAGCGACATGCCGAGGGTGGATTTCCCGCAGCCGGATTCCCCGACCAGGCCCACGATCTCGCGCTCGCGGATGCGCAAGTCCACCCCGTCCAGCGCGCGGGCCACCGGGGCCTTGCCACCCGCCAAGGCGTTGAAAATGCCGGTACGCCCCTGAAAATGGGTCTTCAGGTCGCGCGCCTCGATCACGGCGGTCGCATCGGGGGCGATGGTCGGGCGGTCGGTCATGCGGCACCCCTCATGTTGCGCCAGGTTTCCGGGCGGGCGGCAGCCTCGCGGAACTCGCCGGCGCGGTCGGTGTAGTGGCAGGTCGCGGCCTGTGCGCCGCACCGCACCACCGGCGGCGCCATGCTGCGGCACAGGTCGGTGGCAAAGGGGCAGCGGCTGGCAAAACGGCAGCCTGGAGGCGGCAGCAGAAGGTTCGGCACCACCCCCGGGATCGAGATCAGCGGCTGGCGCGGCGCGCCGGGCACCGGCAGGCGGGGGAAGGCGTTCTGCAGGCCCATGGTATAGGGATGCAGGGGCCGCTCCAGCACATCCGCCGTGGGTCCGCTTTCGGCCATCTTGCCGGCATACATGACCACGGTGTTCTCGCAGGTCTCGGCCACCACGGCGATGTCATGCGTCACAAGGATCATCGAGCGGCGCATATGCGCATGGATGCCCCGGATCCGCGTCATGATCTGCGATTGCATGATCGGGTCCAACGCGGTTGTCGGCTCATCCGCCAGAAGCATTCCGGCGTTCAGCGCCAGCGCCATGGCGATGACGGCGCGCTGTCGCATCCCGCCCGAGAACATATGCGGGAATTCATACAGTCGCCCGGCGGGCAGGCCGACCAGTGCGAACATCTCTTCCGCCCTTGCCCAGGCCACCGCCTTGCTGACCCGTTCATGCGCGCGGATCGCCTCGCAGATCTGGTCGCCGATGGTATAGACCGGATCCAGCGAGTTCATCGCGCTTTGGGTGATCAGCGAGATCCGGTTCCAGCGGATGTCGCGCAGCGCATGATCGTCCAGACCCAGGATGTCCTGACCATCCAGCAGCGCCCGGCCCGAGACCGAGGTATTGGCCGGCTGCAGCCCCATCAGCGCTTTGACCACGGTACTTTTGCCGCAACCGCTTTCGCCGACAAGGCCAAGGTTGGTGCCGGCGGGCACCTCGAAGCTGATGTCCTCGACCGCGTGGAACCGGCCCCGCAGGGTCGAGTAGCCGATCGACAACCCCTCGACCTGAAGCTGGGCGGCGGGTTTGCGATCCAGTCGCTGATTCAGATCAGCAAGCTCGGCCAGGGTCGCGTCACTGGCCGGACGGGTGCCGGGGCGGGGGTGTGTGGCCGTCGCCATCAGCGCCTCCTCAGTCGGGGGTTGGTCTGTTCCTCATAGGCACGGCCGATCAGGTAGAGCGCCGAGACCAGCATCACGAGCGCAAGCGAGGGCGGCACCACCCACCACCAGGCGGTGCGCAGATTGCCGCTGGAGAAAGCGGTGTTCAGCATCTGGCCCCAGCTGATGACCGTCGGGTCGCCAAGGCCAAGGAAGGACAGGCTCGCCTCGGTCAGAATGGCGAAGGCCACCGACATCGTGACCCAGAGGAAGATCACCCGAACGATATTGGGCAGGATATGCCGCATGATGATGTGGAAATGCGATGCTCCCGCCGCCCGCGCCCATTTGACATAGACCCGCTCACGCTCGGTCAGCACGGCCGAGCGGATGATCCGCGCGCCGTTGCGCCAGAAGAGGATGGTGATGACGAGGATGATGTTCTCGACGCTCGGTCCCAGCAGGGCCACGGCGACGATGGAAAAAGGCAGCGTCGGGATCGACAGCGCGACATCGGTGATGCGCATCAACACATCGTCGACCCAGCCACCGAAATAGCCTGAGACGACGCCGAAGACGGTCGAGATGAAGCCCACGGCGATGGCCGCGACGAGCCCGACCAGAAGGGCAACGCGGAAGCCGTGCAGAAACTGACTGAGCACATCATTGCCGAAGGCGGTGGTGCCCAGAAGGAATTCGCCCGAGGGCGGACGCAGGCGGGCAAGACGGCCGGTCTCGGTCATCATCGCCTTGAACGGGTCATACGGGGCCAGCATCGGCGCGGCCAGCGCGATCAGGATGAACAGCAGCAGGATAACCACACCGACAACGGCGAAACTGTCCTGCATCACAAGTTTCAGCGAGTCCCAGGCGGCGCGCCAGGGGCTGCGGCCCTGGATGGCAGCGGGGGTTTGGGGATTGCTCATTTGTAAACCACCCGCGGATCAAGTTTTCCATAGACAAGGTCGGCGGCGAGGTTCGCCAGCACGATCATCACTGCCAGCAGGAAGAAGGCTGCCTGCGCTACCGGATAGTCCTGCCGGGTCACCGCCAGCACCAGTTCGCGCCCGACGCCGGGCCAGGAGAAGACGATCTCGATCACCACGATGCCCGCGATGGTTTCGGCCAGTGCCGGGAAGAGCCAGGTGATCAGCGGCAGCATCGAATTGCGTGCGGCATGCCAGGCCACGCGCCGCTGCGGTACCCCCTTGGCACGGACCAGTTCGATGTAGTCCTCGGTCCGGTTCTCGACCACGCCCGAGCGCATCAGGAGGAGGTTCTCGGGCATGAAATAGATGATGACAGCGATCAGCGGCAGCGTCAGGTGATGCAGGAAATCCAGCGTCATATACCGGGCAAAGCCCGTGGTCGTGCCCGGATCGCCCATGCCGAAGCCGGGAAACCAGCCCAGCGTACTGGAAAACACCGTCAGAAGCGCGATGCCGATCACGAAATTCGGCACGCCACGGATCACCGTGGCCATGAAGATTCCGGCGCGTTCCAGCTTGCCGCCGCGCTTGGCCCAGCCGACCGCGGTGCCGATGGCCGCACCCAGCGCGGCGCCGATCAGCAGGCCCGGAACAGCGATCCATAGCGTGTTGATGATCAGCGGCGTCAGCACCTCCCAGACCGGCTTGCGGTACAGGAAGGACGATCCGAAATCACCGGTCAGGATATTGCCCAGATAGGCGACATATTGATCCCAGAGCGTGCCGGTCAGGCCCCATTCCTCCAGCAGCGCTTGTCGCGCCTCTTCGGTCAGACCGCGTTCAAGAAGAAGGGCGGTCGGGTCAGCGGGCATCACGCGGAACATGAAGAACATGATCGTCGTGACCGCCCAGACGACCAGCACACTCTGTGCCAGACGGCGGAGGATATAGGCGCGCATCGGAATCTCGGGCTGGTTTGAGTTTGCGGGCGGCGGCCTGCCCTGGAGCGGGATCGGCGGCGCGAGGGTCCGGCCCGTCAGAAAGACGGGCCGGATCAGGGATCATCAGTTCTTGGGATAGTGCAGGCGGCCCTGATCGTCCCAGCCGAAGCCCGCCTCGGCCAGGGCGGCGCGCGCCGCTTCGACGTCGAAGGGAATTTCCGGCAGGTTCTGGTTGTACCACATGCCCAGCTGCTTCGGCACCGGGCCTTCGCCCGCAGGGACCGCAAAGCCAAGCCAGCCTTCAATCGCGGCACGCTCCTTGGCCGTCGCCAGGCGCAACGCCTTGCGGAAGGCCGGGTTGGTGAACGGCTCTTTTTCGTTGTTGAGCCAGATCAGCATCGTGCCATGCGACGGGATTTCAAGGAAATCCAGGAAATCCTCCTGATCCGCGAGATCGCTCATCGCCGCCACCGGCAGCACCATGGTCGCGATGTCGCCCGTGCCCGCCAACATGGCGGAGCGGATGGCATCGGCCTGACCCAGCGCCAGACGGCGCACCCCGTCATAGCCGGGGGCATGGAAGTGGTCGTGGTTCGCGTCCAGCTCGTGCACCTCGTTCACACGCCAGGTCTTGAACTTGAACGGGCCGCTGCCGATGGCCACGCCATCCGCCACCACATCCCGCGCCACCATATCTCCGGTGTAATCCGCCCAGAGATGTTCCGGCAGGATGAAGGCATAGGGCAGCACCGTCGTGATGAAAGACGCATCCGGGGCCTTCAGTTTGACGGTGAAGGTCAGATCGTCGATCTTTTCCGCCGAGGCGATATTGGCGATGCGCGACGACATCGCCGGAGGCTGCAACTCTACCACTTTGTTCAGGGTGAAGACCGCGTCATCGGCGGTGACCGGCTCGCCATCGTGGAACTTCATGCCCTCGCGCAAGGTGATCTTCACCGTGGTCGGATCGGTGAATTCCCATGCGCTGGCTGCCCAGGGGATGGTCTGCCCCTCGGAATTGTTCTTGGCGAAAGTGTCATAGACGAAGCGCAGCCAGCCCACTGCACCCTCTTCGGCAAGCGGATTGTAGGTGGTCACGTCCTCGTAATGCGCCCAGTCGAGCCAGCGGTCATCGGTCAGCGGCTTGGCGGAAAGCCAGGGGTCGATCAGCCCCTCATGCGCGGCGACTGGCGCGGGAGATGTCACGTTCTCCCATTTCTCGTTGTTCCACAGAATGCCGTAGACCGTGTTCGTCGCGGGCCACCAGGGCATGACATCGTAGAAATGCTGCTGCGCCGCGTGCACGGCGGCGATGCGCTCATTCTGGTCGATGATCGCGCGTTGATCCTGCACCATCTTGGTATAGGCTTCATCGCACCATTTGGCGCCGTTGCGCCGCGCGCCGCAGGCCCCCAGATCGTGCAGCCAATAGGTTGGGTCCACGCGGTCAGGGTCGGCGCCGACGGTGAAGACCGCCATGTCTTCCAGCCCGCCGCCGACCATGATGTTCGAGATGAAGGTGCTGAATTGCACCGGTTGCATCTGGAAGCTGATGCCCAGCTTGGCCCATTCTTCCGATAGCACGCGTGCCGATTGTTCGTACATCGGACCCATATCGGCAGCATAATAGGCGATTTTCAGTTCCGGTACCGGCTCTCCCAGGTCTTGCGACATGGCGGGCGCGGCAATCGTGACAAGTCCCGTGGCAAGCCAGAACGGCAGCCTCCTGACGGTGGCAGTCATCGTTTTCTCCTCCCATGCACCGAGCCTGTCCACGGGCTGCACGGCACTCCTCTGCCGTGTTGCCTTTTCTCTTTCTGGATCGGTGTGAGTCTAAAGTGTATACGATTATATGGTCAGTCAATCACTTTTTGCTTGATTTCAGGATTAAACTGTCAAACTTGGATGCAGTTTTGATGCGCGCCTCTTTGCTGCGGCACCTGTACAGCCGTGGCGCCGAGGGATTGCGCGATACCGCGAAAGAGTTTGGGAGGGCTTGCGTGAAACAGTCATGGGTCGCCGGTGCGCAGGCACCGGACTGCGATTTCCCTTTGGCAAACCTGCCTTACGGGGTCTTCTCCACCGCCGAGCGGGGGCCGCGCTGCGGCATGGCCATCGGCGACAGCGTTCTGGATCTGTCGGAGCTGGCGGCCGAAGAGCTGCTGACCGGCGGCGATCTGGGTTTCGACCGGCCCGCGCTGAATCATTTCATGACGTTGGGGGCCGAGACATGGGCCGCGGTGCGGGCGCGGCTGACGGATCTGCTGGCCGAAGGCGGTGACCCCGCCTTGCGCGAGAATGTCGCCTTGCGCGACAGAGCGCTGGTTCCGTTGGACAAGGCACAGATGCACCTGCCGGTCGATCTGAGGGGCTATACCGATTTCTACGCCGGTCGACAGCACGCTTTCAATTCCGGCTCGATTCTTCGCGGGCCCGAGAATGCGCTGACCCCAAACTGGACGCATATGCCGATCGGCTACAATGGCCGGGTCTCGACTGTGGTGGTGTCGGGCACACCGGTGCGCCGTCCTCTGGGTCAGCTGATGAGCGCGGATGGTCCGAAATTCGGCCCGTCCCAGCGGCTGGACATCGAGGTGGAGTTTGGCGCCATCGTCGCGCTGCCGACCGAATTGGGCCAGACCCTGACCGTGGCCGAGGCTTGGGAGCATCTCTTCGGCTTCGTCCTTCTGAACGACTGGTCCGCCCGCGACATCCAGCGATGGGAGGGCCAGCCGCTGGGGCCCTTCCAGTCCAAGGCCTTCGCCACCTCGATCAGCCCCTGGATCGTGACCCGCGCGGCGCTGGAACCCTGCCGCCGTCCGGCCCCTAAACGCGACAACGACCTACTGCCCTATCTGCAGGAGGATGCGGATTACTTCGTCGACGTGAAACTTGAGGCGCATCTGAAACCGGAGGGTGCCGCAAAAGCCAGCCGGATCGTCCAGACCAACACCGCACATCTTTACTATTCCGCCCCGCAGCTTCTGGCGCATCATGCTGTCTGCGGCTGCCGGATGCAGACCGGCGATCTCTTGGGGTCAGGCACCATCTCAGGGCCGGAGCGGCAGAGCTTCGGATGCCTGATGGAACAAAGCTGGGGCGGTCGGGATCAGATCGCGCTGGAACAGGGCGGCAGCCGCATCTTCCTCGAGGACGGAGACAGCGTCATCCTGACCGGCTGGGGCGAGGTCGATGGCCAGCGCATAGGTTTCGGCGGGTGTGAGGGCCGCATCGCGCCCGCGCCCAAAGCTGTCGGAAAGGCATTCTGATGCGCCTGTGTCGTTTTGAGGATAACCGTCTGGGTGTTGTGCGCGGCACGTCCGAGGCCCCCGTCGTCCATGACGTGACCCGCATTCTGGAAGCGCTGCCCTCCTTCCGCTATCCGCTGCCCGATCACGACCCGCTGATCGCGGCGCTGCCCGTCCTGCGCCCGCGCATCGAGGCGCTGGCGGATGCCGCGCCCGCCATCCCCCTGAAGGACCTGCGCCTGCTGCCACCCGTTGCCTCGCCGCGCAAGATCGTGGCCGCGCCGGTGAATTACCGGCTGCACCATGAAGAAGCGCTGGCTGACGAAACACTGCATCACGGCACCAATATCCTGCCCATCGACAAGGCCGGGCTGTTTCTCAAGGCTACAAGCTCGTTGATCGGCCCCTCTGATCCGGTGGTGATCCGCTTTCCCGAAGCGCGCAATGACCACGAAATCGAACTGGTCGCCGTGATCGGAACCCGCGCGGATCGGGTGTCGCAGGATCAGGCCCTTTCGCATGTGGCGGGCTATGCCATCGGCCTCGACATGACCGTCCGCGGCACACAGGAACGCAGCATGCGCAAATCCTGCGACAGCTACACCGTGCTGGGACCCTGGCTGGTGACGGCGGATGAAATTCCTGATCCTTCCGCGCTCGAGATGCAGTTGATGGTCAATGGTGAAACCCGCCAGAGAACCTCGACCGCAAATCTTCTGCGCCAAGTGGCGGCGCTGATCGAAAAGGCGTCCGCCTTCTACACTCTGGTGCCGGGGGATCTGCTCTTCACCGGCACGCCCGAAGGCGTGGCGCCGGTCGTGGCGGGCGATGTGATGACGGCCCGTATCGCGGGCATCGGCGAAATGAAAGTCGCGGTCCGCTGACCGCAGGAGGACAAGATGGACTATATTTTCCCGCCGCTTCCCGTTCAAAGCGTTCCGGTTCTGGGCGAGAATCGCCGCTTTGCCCTGCGTCGCATCTTCTGCGTTGGCCGCAATTACGCCGACCACATCCGGGAAATGGGCTTCCAGCCAGAGCGGGAGCCACCCTTCTTTTTCACCAAGCCGATCGATGCGCTGGTGCAGGATGGTGAAACCGTCGCCTATCCGCCGATGACCGAGAACTTTCATCACGAGGCCGAACTGGTCATCGCAATTGGCAAGGCGGGCGCGAATATCACGGTCGAAGACGCGCTGGGCCATGTCTACGGATATGCTGTCGGCAATGACCTGACCCGGCGCGATCTGCAATTCGCATTGCGCGACCGCGGTCGGCCTTGGGACTGGAGCAAGGCCTTTGACCGTTCCGCCGTGGTCGGAACCATCACGCCGATGCCGGGGCAGGCGCTGCCGGGTTCCGCCCGGGTCTTGCTGACCGTGAACGATCAGACGCGGCAGGATGCGACCCTCGACACCATGATCTGGAACGTGGCCGAGGTGATCGCCGCGCTTTCCGCCTCGGTCACGATCCAGCCCGGCGACCTGGTCTTCACCGGAACGCCCGCGGGCGTCGGGCCGCTGCAGCCGGGCGACCGCTGCTCGGTCTCCATCGACGGGCTGACGCCGATCACCACCCTGATCGGCCCGAAAGCATGAGTGAAATTCGCCTGCACAGCTACTTCCGCTCCTCGACATCGGTCCGGGTGCGGGTGGCGCTTGCGATGAAGGGTCTGGACTACGACTATGTGGCTTGGAACCTGCGGGAGGCAGAGCATCGCTCTCCCGCCTATCTGGCGGTCAACCCGCAGGGCGTTGTTCCCGCGCTGGAAATCGACGGCCTGGTGCTGACCCAGTCCCTGCCGATCATCGAATACCTTGAAGAGCGGTTTCCCGATCCGGCGCTTTTGCCCGCCGACAGTGCCGGACGGGCGCGGGTACGGGCGCTGGCCTCCATGATCGCCTGCGAGGTGCATCCGCTGAACAACCTGCGGGTCCTGCGCCATCTGGAAAGCACCTTCGGCGCGACTGCAGATGCGCAGGCGGCGTGGTTCCGTCATTGGAGTCGCGCGACCCTTGATCCGCTGGAAACGATGCTTGCAGCCGCGCCGCAGACCGGCACATTCTGTCATGGCGACCAGCCTGGCCTGGCCGATATCTGTCTGTTTGCGCAGCTTCTTAATAATCGTCGGTTCGGATTGCCGCATACCGAATGGCCGGTGCTTGCCCGTATCCAGGCGGCTTGCATGGAATTGCCGGCGTTCCGCGCCGCCAGCCCTGAAGAACAGCCTGACGCGCAATAACATGAGAGCAAGCCACGGCCTGCGGCCGATGCGAGTGGCTCAGGCCCCCCCGCCCTGGACGGCATAGGGATACTTCGACCGTTTCGCCTTTGGGCCAGGCCAGCGGCCGCCATCTTGGGCTCGGTATCGCCCAGATCGCCCTCATGCGTCGCATGTGCTGCGATATCCGAGGTCAAAGATGCGCAGGCGCCCCTATCTTAGCTTTTCGAGAAGATCTGGGCTTGGATAGCCATCCGGCGTCAGGCCTTGCGCCTTTTGCCAGGCCTTGACCGCAGCGATGGTCTTGGGTCCGATCCGGCCATCGACCCCGCCCGCGTCGAACCCCGCCGCCGCCAGCAGCGCCTGAAGCTCCTTGCGTTCATCCTGGGTCAGCGCCCGCCATTGGCGCGGCCAAGCTGCAGCGATTGTCGGGCCGCCTCTCAGCCGGTCGGCCAGATGGCCGACGGCGATGACATAGGCATCTGCCAGATTGTAATGTTCGATCACTTGGAAATTCGGGAAGATCAGGAAGGCCGGACCGGTATGGCCAGCAGGCAGAAGGATGCTCGCCTCTGGCCCCTCGGGCAGATCGCCGCCCGCCATCGGCTGCACTCCGAGCAGCCGCCAGTCGGCAACCGGCTTCTTCACCCGTTCGGTTGTCTGGTCATAGTCAAAGTCGGCGGGCAGCTTCACCTCAAGACCCCAGGGCAAGTCCTTCTGCCAGCCCCATTTCGCCAGGTAATGCGCCGTCGAGGCCAGCGCGTCGGCCGGATCGTCGCCCCAAATGTCGCGCCGCCCGTCGCCATCGAAATCCTGCGCGAATTCGGCCCAGCTTGACGGCATGAACTGGGTATGCCCCATGGCCCCGGCCCAGCTTCCGACCATGGCGCCGGGCGCGACATGGGCCTGGTCAAGGATCTTCAACGCCTGCACGAGCTGCCCTTCGAAGAAGGATGCTCGCCGCGCGTCATAGGCCAGCGTCGCCAGCGCCGAGATCGTCGGCACATCGCCGCGCCAGGTTCCATAGGCGCTTTCCAGCCCCCAGATCGCCACGACGACTTCCTTGTCGACGCCATAGCGCGCCTCGATCCGGTCCAGCAGATCGGCCTGTTTGGCCAGGGCTTGCTTGCCCAGGGCGACCCGGTCTTCAGACACGGCCACGTCAAGATAGTCCCAGATCGTCTTGGTGAACTCGCTTTGCCGCCGATCGCGCGCCACCACATCGGGCAGGTAATGCGCCCCGCGCATCGCTGCGTCATAGGTGGCCGCCGGAACGCCCGCTTCCAGCGCCTTGGCGCGGAACCCTGTCACCCAATCGCGAAAGCCCGTCTCGGACCCGTCTTCGCGCCCCGTTCCCAAGATCGTCCCCTCCGGGTCATCCAGCGTCTGCGCCGCAACCGGCCCGGTCAGGGCCAGGGCTGCCGCCAGTGCCAAAGCCCTCACTTGCGCCTCCGCACCACGCGTCGTTTCGGCGCACCGCGCGAAACGGGCCGCCCCTTGCCGCGCGCATGGCGCCCGGCGGGCAGGGGGTGCGCGTCGATCTCCAGAACTTCCAGCCGCAACCCGCCCGTCATCGGCACCGCCTCGGCCAGGCGCACAGTCACCTTAGCGCCGATGCCGATGGTCAGGCCGGTATCGGCCCCCATGATCGTCTGGCTGTCGGCGTCGAAATGAAAGAACTCGCGCCCGACATCGCGGATCGGGATCAGCCCGTCGGCGCCGGTTTCATCCAGCTTCACGAACAGGCCAAAGCGTTGCACGCCCGAGACGCGACCGGTGAAGGTGGCACCCACCCGGTCCGACAGATAGGCCGCCAGATAGCGGTCCACCGTATCGCGTTCCGCCGCCATGCTGCGCCGCTCGGCATCGGAAATCAGCTTTCCGGTCTCGGCCATGTTTTCAAGGTCGAAGGCCGACAGCCCATCCTCGCCCCAGCCATGGCCGCGGATCAGCGCGCGATGGACGATGAGGTCGGAATAGCGCCGGATCGGGCTGGTGAAATGCGCATAGTTCCGCAAAGCCAGCCCGAAATGGCCCATATTGTCCGGCGCGTAATAGGCCTGCGTCATGGATCGCAGGGTCGAGATGTTGATCAGCTCATCCTGATCCGACCCTTCGGCCTGGGCCAGCAGCCGGTTCAGATGCGCGGTCTTCAACACCTGCCCCTTGGCCAGCGTGAAGCCCGATGCCTCGGCCACCTCGCGCAGCGCATCCAGCTTCTCGGCGCTGGGCTCTTCATGCACGCGGTAGAGCAGGGGCTGCTTGAGGCGCTGAAGCTCTTCGGCGGCGGCCACATTGGCCAGCACCATGAATTCCTCGATCAGCTTATGTGCATCGAGCCGTTCCTTGAAGGCGACCGAAGTGACCTTGCCTTCGTCCGACAGGACGATCTGACGCTCGGGCAGATCCAGTTCCAGCGGTTGCCGCAGCGCGCGGGCGCGCAGCAAGGCGGCGTAGGCGGCATAAAGCGGCTTGATGACGCTTTCCAGAAGCGGCGCGGTCTTGTCATCGGGATTGCCGTCCTGTGCGGCTTGCACCTGCGCATATTCCAAGCTTGCGCGCGAACGCATCAGGCCACGATGAAAGCGGTGGGAAAGCTTCGCCCCTTGCGCGTCGATCCGCATCCGCACGGCCATGCAGGGCCGGTCGACATGTTCATGCAAGCTGCACAGGTCGCCCGACAGGATATCGGGCAGCATCGGCACCACCCGGTCAGGGAAATAGGTGGAATTGCCGCGCCGCCGCGCTTCGCGGTCCAGCGCCCCGCCGGGGCGGACGTAGTGGGCGACATCGGCGATGGCGACCCATAGGACGAAGCCGCCGGGATTGCCGGGCTCGGCATCGGCTTCGGCCAAAACGGCGTCATCGCGGTCGCGGGCATCTGCCGGGTCGATGGTGACGAGGGCCAGGTCGCGCAGATCGGTGCGGTTTTCCATGGTGACCGGGCGCGGTGCCTCGGCTTCTGCCATCGCTGCATCGGGGAAACGGTCGGGAATGCCGTGTTGATGGATCGCGATCAGGCTGACGGCGCGCGGCCCCGCAGGATCGCCCAGCCGCGCGGTGATCCGCGCCTGCGGCAGGCCAAGGCGCGGCTTGCCCATGGCCTCGGCTTCGACCAGTTCGCCCTCGCGGGCGCCCATGTCATCTTCGGCCCGGACGCGCCAGTCCTTGTCGATCCCTTTGTCGATCGGAACGATCCGCCCGCCTTCCGAGCCTTTGCGGAAGACGCCCAGCACCTTCAGCGGGTTCGAGCCGATCTTGCGGATCAGCCGCGCTTCCCAAGTGTAATCGTCAAGGTCGACTTTTGCGAGGCGGCCCAGGATACGGTCGCCCTCGGCCAGCGCCGGATCGCCCTTTTTCGGGATGATCAGGATGCGCCCGGCATCCTTGTCGACGCCTTCTTCCATCGGCTCGGCGAAAAGGTCGCCCGCATCGTCGGGCTTCAGCACGCGCAGGAGCGCCACGGGCGGCAATTCACCCTTGGGTCTGAAGCGCCGCGACGCCTTGGTGACCGTGCCCTCGTCCTCCAATTCCCGCAACAGCCGCCGCAGATCGGCGCGCTGGTCGCCTTTCAGGCCAAAGGCCTTGGCAATGTCACGTTTCGAGCTGAGGCCGGGATTGTCGGTCAGCCATTGGCGGATCTGGTCTTTTGAGGGAAGCGGCACCATGGGCCAGCCCTAGCATGGCGCGCCCGGATCGGAAATGGCGGATTCTGGTGGGCGATGCCGGGGGCCAGCCCGCGAACCCCCAGAATATTGAACCAAGATGAAGGCTAGAGCGACAGCATCATATCACGATGGGGGATGCCCGCATCGTCATATTCCGGGCCATAGGCAGAGAAGCCGAGACCTTCATAAAAGCCGATGGCATGGGTCTGCGCGCCAAGCTTGGCCTTTTTCAACCCCGGCACTCTGCGGAACTCCTCCACAGCGGCGCGGATCAGGGCGGCACCGATGCCTTGCCCGCGATGCGTGGCGAGCACGCAGACCCGGCCGATCTTTCCCGTCTCTGCCTGCAGCAGCAGCCGGGCCGACCCGACCGGCATATCCCCTTCGGTAGCAAGAAGATGGATCGCCCCCTCGTCCTGATCGTCGACCTCATCGGCCTCGGAAACGCCCTGTTCCTCGATAAAGACCCTGCGGCGCAGCAGGCGGCAGGTGGCGATGTCCCGCGTGGAGGCGATGGAAATCATGCGAAATAGTCGCGCAGGATGCGGCTGTAGATCGCCTTCAACTGGCGGATCTGCGCCACTTCGACCCGTTCATCGACCTGATGCATGGTTTTGCCGACCAAGCCGAACTCGACCACCGGGCAGTGATCCTTGACGAAACGCGCATCCGATGTGCCGCCGCTGGTGGAATAGTCCGGCGCGACCCCGGTTTCCGCCTGAACCGCCGCCCGCACCAGCGCCGAGAAATCGCCCGGCGGGGTCAGGAAGCTCTCGCCGGAAATCGACACCGCCATCTCGATCCGCACCCCGGTTTCCTGCTGAACGGCGTTGACATGCCCTTGCAGCCATTCGGTCAGCGAGGCGCCAGAATGGGCATCGTTGAAGCGGATGTTCACCGTGGCCTTGCCCTTGGCCGGGATCACATTGGTCGCCGGATTGCCGCAGTCGATCGTGGTGATTGCCAGGGTCGAGGCGTCGAAATGGCCGGTGCCTTCGTCCAGCGGCTTGTCCTCAAGCCGCGCCATCAGCTTGACCAGCGCCGACATCGGGTTCTTCGCCCGATGGGGATAGGCCGAATGGCCCTGAACGCCGGTCGCGGCAAAACGCGCGGTCAGGCTGCCGCGACGGCCGATCTTCATCATCTCGCCTATGCGTTCGGGGCAGGTGGGTTCACCCACGAGGCAATGCGTCATCCGCTCGCCATTCCGCGCCATCCAGTCCAGCAGCGCGACCGTGCCATCCGTGGCCACGTCTTCCTCATCCCCCGTGATCGCCAGCACCACCGCGCCATCGGGCGGCGTCTCGCGCACGAAATCCACCGCCGCGGCGACAAAGGCGGCGACGCCGGATTTCATGTCGGTCGCGCCGCGTCCGTACATCCAGCCATCGACCACCGCCGCCCCGAACGGATCCTGCGTCCAGGCGGCGGCATCGCCCACAGGGACCACATCGGTATGGCCGTTGAAGCCGAAGCTGCGATTGGCGCCGCGCGCGCCCCAGCGGGCAAACAGATTGGCAATGCCGCCCCGGTCGACCCGCGTGCAGGCAAAGCCCGCCGCCGACAATTCCCGCTCGAGAAGCTGCAGGGCGCCGCCTTCCTCCGGGGTGACCGAGGGGCAGCGGATCAAGGCAGCGGTGAGGGCGACGGGATCAAGGGGGGCGGTCATCAGGCATCTCCGGTTCTCTCTCCCGTTCCTAGCGCGCCGCCGCCCGGACCGCAAACTGTGACCCAATCGCCACCTCAGCGCCGGGCTGACCGCCCGCGCAGGTGACAGGATCGCCTGTCCGCCCTAGACTCGCCGCAATAACAAGCCCCCGAGGCAGGGCAGACGCCGGGCCAAAGCGCCCGACCCGAGCAGGAAAGACCGCGACGACCCGGAAAACCGGGCGCGCGATCGGCGTTTGAACCCATGTCCCGGGACCGGCAATGCACGGGCAGCACAGGGCGGGACGATGGCGACAGGCGCCGAATTATCCTACGATACCAGCGCTTCGGCGTTTCCGATGGCCAATACGATCCTTGGCAGTGGCCTCACCGTTCCCGGAACGTTGATCTGGCCGCCGCAGGACGAAGTGCCGGTGGAGACGCTTGAAGATGCTCCGCAACCGCCGCGCGGGATCGGCTGCCACAGGGGGCCCGCCACCCGACCGCAGGCGTCGGTCTGCATCAGGGTCGGGACCTTCGGCACTCGTGGCGAGCTTTCGGCCGCGGCCAAAGACCTTGTGAATGATCATTCGGTCCGGCGCCTGCCTGGGGGCGACGTGAATGATCTGCACGTCCTGTTCCCCGCGCCCTGTTCCCGGACGGGCAAGGGCTATGGCTCGCCGGCTCGCCACTGCCTCAAGAGCGATGAGACCCGCGCGCGGATCGGCGCCCCGCAGGTGGAGGCATGAGCGCGCGCTGGCTGATCCTGTCAGATTGTGAGCAGCCGCGCGCGCAAGAGGCGGCCCCCCTGCCGCGCGCCGCATTGGTGGCCGAATTCTCCTGGCCGCTGCCCCAGGGCGTGCTTTTGGACTGGCGCGATCCTTCCGGTGCCGACCGGGCATTATCGGTCTTTCATTCGCGCCAGTCGGGCCTTGCGCTTCTGTGGCGCGAGGGGACACAACTCCGCCGATACCTGCTGCCCGGCAGCCTTTCGGCCGATGGCGTGCGGGTGGCGCGCCTGACTTTTCGCTGGGACCTACGTGCCGACACTTGGCATCTGCGGCTGGACGGCGGCGATGGCACCGAGATCGCAGCCACCATGGGCCTTGACCCTGCGGTCCCCTCGCTCGCGGCGGTATCGCTGATGGCGGCGGGGCAGGGCGTGGCGCGGCGCGATGTAGCGGTTCTGTGGTTCGGACTGCTTGATGGCGATGCCCCACCGACCCGCGCCCCCTGGATTGGGCGGTCGACGCCCGTCCTGACGCCCTCGGGCATGGTTCCGGCCTCTGCGCTGCGGGCCGGGAACTGGGTGATGACGCAGGATGCGGGCCCGATGCGTCTGCATGAGGTGCGGGAACTGGTGATGCCCAGCCGGGGCAGCCATGCCGCCATCGTCCTGCGGGCGCCCTACCACGCCAGGCACTGCGACATCTTGGTCTCGGCCGATCAGATGGTGGCGCTGGGTGGGCCCGAGGCCGAGTATCTTTTTGGCGAGGAAGACGTCCTGGTCGCGGCGGGTGGCCTGGCCGATGGCCGCAGCGCCGTGCAGGACAATCGCCGCGCCGTGACCAAGGGCATCTCGCTGGATTTCGGTGGCGCGTTGCATCTGATCGATGCAGGCGGTTGCGTTCTGATGTCCGCGCATCACGGCCCGGCCGCACTGACGCCACTGATGCCCTTGCGCGCGATTCGCGATTACGAGGCTGCGCCGCTCATGTCGCTGCTGCGCCGACTGCGACCGTCGGACGCTGCATAGCGGGCGGGAAGCTCGGGCCGCACCCAGGCGTTCCCGCCACATTCCCCACACGAAACAGCACTATCGGTTGCCACATGACCACAGCAACGGCAGCAGGCGGGGCTGCCGGGCTGCGGCGGCTCGGGCTTGGTGATCTCGATCGGCGGACAGATGCGCAGGCCGGGGCCGGGCGCATCGGCCCGGAACGTCGACACCATCCCTGAAGGCTCCAGATAGGCCGCGCGCACTTCGGCAAGGTTCTCGATGCCCTTCATCCGCAGGATTTCCATCAGTTCCGAGGCACCCATCCCGCGGACCGCCATCCCGTCGCAGAGGATGCGCCCGTCGCGGATCACCTCAAGCGGCGTGCCGTCGATCACCCGCTTGGCCCCCTGCCAGCGTCGGATCGCTAGGTCGACCCCTTTGTCCAGCAGGACGAGAACGAGGATCACCAGCATCGCATGGATCAGGGGAACCTCGGGGTAGAACATCGCATCGCCGACCGCAGAGCCAAGCGCGATGATCAGCAGGAACTCGACCAGGGAAAGCTGCGAAATGCTGCGGCCGCCGATCCAGCGGAGAAGACAAACGGTCCAAAGCCAGATCACCAGAACACGAAAGGCGATTTCGGCCAGGAAAAGCGGTGGCGCCGCGCCCCAGAAGATCCGGGGCCAATCAAACGGGATGATGCTCTCCAAAACGCGCCTCTGCCGCAACTGTCGGCTGGCAACGCGGGCGCGAAGCTGCGGGTTCCCTAGTCGTAGAAGGGCGTCATCTGCGCCACGACGACCGAGTTTTCGGCCAGGGCCCGATCCATCAGGCCTTCTTCCTCGGCCCCGATCTCCTCACCGGCCTTGCGGCGCTCCTCCAGCGTGCCAAGCCCCTGCACCTCAAGCGGTGCAAGATCGGCATCCTTCAGGATGGCCACCGTCTCGCGTACGGCCTCGGCCTCGTCGACGCCGCTGGCATAGCAGATCAGGGCGGCGCCTGTCGCCTTGTCCGGCAGACCGTCGCCTGTCTTGCGCCCGACCTCGACCACCAGCGTGTAAACCTGCTGGCGCCGCTTGGCTTTGGCTTCGGGTTCGGGCTTCTCGTCCATCGCGATCCTCGCATACTGCTGTGATCCCTGAGGCGAGGCAGGCGATCCGTCAAGCCCTTTGCGGCAGAAGCATCGCCGCAATCCTGGCGCGGGCGGTCTGGCGCACGGCGTCAAGATGCGCCCGGCGCTGCAGGGCGCGCTTGCGTTTCGAGGCGTCAAGGTCGTGCAGCGAGCTAAGCCGCATCGGCAACTCGACCAGATACCCGGCCGGGCCAAGCGACTTTCCCCCGAGCGAGGTCCAGAACTCGGTATAGCTCTCGCGAAACCTGGGGTTCAAATCCTTGCGGTCTGACGGGTGCCGCTCTGGTGCGATGCCCAGAACATGGCTGCGTCCCTGCGCGAGGACAAGCCCCTCCAACGCGGCAAAGACCATATGCGCCGGGGTCGAGCGATGGAAGGTCTTGTTATAATCGGCCTGATGATCACGCTCTTTGGTCAGGTGCCGACGGCTGACCAGATGGATCGTGTCCGGCAGGTCCGTGCCCGCATGGAAGATCCGGGTGGGGATCTGGGAAAAAGACAGAACGCAAAGGCAGCCGCCATCCATGCGTAGGGCCAGGCTCAAACCGCCCTCATAGGCGACGTCCCGGCCCGGCTGCAACACGATGTCGTAATGGTGCAAAGGGCTGTCGGCGCTCCACAGCACCAGACCGCCTGCCTGATAGACCTGTTCGGAATAGGCACTGCGGTAGAGCCGGTCTTCCTGCTCATAGTGGTGCCGCGCCGCCACAAGCCTTTCTTGGGGCGACAGTCCCTTGGCCAGATAATAGCGATGCGACAAGCAGAAAAGCGGGTCGCCTTCGCCTTCGGCCGCTGCGTGGCGGATCAGGCTGGGCGAGGCCAACAGGGCGGCGTGATCGTGGTTCTTGCCCGCAACATGAGCGCGCCGGACCGCACGCATCACCATGCTCCACGGTTTGTAAACGCCCGCATCCGACCGAAGACCAGCAGCAAGAGCGGCCAGAACGCCCGCCTTTCCACGGAGGTCGTTGTCCAAGCCTATGCCGGCAATCGAGCCAACCTCAATGCTGATCTGGTCTTGTCTCAAACCTTGCTCGCATCATCCGGCCTGCTTGCACTGGGGCCAACGGCGCGATGGCTGCCGACCCGGCGGAAAGGACATCGGGGATAAGCCCGATGCCCTGCTTTCCACGCTAAATCTCTGCGGATAAGCTCTGCGCGTCAATCGCATCCGCAACCGTGCCGGGCAACAGAGGGCGTCAATTGGTGCGGCAGGCGCATACAAATGCCGCCTGTGGTTGAGCGATGGCTCAGGGGGCGCCCCACCCGCTCAGTCGCGCAGCAGCTCGTTGATCGAGGTTTTCGACCGGGTCTGCGCATCGACCTTTTTCACGATCACCGCGCAGTAAAGGTTGATCCCGCCCTTCGACGGCATCGACCCTGCCACGACGACCGAGCCCGCAGGCACTTCGCCATACATGACGGCGCCCGTCTCGCGGTCGACGATCTTGGTCGACTTGCCGATGAACACGCCCATGCCCAGGACCGATCCTTCGCGCACGATGCAGCCTTCGACCACTTCGGAGCGGGCGCCGATAAAGCAATTGTCCTCGATGATGGTCGGGCCGGCCTGCATCGGCTCCAGCACGCCGCCAATCCCGACACCGCCCGACAGGTGCACGTTCTTGCCGATCTGTGCGCAGGAGCCGACAGTGGCCCAGGTATCGACCATGGTGCCTTCATCGACATAGGCGCCCAGATTGACGAAGCTGGGCATCAGCACCACGCCCTTGGCGATATGGGCCGATTTGCGTACGATGCAGTTCGGCACGGCGCGGAAGCCCGCGGCCTTGAATTCGGCCTCGCCCCAGCCCAGGAATTTGCTGTCGACCTTGTCCCACCAGCTGCCGCCCTGCGGGCCGCCCGATTGCAGGCCCATGTCCTGAAGGCGAAAGCCCAAGAGCACCGCCTTCTTCGCCCATTGGTTCACATGCCAGTCGCCACCGCGTTTCTCGGCCACGCGCAGCGTGCCCGCGCCCAAAGCCGCAAGCGTTGCCTCAACCGCATCGCGCGTCTCTCCCTTGGTGGCGGGGGTGATGGCGTCGCGGCCCTCCCAGGCGGCTTCGATGGCGGTCTCAAGCGCGGCGTTCGACATGGGGTTCTCCTTCCCGGACATGCCCAGCCTGTTAGCCTGCCAGGCGCCGCACCGCAATCTGTCAGCTTGTCCGCCGCGCCTGCTGCGTCGTCATGTACATGACGATCAGCGCGATCACCCCAAGGAACAGCGCGCTCGTCAGAACCGTGCCCAGCCCAAGCCCGCCATAATCGCCCGGTTGCGACAGGAAATCCCCGATCGAGGCGCCCAGCGGCCGGGTGAAGATATAGGCCAGCCAGAAGCCCAGGATCGGATCCAGGCCCAGGACAAAATAGCCAAGCGCCAGCGCCGCGATGATCATGGCAAAGAGAATGCCGGTGGCGAAATAGCCCAGACCGAACTGTTCGGCCATCAGATCGCCCGCCGCCGTTCCCAGTGCGAAGGGGAACAGGATCGCCAGCCAATACCACGCCTCGCGCCGGAAAGTCGTGACAGCATGGATCGACAATGTGCCTTCGGCGCGGAACCACAGCAGGAAGGTCGCGGCCAGCGCAAGGGTGAAGGCCACCGCCGTTGCCCAAAGTGGTATGCCCAGATTGTCGACCAGATTGTCGGTCACCAGGGTGCCGACGACACTGATCAGGACAACGGCCGACCAATAGCTCCACGGCACATAGCGGCGTTGGGCGAATTGCAACAGCAGCGCCACGACCAGAACCCCGGTCATCAGGATCGAGGTCGCGGCGAGGCCAAGGCCAAGGTTGACGGCAAGATAATCGGCCGCCGTTTCGCCCATGGTCACGGCCAAAAGCTTGATCAGCCAGAAATCCAACGTCACCTCGGGCACCCGGTTGGCAGGGGGTAGGGGTTCGCTGCGGGCCATCGGTGCGGTCCTTTCCATCTCAGCCTCCTGCCAGCGCCGCAAGCGCCTGCGCGCTGAAGGAATTGGCATTCTTGTCGTCATCGGCGTTGCAGCGCTCGGTCGCTTTCGACAGCAGATCGGCCACATCAGCGCTGCCGGGCTTGGCCGTCTGCTCATCGCGGACCTGCTGGATCATCACCTCGCAGGGCAAGGGATGGCCCGACGCATCGCTTACCGCGATGCCTTTCACCATCTGGACGCCCCCGGGGACATCCCCGCCCCCGGCTGGATCGGCCAGCACGGTCTGCAGAGTGGCCAGCGTCTTGGTGACCTTGGCATCATCGGGCTGAACCGCGCGCAACGCAGACAGCGCGTCATCCGCCGCCGCATCGACCCGGCCCCAGGCTTCGGGGTCCTTTGGCCGCATCGCGTCCTCATCCGCGTCCCAGGTGGTTTCAAGATCCTTGATCCGCACCTTGGCCCCGGCCAGGTTGCCCGTTCCGGCGATGTCCTGAACATCGCTCACGATCGTCGACAGGGCCGAAAGGTCGCCCAGGGGCTGCGCTGCCAAGGGCAGCAGAAACGCCCGACCGCCGAAGAACAGGGCCACCGCTCCGCCCACCAGCGCCGTCGCCAGAAGAAACTGCCTCACGCCTCATCCTCCGATGCCATGGGTGCAAGGCCTGCGCCCGCTGGCAGGCGGCCCGCAAGTCACGCCGCCGTGAGACGGTCTTTCTGACCGCAACTGGTTTTCAACCGCTTAAGCGGATAAGCCTGTGCTTACACTTTCCGGGACCGGAGCCGAGATGAAAGACGAACCCCGCAACCATCCCTTCCGCGATTCGACACAGGACATCGAGGCCGCCAAGCGTATCCCCGATACGCCACAGACCCTCTCGCCAGCCTATCGTCTGGCCTTTGCCGACCATGATTTCATGACGCGCGAGGAGTTGCGGCCGGTGCGGCTGCAACTGGAGCTTCTCAAGCCGCAGATGCTCATGGATGAAAAGGGCATCGAATCGACCGTTGTCATGTTTGGCGGTGCGCGCATCCCCGCGCCGGAACATCGCGACACCGCGCGCACTCCGGCCCTGGCGGCGCTGTCGCATTACTATGACGAGGCGCGTCGCTTTGCCGCCGCGATGACTGAGCGCAGCCTGGACAGCTATGGCACGAAATGGGTGATCTGCACTGGCGGCGGCCCCGGTGTGATGGAGGCGGGCAACCGCGGCGCGGCCGAGGCGGGCGGTGCTTCGATCGGGCTCAACATCGTTCTGCCGCATGAGCAGGCGCCGAACCCCTTTGTGACGCCCGCGCTGTCGTTCAACTTTCACTACTTCGCCATCCGCAAGATGCATTTCCTGATGCGCGCGGCGGCGGTCTGTGTCTTCCCCGGCGGTTTCGGCACGATGGACGAGATGTTCGAAGCACTGACCCTGATCCAGACCGGGCGGATGAAGCGCGTGCCCTTCCTGCTTTTCGGACGCGATTGGTGGACCCGCGTGGTGGACTGGCCGATGCTGGCCGAAGCCGGAGTGATCTCGGAAAGTGACCTGTCATTGTTCCGCCTGGTCGAGACGGCGGAAGAGGCCTTGTCCGAAATCGACGGCTGGCCTGCGGTATGATGTGGCAGGCAGCGGCTGTTGACCGGATTTCCGCCGATATTGCTCGCCCTACACATGACTGTGAAAGGACAGGCCCTGGGGTTCGTGCCAGCTTTGCGCCGCCAACCGCCGTTTTTTCACTCATGGAGCCTACCATATGAAATTTGCCCGCATTGCCGCCCGCACTGCCCTTGTCGGCGCCCTTCTCGCCGCAGGTGTCGCCTTCGCCGAAGGCGAAGCGACCGATCCGAATGCTGTGCTGCGGCAGACCACGATGAAGGCCATTGGCGGCAGCATGAAAGTCCTGGGCGATATGGCAGGCGGCAAGGCCGCCTATGACGCCACCGCCGCCGAAGAGGCCAAGGCCAAGCTCATCACCGCCGTCGCCGAGATCCCGACCTCTTTCGCCACGCAGGGCGCGGCCGACCCGAACAGCGAGGCCAAGGCCGAAATCTGGGCCAATTGGGACGATTTCCTGAAGGATGCCGAAGCGCTGAAAGTCGCGGCGGACGCGGCGGACGTGTCCTCGGTCGACACGATCAAGGCCTCGATGGGCGCGCTGGGCGCGGCCTGCAAGGACTGCCACACCGAGTATCGCGTGATGAACTGATCCGGCCCTGCCGCATCAGCCTGAAGATCGCAAAGTCGTCCCCCGGCCCGCAAGGCCGGGGGTTTTTCTTGCGTGGGGTCAGCTGCAATAGACGCGGGTGATCCGGTTCTTGGCATCGAGCTCAATGTTCAGCCGCGATTCGACATAGTCCATCGTCACGGCGGTGCCCGGCTCGATCACCCGTACCGGGGCGGGCAGCGTCATCATGGCCAGCACAGACCGGTTCTGCCCGACAAGGAACTGCAACTCTGCCGCGCCGCAGGCATTGGGGTTGGGCTCAGGCTCGGCTGGAATGGTTTCGACACAGGCCGAAAGGCCTATCGCAAGGCCGGTGGCAAGCAAGATCTTGTAGGTCATGGCGTCATCCTCTGCTCTCGTAACCGGACCCGTGGGCTGGTCCGCGCGCCCCTTCTGCGCGGACCAACGCATGAAAGCGCGAAAGGATGCAGTCAGGACATCCCCACCAGCGCAGAAATCCGCCGAACCGCGTCAGCCGCAGCTGATCGAGGTGATGGTCTCCGTCGCATCGACGCGCACATCGACCCGGTTCGCGTGATATTCTTCCTGGTCGTACATCTCGCCCGGCGCGATGATGCGCAGCGGGCCGGGCAAGCCCAGACCCTGCACCACCGCGACCGGCTGGCCGACATAGCCCTGCAGACCGGAGGCCTTGCAGGTGTCGGGCTCGCGATCGTTGAAGCCGGGGGTGACATCGACCGACGGGTCGAAGACCGGAGCGGCGCTGGGCATGGGTTCAGGCGCGGGCGGTGCGGCACAGGCCGCGGCGGAAAGGCAAAGAAGCAGCCAGAGCGGGCGGGGCAGGCGCGGGTTTTGCGGCATGAGGGGTCGTTTCCTGCGTTGCTTTTGCACGATCTTTGGCACAGCTTGCGCCGAAACGACAGAAGGAAGGAAACACCCCATGCGCACCCGTGCCGCCGTTGCCGTTGCCGCCGGAAAACCGCTTGAAATCATGGAAGTGAACCTTGAAGGCCC
>NZ_JBGTYM010000015.1:0-47271 GCF_044142105.1 Neotabrizicola paludis
CCGCCACAAGCCTCCCTGTGCATAGCGTATATCCAGCGCACAGCGCCACATCAGCAGGGACATGGCTATTCGGCCCAAATAGGACATCCACAGTCCAATCCCAGTTTCGCCCGACCCAGGCAGTCCGAAAACATGGCGCAGGGCCGCGTCCAGGCCAAGAACGAGCAAAATCAGTCCCCAAGGGGGCTCTGGCATACGGCCGATTTGCAAGCCAAGCACCAGCCCGATGGTGTAGAATACGAGGATTTGCGGACGTAGCAGCAGTAGACCACCCGTTCCAACCTCTGCGGGAATCAGGATAAGAAGCAGTATCCCCGCCAAGACGGGCATCTGGCGATAGATTCCAATCACGATAATGCCGATGACAGCCGATACAAAAACATCACGCAAGAAAGCGACAGGGATATTGGCCGGCGGGGCCGTCACGGAAAACAGCGCATTGATCCAGCCCATCACTCCATGCGGCATATCTGCTCCATCCCCCAGGATCAGTGCGCGTGCCAACACAAGAACCAAAACCAGCGCAGACCAAATCACCATCGGCACCAGAAGAGCCCAAGCCTTGCTCCGGATCATTTCCTGTGAAGACTTTCGCCCCAGAGAACGGGTCAAGAGAAAACCCGACACGACGCTGAGCAATGGCACTGATCCGCGGCCCAGGTAATCAATCAGAACCAGATAAAATGCATGAAGCACTGGCCCAACATCAGCGCCCATGACCTCTGAGGCACCAGGCCAGACATGGACGGTGGTCATGAATATGATGCACAGCACCCGCGCCACGCGGATCGCATCCGATGCCTCGCGGCTCAAGCGGCTCCCGCGAAAACTTTGACCTGTGTTGGAAATCGCTCGCATGGCCGGACAAATGGAAAGATTGCTGCGCCGCAGTATAGGACACCTCTGCCAGATGCCCAGACCCTATCGGCCCGCTTTGCGTGATACGGGCGACCAGCGGAACGGATAGGCCTTGGGCCGCACCAGATGCAACAGCGGCGTCAGGGGCAGGCGCAGCACGTATTTGCGGGTCCGCGCATCGTAAAGCCGTCTGATATTGCGGAAATAGAGCCGATAGGCCAGGCCGGGATGACCTGCGGCAAAGGCGGTCCTGATCGAATAGGCGCAGGAATTGGCCAGGAAGCTGGCCACAAGCCCTGCCTGGCCGACATAGCGGCCCGACGGCGCCTGCCCGATCAACCAGCGATAGCCCCGGGCCACCTCCAGGGCATTTCCCGTCAGGCTGTCATGGCCGCTCCGGCGCAGCCCCACCAGGACGGGCGCCGCGACGAACAGGACGCGGCCCGGCACGCGCAGGAAAAGATCGGTATCCTCGGCGCAGCGCAGACTGGGTTCGAACCCGCCCAGATCCAGAAAGGCCCGGCGGCGGATGGCGGCATTGCAGGCCCCATAGCGCGAGGCGGGGTTGCGCTGGACCGCGGTGACGAAATCCTTGTGCAACGCGGTGCTGGTCCTGTCTTCGGAAAGGCCTGCAAGCTCGGTTGGATCGGAGAAGTTGCGTCCGGCCAGGAAGGCGAGATCGACCTCGGGCGCCGCCGCAGAGAGCACATCAAGCACCGCCGGCAGGGTCCAGGGCAGCCAGAGATCGTCGCTGTCGAGAAAGACCAGCCATTCGCCCCGCGCGGCCTGGGCGGCCCGGTTCCTCGCCGCACTGGGCCCGGCATTCTGCTGTTCGATCAGCGTCACCCGGTCAGCAATACCCAAGCGCGCGGCCGTCTCACCGACCTTCGCGACCGAAGCATCCGTCGAGCCGTCATCGACGATGACAAGCTCGGCCCCTTCCCTGCCCAGACTGATGCTTTCCAGACAGGCTTCGATACACCAGGCCCGGTTGTAAAGCGGCATGATGATGGAGATCCGGGGGCTGGTCACGGCCCGCTCCTGTCCTGATGGCCACATCCCGGAACCCGGCAAATGTTTCGCATGCGAAACATCAAGCCTCCCTTCCCGGCAGGCGGCGCTTGCCCACGGGCTGGGCCGGATTGCCCGCCATGATCGTGAAGGGCTCCACCTTGCCGCGCACCACGGCCCCCGCGCCGATGATCGCGCCCTCGCCGATCTCGGCCCCGGCCAGGATCACCGCGCCATAGGCGATCCAGACATCGCGGCCAATCAGGATATCGGCTTCCTTCATCGCCTGATCGGTGACGGGGCTCCCGTCGTTGAAGCGGTAGTTCGAGGCCGACATCATCACATGCGGCCCCAGCATCACATCCTCGGCCAATACGATCCGCCCCGCGCCGGGACCGGCCCAGAGATAGCAATTCGCCGCGATCCGGCAGCGGTCGCCCAGGGTGATGTTCTGGCCATTGGCGAAATTGGCCAGCGGGCTGATCACCACCTTCCGGCCTCGGGTCACTTTGCGCAATTCGGCGACATGGGTGTAATTGAAATAGTTCACCACCTTGACCGCATGGGCCCAGGCCCGGGGATCGAGGAAGGACAGGATCAGCCGGCGAAACCGCTGGGCGCGGCTCAGCCGGATCTTGTGGACATGCTCCTCGGTCATCCCTCCCGCCCCTTCACCGTTTTACCCGCCGCGCGCCCATGGCCCAGAGCATCCGGCCGAAGGGCAGGAAGCGGCGGCGATCCACCCCCATCTCCAGCAGGATATAGGCCAGGATGCCAAGGGGAACCCCGATGGCAAGCCGCAGGTAATGACTCGCGCCCGCGCCCGCCAGCCAGAGATCCATGGCCCAGACGATCCCCGCCATGCAAGCCGCCGAGACAAGAGGCGGCAGGGTGACAAGAAGCCGGTCCTTCAGCGGCATCTGCACCAGCCGCACCGCGAACCAGCTGTTGACCGGCACCAGAACCAGGGTCAGGGCCAGTCGGGCCGCCGCCATGGCGACGATCCCGGAGGAGACCGTCAGAAGCAGCACCGCGACATTGGCCAGAAGCGAGACGACGGACCACAGGAACTGGAACCGCGCATGGCCGCGGGCCGAAAAGATGATGGCATTCACATCCGTGTAGACGGTGAACAGCGCCGTCAGCGTCGCATAGCCCATCAGGGCCGCGGCAGGCTCCCATCCCGGGCCAAGAAGAAGCCGCACGATCGGCCAGGCCAGCGCCCAGAGACCGAAACAGACCGGTGCCATCACGACGACCATGCCATATTGCACTTCCAGCAGGCCACGGCGCATCCGCTCCAGATCGTCCTGGATCGAGGCCATGATCGGGAACATCACCCGCCGCACCATCGTCACCACGATGCGCATCGGCACCACGACCATCTGATAGACGACCGAGACATAGCCGACATCCGCAGCACTCAGCCGATTGCCAATGATCGGCCGGTCGATCGACGTGGCGAAGAATTGCAGCATGGCCGAGGCCGTCACATAGCGGCCATAGGCGAGAAGCGGCCGCAGCGCCGCCATGCTGAACTGCGCCTTGGGCCACCAGCCGGAGAACAGGATCGACAGGCCCGCCCCGAGCACAGCCGTCACCATTTGCTGGGCGATCAGCGCCTCAAGCCGCCAGCCCGCCACGGCCATGCCGACCGCCACCAGGGCGCCTGCCAGGCTGGACAGGATCTCGATGGCCGCGATGCGCGAAAAGGCGAAACGTCGCTCCAGCATGGTCGTTGGCAGACCCTGCATCGCCACGACAAGAAAGATCGGCGCCACCCAGCGCAGGGGGGCCGCGACAGTGGCATCGCCCAGAAGCGCCGCCATCGGCTCGGCAAAGATCAGGGTGATGGCGGTCGCCACGATTCCAAGCGCGATGTTCGACCAGTAGACGCTGTCTTCCTCGATCCGGGTGATCTCCTGGCGCTGCACCAGCGCCACCCTGGTCCCGAAATCCGCAAGCATCTGCGCGAAGGCGATGACAAAGGCGACCAGCGCCGCCGCGCCGAACTCGGCCGGGCCCATGAAGCGCGACAGGATGCCAAGCGCCAGCAGCGACATCACCGTGCGCCCAAGGCGCGCGGCCACCGTCCAGCTTGCACCACGGACCGCTGCGGCCTTCAGGCTCATGCGCTATGTCCCCTCAGAACCCGTGCCGGACCTGGTCCAGCACCGCGCGGTAGCGCGCCTTGGCCGCCTCCAGCGCGGCACGATCCGAAAGCTGCCCCTTCGACCTTGCCAGCGTTCTCAGCCGGGAAACCGCCATCTGCCGTTCCATCGCCATGCGGGCGCGCAGCTTGAACGGCAGCTTGCGGGCCGCCCCGGCAGGGCCGGAACCGGCCTTGGCTTCCGTCGGATGGTCCCCGGCGGCGCGCTTCTTCTTCGGCAAGAGCGCCGAGATCCGATCCATCAGCGGGAACATCGGCTGGACCTGCAGCGCCAGCCCCAGACTGTCGGCCCAGTCCTGCCATTTGCGGGCATGGAAGAGATAGGAGATCGACACTGCCTGCCAGGGCGTGCCGAAGGCATCGGCGATGATCGCGCCATGCATGGATTCCGTCACCACCAGCGGCGCCCCGGCCAGGCGGCGGATCACCTGATGCGCCTCGCCCTCGGGCGAGACATAATCCAGCCCGGCCCGGGCGCAAAGCGCGGCCCAGTCGGCCCGGTCGATCGAGGCGATATGCGGCACGAAGACCGGGCGGCCGCCGCGCGGGATGTTCTGGAACTCGGGCAGGTCGGGCAGCATCACCGCCGGGTCGACAATGCCCTTTTCCGGCGGCAGGCCCAGGATCCGCGCCGAATGCGGCCCGCGCACGGCGGCAAAGGTGCATTCGGCCAGCAGCGCCGCATCCGGCACCGCGCCATAGCCCGCACCCGATCCCATCACCAGCTTCGGCATGCCGCGCGGCAGCTTGTCATTGATGATGGTGCCCACGCCGACCAGAAGATGCCCCGGCATCGCCTCGCGCCAGCCGGGCAGAAGCGCGTCCCAGAGCCAGAGATTCAGGTCATCGCCGAAATTGCCGCGCGGGGCCTGGTAATGATAAAGATCCAATGGCCTGCACTTCTTCCTGCTTCTCTGCGGCGCAGAAGATACCAGCCGCTGGCGGCTCCGTCGATCCCCGCGCGCGGCGTCGCGTTGCGAAACGCTGCTCGACCTGAATGGCCGAGAGCCAGGCCATCGGCAGTGCCAGCGCGAAGGTGAACAGCGTCAGCGCCGCGAGATAGATTTCCCGCGGGAGGCCCGCATGGTTCAGCAAAGACATGCCGAGATAGAGCGGGATCATGTGCAAGAGATACAGCGAGTAGGACAGGCCACCCAGCCATTGGAAAGGCGGGAAGGCCAGCCAGCCGATCGCCACTTGCCCGCGCCCCTGATCGCGCTTCAGGACCAGCCAGCCCAGCACGAAGGTCCAGATCCCCGCCGACATGTCGGCCAGCAGGAAGATCGCCCCGGCAAGCCCCGAGACAAGAAGCGGATTGAGACGGCGCCGGTCGCTCCAGTCCTGCCGCCAGAGGAGGAAGCTCAGGATGCCCAACAGGAAATAGGGCGCATATTGCGCCAGATCCGCCGGATTGGGCCAGTTGCGCAGCAAGACCCAGAGCAAGAGGCAACTGACCGCCACCGCTCCCCGCCGCCAGACCGGCCCGGTCGCAAGGCCCAGGAACAGCAGGGGGGCCACGAGATAGAACTGGGCCTCGGTCGAGACATTCCAGGCCTGGCCCAGGAAGGCATAGGCTGCCGAGGGCAGCCAGTCTTCCGGGATCAGCCCATGCAGAAGGGTCAGATGCGCCAGGATATGCTCCGGCATCCGGGCGAAGCCGTCTTCGAACAGGGTAACGCGCGCGATCAGGCGCGCCCCCTGGAACGGCGCCTCGCGCGCCGCGTCCAAGGCCAGGCCCGCCGTCAGCACAGACAGGGTGAAGGCCAGAAGATAGGCCGGATAGATCCGCCGCAGCCGCCCGGCCAGGAAGGGGCCATAGGCCTCGGGCCGGCGCGATTGCATCAGGAAGATCACGAAGCCGCTGAGGATGCAGAAGATCTGCACCCGCATATGCTCGCCGAACAGGGGGGCGAAGAAGCCGAAGCTCTTGGGCGAGACGCCGACCGAAGCGAGCAGATGCACGCAGACCACCCAGACCGCCAGAAGGCCGCGCAGACCGTCAAGTTCCCGGATTTTGCCCACACCGGTCTCCGGTTGAGGAAGCCGCCGAAAATTCTCGTCACCTCCCCGCTAGCCCGGAAAACCTTAACCACCCGTTAACAAGGCAGATCTCTTCAGAGACAGGCCTGTCTCTGCGGCAGAAACCCCGCCATATCTGCCCGTTTTGCAGTCCCTCTCCCTGCGAAAGGGCTTCAGCCCGCCTGCCCGCGCAGCCAGGCCGCCAGCCGGTCGCGCAGGGCTGCATCCACCGCCTTGCCGGTCAGACGCAGCTCGCCCGACCGGAACTGCAGCGACAGTCCCGGCAATACGTCCTTGATGGGTATAGTGGCCGGGGCAGGGCGGCCACTCCCACGCAGGGCCCGGGACAAAAGCGCCTGTTCCGCCGCGGCATCGGACGGCGGCTCCGCGTCCAGCCGGGCCGCGACCTCGGCCGCAAAGCCGGGCGCCTCGCCGATCCGCATGGCCAGGGCCAGGCCCAGCCGTTCGGGAATGGCGGCGGGAAAGCGCAGCGCCTCTCCCAGCGCCTCATGCAGGGTCAGGAACGAGCCGATCTTCGACCGGCGCGCCCGGCTGGCCTGGGCATAGAGCCTTTGCAGAGCCTGTTTCGGCGTGGCGAAGACCCCGGCCTCGACCGCCTTGGCCGCGATGCGGGCGCGCTCGTAATAGGACAGCCCGGCCCGGATCTCGTTTTCCTCGACCATGGCGACATAGGCATCGCCTGCCGTCTCGGGATGGCGCAGCACCGCAAGGACGGTCGCGAAGCGCGGCTCGCCACTGTCGCGGTGCAGATCGCGCAGCGCGGTGAGGCGTCGCCAGCCGGAGATCAGCCCATAGCGCGGCCGGATCCCGGGTCCGTGATCCACGACCTCGATCGCCATGCGCTGGCCATGGGCCTGCAAAGACTGGCGCAGGGCCGCCAGTTCATCGGCATCGACCGTCAGGCGGTCGCGGACCAGCCAGCCCTCGTCGATCTCCTGCAGCGGCAATTGCTGCGCCAGACGGCCATCGCTGCGGGCCAGATCGATTTCATCGGCCAGTTCCTGCAGGGCCGAAACCGCCGCCGCATCCTGCGTCTCGCGCGAGATCGGCGCCGCCGCGACCCCGAAGGGCCGCATCGCCCCCAGCTCGGCCGCCTCTTCCCGGGGCAGGGCAGGGAAGCGCGTCAGCGGCGCCTGGTCCGACAGGGTCAGTCTCTTGCGTTTGGCCATGCCTTGCTCCCCATGTCTTGCTCCCCGTGCCAAAGTTTCGCGCGCGAAACATCTCGCCGCCCGGACCACAGGCCGCGGCTCATTCCCCGGCCTCGTCCCGCATCGCCAGCTCGTCCCGCCGCCAGGTGCCGATCAGCAGCTTCTTGAAGGCGGCATAGGTCGCATCAAAGGTCTCGCGGCCGCGGATATAGGTGTCGCGGTTGAAGTCGCGGTAATCCGCCTCGTAAATGCCGTTCACCTGCTCGCCGGCCTGGCCGATCAGCGCGGTAAAGCCCTGCCGGGCGGGCGAGAGGGTGCGCCCCAGATAGGCCTGCATCAGCCCGGCCAGTTCCGCCTGCTGCATCCCGTCATAGCGGGTGATCACCGCCCGCACCGCATCCCATTCGAAGGCCAGTTCCGCCCGGCCGAGCGCGCGGGCGGCGATGTTCTCGCTGTCCTCAATGCTGGCGAAGGTCGAATGCAGCATGTCGAAGAACCGGCCCGTCGAATCGAACTCCAGGAAGGAGGCCCCCAGCGGCACCAAGAGAATATCCGCCGCCGCGAGGCCGTTGATCGTCAGATAGCCAAGCGCCGGGGGCGTATCGATGAAGACCAGGTCATAGGCGTCGAGGATGCCGTCTTCGGCCAAGCTGTCGCTCAAGGCATCCCAGAGCTTCCAGCCCCGGCCCTGCATCCGCCAGACCGGGATCTGGAACTCGGCCCAATAGAGGTTCAGCTGCGCCCCGATCAGATCGATATTCGGCCAATGGGTCTTTTGCACCAGGTCGGGCGCCTTGACCTTCAGCGCCTCGGACAGCGTGTCGTCGATCGGCACCGGCGCCTCGCCGCGTTCGATCCGGCCCTGGTTGGTGGCGCGCAGGTGGCGGGCGTAATGGCGGGCCAGAAGCGGAAAGACCGTCTGCCATTCATCCGCGACCGTCCCGCCGAAGATCGAGGTCATCGAACCCTGGCTGTCGAGGTCGATCACCAGCACCCGGTAGCCATCCAAAGCCGCCGACATGGCCAGATGGGCGCAGGTCGAGGTCTTGCCGACCCCGCCCTTGAAATTCGCCACCGCGACGATCTTGGCCGGCAGAGCCTTCGGTCGCCAGGGCAGGTATTCCTTGGCCTTCGATCCTTCGGCGGCAAAGAAGGCGCGCAGGCGCAGCACCTCGTCCAGTGTGAACCATTTTGCCCCGCCCTCGGTTTCCGAGGCGCCCTGCGGCAGGGCCGGGTTCTGTTTCAGCACGCGGCGGAAATGGGCTTGGGCGACCGGGATCAGATAGCGGGTGATTTCCCAGGTCGAGAACAGCCGCAGGCTCTTGCGCCCCTCCTCATTCAGCCCCCGCCCGATCAGATCGGCCCGGCCGCGCCCGCAGGCCTCGGCGATCCGGGCGAAAGCGGCGCTGGTGGCGGGGTCACCCAGATCGGCCAGGGCGGCATCGGGCGAGATGTTGAAATAGGGCGGGGGAAGATCTTCCGACACGGGAATCCTGCCATGAGATGCATTTTTGGCAAGATATCACAAAAGGGATGACATGAAAGATAAAGCAGAACATGTCAGGGCAGAGCCTTGATTATTCTATGCATTTTCTTTGGTCTGGCAGGGGAGCCTGCGCTTTCCGAGGCGGGGCCCTGAAAAATTTTCGCTGTTAGATGATGTTATCTTATTAGTTACGGCTCTAGGGCCTTTCATGAAACCCCTTCTTTGCAAGGCCTTGCGCCGTCGTTTCTGGCATGAAGTGAATCTGATCCCACGTTGCGGCGACTCTGATCCCCCGAAGCTGCGACTCTGATCCCCCGAAGCGGGCGGTGGACGGGACCTGTGGATAACTCTAGGCTGGGCGTCAATGAAACCACGAAACGAGTCGGCCCGCAAAACCGCATGAGCAGGCGGGGGCACGACCGTCATGAGGGCGGGCGAATGGCGGCAGAGGGGATCGCGGGCCGGGCATGGCCGGCAAGGACCAGGGAAGATGCGAAGGGCAGGGGGCTTCTGCCCGACCGCCATCCGACCGCAGATTTCTTCGTCTGCGACATTTTCGATGCGCTGCCGAAGGATGATCTGGCCTCGATGGAACATCCGATGTTCTCGCTGGCGACCCGGCCTGACCTGCGCATCCTGCGCTATGAGCATAATGGCACTGGGATCACCGTCACCCCTTCGGTGCGCGGCCTGGCCACGATTCATGACAAGGACATCCTGATCTATTGCATCAGCCAGCTGATGGCGGCGATCAACATGGGCCGGGCCGTCAGCCGGGTGTTGCATCTCAAGGCACATGACCTGCTGGTCGCCACCAATCGCGAGACATCGGGCGATGGGTATCAGCGCCTGCGCGAAGCCTTCGAGCGGCTGGCCGGCACGCGCATCACCACCAATATCGTCACCGGCGAGGTCGAGACCACCACCGGCTTCGGCCTGATTGAAAGCTGGCAGATCCAGCGCCACAGCCGGGCCGGGCGGATGATCAGCGTGATGGTCACGCTCTCGGACTGGCTGTTCCGGGCGGTGCTGGCGAAATCGGTGCTGACGCTGTCGCGCGATTATTTCCGCCTGCGCAAACCGCTGGAGCGCCGGGTCTATGAACTGGCCCGCAAGCATTGCGGCCGTCAGGCGGAGTGGCGCATCTCGGTCGAGGTGCTGTTGAAGAAATCCGGCTCGGCCAGCCCGCGCCGGGTGTTCCGCAAGATGATCCGCGACATGATCGCGGCCGACAGCCTGCCGGATTACCGGATCGAGGAAGAGCCGGGCGACATCCTGCGCCTCTCGCCGCGCCGCGCGGCCGGCGGGCTGATCGAAGGCGCGCCGCTTCTTTCCGCTGATGCGCTCGAGGCGGCCAAGGCCCTGGCGCCGGGCTGGGATGTCCATGCGCTCGAGGCGGAATGGAAGGCCTGGTGGGCCGGATCGGGCCGGGCGAAGCTGCGTTCGGCCGACCGGGCTTTCCTCGGCTGGGTCAAGGTGCGGGTGGGGTGATGCGGACATTCGGCTGGGCCCTGATCGCGGCGGGGCTGGGGCTTGCCGCGATCTATGGCCTGCAGCGCGGGATGGGGTTGGCGCTGCTGGGTCTGGCTGTCGAGCCCGCGACGGTGATCGCCGCCGCCCGGGCCCCGGCCCCGGTTCCGGCGGAGCGCCCTTTCCGGCTTCTCCTCCTGGGCACCAGCCTGAGCGCCCAGGGGCAGTGGCCGCGCGAGCTGGAGCGGCGCCTTTCGGCCTGCCGGCCGGGGGGCGTGACGCTTGAGCGTCTGGCCCGTTCGGGGGCGAACAGCGCCTGGGGCGCTTCGGCGCTGGCCGCGCGCCTCGGGGCTGGGGCTGCTGACCGGCCGCCGCCCGATCTGATCCTGGCGGAATTCTCGATCAACGACACGTCGCTCTGGCGCGGGATGCGCCTGGCGCAAAGCCGGGCCCGCCATGACGAGATCCTGGCCACGGCCGGGCAGGTGCCGGTCTGGCTGGTGACGATGAGCCCGGCCTTCGGACGCGACGCCTGGGAGCGCCCGGGCCAGGTCGCCTATCGCGCGCTCTATGCCGATCTGGCCCGGGAACGGGGGGCTGGCGTGATTCCCACCATCGCGCCCTGGCTGGCGCTGCCGCCAGCCGAACGCCGCATTTCGATGCCGGACAACCTGCATCCGACCGATGCGGCGGTCATCGCGCTGACCGTTCCTCTGCTGGAACAGGCGCTGCGCCCGGTGATCTGCCCGGATTGAAGGCAGCTTTCCGCGGCTGGCCATTTGCTGCCAAGCAGAAACGCGCCATTCGCGCGCGGAATCCGGCGGGTTTTCGCACGGGAATTTCCCGATCCGCATGAATATGCAGAAATTTTAAGCGATTGTTTCCAAATCCGGCGGGAACCTGCTGGCACCCTGCCGAATTGATAATGGCCAGGCCATGCTGCATGTGCTAATCAACCTGAGACATTGTTTTTCCTCAATCGCGGGACGCTCCCATGATGCTCTTCAAGTCTCTTGCGGTCGCCGCCGCTCTGGCGCTTCCGGGGGCCGCTGCTCAGGCCGCAACGATCAACGCCACGGAAGTGGTCAACTACACTCCCGGCACCTTCAAGAAGGTCGAACCCGGTCGCGCAGACGCCTCCTCGGCTCTCGGCGCGGCGGATGGCAGCTTCGTCTCGCTGGGTCTGGGCGGCTCGATCGTGCTGGCTTTCGCCACGCCCTTCCGGGCGATCGGCGAAGTGGTCGAGATCACCTACAACAACAAGAAGAACCATAAGGAATCGGCCGATATCTTCGCTTCGGTCGATGGCATCACCTGGACCCTGATCGCTTCGGTGAAGAACTATCTCAGCACCGGCTTCAGCGCCTCGGGCGTCTATTCCTTCCTGAAGATCGTCGATACGACCGGGCCCAAGGGCGCCTCCTTCGACGGTTTCGACATCGACTCCGTCTCGGTCACCCCGGTTCCTGTCCCGGCCGCGGGCCTGCTGCTGGGCGGCGCGCTTCTCGGCCTGGGCTCGCTGCGCCGTCGCAAGACCGCGGCCTGATCCCCTTCACGGACTGTTGGGTTTTCTAAGGGGGCGCCTGTAGGGGCGCCCTTTTTCCTTTTCGTTCCAACCATCTATGCGCCATGATGGGAGAACAATGGCAGCGCGCCCTGCCGGGTTTTCAAGCTGTGGGCCTGCGGCTCCGGCCACGATTTATCGAGTCGTCGCAAGATCGCGGTTTGAAAGCTTCGCAAAATGTGGAGTTTTCTAAGCATGCCGTGCAGAGGCGTGCCTGTTTTCTATTTTGGTGCCAAGCGCTTATAGGCCGCCAGCAGCGGCGCGACCGAAGCACCCCAATGCAGGTCGTTCGAGACGCGGGCCTTGCCATAGGCGCCCATGCGCTTGCGCCGTTCAGGATCGTCCAGCAACTCTTCCAGTTTTGCGGCGAAATCCTGCGTGTCATTGGCTCGGGCATAAAGCGAGGCATCGCCCGCGCTGACCCGTCCCTCGGTGACCTCGAACTGGACGATGGGTTTTTCCAGCGCCATGTATTCGAGAATCTTGTTCATGGTCGACTTGTCGTTCATCGGGTTCACCCGGTCCGGGTTCACGCAGATATCCGACGTCGACAGGACCTCGAGCAACAGCTGGTCCGGTGCCCGGCCGGTGAAGGTGACGTAATCGGCCAGGCCCATGCGCCGCGACAGGGCGCGCAGATTGTCGAGTGCGGGTCCGCCGCCCACCAGAACGAACTGGATGTCTTCGCGGCCCCGATCGACCAGATGGCGCACGCTTTCAAGGAGCAGGTCGATGCCTTCCTGCTCGCCCATGACCCCGACATAACCGATCAGATGGCGGCGACCGTTCTTCAGGCTTTCATTCGGCGGCACGGCGCGGATCCGCGACAGATCCGGGCCCGAGCGGACGACGAAGACATCCTCTGGCCGCTTGCCGCCGCGCTCGATCGCGATCTGACGATAGCTTTCATTGGTCGAGATCACCACCCGCGCCGCCTTGAAGTTCAGCCATTCGGCCCAGAGCAGCATTCTCCAGAAGAAGCCGCGCTTGCCGAATTTCGCCTCGAACAGCTCGGGGTTGATGTCGTGATGGTCGAAGAGATAACGCCGCCCCAAGAGCTTGAAGGGCAGAGCAACCAGAAAGACCAGATCGGGCGGGTTGCAGCCATGAATCGTGTCGAAGCCATGCCGGAAGAAGATCTTCCAGGCCAGCCGGGTTTCATGGAACAGAGCGGCGGCATATTCCTTGAGATATCCCGCAGCGCCTTTGCCCTCGGCAAGGGGGTGGCGGTAGATATGGATGCCGTTCAGCTCTTCGTAACGGGATTCATAATCCTTACCGGTCGGGCAGATGATGGCGACCTCGGCCCCTGCGGCCTTCAGGGTCTGGGCCTCCTGCCAGACCCGGCGGTCGAAGGGCAGGGGCAGGTTCTCGACGATGATCAGGATCTTCCGCCCCGCCAGGGCGGAGGGGTCGATCCCGAAACGTGCGCCATAATTGCTCATCTGAACCGCGGCATCCGTCATTCTTCTTCCTCAGCTCAGGCTTCCGAGGTTCACGATGTCCTGCCCCGGGGCCAGCTGTAGCTTGTTGCCGGTGGCATTGGTAACGATCACCCGGTCCCAGGTGCCGGCTTCTGCGGCTTCCTTGGTCACAAAGAGCCGGTTCAGCTCCGGCAGGGTCGAGAAGGCATAGCCCAAGTTTGCCCCGACCAGATTCTTCGGCTCGACCGCAGGGTCGAAGACAGAAAGCTGATAACCTTCGCGCAGAAGGTTGCGCGCGAGATCGATGTTCGGGCTTTCGCGCAGATCGTCCGTATCGGCCTTGAAGGCGATCCCCGCCAGCAGGATCTTTGCCCCCGGTTGCAGGCCGCGCGCCGCCAGCTGGAACAGCCGGTATTTGTGCGAGGCGTTCGAGTTCAGAAGCGAATTGATCAGCTGGGTATTCGCCCCCGCATCATTGGCGATGTATTGCATCGCGCGCACGTCCTTGGGCAGGCAGGAGCCGCCGAAGGCGCCGCCCGGGCGCAGGTAATAGGGCGAGATGTTCAGCTTGGTGTCTGAGACGAAGATCTCGTGCACCGTCTTCGCCGAGAGGCCCAGCTGCAGGCAGATGCGGCCGATCTCGTTGGCATAGGCGACCTTGACCGCATGCCAGGTGTTGTCGACGAATTTGGTGATCTGCGCCTCGGCGAAGGGGACGTTGAAAACCGGCGCGCCCAGCCCGTCATTCAGCTGGTCCATCCGGGCCGAGGGGCTGCCATCCCTTGTGCCCACCACGATCTTAGGCGGGTGGAAGTAATCTTGGATGGCCGTACCTTCGCGCAGGAATTCTGGATTATAGACCAGCTCGACCTGGGCCGCAAAACGCTCGGCGCCCATGATGGATTCGAAGATCGGCGAGATCAGGTGCTCCATCGAGCCGGGCCGGATGGTTGACCGATAGGCCACCGTGATCCTGCGGTCGCTGACCGGCAGGGCGGCGGCGATCTGGCGCGACACTTCAGCGATATAGGACATGTTGTGCGACCCGTCCGGCGCCGAGGGCGTGCCGACGCAGACGATGGCCATGTCGCAATCGGCCAGATGATTGCCGATCGAGGTCTGGGCCGAGATCAGCCCCTTGGCCAGGCCCGCGCGATGCAATTCGCCGATCCCCGGTTCCGTGATCGGCGGACGGCCTGCATTGATGGCATCGACCTTGGGCGAGGAGACGTCAAACCCCACAACCTCATGTCCTTGGCTGGCCATGCAGCACATGCCGGTAAAGCCCACATAGCCCAGGCCAAAAACCGCGATCTTCATCAGTCGTCCTTTCCGCACCCAGGCGGTCAGCCGCGGGCGTAAATGTCTTCGTAGCGGATGATGTCGTCTTCGCCCAGATAGGCACCCGTCTGCACCTCGATCAGCACCATGGGCACCCGGCCGGGATTCTCCATCCGGTGCACGGCGCCCAGCGGGATATAGACCGACTGGTTCTCGGTCAGCAGGCGCACCTCCTCATTCACCGTGACCTTCGCCGTGCCGGAGACGACGATCCAGTGTTCGGAGCGGTGGAAATGGCTTTGCAGCGACAGCGAGGCGCCGGGATGCACCACGATGCGCTTGACCTGGAACCGATCCGACAGGGCCAGCGTCTCGAACCAGCCCCAGGGCCGGTGGTCGCGCGGAAAGGTTTCCGCCTGCCGGGCCTTGCGCGCCTTCAGGGCCGCCACGGCCTGCTTGACCTCCTGCGCGCGGGCGCGGTCGGCCACCAGAACCGCATCGGGCATGGCCACGACCAGCATGTTCTGCAACCCGATCCCCACAACCTCCAGATCCGGGGATTCCGAGCGCAGCAACGTGTCGGTGCAATTGAGCGCCGTGGCCGGGCCGCTGGTCGCAACGCCGCTTTCATCCGGCCCCATCTCGCGCCAGACCGCGTCCCAGCCGCCCAGATCCGACCAGCCGCCCGAGAAGGGCACGACAGTCAGGTTGTCGGCCTTTTCCATCACCGCATAATCGATCGAGATGTCGGGCGCCTTGGCAAAGGCGGCCGGGTCCAGCCGCAGGAAGCCCAGATCCGGCTTGGCCGCGGCCAGGGCGGCGCGCATGGAGGCAAGCACTTCGGGGGCGTGCAATTCGAAGGCGGCGATCAGGCGCGCGGGGGTGAAGAGGAAGATCCCCGCATTCCACAGGAAAGTGCCGGCTTCCAGCATGGCCTCGGCCCGCGCCGCATCGGGCTTTTCGACGAATTGCGCCAGCGCCACCGGTGCCCCCTCCGAAGGCGCGGCCAGTTCCAGCCAGCCATAGCCGGTCTCGGCATGGCTGGGCGTGATGCCGAAGGTCACCAGCCGACCCGCCAGCGCCGGTTCAAGCCCGCGCTGCACCGCTGCGGCAAAGGCCGTGCCATCGGGGATCACATGGTCCGAGGGCGCAACGAGCATCGGCTGATCCGGGGCGGTCTCGGCCAGATGCAGGGCGGCGGCCAGAACGGCGGGCGCGGTGTTGCGGGCCTGGGGTTCGATCAGGATCGTGCCCGGATCGACGCCGATCGCGGCCATCTGCTCGGTGACGATGAAACGGAAATCCGCGCCGGTCACCACAACGGGCGCGGCAAAGCCCGCCCCGGTCAGGCGCTGGACCGAGGCCTGGAACAGCGAGGTCTCGCCGGTCAGGGGGACGAATTGCTTGGGATAGCTCTTGCGGGACAGGGGCCAGAGCCGGGTGCCAGCGCCACCGCAGAGCAGAACGGGAGTGATCATCGACAAGGCCTCGGAGAAACGGAGCGTAAGGATCGGGCTAAGACTATGACAGCGGGTTTGGGAAAAGATATGGCAGACATGGGGTTGCATTCGGCTTGCCAGAGGGCGGGGGTTCTGCTGCGCTGCGGCGAGGGGGAGATTGCACAAGTTCGGCGGGGGAGGGAAGGGAAATGTCCCAAGCGACTGCCCGCCATAGGCGAAGCTCTGCTCCCGATCCCTTCTTGTCGGCGCTTGGGAACTACAGGGCGAAGCGCATCGGAAGGGTGGCCAATCCCGCGCGCCTGGGGCAGGGCATCAGACCTGCACAACTCTGTTTCGCTGCGGCGCAACCACGTTTCATACCGCTCTCTGGCGAGGTGCAGACCCTCCCGGGTCAATCTGCATGCCTTGGCCATTTTGAAGTTAACGTTCCTATTTCTTGCCAAGATCGTACAAGCCCGCCGACTCCCAGCACAAGCGGAGTTGGCGACAAGGGCTTGTACGCCTTTTTACAACCGCGCCGTAGGGGCGGTTTGACGTCCTCTGCGAAACGTGGTGCGCATCGCGCCCTCTGGACTGCGTTTTCGGCAGAGGGCTGGATGTCATCTGCTTCCCGCATCGCGTTTGGTGTTTCCGGTCCCCTGCGTCCCGCATCCCGCCCCGTGCCTCGCGCCATGTGGCAAGCGGGGAATGCCGCCCGTCTTCTGGGGCCTGCATCGGGAAACCCGGATAACGTCTTCCGCTTCCCGTCTTGTGCCTGCTGCAGGATGCGCCGCGCCCCGTGCATCGTGGCTCTCGTGTTCCGCGTCTTCCGCGAAAAACACCTGTTTCTCGTGAGTGACGCGCCGCGGCAGAGACGCTTGGGTTTTTCCCAGCCCAAATTCATGAAAAACCCGCAATAATCATTTGCCGACAACATATGCGCCGAATAGGTTTATCGTGACATGAGGGGCGATTGACCATGGGCCTGATCGGCTATGCGCGGATTTCCACGGTCGAGGGCGCGCAGATCCTGGACCGCCAGCTCGATGCCCTGAAGGCCGCGGGCTGCGAGCGCATCTTCGAGGATCGCGCCTCGGGCGCGCGGAATGACCGGCCCGGTCTGGCCGCCTGTCTCGATTTCCTGCGTAAGGGCGATGTGCTGGTGGTGCTGGATCTCGACCGGCTCGGCCGTCTCGCGGCCGAGCTGATCATGCTGATCGACCAGCTCGAGAGCCGGGGTATCGCCTTCCGCGCGCTCAACGCGCCGATGGACACGACCACGCCCTCGGGCCGCGCCTTCCTGCAGATCCAGGCCGCCTTTGCCGAGATGGAGCGCAACATCATCCGCCAGCGGGTGAGCGAGGGGCTGGCCGCTGCAAGGGCGCGGGGCAGGCGGGGCGGGCGGCCGCGGGTGATGACGCCTGACAAGCTGCGCTATGCCCGCCATCTCATGGCCGACCGCGCCCGCTCGATCCCGGAGATCTGCAAGGAGCTGGGCGGGATACGGTCCTCGACCCTTTACCACTATCTGCATGCGGACGGCAGCCTGAAGGCGGCCGGCCGCGAGCTGCTGGAAAAGACGGGACTTGACGGCAAGGCCCCCTGAGGCGGCCTTGCCGATCTTCAGCGGCCGGTCATCCGCACCACGACCCGGGCCGTGCCCATCAACAGCCTGACATCCTGGCCCAGGGAGGCGTTGTCGTAATAGCCCTCGTCAAAGCGGATCCGGTCGACGAAACGGGTGGCCGAACGGCCATAGACCTGCCATTCGCCGGTGACGCCGGGGCGCATCAGGAAATAGGCGCGGCCGCCGGCGCGGGTGTAGAGGTCTTGCTGCTCGGGCAGAAAGGGGCGGGGGCCGACGATCGACATGTCGCCCACCAGGATGTTCCACAGCTGCGGCAGTTCATCGAGGCTCGACTTGCGCAGGAACTGGCCGATCCGGGTGATGCGCGGATCATTGGCCAGTTTCTGGTTCTCGGCCCATTCGCGGGCGATCTTGGGATCGGCCTCGCACAGCTCGCGCAGGCGCTCTTCGGCATTGACCGCCATGCTGCGCAGCTTCCAGCAGCGGAAGGTCCGCCCGTCACGGCCGATGCGCGGCTGGCTGTAGAAGCCGGGTCCGCCGTCCAGCCGCACCAGAAGCCACATCAGGGCGACGACCGGCAGCGCGACCGGAATCATCATCGCCACCAGAAGCAGGTCGAAGACCCGCTTGCGCAGCCCGAAATACCTGTTGGGCCGGACCGGCGCCTGCGCTTTTGCAAGCTTGGAGGGGAAGCCGACGAGGGTCGCCGGCGAGCTTGATTCATAGGCCATCAGAGATCTCTGCGCCGGGGGGAAGGCAGCTGAGTTGCCTGCCAAACACTCTTAAAATCAGACATATTCATGACTAGACCCGGCTAAATTATACCGCAAGCGCAAAGGTTATGCTGCAGGTGCGAATGCATCCCATATGGCCCCGGAATGTGCGGCCTGCCGCCGAAACATAAGGCGGCTGGCGAAACTTCGCTAGTCTTCTGTGCATAATGTTCATTTTTCATCAAAGGTTTACGAGAATCATCCTGATTGTCGCCGCCGCGGCGTCGCGGGTCAGCTTTCGGGAAAATTCCCCCTGCAGGGGGCTTGGGCGCTTCGGGGGTATTCTGCGCGGGCACAGTGATGGCGCGGGGCGGGTATTGTTTCCAGAACGGCCGACAATCTGGCGGCAACCGAGCCGGATCGCAGCCTGTCAGCCGGTGATGGAGCGAATCTTGGGTGGGGATCCGGCCGGATTTTCCCGGTCCTCGCGGGTCTGGATGAAGAGATTGTCGGCCAGGACTTCGCGCACCGTCTCATTCGTGACCACGGGCCGTGATTCGGTTGCGGCATAAATCAGGCACAATTCGCCGATCTTGTTGATCATCCGCGGGATGCCCTGGGACATTTCATGGATCGCCGTGACGGCGCGGGCGGTGAACTCCTGGCCGGTGCCGCCGGCATGGCGCATCCGGTGGGCGATATAGGCGCCGGTGCCTTCCTCATCCATGCCGGTCAGATGGAAGCTCGCCGTCACCCGCTGGGCGAACTGGCGCAGCTCGGGCTTTTCCACCATCTCGCGCAGCTCGGGCTGGCCGATCAGGATGAGCTGCAAGAGCTCGTCCTTGTTCGAGTTGATGTTGGTCAGCATGCGCAGCTCTTCCAGCGCCTCGAAGGACAGGTTCTGCGCCTCGTCGATGACGATGACGGCATGGCGGCCGGCGGCATATTCGGCCAGGAGGAAATTCTGCAGCTCCTGGAACAGCCCGACATAGTCGAGCGTGCGGTCATGCGCGACGCCAAAGGCGTTCAGCGCCCAGCGAAGCAATTCGCCCCGGCCGCCCTGCGCATTGGAGATCAGGCCGATCGTGGCCGTGTCTTCCATGGATTTCAGGAGATGCTGCAGGAGCGTGGTCTTGCCCACCCCCACTTCGCCGGTGATGACGGTGATCGGCGCGCGCGACAGGATGCCGTATTCCAGCACCGTATAGGCGCGGCGATGCGGCTTGGTCCAATACAGGAAATCGGGATCGGGCAGCAGCGTGAAGGGCCGCTCGCGCAGATTGAATACCGTGGCGTAAAGACCGATGATCGACAAAGTACATCCCTGTTTCCGAGGGCGGCGGCCCTCCTTCATCCGATCTTCCGCCGCGGATCGCAACGGCTTTGCCCGGCAGGCGGGCGCGGCGGGGCCAGCTTCGGCCATGACGCGGGCAAGGGCAAGTCACGCGGCAGAGAAGACGGATCCGGCTCCATTCTCTGCATCAGTTCCGCCGCAAGCGTGACGAGATAATGGCATTTTCACGCAATGTTGCGAAGGCCTGGCCCGGGGCAGGGCAGGGGCTCAGTCAACCTCCTTCAGCCGCAGGGCCAGGATCCAGCCCGCGACGAAGCCGCCGAGATGGGTTTCCCAGGCCAGCTGGCCGTTCATCGCCCACCATAGCACAAGATTGAGCGCCACCAGCCCAAGCAGCGCGCGCCAGACCGGGGTCAGGCTTTCCGCGCTGGCGCGGCGGATGCGCCAGTTCAATCCGACATGCGCCCCCGCCAGCCCGAACAGCGCCCCGGAGGCGCCGACCATGGGCAGGGGCTGCGAGGACAGAAGCGCGAAACCCGCCGCGCCGCCCACGGTCGAGACGGCATAGAGCAGGATCAGCCGTGCCGGGCCGAAGCGCTCGCCCAGGGGCGGGCCCAGCGAGAAGAGCGTCATCATGTTCACCGCGAAATGCACCGCCCCCGCATGCAGGAAGCCGTAGGTCAGGAACATGGTCCAGGGTTGCAGCGCATAGTTCGGGCGCCAGTTGTGCAAGAGGCCCGACCAGAAGCCGGCATTCTGAAGCGCGAGGTTGCGCCAGCGCGGCGTGCCCCAGAGCCCCCAATCGGCGCCCGAGAGCAGCAGTTCCGGCAGAAGGCAGAGCAGGAAGATGCCGATCACCACCGGGTCGCACCACAGGGGACGCGCCATGGCATCCTCGGGCAGGTCTTTCTCTGCGCTCCGCCGTGGATCGTCTTCTGTCGCCTCGCCCACGCCGTCCCCCCTTGCCCCTGCCGGGTCCGAAGATATCGCGACAGGGACCCCGCTGTGCAACAGTGGACCCTCAGCCGCGGGTCACGCCGGGTTGCGGATCACAGCGGCACATAGCGCGGCAGCACCGGCAGAAGGTCGCGCATCAGCCGCTGCAGGCGCGCCTCGGCCTCGGCCTCGGTCTCGTTGGTGTTGATCGGCGTGGTGAAGCGCACCAGCGCGCCATCGGTGCGGCCGATGGCGATGCCATCCCAGATCACGCTGGCCTTGGCCATGTAATCATTGGTCATCCGCTTGCCGCGCTGCTCGAACCAGTAATAGACCAGCTGCTTGGTCATGCCCTTCTGGATCACCGCGCGGTTCACCTCGAAACTGCCATAGGGCGTGTCGGGCATGTCGATGCGCTTCTGCTCCAAGGAGAAGATCTCCCAGCCGCCGACCGGCAGGCAGACCTCGGGCGAATGGATGCCATCGCCATTGGTCTGGTTGGAATAGAAGGCCGAGAAGAAATGCACGAAGTCGCGCTCATCCGGGGCCTTGAAGGCGACATTGGCATAATCCGTGGCGGCGAGGACCCGTTCGATATCGGGTTCCAGCGCCGAGCCCGAGCCCTCCCAGAGACCGACCTTGCGCGGAAAGACATTGAAGCTTTCGCGGGCGATCGGAACAGCCTCGCCCACGCCGCGCCAGGTGACGAAGCCCGAGAAGGCCACGGTCAGCGCCACCGCCACCGCCAGCGCCCGCGAGGGCGAAATCGTGAGGATCCGCCCGAAGATTCCGCCCAGGCCGCGGGTATCAAGATCGATCGCCTCGACCAGCGACAGCGGATTGGGTTGCAGCCGTTGCAGCACGACCGCCATCAGCGCGAGGATGCCGATGCACATCAGGAAGATCACCCAGCCCTCGAAGACATGCAGGAAACCCTCGGCCTGTTCGGTGCCGTAGGAATTGACCAGGATGCCGATCACCCCGATGCGGAACGAGTTCATCAGCACGGTCAGCGGCACGGCCGAGAGCATCAGCACCGCCTTGTGCCAGAAGGGGCCGCGATAGAGGATCGCCGTCAGATAGGTGAAGGACAGGATCGGGAAGAGGTAGCGCAGGCCCGAACAGGCCTCGGCCACCTGCAGCTTGTAGACGCCCAGGTCGATGATATTGCCTTCCAGGAAGACCGGCACCCCGGCCAGGCGCACGAACCAGACGCCGATGATCGAGGAAATCTCCTGCAGGAAGATGTTCATCTTCCAGTAGACGACCTGGGGCAGGGGCAGCATGAAGACCAGGTGGATCACCGGCAGCTGGTGGCGGATGCCGCGCTTCCAGCCGAAGACGGTCAGGACGACGCCGCCGATCCACAGGATCATGGCATAGGTGACGATATCGGGCACCCGCGCCATATTGCCCAGAAGCGCCACAACCAGCGCGACGGCGATCACCACAACGCCGCCGCGGCGGTCATGCGGCTCTTCGCGCGCGGGCGGCGCATGGCGCAGTTCGCGCAGGAAGAGATAGAGCGAGATGAAGGGGATCAGCGGGCCATGGCTGTATTCCGGTGTCGACCAGGCCTCGGCCAGCGAGACGAGGCCGATCCAGAACAGCGGCAGCGATCCCGCCACCAGGGCCGCGAACCAGAATAGTCCCGGCGCGTTGAAGCTGCGCTCCAGGGAGAGGTCCAGTCCGTTGGTTGCCGACATTGCCCTTCTGTCCCTTTCACCACAAACCCTGGGACCGTGGCGTCCCTGAAAATCACCGTTCCGCCCTGGGGCAAACCCAGCCAAGCCTAGCTTGCAGCCGCAGAAAAGGCGACGGCGAATCCAGCCGACGCACCGTGCAGGGCTGCGCTTTCACCGGCTTGTGAGCAGGAATGGTGGCAAACTCATGTCGCTTGCGGGGCCAAGGGCCCGGCCTGCGCTCAGGGCGAGAAGGTGATCGCTTTCTGCAGCGTCAGGAACACGGAATTCGACCGGGCCGTGGCTTCGCCCTCGCGATCGCTCTCGGTCAGGGCATAGCCGCCGCGCAGCTGCCAGTCCTGGCCCAGGTCATGGCTGTAGGTCAGGCTCAGCCGGCTGCGGCTGCGGTCGGCACCGGCCCTGTCGCTGTCCGTGTCGAGATAGTCGATGTCGAGGCTGAGGTTGCTGAGCGGGGTCAGCGCATGGGACAGGCCCAGGCCCAGACGCATCGTGTCGCGCGTGGAATCGTCGCTCGAGCTGATCTTGCGGCTGGCCGACAGGCTGAAGGCGCCCCGCGGCAATTCGCGGTCAAAGGCCAGCGTGCCCACGACGCCGGTCTCGCCCTCGCGGAAGCTCGGGCCCAGCGAGACCGAAAGCGCGCCATTGGGCAGCTCCATGTCGCGGCTGAGCAGCAGATCGGTCCAGGCCTCGCCATCGACGGTGATGTCATGGCTGAGCGACAGCCCGATCGAGCCATTGGCCAGGGCGCGGCTCAGGCCCAGGCTGGCATTCAGCCCGTCCTCCGAACTGCTGACCCGGCCAAGGCCAAGGCCTTCTTCGCTGTCGATCCAGGTCTTGCCGACCGAGAAGGACAGCGAGGTCGCCGGATCCAGCGCATAGCTGCCCCCGACCGAGGCGCGCCTTGTGCTGCGTTCGGTCTGCGGGGCATCCTTGGCGCTGTAATCGGTCTGCGACAGGCTCAGCCGCAGCGACAGCCGCTCATTGGGGCGCAGCGTCGCGCCCAGCGAAAGCGTGTCGCGGGTGGTGTCGTAGTAATCGGGATCGGTCGTGTCCTGATAGTCGCGGCCGTAATGGCTGGCGGCAATGTCAAAGCCCAGCGGCCCGGCGATCCCGGTCTCGAAGCGCAGGGATGCGCTGGTGGTCCTCCGGCTGCCGTCATCGCCGGCGGTCAGGTCGCCCTCGTCGATCGGGGTGCTCGGGTCATCGACCAGGCGCAGCGGATCGAAAAAGGCGATGTCCGAGCGGTTGATGCGGCCGTTCAGCGTCAGGCGGCTGTTGGCGCCCTCGCGGCTATAGGACAGGGCGGCGGTCTGGTCGTCGAAATCGCTGCCGCCGCCCGCGCCCGGAATATCCGACAGGCGCCAGACGCCGCTGGCATCGAAGGCCAGCGCGCTGGTGGCGGTCTCGGTGGCATAGGACAGGCCAAACCGGTTGTCGATCCAGCTGCTGGTTCCGGCCGAGACCGGGTCGAGATCCAGATTGTCATTGGCGGTGAAGGTCGAGCCGAAGCTGAAGGTCAGTGCCGGGTTCGGCGCATCCTGCGCCCCGGCCATGCCTGCGGCCAGCAGCGCAATGCCACAGACCCCCGCCCCTGTCAGGCTGAGGGCAGTCCGCCGCCGGGACGGGGCGCGCGGGACGGGCGCAGGGCTCATCGCGGCGGCCCTTATTCGAAGAGCTTGCGCTGGGGCACCACGACGACATCGCCAGCGCCCAGCTGGGTCATGCCGCTGATCCGGCCGGGGCCTCCGCCGACAGAGTTGAGGTCGAAGAGATAGACCGTCTCCCCGCCCGAACCGTCCTTGCGATGCAGTTCGATCCGCTTGGTGGCCGCGAATTTCGACAGGGCGCCGGCCTGGGCCAGGAACTGCAGCAGGTTGGTGTCAGGCTTGACCGTCTTCAGCCCGGGCGCGGCGACCTCGCCCATGACATAGACATCCATGCCCGCCGGGGCGGCGGCAACGCCGCCGCTGCTGACCTTGGGCTCGGCGACGCGGTCGACCGAGACATAGACGGTCGGCGGCGAGGCGAAGCTCGGGGCAAGCGCCGATGCCAGGGCTGCGGCCAGCTGGTCGGGCGTCCGCCCGCCGGCCTTGAGCGTTCCCGCTTCGGGGAAGTTGATCGAGCCATTCGGCAGAACGAGGGTCGACCGGCTCAGGCTCGGATCTTCGAGCACTTCGATCTTGATCACGTCGCCCGCGCGCAGCGCATAGCCCGCATCCTGGGCGAGCACCGGGCTCGACAGCAGCGCCAGGGCGGCGAAGAGGCTGGCGGCGACGGCTGACAAAAATTTCGCCATGGGGTCCTGTCCATGCAAAGGATTCCGGCACAGCATCGAAAAATTACCCCGGCGCTGCAAGCCCGTCTGGATCGCCAAGCGGCGACTGCGGCGTTTCTGTCGCGCTTTCCGCCCGGTCGAACCCCTGTTTTTCGCTCGTTTTCCCCGCGCGCAGCGCCCTGCGCGCGGAATCGGGTCGCTTGTCCGGCCCCATGGGCGGAAATCCGCGTCGCACCCCCGCCGCGGATCAGTTGTTGCCCTGCGGGGGCAGGGCCTCGATCCGGGCGATCTCGGCCTTGACCTGATCGACCAGCACCTGCGGCGGGGCCGGAACCTGGGCCTCGATCCCGCGCAGAAGCGCCAGCGCCTCATCGCGCCGGTCCAGCGCGCCATAGGTCATGGCCAGGTGATATTGCACCGTCGGGTCCTTGGGCAGGCCCTTGGCGGCGGCTTCCAGATGGGGCAGCGCCTCGTCGAGATTGCCGCGGCGGAAGGCGATCCAGCCATAGGTGTCCTGGAAGGCGGGTTCGGTGCTGTCGCGCAGGCGACGAGCGATCACATGGGCGCGTTCCAGGCTCTCGGCATCGCTCTTGCTGTTGGCCAAGAGGCTCGCCAGGTTGTTGGCGATCACCGTCATGTTGCTGTTCTCGGCGTAAAGCGCCTCATAGACCGCGATCGCGCCGTCGACATCGCCGGATTTCTCCAGAACGCCGGCCTGGGACCAGCGCAGCATCATGCTCTTGGGCAAGGCGGCCAGCGCCTTGTCCAGCGTCGCGGCCGCCGCCGCCGAATCCCCGGACTGGGTCTGCATGCTGATCAGCGCCAGCCAGGCCTGTTCGAAAGCCGGGGTCTTGGCGGTCAGCGCCTCGAGCCGCGCCAGGGCCTCGGGGTGCTTGCCCACGGTTTCCAGCAAGAGCGCGTGGAAAAGACCGGCCTGCGGATCCTCGGGATATTTCGTGTCCAGCGCCGCAGCCTGGGCCAGCGCCTCGTCCTGCTTGCCCTGGTTCAGCATGTCGCGCACCAGAAGGATCTCGGCGCCAAGCCCCTCGGTCTCGGTGCTGAGCTGCTGGAGGAATTGCGACAGCTCCTCCTCCTTTCCGCTGGCGGAAAGAAGACGCGCCTGAAGCTCGCGGCCCATCTGCCGGGCCGCGTCGGTCTTGCCGTCATTCAGCGTGCGCACGACGTGATCGGCCCGCGCCCAGTCCTTCATCTGGAGGTAAAGCCCGCCAAGCGCGCCCAGAAGCTGGGGATTGTCGGGCTGGCGGCGCAGCGCGTTGACGAGCACATCCTCGGCCGGCAAGAGCTTGCCCTGGCTTTGCAAGAGGGCGGCATAGCGCAGGGATTCGCCCGGGGCCTGGCCCGAGACGATGACCGCCTGCGACAGCATCTCGGCCATGAGATCGGTATTGCCCTCGCGCTCATGCACGCGGGCCATCAGGGTCAGGATCTCGGGATCGTTCGGGCTCTGCTCCATCGCGCTGCGCAGCGCGATCAGCGCATCGCCGGTCTTATCATCCTCGATCAGCCATTGCGCCTTGATCTTCAACGCCTCGGCATTGGTGGGCTCGTCGGTCAGGATCTGCTCGATCGTGGCGCGCGCGCCCACCTCATTGCCGACCGTTGACATCATCCGGGCCAGCGCGACCTTGATCTTGTTCAGCTCGGGCGCCTCGGGATGGTCGGCGATGACCTTTTCCATCTCGGCAATGGCGGCGTCGCGCTTGCCATCCTCGAAGTCGAAGCCCGCGAGCATCGAACGGTAAAGGGCGGCATGGGCCGAATCCGGCCGCGCCTCGAGGAGCGCGGAGATCTCGGCCCGGGCGGCCGCGGCCCCCTTGACCTCCATGAGGAACTGGATCAGTCGGCCCTCGGCCTCGAAATCCTCCTTGGCGGGGTCGATCTGCGCCCGCAGTTCGGCTTCGGCCGAAGCGGTGTCATTCTGCACGACATACCAGCCGATCAGCATGTTGCGCGTGGTCTGATCCTCGGGCTTGCGGGCGACCATGGCCTTGAGCTGCTTGGTGATCTCGGCGGTCTGGCCCAGCTCGTAGAGCACGGCCAGGCGCACGGGATAGAAATCGTCATATTCCGGGTTGAGGGCGATCCCCTCATCGACCAGGGCCAGCGCGGCCTTGTAATCCTGCTGGCGCATCGCCTCGTCCATCAGGAACTTGCGCAGCAGCGGCAGCCCGGGCGTCGCTTTCAGAAGGGCCCGCGCCTCATCGATGATCTTGGCCATCTTCGCATCGTCCTTGGCGGTCAGGGCGCTGCGGTAATCGACGATCATCACCAGGGTCTTGGCCTCGGGATTGGCCGGATCGGTCTCGGCCGCGCGGCGGGCATAGGTGGTGGCATCATCCCAGCCGCCATTGCGCATCGCCATCTCGGCCAGGGCCAGATTGCCCTCGAGATCGTCAGGATATTGCTCGACCAGGCGCAGATACTGGCCATAGGCCTCGCGCAGATCGCCCCGCTCGCGCATGATGCGGGCATAGGTCTGGCGCGCTTCGCGATGCTGGCCGTTCAGCTGGAAGACATTGCGGAACTCGACCAGGGCGCGGTCGGTATCGCCCTTTTCCAGAAGCTCCATCCCCGCCTTGTAATGCTCTTCGGCCTTTTCCTCGGAAGACTGGCAGGCCGCCAATCCGCTGATGACAAGGGCCGAGACCGCGGCGAGAACAAGACGTCTGATCATAATCTACCATCCAATATTCATCGCCCGCGACGCGGGCGCAGATTTTTGCCGACAGTATCACAGCGATCTGCCCTGCGCATGACGAAGCGGACCCTGTCGGTCAAAATCGACAAAACCATGGCGAAGCTGTCGTGCCACCAAGGCAATCTGCCGCATCGGGCGCGGCTCTGCTCTTCACAAGATTGCGACAGGGGACAGGACCCCGCCTGTTGTATGATCCCCGGGCGTGCGAGGCCGGTGGACAAGATGCTGCGAATGCACAATCATGCCGCGATGCAGATCTGCGCGTATGGAGGCGCCGGGCTTTCCGCCCCGGCCGGACAGCCGGAGGCGGGCGACCGGTGAACGCCATAATTGCGCCTTACATTTTCACGACCTGCAAGGATAAATCTGCCAGAACATCTTGCCGGGGCCTGCGGCCCGATCTGGACAGCGCGCCTCGCATGCGGGGCCGGGAACAACGAGTGGAGCCTGAAACGGGTCTGACATGGAACGACGACATCGCGCCAGTTCCCCCCGTGGAGTATATTGCCTGAGATGAAATATTACCTGACCCTCTTCCTGCGCCGCCTGCCGCTTTTCCTTCTGGTGGCGATGGTGATCTCGGTCATCTCCTTCGGCGTGGCGCTGTCGCTGCCGCCGACCTATGTCTCGCAGGCGCGTTTCCTCCTGGAATCCTCGCAGATCCCCAGTGAACTTGCCCCCCCCACCGTCAAGACCCCCGACCGCGAGCAGCTGCAGCTTTTCGAGCAGATGCTGCGCAGCCGGTCCAATCTTCTCGACATCGCGCGACGGCTCGACGTGTTCGACAACATCGGCCGGATGACCCCGGACGAGATCGTCGCCCAGATGAACGAGAAGACCAAGGTCGGGATCAGCATCACCAAGGATGGCGCCTCGATCATGACGGTCAGTTTCGAGGCCCGCTTCGGCAAGACGGCCGGGGCGGTGATGAATGAATACATGACCCTGATCCAGCGCGCCGATGCGGAGAACCGCACCGGCCGCGCCGGCCAGACGCTCGACTTCTTCCAGCAGGAGGTCGACCGGCTTTCGGCCGAGATGAGCGCGCTCTCGACCAAGCTGGTGGAGTTCAAGACCGCCAATGCCGATGCCCTGCCCGATGGCCAGGCCTATCGGCTGAACCAGCAGGCCATCCTGCAGGAACGTCTCTCCCAGGCCGAGCGCGAGATCGCGACGCTGAAGACCCAGCGCGACCGCACGGTCGAGATCTACAAGGCCACCGGCCAGATCGATGGCCTCGCCGATGCCCAGCAGACGCCCGAACAGAAACAGCTCGCCACCCTGCGCCAGGAGCTTGACCAGGCGCTGACGGTCTATGCGCCGGGCAATCCGCGCATCAAGGTGCTCGAGGGCCAGATCAAGAAGCTCGAGGAGGTCGTGGCGAAACAGGTGGGCGGCCAGGCCGGTACCGTCTCACCGCTGGATCTGGCGCTGGCGCAGATCGATGCCCGCATCCAGGCCTTGCAGGAACAGAATGCCCAGACCCAGACCGAGCTTGACAAGATCAATGACGCGATCCGCCGCAGCGCCGCCAATGAAGGCCAGCTGAACGCCATGGAGCGCGACTATGCCAATGTCCAGGCGCAGTACAACAATGCCGTGGCGGCGCTGTCCAAGGCCAGCACCGGCGAGCGGATCGAGATCCTTCAGCGCGGCCAGCGCCTGACCATCCTGGAACAGCCCACCGTCCCCAACTCTCCCACCCGGCCCAACCGGGTGCTGATGGCCGGGGGCGGCACGCTCTTCGGCATTCTGGCCGGGCTTGGCCTGATCGTGCTGATCGAGAAGCTGAACAGCGCGCCCCGCCGCCCCGAGGCGATCGTGCGCAAGCTTGGCATCACGCCCCTGGCCACCCTGCCCTATATCCAGTCGCATCGCGAAGTCTCGCGCCAGCGCCGGATGCGCATCCTCGTCCTTCTGGCGATCGTGATCGGCGTGCCGCTTCTGGTCTGGGCGCTGCACAGCTATTACATGCCGCTCGACATCCTGGCCCAGAGGGTGGGCAAGAAGCTGGGGATCGACTGGTGATCCCGGCCCTGCAGGCCCATCGCGGGATATCGGCACAGAAGACGGCCCGACCGGCCGGGAGGCAATGATGGAACGGCTTCAATCAGCGATCGAGAAGGCCCGCGGACAGCGGAGCGTGCCGCCCGCCCCCGCGGCGACTGCGGCACAGGCTCCGGCCCCGGCGGCACGGGCCGCCGTTCCGCCCGCCGATGATCTGGCGACCCGCTGGCAGGCCCTGCGCCAGCTGGATGCCGGGGCGCTGTCGCGCAGCAACCCGCAGATCGTCACCCTGCGCCCCGGCGGAACGGCGGCGGCGGCCTTCGACATCTTGCGCACCAGGATCAGCCAGCAGGCACAGATCAACGGCTGGAAGAAGATCGCGGTGATCTCGCCGCATAGCGGCTGCGGCAAGACGCTGACCTGCGCCAATCTCGCCTTCAGCTTCGGCCGTCAGGCCGAGCTGCGCACCATGATCATCGATTTCGACATGCGCCGCGCCGCCCTGGCCAAGGTCCTGGGCCAGAAGCCGCAGCATACGATGGGCGATGTGCTGGAAGGCCGCGTCGCCTTTGGCGATCATGCGATGCGCCATGGCAACAATGTCGCCATCGGGCTGAACAGCGGCCCGGTCGACAAATCCGCCGAGCTGCTGCAAAGCAACCTCGCCCGCGATGCGCTGGCCGCCATCGCCGAGACCTATCGCCCCGATCTCATGCTTTTCGATGTGCCGCCGCTGCGCGCCACCGATGACAGTATCGGCTTCCTGCGCCAGGTCGATGCCGCGCTGATCATCGTGGCGGCCGAGGAAACCCCGATGAGCCAGATCGATATCGCCGAGCGGCAGGTGGCCGAACTGACCAATGTCATGGGCATCGTCCTGAACAAGTGCCGGATCATGGACGGGGACTATGGCTATGACAGCTACGGCTATACCGCCTGATCTGGCCGTCATCATTCCGCATTACAATGATGTCGCGCGTCTGGCGCGCTGTCTGGCGGCGCTGCGCGCCCAGCTGACACCCGGCACCGAACTGGTCGTGGTCGACAATGGCTCGACCGAGAGCCTTGATCCCGCCCGCGCCGCCCTGCCCGGCGTCCATATCGTGACCGAACCCGCCAAGGGGGCGGCGCTTGCCCGCAACCGCGGCGTGGCCGAGACCACCGCCCCGACCCTGGTCTTTCTCGACAGCGATTGCCTGCCCGCGGCGGACTGGCTGGCCATGGCCCGCGCCACCGCGGCCCGGAGCGATGGCGATCTCTTCGGCGGGCGGATCGATGTCTTCGACGAGACCCCTGCCCCACGTTCGGGGGCCGAGGCTTTCGAGGCGGTCTTCGCCTTCGACTGGCAAGGCTATGTCGAGAAGAAGGGCTTCACTGTCACCGCCAATCTGGTGACGCGCCGCGATGTCTTTGCTGCGACCGGCCCCTTCATCAACGGTGTCTCCGAGGATCTGGACTGGTGCCAGCGCGCCACGGCCAGAGGCTTCCGCCTGCGCACCGCCCCGGATCTGCGCGTCGGCCACCCGTCGCGATCCGACTGGCCGGCCCTGCGCAAGAAATGGCTGCGCATGACACACGAAGCCTATGAGCTGAATGGGGCCCGGTCACGGCCTGCCTGGGCGCTGAAGGCCTTGGCCATGCCGCTCAGCATCCTGGCGCATCTGCCGAAACTCCTGGTCTCGCCGCGCCTGTCCGGCGCTGGAGAAAGGTTCCGCGGGGCTGCGGTGCTGGCCCGCCTCCGGTTGCAGCGCATGGTCTGGATGCTGCGCCAGGCTTTGGGGCGCGAGATCTGATCCGGTTCTGACGGTCAGTACGCAAAAGGGCGGCCCGAAGGCCGCCCTTTGTTCAGAAGAACCGAAGCCTCAGGCTCAGGCGGCTTTCTTGGCGCGGCGGCGCAGGGCGCCCAGGCCGAGCAGACCACCCGCCAGCATCAGGCCTGCGGCCGGAACCGGAACCGGCGAGAAGCTGATTTCCGCAACGTCAAAGCCATCGCGGCCAGCAACGACCGGGCTGGTGTCGACGATCTTCAGATAGCGGAAGGGGGTCGAGACGAGGAAGGAATAGCCGCCGCCGGTTTCTTGGGCCTCGAAGTTGCCGACCGATGCGACCTTCGGATCCGTGAAGTTGGTGTCATTGCTGACGAAGATGTCCGCGGTTTCCAGGTAATAAGCCAGCTTGAAGGTCACTTCGATGATCGTGCCCATGCCATAAAGCGACGAGCCGAAGTCGAGGACCAGATTGCCGCCAAGGCCCAGCGAGTAGAACTGGTCACCATCGGTATAGGCGTCGAAAAGCACGTAGGGGTTCGAACGGTCGGCGGCAACATTGGTGCCGTTCTGATCGGCCGAAACGACATCGACGGGATAAACCGGGGCGGCGTTCGCCTGGCCGACAAACGCGGCGGTTGCGAGCGCGAGGCCCAAAAATGCTTTCTTCATGAGCTTTCATCCTTTGATATGAGAAAACCGGCCCCGGGAGACCGGCGGAACAAGAGGTACTCATGAGCGATATCAACCTAAAAACGCTCACCTGCTTCGTCAGCATAGCCGCAGAGCGCATTTCAGACAAGATTGGCGCTGGTGAATTAAGGAAAAATTAAGGCTTTTACGGGGATTACTCTGGGTAATCAGACGGCAAGAATAAGTCAATCTTGGGTTGTATTTTAGGCTGATCGTTTCCAATATCGCCGCAATATCGCCATCTCGGGCATTTTAACCTAAGCAGCGGAAACGTAAGGTTTTCCGGACCCTGTCCCAGCCAGAAATGCCGATGAAACCCGGCCGGGTGTCCGGGCCCCGCAGCCGAGACCTTCCCGCCCTCGCGCATCCGTGATTCGCCGCAGCCTGCGGTCACAGCCTCTGGTTTCCCCCGGGCCCATTCGGTGTATGCTGCATCCGCTTCCGGCCGGACGGCTGCGGATCCCGATAGCCCTGTAGAAAGGCCGCCCTTGTCAGAAAGCGCTTCTCCCTCTCCCGCCGCCCGGCGCTACCCGCAGGCGCAGGACAGCAAGACCCCGCTCATCATCATCCTGCTCCTGATCCTCGTGATCATGGTGCCGATCGAGCTTGGCTTCAACATCGGGCCGCTCTTCTTTACTTGGTCCCGGTTTTTCCTCGTGATCATGGCCTTCGTAATCCTGCCAAAGCTCTGGACATTGGAGCTTCGCCTCCATGACTGGTTTTTCATCGGCCATGTGGCCTGGACCTGCATCGCCTTTGCCCATGTCTATGGCCTGGGGAATTCGATTGAGCGCTCAGGGACCTATGTGCTTGAGTTTCTTATCGTCTATCTGACCGCGCGGATCTACCTGCAGCATCTTGAACAGATGCGGGCAGTTTTCGGCACCCTGTTCATCATGGTGATCGTCTCAGCTATCGCAGCCTTTCCCGAGGCCATGACCGGCATCCGCTACGTGCATGACTTCGCGACATCCCTCACCGGGACGACCTACAAATACAATTCCGAAATCCGCATGGGCATCACCCGGGCCACCTCCTTCTTTGAACATCCCATCCTTTACGGCGTCTTCTGTTCGTCTCTGTTCAGCCTGATGTGGTTCACAAGCAGCGTGTCGCAACGGATTTTCAAGACGCCAATCATCGCCCTGGCCACCTGGCTCTCCGCCTCTTCGGCCCCCATCCTGATCCTGCTTTTGCAAGCCTTCCTTGTCCTCGTGGAGCGTGTGACACGCACAGTGCAGAACCGTCTGCTGATCGTGACAGGTATTGCCTTCACACTGGTGACCATTGCTCAAGCCGCCACAGGGCGGGGCTTCGCTGGGATTCTTGCGATGGTCACGCTCAACCCCGGCACCACCTATGTGCGGCGGATGCAATGGAATTTTGCAATCCAAGATGTCTTGCGCCACCCTTTACTCGGCTTCGAACCCTCGACTTGGACCCGCCCCTTCTGGCTGGCCCCCAGCATCGACAATTACTGGCTACTGATGATGATGCGCTCGGGTATCCCCTCACTGATCCTGCTGGCGCTCTGCGTCTTCTTCATCTGGCGCAACATGGTCCGGCGCCAGAACATGCCGCAGCTCTATGATCAGATCCGCATTGGCTGGGGCCTGATGATGGTCGCGCTCATCATCGGCGCCGCAACCGTCGCCTTCTTCGGCAAGCTCCAGCCGCTCATGGCCTTCTATCTCGGCCTCGGCTCTGCCTTGGTAAGCTGCCGCGTCCCCGAGGCGAAGGATGCCTCTGCCCCGGCAGAAGCACCGCCCGGCGGGATAAGATACAGCCGCTTCGCCCATAACAGAAAGCCGCCAGCTCCCGCAGCGCGGCCCAACCCCTATGCCAGATCCGGTGATAAATGATCGGGCACGGCAAAAGATGATGATCACCCTTGGCACCGTGGCCCGCGGCCGGGACAACAATCTCAACCTGATCCGGATGATCGCGGCCACCGCCGTGCTGGTGTCGCATGCCTGGCCGATCAATCTGGGTCCCCGCGTCGAGGAGCCGCTGAAACAAGTGTTCGGCCAATCCTTGGGCACGCTGGCCGTCTATGTCTTCTTCGCCATCTCAGGCTTTCTCATCACGGCAAGCTTCCAGCGCACGGCCCGGACCAAGCGCTTCGTCGCGGCCCGCATGCTGCGGCTCTTTCCGGGACTGGCCGTCTCGCTTCTTCTGGTGGCGCTTCTTCTTGGCCCGCTGGTCACGGTGCTGCCGCTGGACGTCTATTTCAGCCTGCGCGAGACTTGGAGCTTCCTCTTCGCCAATGTGACGCTGGCCTTTCCCCAGTTCACCCTGCCCGGTGTCTTCTCAGACAACCCCTTCCCTGCGGTCGAAGGGTCAATCTGGACGCTGATTCATGAGGCTCTGTGCTATGTCATGGTGCTTGTGGTCGGGCTCTGCGGCCTGCTCACTGGGCGCAGGATCTGGATCTTCCTTGGTCTCTACGCCCTCGGCTGGGCGGCCACCGTGCTTTTCCCCAGCCTGTTCCCTCCCCGCCTCCTGACCCTGCAGAACCTGTCCCTGCCCTTCGTTCTGGGCATGATGGGCTGGCTGTGGCGTGATCGTATCGTGCTGTCGCTCTGGGGGGTGGTGGTGCTGATCTTTGCCTGGGCGTTGCTGCGGACCACCCCGGCCGGCTTGCCTGCCCTGTGCCTGATGATCGCCTATGGCGTGGCCTGGCTTGCCTATGTGCCGGGCGGCTGGCTGCGCGCCTATAACCGCCTCGGCGACTATTCCTATGGCGTCTATATCTACGCCTTTCCGATCCAGGGCCTGGTGGTCTGGCTTTTCGGGCCGCTGAGCCCGGCCCTGCATGTCGCCCTGGCCCTGCCCCCGACGCTCCTCGTGTCAATCCTGTCTTGGCATCTCGTCGAGAAGCCGGCCATGGGCTGGCTCAACCGCCCTGCCAAAGCTGCCGCCCAGGCCTGATCACTCCTCGCGGAAGGCCTGCATCAGCTGATGCGTCATCGGGGCCAGGAGGTAGCTCAGCGCAGAGCGCTCGCCGGTCTGCAGATAGGCGTCGACCGGCATGCCCGGCAGGATCTCGATCCCGCCCAGCCGCGCAAGCTCGGAGGGTTCCACCGCCAATGTCACGCGGTAGAAGGGCGCCATGGTCTGCGGATCGGTGACCGCTGCCGGGGACACGGTCGCCACCTTGGCCGCCAGCCGCGGCGTGCTGCGTGGGTCAAGCGTGGGCAGGACGAGCTGCGCCTCCTGGCCGACATGCACCCGCTCCAGATCCTTGGCCGGCAGTTTCAGCTCGAACTCGATCCCGGTGCCCTGGGGCACGATCTGCATGATCGTGGCGCCGGGCGGCACCACGGCGCCCAGGGTCGTCACCTGCAGCTCATGCACCATCCCGGCGACGGGGGCGCGGATATCCACCCGTGCCAGCTGGTCCTGCAGCGTGACGATCTCGAGGATCACTTCCTCGATCTGGGTCACGGTCGTGCGCAGATCGGTCGCGACCTGTTCGAGAAAGGCACGATCAGCCTGGTCCGCCGCGATCTGCGCATCGCGGATGCTGTTCTCGAGACGGGCCCGTTCGGCCTGATCGCCGGCGATCTCGCCCAGAAGCCCCGCCTTGTTGCGCTGCAACTCAAGCAGATCGCTTTCGCGCACCATGCCCTTGTCGAACAGGGTCTGCACATTGGCCAGCTGATGCTCGATCAGGGCAAGCTGTTCGCTGCGCGCGGCGATCTGCGCCTCCACGCCCTTGATCTGGTTGCCGATCTGGCCTTCCTGCTCGGCCAGCTGGGCGCGGCGCCCGGCGCGGATCTCGGCCCGGGCCGAGAAGATCTGCATCTGGCCCGCGGCATCACGGCTGATCTCGGGGGCGGCGAAGGGCAGATCGGGCGTTGCGAAATCCGGCGCCTTCAGCCCGGCCTGCTCGGCCTCGAGCCGGGCGCGCAGCGCCAGGCCCGCGGCCAGGCGGTTCATCGCGGCATCCAGCTTGACCTGGATCAGCTTGGGGTCGAGCTGCAGCAGGATCTGCCCCGCTTCGACCTTGTCGCCAGTGGCGACCAGGATCTGCGCCACCATCCCGCCATCCAGGCTTTGCACCACGCGGGGCTTGCCCGGAACCATGGCCTGGCCCGGCGTCACCACCGCGCCGTTGATCGGGGTGAATTGCGCCCAGAGCAGGAAGGTCACCATCATGGCCAGGCTGGCCAGGATGCCGATCCGGGCGGCCGGGCCGATATCAACCCGCGGGCGCGGCGCGCCGTCGCCGAAAGTTTGGGAAGACAGGGTTTCGGTGCTGGCGAAGCTCATACCGCCTCTCCTTCAACAAGGCCCGTGCCGGGGCGGTTCTGGGACTCTGTCCGGCGGCGCAGCGCATTGAGCAGGTTGAGTCTGGAAGAAGAAACAGCGGCGGCCTCGCCCTGATCCGGCGCGAAGATATTGGTCTTGGGGAAGGGCCGGATATTGTCGGGCCCCGCATCAGAGGCTGCGCCGGACGCGGTTGCCGAAGCGGAAGCGGAGGCGGAGGCCGGGGCGGCGACCGCAACCGGGCCCAGCCCTTCCAGCACGGCCTCCCGCAGGCCGTAGCGCGCCGGACGGCCCTGGGCGAGGATCATGATCTTGTCCATCGCGCTCAGGGCACTGATGCGATGGGTCATCATGATGACCGAGGCGCCACGGGATTTCAGCGTGGTGATCGCCGTCATCAGCGCCGCATCGCCCTGGCCGTCGAGATTGGAATTCGGCTCGTCCAGCACCACGATGCGCGGATTGCCATAGATCGCCCGGGCCAGGCCCAGCCGCTGCATCTGGCCGCCCGACAGGGGCTGCAACCCGCCGCCCAGCAGGGTGTTATAGCCTTCCGGCAGGGCGAGGATCATCTCATGCACGCCCGCAAGCTTTGCCGCATCGATCACATCGGCATCGCGTACGGCCGGGTCGAAGCGGCTGATATTGTCGCGCACCGTGCCGGGCAGCATCTCGACCACCTGCGGCAGATAGCCGATATGGCGGCCCAGATCGGCGCTGTCCCATTGCGCGCGGGTGGCGCCATCCAGCCGGATCTCGCCCGCATCCGGGGTCCAGGCGCCGACGATCAGCCGCGCCAGCGTCGATTTGCCCGAGGCGCTGTCACCGATGACCCCCATTCCCTCGCCCGGGGCCAGATCGAAGCTGACCTGCTGGAGCAGGCGCCGCCGCTCGCCCGCCGCGACCGGCGGGCCAAGGCGGGTCAGGCCTGCGGCCGAGATCTGGCCGGTCGGCGCCGGCAGGCGGATCCGGGCGGGATCCTGGGCCTCGCGCTCGAAGAAGGTGGCCAGGCGGCCATGCGCCACCCGCGCCTTCGAGATCGCGCGCCATTGGCCGATGATCTGGTCGGCGGGCGCCATGGCGCGGCCCGACAGGACCGAACAGGCGATGATCATGCCGGCCGACATTTCCTGGCGCAGCACCAGCCAGGCGCCCAGCGACAGGATGGCCGATTGCAGGAACAGCCGGAACGCCTTGGAGAAGGCCGATGTGACCTCGGTCACATCCGAGGCCCCCTGCCCCGCGGCAAGACCCGTGCCCTGCAGCATCCGCCAGCGGGCGATGACGCCGGCCTGCATGCCCATGGCCTCGATCGCCTCGGCCTGGCGCAGACCCTGATCGGCAAAGCTGCGCGACTGCGCTTCGCCCATCATCGCGCGCTCGGTCGCGCCCTTGGTCATCAGATGGTTGACCACCGCGGTCGCGACCCCGATCAGCACGCCGCCGACCGTGAGCCAGCCCAGAAGCGGATGGATCAGGAACAGGATCGCCAGATAGAGCGGCATCCAGGGCAGGTCGAAGATCCCGCCCATGGCCGGACCCGACAGGAAGGCGCGCAGCAGTTCCAGATCGCGCAGGGGCTGGGTCTGGCCGCGCTCCTGGCCAGCATTCGGGCGCAGCCAGGCGCGGAAAGTGGCCGGGCCGACCTGCTGGTTCAGCCGCATCGCAGCGCGCGACAAGATGCGCGAGCGGAGGAATTCGTAAAAGCCGTAGAAGGCATAGGCCAGGGTCACGATGACCAGAAGCCCCTGCAGGGTCGCCACAGAGCCCGAGGCCAGCACCCGGTCATAGACCTGCAGCATGTAAAGCGAACCGGTCAGCATCAGCACATTGATCAGCGCGCTGAACAGCCCCGCCCCGACAAAGGCCCCGCGCAGCGCGCGCAGCACCTGGCGATAGGCATTGCCGCTCAGGACCGGCGCCGTCTCGGCCGTTTCGGCCCGCTTGCCGGTCGGTTGCGCCGTTTCGCGTTTCTGGACCATCTGCCCGCCCCTTCCTTCCCGATCTGCCAGCCTGTTTGTCAGGTCTCTGCGCAGGCGCCGCAGCGGGTGGGGGCCTCTGGAAGCTGCGCCGCAGCAAACCGTTGTACCCCGGGCCCGTTCCGGCGATACTGCGGACAAGACAGTCCAATCAGGGCGAATTGATGACTATTTGTGTCCAGCCCGGTGGCTCAATGCACAATATCGAAACAATTGTACCGAAGGTTTCGATCCTCGTTGTCAGCTTCAACACGCGCGAGATGACGCTGGATTGCCTGCGCTCGATCGCGGCGGAGACGCGGATCCCGCATGAGGTGATCCTGGTCGACAATGCCTCGAAAGACGGGTCGGCCGAGGCCGTGGCCCAGGCCTTTCCCGAGGTCCGGCTGATGGCCGAGACCGAGAACCACGGTTTCGCCAAGGCCAATAACATCGCTGCGGAGCGGGCCCGGGGCGAGTATGTGCTGCTCTTGAACCCCGATACCGTGGTGCTGGACGGGGCGATCGACAGGCTGGTGGCCTTCGCCGAGGCGACCCCCCAGGCGATGATCTGGGGCGGACGCACGCTTTACGGCGACGGGCGGCTGAACCCGACCTGCTGCTGGCGACGGATGACGCTGTGGAATGTCTTCTGCCGCACCACCGGCCTGTCGGGCACCTTCCCGAAAAGCGAGTTCTTCAATTCGGAATCCTATGGGGACTGGCAGCGCGACCAGGAACGCGAGGTCGACATCGTCTGCGGCGCTTTCCTTCTGATCCGGCGGGCGTTCTGGCAAAAGTTGGGCGGCTTCGACCTGCGCTATGTGATGTATGGCGAAGAGGCCGATCTCTGCCTGCGCGCCCGCGACTTGGGCGCGCGGCCACGCATGACGCCCGAGGCGCAGATCATCCATTATGTCGGGGCCTCGGAACAGCTGCGCGGCACCAAGGTGGTGATGGTGCTGAAGGCGAAGATCCGCCTGATCCGCGACCATTTCCCCGCCTGGCAGCGCGCCCCCGCCGCCTGGCTGTTCCGGCTCTGGCCGCTCACGCGCTACGGGGCGACGGCAGCGCTTGCCCGGGTGAAGGGCAGCGAGCGGCTGCGCGACCGGGCCGAGGGCTGGCGCGAGGTCTGGTCGCGCCGCGCCGAATGGTGGAACGGCTGGGCATGAGCGCCGATATGCCTGCCGCCGCCCCCCGCGTCTCGGTGATCCTGCCGGCCTATAACCGCGAGACGCTGGTCGCCCGCGCCATCGACAGCGTGCTGGCCCAGACCTTCACGGATTTCGAGCTGATCATCGTCGATGACGCCTCCAAGGACGGCACCCGCGCGGTGCTGGAAACCTATCGCGATCATCCGAAGGTGCGGCTGATCCTGTCGGATGTGAACCGCGGCGGCTCCGGCGCGCGCAATCTCGGGATCGAGGCGGCCCGGGGCGCGCTGATCGCCTTCCAGGACAGCGACGATGTCTGGCTGCCGCACAAGCTGGCCGCCCAGGTCGCCGCGCTGGACGCGACCCCGCGGGCCGGCCTGTGCTACTGCGCCTCGCTCTTCTATGGCGAGGGGCGCAGCTATTATATCCCCGAGCCGGTCTTCGAGCGTTTCGAGGGCGACATGTCGGCCGAGATTCTGCGCCGCAACACCACCAGCACCCAGGTCCTGCTCGTCCGCCGCGACGTGCTGGAGCGCTCGGGCCCCTTCGATGCCAGCCTGAAGCGGTTCCAGGACTGGGATCTGATGATCCGCATCGCGCAGGTGACGGAATTCGTCTTCCTGCCCGAACCGATGGCGATCATCTTCGCCACGCCGGGCAATATCTCGTCCTTCGTGGCCAATGACGCGATCAGCCGCGCGGCAATCCTGACAAAATACGAACACCTGTTCATAAATAATCCCGCCCATGCCGCCCGGAACCATTACATCACGGCCCGGGTCTGGCAGAAGCTGGGAGAACAGGCCAAGGCGCGCCCGCATCTGCAGGCGGCGATGCGGCTGAAGCCGGGCCTGAAGACCGCCCTGCAGCAGATCCGCAGCCGGCTACCCTGAGGCCTGATCAGGCCCCCCGCCCCACCCGGATCGCGGTGACCTGGGCGCCGGTCGTCGAGGTCCAGGCCGTACTGCCGGCGCCAAGCCGCAGGCCCAAGCCATTGCCCAGGATGCCAAGCCCGCTGTCCGGCTCGGTCGTGGTCAGCAGAAGAACGCCGTTGCGATAGAGGCGCTGCGCCCCGGCTTCGACCTCGAAGCGCAGCACCGGGGTCGCCCCGATGGCCTCGGTCAGGCTGTAGGTGCCCAGAACCGTGGTCGCACCCGCGACATATTTCAGGATGCGCCAGGCCGAGCCGTTATAGCCTGCGGCCAGGAAGGTCAGGCTGTCCGCAGCGCAGCGCGCCACCGCATAGCTGGTCAGCTGCGCCGAATTCGAGCGGATCAGGACATCCATCTCGACAAAGACCTTTGTCGCCAGCACCTCGTCATCGATCGTGCCGACGATGAATTGCGAGGTTGTGCCCGGTCCGCGCAGCGCATCGCCCGTGGAGGCGATCGATGCCTGTCCCGTACTCAGGCTGTGGCGGCTCCAGGCCCCGAGGGCCGGTGTCAGATCGGTGAGAAGCGCGCCGGATGTGCCGGTGAAGGCCTGCTGGCCGGTCACGACATCGCCGCCGCCCGAGGCCGTCACCACCAGCGCTGCGGGCCAGAAGGACCAGGGGCCGGTCCCATCGGCAAAGACCGCCCGGACCCGCGCGTAATAGCTGCCCGCCGCGACCCCTGTTGCCGAGGCGGAAGTGACGGTGACAGTCTGGCGGTTGCCATAGGCATAGGAGCCGGCGATGCCATATTCCACCTCATATCCGGTCGCGCCCGAGGTGGCGGTCCAGGCCAGGGTCAGAATGCCTACCCCGCCCGAGGCCGTCCCCGGGATCACCGTAGCGCGAAGATTGTTCGGGGCCGCGGTCAGGAAGGCATGGGCGATCACCTGATGGCCGGCATCGTTGCAATGCAGCCCGTCCGCGCTCATCAGCGCCGTGCCGCCCAGATCGCGCATCTTCGCATAGACATCGGCATAGGCCAGGCCATATTCGGCGGCGATAAAGCCGCATTCGGCGACATAGCTTTCATGGATCGTGCGGTTCGACCCGGTAAATCCCGTCGAACCCACGCTGTAGGTCGCATCCGGGTACCAGTTGGGCGAGCCGAGGATGATCTGGTCGCGGCTATAGCCGCCCATCAAAAGCCCGTTCAGCACCTCGCGCATGTCCGTGGCGAAGCCGGCAAGGTTGAAGGTCGCGGGCGCCCCGGTATAGCGCAGGTCATTCGCACCATAGAGCAGGTACAGCCGGGCCGACCGGTTCGCGCCCAGAAGATCCGCCGCGAACCGGTCGCGGCCATTGTCGGCACGCGGCGCAAGGCTCGCATCTGGGCTGTTCTGCAGCACGGTGCCGGAGAGCCCCTTGTTGCGGATCGTGCCCGCCCCCAATGTCGCGGCGATAAGGTCCAGCGCCCGCGCTGCCGCAACGCTGGCATTGTCGCCCTCCATGGTCGAGGAGCCGAAGCCGATCACCGAGGTCGCGCTTGGGCCTGCGGCCACGCTGCCCGACAGGCTTGCCCCTGCCGTCCCCGCGCTTGTCGTGATCGAGGCCGAAAGTGCCAGCGCGCCCGGGCGGGCGACGAAACTTCGCACCAGCCCTGCCCCGGCCAGTTGCAGCGCCGTGCCGCCGATCGTGGCGGTCAGGCTGGCGAAATCGGTGGCAAGCGGCGTTCCCCCTGCGATCCCGGTCAGGGTCACCAGATCACCGGGACCCGGGGATGCGGGCGAGAGCGCCAGCGACAGTGTCGGCCCCGTCTCCGGGGCCGAGGTGCCCGCGACGTCCGCCGGGGCGCCCAGCCCGATGCCGATCCCGATGCGCATCAGACCCAGCCCGTGATCCCGGTGGCGCTGGTGCCGGTGGCATGGATGCGCACCGCCGACAGGGCATAGGAGCCGGCGGGCAGCGCGGCGGTGGTGTTGACCGCGCCGTCGCGGCCGGTCCAACGCAGGGTTCCGCCCGCGTTCAGCGTGACCTGGCGCACCGGTTCGGCCAGATCGGTGCTGTCGCTGGGGGTGATGGCGAAAGCCGCGATGGCCGGCGCATTGGCGCCGCCGCTGGTGTTCTGGAATCTGTCGGCCATGGTCGTCCTTCGGGATCCGGGGCGCCGGAAGACAGCGCGGTTCATCGCGCCAGAAAGCCGGGAAAACCCTTAAAATCCGTCAGAACACCGTACGCCGCCTAATTCTCCAGCCAGTCGGGCCCCAGCCGGGCACGGCCATCGGCGAGCTCCTGCAGAAATTCCCGCGCGCCCATGCCTGATTTCTCCGCAGCCGAACCAGCTGCTGGTAGGAAATCCTGCCAGCGATCACCGCGCCCCGAGAAGAGACGCGCCAAGGCTGCATTGCGGCCAAAGAAATAGTTTCGTTGGATCTTCGACTTCTGGGTCTCATCCTTCAGGAGTTTGGCGATGTTGCCGCTCACCATGGTACCGGAATTATTGAAGCCCTTGAAACCTGACAGGCGGATGATCGCCCCGCCATCGGCTTTCGTGGGGATCAAGGTATTGTTGCGGATAATGACCTTTTCTTGCCCCCCTCCGATGAAGATTGTATTGGCCGAACCCGTATAGAGCAGGTTCTGCTCCAGCAGGATATTGCGATAGCCGCTCGTTCCCCCGCCTGCCATGAATATCCCTTGGGCCACGACGCCGCCTGTTTCTGGGTCATCATAGATCAAATTAGCGCGGATAGTGATGTCGCTGGGCGTACCACCATCCGCAGAAAAGGTCTGAATCATATCCGGATGGGTGGGTCTCTGGGCAATCGTATCGGCAAGGATATTGTATTCGACCAAACCACGTCGACTGTCCCCGGTGATGCGCATGACATCTTCGGTCACGCCTCCAATCTGGCTGTGGCGAATCTCGAAGTCGGAAACCGTATTGAAAAGAACCCCGAAACGCTCGCCCGTCACGTCGCAATGCGCGACCTTCAAGCGCTTTACCTTACGGAAATAGAGCATATTCCCAATCTGACAGCCGCTGATCACCAGATCCGTGCTGCGATCCACCCTGAATTTCGAATGGGTAGCCAGATCGATGAACTGCAGGTTCGCGCTATCGGCAAGCAAGATCTCGTTGAAAACCGCCCGTCGCGGCACTTCGGACTTGAGGACAACCGGGGTGTCATAGCGACGCTTGGACAGCTGCAGATCGCCATAATCGCCAGGGGCCAACAGGATTATCCCGCCTGTCGAGCTGGCAAGTGCCTGTCGCAACTCGTCGGGGGTGGAGACTTTCTGGTCCTGCGCAATCCCTGGCGCGGACCAGAGACAAAGCACAAGTGTCAAAAGGGCGGCCAGAGCGGACGGGCCGGAGAAGATCATTTTTCTGGACATAAAGGAGACTAACACATCGTCCATAGCGCATCCTTCACAAGTGCGTCGGTGGGCTGGGATCTGCGCGGCGCTCCCGTTAGCTGCGCCGCTCGGTCACCGGCCGCTCCCGCAACTGCTCGGCAGCTTCAGGGTCAGTGACCCGCTTGGGCGGCCGGGCCGGATCAACCCGGCCATAGCTGAGCAGATGCACGTCGGTGTACAGGATCTGCGCGGGATTGCCGGCAACGATGCAGTTCGGCGGCACCGAGCGGGTCACCACCGACCCTGCCCCCACAATGCAACTGTCGCCGATCGCGACCCCCGGCAGGATCAGCGATCGCCCGCCGATGAAGCAGTTGCGCCCGATGCGCGTATGCGCTCGGATGTTGCGCGGCATGTCATGCGACAATATCCGCGCCTCAAAGGCGATGTAACTGTAGGCGCCGACATGGATGCCTTGGGGATAGGTCAGGTCGAACTTGGCCGAGAGCGACATCTGCACGGTGGGATCCAGATCCAGCCCCCAGACCCTGCGCAGCCACAAGCGGCGGATGGCCACGAGCAATCCCCTGATCTTTCTCAGCTTGTTCAGGCTCACCCGTCACCCCCCGTATCCGCCCCGGCCATCGCTCGCGACGCCCACCTTGCTCCGCCGCAGAACCCAAGCATGGCTTGCGCAGGCCCGCACCACAATGCGGACCGGGCAAATTGAGCCTCAGGATCACAGAATCGCCATGTGAAAGCCCGGCCCATCGCAGATATGCCCTTATCCGGCCTGAAACAAATGGTTGGGTTGCGAACAGTCTTCATAGCTGCCGCAAGGATCCCTTCTCATGGCAACAATCCGCGTTACGACCCAGGCCGAACTTCTTTCCGCCCTCAAGACCGCGACGGGAGGAGACACGCTCCTTCTCGCGGATGGCGATTATGGCCAGATCACGCTGAAGAACACCTTCGGTTCGCCTGTGACCATCAAGGCCGAGAACGACCAGGGCGCAAGCTTCACCAAGATCTCGCTCAGCGGCGCCAGCAACCTGTCCTTCGACGGGCTGCATCTGGACGGCGGCTTCAATGCGAGCAACTACACCTCGAATATCTCTCTGACGAACATCGACAGCGACAATCTCCTTTATTTCCGCAATGTCAGCAATCTGGCCGTCGACAATGTCACGGCCAAGGGCGGCCAGTTCAGCATCCTGCTGAATTCTGTGCAGAATTTTTCGGTCACCAACAGCACTTTCGGTGGCGTAACCGAGGATGTGATGCGCATCACCGGCAACAGCTACAACGGCCTGATCGAGAACAATGTCCTTGCCGATACGGTCGCCGTCAAACCCACCCATCCCGACCTGATCCAGATCTTCGGCTATGACGGCTACACACCGCATGACATCACCATCCGCGGCAACCTGATCTATGACGATCCTGCGACAGGAGAGACCGCAGCCCAGGGCATCTTCCTGGCCGGAGCCGGCCCGGATGGGTATTCGAACATGCTGATCGAAGACAACCTGATCTATACCGGTTCGAGCAACACCATCTTCATCGGCGGAGGGCAGGAAAATGTAGTTGTCCAGAATAATACCCTCATGTCTAGCTCCGGCGACGGAGGCGCGATCATCCGGCTCTCCTCGTTCAAGGGCTTCGACAACTCGGGCACCACAGTGACTGGCAATATCGCCAAGCTGATCCTGGACGAAACCGGCGCTTCTGACATCAGCCACAACTATGTCTACGGCCGCAATGCAGACCTTGCCTCTCTGTTTCATGGAGCGGATGGCATGAGCTGGGAAAACTTCCTGCCGGTGGCAGGTTCGTTAATCGATTTCGGCTCGGGCTATGGCGCCACGGACCGCCTGGCCGATCTCGTTACCAGCCTCCGTCCTCCGGTCATCGAAGCCCCCCAGGTCCCTGCCGTGCTGGTAGAGGAAATCGACCCGGTCTCGGTGGTTCTGGGCCTTGATGGCGCCCATGAATTCTCGGGCAGGAAAGCCGGCATCCAGGTACTGGATCAGGACAGCGCGCTTGGCCTGGACGCAGGCTCCATCTCGCTGTCTTTCAACGCGGACACCGTCTCCGGCAATCGCGGCCTCTTTTCCAAGGGCGCCGCAGGCTATGACGATGACATCTCGGCCTGGATCTCGAAGGGCAAGCTCGTGGTTTGCGTCGAGAATGATGCGGGTCAGCAGATGCGCGTGACCCAAGGCGGGATCAAGGCCAATACCGATTACGATCTTCTGGTCACCTTTGGCGATGACACGGTCAAGGTCTGGCTGAACGGCACCCTCGTCAAGGAAACCGCCTTCGACTTCGATCTGACCGACAATACCGAGGATCTCGTGATCGGCGGCATAAACGGGTCCAGCACCCGGGGCACGATCAACAAGGTCGGATCGTTCTTCGATGGCACCATCTCGAATGTCGCCGTCTTCGACCATGCCCTGACCCCCAGCGAACTCAGCACCTATGACGCGTTGCATCACGCGGCGGATCTGCAACTGGTCAGCTGAGCAAACACCACCGCACAAACGATGAAGCAGGCCTGAAGCTTAAGAAACCGCATCAATGTCCCGTGATGCGGTTTCTCAATTTGCGGACCGGGGCCTCTACAAATCTGGACAGGGCCGCCGCATAGATCAGCGCCAGCGCTCCGACCAGCAGCGCGGCCGCAAGCGGCAGGCTGGGCAGAAGGCCATGGGTCTCAAGCCAGATCAGCAGCACATAGTGGATCAGGTAAAGCGAGTAGGACAGGCTGCCCACCAGCGCCACCGGATGCCAATTCAGCGGCCGGAACAGCAGAAGATCGGGCCTTCGCACCGCGTAATGGAAGAAGGGCATCAACGCGATTCCCTGCAACGTGTAGCGCCAGGTCTCGCGAAAGGCTGGATCGCGCAGGATGAAGCAGAACAGGATCACCACCGTCGCCGCCAGCAGGATCATCGCGCGGGGCAAGGGGCGGTCAGGGAACAGTCGGTCGGCCCGACCATTGCCCTGTAGCAAGGCCAGAAAACAGCCCCAGAGGATGGAATCGAACCGTGTATCCGACCGCATGTAAATATCGTTCGCTTCGACTGCGAAAACATGCCACTGCACCAGCCGCCAGGCGCAAAACCCCGCCAGAATGATCAGGATATGGCCCGTCCGCACGACATTCTTCAGCCAGAGCAGGAAGAGAAGCGGGAAGATAAGGTAGAAATGCTCCTCCACCGCCAGAGACCATAACACATTGAAGCCATGCGCGCCCTCGATCGGATCGGCGGACCATGCGGCATAGTAGTTATAGACATAGAAGATCTGCGACAGGATGGGAGCGGGGTCGAGTTTCCCCGGATGCAAGCCCAGAGCGACGGCCAGATAGACAAGGGCCATGGTGACAAAAAGCGGCGGCGATAGCCGCAGGAGGCGCCGGATATAGAAGGCCTTCAGCGACACCGCCCCGTAGCGCCCCGCCTCACGCAGGAAAAGCGTGGTGATCAGGAGGCCTGACAGGAAGAAGAAGATCGTGACGCCAAACCCGCCAGGAATGAGCTGGGAGACCCGCGCATGGCCGAACAGCACGATGGTGACGGCCAGCGCCCGGATCCCGTCCAGCGAAGGGATGGGTTGGTGGGTGCCGTGGCCGACATCGACGGGATCACTCATCGCATCTCCTTAATCTGCGTACCGCGCCATATCAGCAGGCCCGCGCGGATATGCCCACAGCCCCCTTCGATTTGGGCCCAGAGAGAATTGCTTACAGTCAGCTTCCTCGCTTCCCTGCAGCAAGCGCCAGCAAACGGGGAGCATATTTCTGGCCAGCCTTCGAAAGAGCAACGCCAACCAAAACGAGCAGAGCGAGTTGACCAAGAAAAATCAATGGATAGACCACATCCTCTGGAGAAAGCCCCAGGCGGCGGCAAAAAAAGGCGACGATCAGGACCGTCAGCATGTGACTGCAGAAAACAACGAAGATGTGTGGTTCCAGCCCTTTGGCCAGCCGCCACAAGCCTCCCTGTGCATAGCGTATATCCAGCGCACAGCGCCACATCAGCAGGGACATGGCTATTCGGCCCA
>NZ_JBGTYM010000016.1:0-37785 GCF_044142105.1 Neotabrizicola paludis
AACCCGTCAGGCGGCATTCATCACTCGGCTTCAAGAGCCCCATCGACTTCGAGCGAAAGGGCCGGGAACTGAGCTAACGCTCTCCACCAAACCCGGGCAAGTCCAGAGAGCGGGAACCGAATGGTGAGCATCAGCGCAAAGTGGACGATCGACGGGCTGGTCTTGAAGCAGCGGAACGGCGAGCGCTCGGTCATCCGGCGAGCCTAGCGGACAACCCGACCCCAACGGCAAGCGCGGTTCCTCTGTCAACACCCGCCTGGACGATCAGCAGCGGGTTACCGTCACAAACGGCCGGGATCCGACTTGAAACGGCGGATATGAGGACTTAATCGAGAGCAACGTCCCTCCAACGATTTGAGGCATGGGCATCAACCGCCGCTGGCGGTCATGCTCTTGACTTGTCAACCGGAAGGATCTGGACCGCCACCGCTGAAGAAAGGGCACCTCCGGGCGCATGATCGAAGAAAACCTGCTGCTCATCCTGGTCGGACTGCCCTTTGCCGCGGCGATCGCGGCAAGCACGGTCCGGGCGTCGGCGCATGGCGCGGCGGCGCTCGTCTCGGGGCTGCTCCTCGCGGCAGGTCTGGCGATCCTCGCCGTGCTGCACGCCCCGATCAGCGAGGGCCAGGTGCTGCGCGGCACGCTGCGCTGGGTTCCCACGCTGGGCCTGGACCTGGGCTTCCGCATGGATGCCTTCGTCTGGATGTTCGTGACGCTGGTCTTCGCCATCGGCATCCTGGTCCTGATCTACGCCCGTTACTACCTGTCCAAGGCCGATCCCGTCCCCCGCTTCTATGCCTTCCTCATGGCCTTCACCGGGGCCATGGTCGGCATGCTGATGTCGGGCAACATCCTGATGCTGGTGGTCTTCTGGGAGCTGACCTCGATCCTCTCCTTCCTTCTGATCGGCTATTGGCACCAGAAGCAGGCGGCGCGCGACGGGGCACGGATGGCGCTGATCGTCACCGGCCTCGGCGGGCTTTGTCTGCTGGTCGCCATGCTGATCCTGGGCCAGATCGTCGGCAGCTACGACCTGGACCGCGTGCTCGCGGCGGGAGACATCGTGCGGGCCGATCCGCTCTATCCGCTGGTGCTGGGCCTTTTCCTTCTGGGCTGCTTCACCAAATCGGCGCAGATGCCGTTCCATTTCTGGCTGCCCGGCGCCATGGCCGCGCCCACGCCGGTCTCGGCCTTCCTGCATTCGGCCACCATGGTGAAGGCCGGGGTCTTCCTGCTGGTGCGCTTCTCGCCCGTCCTGGGCCAGACCGATCTGTGGTTCTTCGCCGTGGTCGGCACGGGGATGGTGACGCTGGTCCTCGGCTCGCTGATTGCGCTCTTCCGGCATGACCTGAAGGGCCTCCTCGCCTATTCCACCATCAGCCATCTGGGCCTGATCACCGCGCTGACCGGGATCGGGTCCAATGCCGCGATCCTGGCCGCGATGTTCCACATCGTGAACCATGCGGTCTTCAAGGCCTCGCTCTTCATGACCGCCGGGATCATCGACCATGAGACGGGCACCCGCGACATGCGCAAGCTGAGCGGGCTGATCCGCTACATGCCGATCACCGGGGCGCTGGCCATCGTCGCCTCGGCCGCAATGGCGGGGGTGCCGCTGTTGAACGGCTTCATCTCGAAGGAGATGTTCTTCGCCGAGGCCGCCGATTGGCACAATGGCAGCTGGCTGGATGACTCGCTGCCTTATTTCGCCACCCTGGCCGGGGCCTTCGCCGTCGCCTATTCGGTGCGCTTCATCGCCACCGTGTTCTTCGGGCCAGCGCCGCAGGATCTGCCGAAGGAACCGCATGAGCCGCCCGCGCTGATGCGCCTGCCGGTGCAGCTTCTGGTTCTGGTCTGCCTGGTCGTCGGCATCCTGCCCGGCCTGACGCTGGGGCCCACGCTGAACCTGGCCGCGCAATCGGTGCTGGGGGCGGATCTGCCCTACAAGGACATTGCCGTCTGGCACGGCTTCAACACGCCCCTGGTGATGAGCCTGATCGCCCTGGGCGTCGGCGTCATCATGTATGGGGTGCTGGGACGCTGGATCGCCGAAGGCCCGGAGGGCCCGCCGCTGATGCACCGCGTTCGGGCGCAGCGGGTGTTCGAGAAGCTGCTGCTGGCGCTGACCTGGCGGTTCCCCCGCGTGGTCCACCGCATCTTCGGTACGGAGAGGTTGCAGCCGCAGATCCGGCTGATCGTCTTGCTGACGATTCTGGCCGGAGGCGCGACGCTGTGGGGCGTCCTGCAACTGGCGCCCCAATTGCGGACCACGCCGTTCAACCCGGCCTTTGCCCTTCTCTGGGCGGTCGGCGGGGTCTGTGCCGTGGGGGCGGCCTGGCTGGCCAAGTATCACCGCTTCGCCTCGGTCGTCCTTCTGGGCGGGGCGGGGGTCGTCACCTGCATGACCTTCGCCTGGGCCTCGGCCCCCGATCTGGCGGTGACGCAGCTTCTGGTGGAGATCGTGACCACCGTGCTTCTGCTGCTGGGCCTGCGCTGGATGCCGAAGCGGCGCGAGGAGATCGCGGCGGACAAGCTGCTGCCCGCCCGCATCCGCCGGGGCGGCGACGCGGTGATCGCGATGGTCGGCGGGGCCGGCCTGGCCGCGATCGCCTATGTGATGATGACCTGGCCGCTGTTCCCGAACGTGGGCGACTGGTTCCTGCGCAACGCCTATTACGAGGGGGCGGGCACCAATGCCGTCAACGTCATCCTCGTCGATTTCCGTGCCTTCGACACGTTCGGCGAGATCACTGTACTGGCCATCGTCGGCATCACCGTCTTCGCCTTGCTGCGTCGCTTCCGGCCGGCGCCGGAAAGCACCATGTCGATCCGGGAAAAGGCCGGATTGGAAGACCGCAGCCTGGCCGATGCCCTGCTGGTGCCCTCGGTCATCATGCGCTGGATGTTCCCGGTGATGATCGTGCTGGCGGCCTATTTGTTCTTCCGCGGCCATGACCTTCCGGGCGGCGGCTTCGCGGCAGGGGTGACGATCTCGGTCGCCATCCTGATGCAATATCTGGCCCACGACGTGCGCTGGGTCGAGGACCGGCTGACCGTCCTGCCGGTGCGCTGGATGGGCTTCGGCCTGCTAATCGCCGGAGCTACCGGGGTCGGGGCCTTCCTCTTCGGCTATCCGTTCCTGACCATGTATGCCCGCTACATGACCCTGCCGCTGATCGGCGAGGTGCCGGCCGCGACGGCGCTGATCTTCGATGCCGGGGTGTTCTCGCTGGTCGTGGGCGCCACGGTCCTGATGCTGATCGCCGTGGCCCACCAGTCGCTGCGCCGCGCCCGGATGCGCGAGCGCATCAGCGCCCCGGCGTCAGAGGAGGAGGCGTGATGGAAGCCGTCCTGTCCGCAGCCATCGGCATCCTGGCCGCCTCGGGGATCTGGCTGCTGCTGCGCCCCCGCACCTTCCAGGTGATCATCGGCCTTTGCCTGCTCTCCTATGCGGTCAACCTCTTCATCTTCTCGATGGGGCGGATCACGCTGGGCGCGCCGCCGATCATGGGCAAGAGCTGGTATGTGAACCCCGCCGCCTATGCCGACCCGCTGCCGCAGGCGCTGGTGCTGACGGCCATCGTAATCAGCTTCGCCACCACCGCGCTGTTCTTGGTGGTGCTGATCGCCTCGCGCGGGTTGACCGGCAATGACCATGTCGACGGGCAGGAGCGTGAACAGTGACGTTGGGCCCCGAACATCTGATCATCGCGCCAATCCTGATCCCCTTCTTCGCCGGGGCGCTTCTCCTCGTCTATGACGAGAGGCAGCGGCGCGCCAAGTTGACGATCGGCCTGATCGCCATCGCGGCGACGCTTCTCGTCTCGGTCGAGCTGCTGGTGCGATCCAAGACCAGCGCCTTCACCGGCAACAGCGAGATTGGCTTCTACCTCCTCGGCGACTGGGCCGCGCCCTACGGGATCACGCTGGTCGTGGACCGGCTCTCGGCGATGATGCTGGTGCTGACCGGGCTTCTGGCCCTGCCCGCGCTCCTCTACGCGGCGGCGGGCTGGCACCGCCAGGGCCAGCATTTCCACAGCATGTTCCAATTCCTGGTGATGGGGCTGAACGGCGCCTTCCTGACCGGCGACCTGTTCAATCTCTTCGTGTTCTTCGAGGTTCTTCTGGCCGCGTCCTACGGACTTCTCCTGCATGGAGGAGGCGCGCTGCGCGTGCTGGGTGGGCTTCACTACATCGCCATCAACCTCACCGGCTCACTTCTGTTCCTGATCGGCGTCAGCCTGGTCTACGGGGCCACCGGCACGCTGAACATGGCGCAGCTATCGATGCTGGTCCCCGCCCTGCCCGAGGCGCGCCTGCCGCTGTTCCAAGCCGGGGCCGCGTTCATGGCGTTGGCATTCCTGATCAAGTCCGGGATCTGGCCGATGTCCTTCTGGCTGCCCACCGCCTATATGGCCGGGGCAGCGCCGGTGGCGGCGATGTTCGCCATCATGACCAAGGTCGGGGTCTATGTGATCCTGCGCCTGTCTTTCCTGATCTTCGGCACCGGCGCTGCGGCCTCGGCCGGGTTCGGGGCCGAGGTGGTGATCCTCGGCGGCCTCGCCACCATCGCCTTCGGCCTGCTGGGCGTCCTCGCCTCGCAAGGCCTGGGCCGGATCGCCGCGCATCTGGTGCTGGTTTCCTCGGGCACGGTCCTCGCGGCCGGGGGCTTCGTGATGATGGGCGCCGAGCCGCAGATCCTGTCGGCGGCGCTGTTCTACCTGGTGTCCTCCACCCTCGCGATCTCGGCCCTGTTCCTGCTGATCGAACCGATGAGCCGCGAGGACGGCAGCATCGCCTCGATGCTGGCCCTGACCGCCGATGCCTATGGTCTGGACGAGCAGGACGAGGAGACCGCGCCCGAGGTGGGCCTGGCCATCCCCGGCACGCTGACCGTGCTGGGCCTGGCCTTCGGTGCTTGCGTCATCGCTCTGGCCGGGCTGCCGCCGCTCTCGGGCTTCCTGGGCAAGCTTGGGATGCTGCAGGGTCTGCTGTCCGAAGGCGCCGCGACCCCAGGCCTGTCCTGGGCCTTCGTCATCCTGCTGATCCTCTCGGGCTTCGCCACGCTCCTCTCGCTCGGCCGCGTCGGCATCCAGACCTTCTGGGCCACCGAGGGCGAGCCCCCCCGCGTCCTGGCGCTGGAGATCGTTCCCGTCGTGGTGCTGATCGCCATGCTTCTGGCGCTGACGGTCAAGGCCGATGTCACCCTGCGCTACATGCGCGACGTGGGCGAGGCGTTGCAGCAATCCTCGATCTATGCCGAAGGCGTGCTGGGCGCCCCCCGCGCCACGGAAGAGGAGGGCGGCCCGTGACCCGTGTCCTGCCCCATCCGCTGATCACCGCAGCGCTGGTCCTGATGTGGCTTCTGCTGACCCGCTTCTCGCTGGGCCATCTGCTGCTGGGCTCGGTCATCGCGGTCCTGGCCGGGCTGGCCCTGGGCCGGATCGAGTCGCAGGCCCCCCGCATCCGGTCCTGGTCGGCGCTGTTCCGGCTGCTCGGCCGGGTCGCGCTGGACATCGTCCGCTCCAACGCGGCGGTTGCCTGGCTGATCCTGACCGGCGGCCGCCGCGGCACGCGCCGGTCCGGCTTCGTGCTGGTGCCGCTGCGCCTGCGCGATCCAGTGCCGCTTGCCCTGCTGGCGATCATCCTGACGGCCACGCCCGGGACCGCCTGGCTGGAACATGACAGCGAGGCCGGGACGCTGCTGTTACATGTCTTCGACCTAATCGACGAGGAGGAATGGTCCGTGCTGATCCGTGACCGCTACGAGACGCTGCTGCTGGAGGCTTTCGCATGAGCACGGTTCTGTGGCTTGCCCTGACCTGGGCGCAGTTCGCCCTCGGCCTTGCGGCCTGCCTATCGGCGTGGCGCATCATCGCCGGACCGCGCGCGCAGGACCGGGTCCTGGGGCTGGACGCCCTCTACATCATCACAATGCTGCTGTTCATCGTCACCGGGATGCGCCTTGGAACGCCATTCCTGTTCGAGGCCGCGCTGGTGATCGCCATCGGGGGCTTCGTCGGCACGGTGACCTTGGCCAAGTTCATCCTGCGCGGCGAGGTGATCGAATGACCGCGCTCGAGGGTCTGCCGTCCTGGCTGATGGGCATCGTGGCCGCGCTTCTGGTCCTTGGCAGCACGCTGACCCTGCTGGGCGCCTTTGGCCTGGTCCAGCTGCGGACCTTCTACGACCGCCTCCACGCCCCGACCCTGGGCACCAGCTGGGGTGCGGCGGGGATCCTGCTGGCCTCGCTCCTCGCATGGTCCTGGCTGCAGAACCGGTTTTTCGCGCATGAGCTGGTGATCGGCATATTCGTCATCATAACGACGCCGGTCACGCTGACGCTCCTTGGCCGGGCGGCCTTGAACCGGGATCGCGATGAGGCTCACGTCATGGTGCCCCCCGTCGTCGCCCCGAGCTGCCCTGCCCCGCCGCAAGCAGACTCCCTCTGACAAGGCCATCCTACGCCAGGATACGGACGGGTGCTGTCAGACGAATGCGAACCGGTCTCTGTTTCCCCTACCCCACCCGCCTGTCAGGCAGCGAAAAGGCCGCGCCACGCGGCGAGGGCGGCGGCGCGGGTCTGTTTTGTAGGCGTTGCGATCTTGGAGGTGGCGCTCGGTCGGAAAGTGGGTGTGGACCGCGTCATGCACTGAAGCGAACTTCTGCAAGGTATGCATGCGGCGGAACGGCAAGTGTGAATTCTCGGCCCGATTGTTGAGCCAGCGCCGCAGGAGCGAAGCTGGTCCGTCACGATGGTCTCGGGTCGTCCGTACGGTTTCATCGATTTCCTGAGGAATTTCAGGGCCGCCTTGCGGTCCCGCGGCCTGGTGATGACGCTTTCCTGCACCTCGCCCTCATGGACGACGCCCCGCCAGAGGCAGGGCATCTCGTCATTGATCCTCACCTAGACCTCGTCCGCGTGTCCGCGCCAGTGCCGGCGGGCGCGCATCCGGTCAACCCGCATGCCCCTGATCTCCGACGCGAAGATCGGGACGAACCGGTTCCACCACGAGCGAACCGTCTCGTGGCTGTTCTCGATCCCGCGTTCGTGCAGCAGGTCCTCGACATTGCGCGGAGAGAGCGGGAACCGGATGGTGAGCATCACCGCAAGGCGGATGATCGAGGGGCTGCGGAACGGCGAGCGGTTAGGCATCCGGGAAGGCCAGCGAACACCCCGCCCCGCGGCAAGCTCGGTTCCTCTGACAACGCCAACGGCTGGGCGCCAAGGACTGTTCTCTCGTCTCCGTCATGATCCCGACTGCGTCCGGCGTTGCTTCAACCAGATCAAGGGGTTCGGCGTCTGCGGCTTTCCAGAAAGCCATGCGGTCAGCTTTGCGCTGCTGGTCTATGTGTCCAGCTGGATGAAATGCCACCAGCCGGCGGCCTTTGCCTGCGCGCTGCTGAATTCCCAGCCGATGGGGTTCTACGCCCCCGCCCAGATCGTCCGCGACGCCCGCGAACATGGGGTGGAGCTGCGCGAGACGGATGTGAATTTCAGCAACTGGGACAATACCTTGGAGCCCTCAGGCAACCAGTTCGCCCTGCGGCTGGGGCTGCGGCAGGAAGTGGCGGAACGGCTGATGGCCGCCCGCGACGAACCCTTTGCCGATATCCCCGATCTCGTCACCCGCGCCCGGCTTGATGGCCGCACGATCCGCGCCCTCGCGGCGGCAGATGCCTTCCGCTCCATGGGCCTCGTCCGCCGGGCGGCATTGTGGGAAGCGAAGGCGCTAAAGGATGCCCCCGACCTGCCGCTGTTCCGCAGCGACCGCGACGAGGGGGCCGAGCCGCGCATCAGCCTGCCTGCCATGCCGGTCTGCGAACACGTGGTGGCCGATTGCCAGACCCTGCGCCTGTCCCTGAAAGCACACCCCATGGCCTTCCTGCGCGCCAGCATGGCCAGGCAGGGCTATGCGCGCGCCGTGGACCTAGCCGGTTGCCGCAACGGCCAGCGCCTGCAACTCGCCGGGCTGGTCCTTGTCCGCCAGCGCCCCGGCAGCGCCAAGGGCGTCTGCTTCATCACGCTGAAGGATGAGACGGGGGTGGCCAATCTGGTGGTCTGGCCCGAGGTCATGACTGCCTTTCGCAAGGTGATCATGACCACCCGGCTGCTGCAGGTGACCGGTCGGTTGCAACGCGATCCGGCATCCGGCGTGACCCATATCGTGGTCGAGGCCTTGCAGGACCGCAGCGACATCCTTCTGCGCCTGTCCGACCGCAGCCTGATGCCGCCCCTTTCCCGCGCGGACGAGGAGAAGCACCCGATCCCGGCGCCCACCCCCGGCCATCCGAGGAATGCACGTATCGTCGCCGCTCCAAGGGATTTCCATTAACGGGCCAGCCCGGCCGAACCTGGTAGAGCAGAAGGCCAGCGACAAAAAGAACTTGCCCGATCAATCCGATGCAGATCAACTGAGAACGGTACAGAATGCTGGATCATAGCCTCGTGACGCAATCAAAACCGGCACAACGCCCCGGCCACGTCTTGTTCTTTGCCGCAGTCCCGCCGTCCGAGATCAAGGATCAGTTGGCCAAGGCATGGCAAGCAATGGGGACCGGAGAACCGTTCCGAGCCGACACCCTTCACCTCAGCATCTACGCGGTTGCGGGCTTGGATCATCTGCATCCAATGCTTGTCCAGCGCGCGCGCCAGGCCGCCAACGCTTTGCGGACTGCCCCTTTCACCCTTCGCCTTGATCGGCTGATGACGTTCAATGGCGCTCCCGGCAACTACCCGCTTGTCGCGACGACCGAGGGCAGGAACCACAAACTCAACGAGATTGCAGCGGACCTGCATGCGGCTTGCCGCAGGTTAGGCCTTCCCGGGTCCCGCTCCACAAAACCCACACCGCATGTGACGCTCGCCTATGGGCCCGGCTTCTCCGAGCCGAGGATGCTCACAACACCAAGCCTTTGGACAATCGAGGAAGTCATATTAATTGACAGTCTTCAGGGTCAAAGCCGCCATGTGTCGCTTGGTCGATGGCCACTTTCGGAGGATAAGCAACAACCACGGTTTGATTTCTAGCGCCACGACGCCCTAGGTGTTCAGTCCCGGCATCTGGTGGATCGGATCGAGGATGAATCGATCTGGTTCTGATGTCCAGATTTTGCAGATGTATTCGTAGGGGGTGAGGCCGCCGAGCGTTTTGAGCCGGCGGGCGAAGTTGTAGGCCGCCAAGAAGTCCGCGAGGTGGGTTCGCAGCTGGTCGTGGCTGCCGTAATGGAACCGTTTCACAGTCGCGTCCTTGATCGTCCGGTTCATTCGTTCGACCTGGCCGTTCGTCCAAGGGTGGTTCGGCTTGGTCAGCCGGTGCTCGATCCCGTTGGCTTCACAGATCATGTCGAAGCGCATTGGCCGAGAATAGACGGTGTTCCGGCTCCGGGGCTGCTCGGTGAACTGGATGCCGTTGTCGGCGAGAATGGTGTGAACCTGGTAGGGCACGGCTTCGAGCATGTGCTGCAGGAACTCCCATGCCGTCTTTCTGTCAGCAGTTGCACCGAGTTGAGCGACAGCGAACTTGGAAGTTCGGTCGATACCGACGAACAGGTAGAGCTTTCCCTCGCCGGTCTGAACCTCGGCAATGTCGATGTGGAAGAAGCCGATGGGATACCGCTTGAACTTCTGGCGCTTTGGCTTGTCACCATCGACATCGGGCAGACGCGAGATGCGATGACGCTGCAAGCACCGATGCAGTGCTGACCGTGTCAGGTGCGGGATCGACGACTGCAGGGCATATAGACAGTCGTCCAGCGGCAGGAGCGTGTGGCGCCGGAAGGCAACGACCATCGCCTCCTCGGCCTCGGTCAGCACGGTGGACCGAGGCTCGGTCGGCCCAGCCTTCATATCCTCGACCGTCGCCCGCTTCCGCCACTTCGCCACCGTCTTGGGGTTAATGCCGAGTTCCCGGCTCAACTGCGCGAGCGAAGCCTGCGATCGCTGTATTGCTGCTCTGACGGCGTGCGTGGTCGTGGCGCTCCCGTGACGAACTTGTCCCATAGTGCTTCCTTCCATTCCTTCGAAAGGATCGCACCATCAAACCGTGGGATCAAACAGCTAAGTTCCCTGTTCCTGTCGAGCAGGGAATTCTCCCGCAACCCACGGAAATTGCGCGATGATTCCGAGGCCGAAATCCCAAGATCGGCCCGGAAAATCGGATAATCCCTGTTAATTCCCTGTTCTTGCATCGGCCCCAAACCGAACCGGGCGCGCCGCCTGCGGAGACGCGGGGCCAAATTGCAGGGAAGATCAAGGAGGTGGAGCGTCTCCGTCCAGGAACAGCACGCCTAACCCCCGGAAACACGGGAGAATATCGGCGGAAACCGAAAATCATTTATTATCAATATGTTATGGCGGATGGGCCAGTCCGGAGCTATCCCGTCTCTACAAAATTCCCTGCAAACAGGGAAAATAACAGGGAATTTCCGCTGTTTTCGGCCGTTTTGAGCCAATGCGCCCAAAATCCTTGCGACTCTTCAACGCGTTATCAAAGATTTCCCTGCCACCGGGAACAGGGAACTTTTTCGGGCCAAACAGGGTAGTTTTCCACTCGAGCAGGGAACAGGATCTTGCCCGATGGCTCGCCGGCACGATCCAGCCGATGCGGGTTTTCGATCCCGTTTGGTCGGCGCCTCTCGCGCGAAAATCTGCTATCTTCCGCCGGACTCATAGCATGACGATCGACCTTACCCGGTGCTCATGGCACCGGCGATGACTGCTTTTGTCCCGACGGAGACGGAGGCCGAACCCGGTGGTGGATCCCGCGTTCACAGGGAAAGCACGCGACGGCCCGCCGCTGGTCCGGGCCGCCGAATATGTGCGCATGTCGACCGATCATCAGCGCTACTCGACCGAGAACCAGGCAGACGCGATCCAGGCCTATGCAGCCTTGCGAGGCATGGAAGTCGTCCGCACCTATGCCGACGAGGGCAAGAGCGGGTTGCTGATCAAAGGCCGGGACGCCCTGGAACAGTTGATCGAGACCGTCACCACGGGAAAGGCGGATTTCGAAGCGATCCTCGTTTACGACGTCAGCCGTTGGGGGCGTTTTCAGGATGCGGATGAGAGCGCCTATTACGAATACGTTTGCCGGCGTGCCGGCATCGCTGTGCACTACTGCGCCGAGCAGTTCGAGAACGACGGCGGTCCGATTTCGACAATCGTCAAGAGCATAAAGCGCGCCATGGCTGGTGAATTCAGCCGGGAGCTGTCCGGCAAGGTCTTTGCCGGGCAATGCCGTCTGATCGAGAAGGGCTTTCGTCAGGGCGGTCCGGCCGGGTTCGGCCTGCGCCGTCTTCTCATCGATCAGAACGGCGCACCCAAAGCCACGCTGGTGCAAGGCGAACAGAAGAGCCTGCAGACTGATCGTGTGGTGCTCGTCCCGGGGCCTGAGGAGGAAGTTGCCACTGTCGCGGAGATCTACCGCGCTTTCGTGCACGAGGGTCGGAACGAAGCGCAGATCGCCGAGGCTTTGAACGCCCGGGGCATCCTGACCGACCTCGGCCGGCCCTGGACCAGGGGCACCGTCCATCAGGTGTTGATCAACGAGAAGTACATCGGCACCAATGTCTGGAACCGGGTCTCCTTCAAACTCAAGAAGAAACGGGTGCGCAACGATCCCGACATCTGGATCCGGGCGCCGAACAGCTTTCCCGCTCTCATCGATCCGGCGCTCCATGAGGCCGCCAACCAGATCATCGCCGCACGTTCGGCCCGCCTGTCGGATGAGGACATGCTCGCCGCCCTGCAGGCGCTTCTGGAGCGGCAGGGCGCCTTGTCAGGCCTGATCATCGACGAGGCCGACGCAACCCCTTCCAGCAGCGCTTACAGCCATCGCTTTGGCAGTTTGCTCCGGGCCTATCAATTGGTCGGCTTCCGGCCCCGGCGCGACTATCGCTATATCGAGATCAACCGCGAACTCCGCCGTCTTCATCCCGGTGTCATTGATTCCGTATTGCACGGGATTTCCGCCGCGGGCGGTGCCGCCATTCGCGATGTGGAAACGGATATCGTAACCGTCAACGACGAGTTCACTCTGTCCCTGGTGATTGTCCGATGCACGCGCACGCAAGGTGGCACGCTGCGCTGGCGAGTACGGTTCGATACGGGACTCGTGCCGGACATCTCCGTCGTCATCCGGATGGACGAACTTAACCGCAAGCCTTTCGACTATTTCCTCTTTCCGCTCTTCGACATCGGCACAGGCAGGCTTCGTCTGGCCGAAGAGAATGGCCTCGCCCTCGACGGCTACCGTTTTGACAGCCTCGATCCGCTCTACGCGCTCGCAGAGCGCAAACCTCTCAGGGAGGTAGCATGACTGATCAACCCCGTCCCCAGCACCTTCAGATGATCCCGATCGACCGGATCGAGGTCCTGAATCCCCGCGCCCGCAACAAGCGCCAGCACAGGGAGATCGTCGACAATATCGATGCGGTCGGCCTCAAGCGACCGGTGACCGTTCGTGCCCATCCCGGGGATCCTGACCGCTACGATCTTGTGTGTGGCGAAGGTCGGCTCGACGCCTTCCGCTTGCTTGGACAGAACAAGATCCCCGCGGTGGTGATAGAGGCAGAAGATGCCGACTGCATGGTGATGAGCCTGGTCGAGAACATCGCACGCCGCCAGCACCGCCCGATTGACCTGATGGTCGAGATCGGCAGCCTGCACCGGCGCGGCTATACCGATCTCGTCATCGCCGGAAAGATCGGCTGCACCCAGAGCTGGGTCAACATGATTGTGACCCTTCTCGAGCGTGGAGAGGAACGGCTTGTGGCAGCGGTCGAAACCGGCCTCATCCCCATAAGCCTCGCCGTCGACATTGCACGCGCGAAGAACGATGACGTCCAAGCGCTCTTGATGGATGCCTATGAGGCCGGCCAGATCAGCCGGAGCGGCGGGACGCCCTTCAGCCGCGGCCATGTCTACCAGATCCTGACCAATCCACTCTATGCCGGCCGCATCCGGCACCGCGACAAGGTCTATCCGGGCCAGCATCCGGCGATCCTCGATCCTGTCGCTTGGGACGCGTTGCAGGAGCGGCTTGCTGCGGAAGCGGCGCGTAGCCGCGGCCACGCGAATGCGGCCGAACGCTCACCGCTGGTCGGCAAGCTTTTCGACGAGACCGACGACCGGCTGACCCCGAGCCATTCCCGCAAGAACGGCAAGCGCCTGCGCTATTACATCTCGCGCCGGCTAGTTACCGACAGGCGCGAGAGGCACCCCGATGCCTGGCGGCTGCCGGCCCGCGATCTCGAGACCGGCATCGCCCGCATCCTGCGGGATCATCTAAGCAAGCCCACGGTACTCACCGATCTGGTCCGCGATCTGTCGGCGTCCGAGATTCCCGGACTGCAAGAGAAGATGCGGTATCTAGCGATGGACTGCGACCCCGAGGGCAGTGCCGATCTCTGGGCACAGCTGCTGCGCCGCGCCGATCTCCAGCAGGGCAGCATTCTCCTGCGGCTCGACCGAAAGGTTCTGGCCGAACGGCTGGGTATCGCAGCGGATCGGATCGACAGCGCGGCCCGACGGATCAGCGCCTCCTTCCAGATGCAGCGCCGCGGCGTCGAGGCCCGCATCACCCTGGGTGCTGCCGTGCCGCAGGTCGACCCGGTCTTGGCGAAGAACATCCTGGCGGCACAGCGCTGGTATGCGGCCATCAAGGCCGGCACCTCCTTCGGCGATCTCGCCACCAAAGAGAAGACCACCACCAGCCGTATCCAGCAGATGATCGGCCTCGCCTTCCTCGCGCCGGATCTTCTCGATCAGGTCGCGGCAGGCCGCCAGCCCGTTGCCTTCACTTCGGAATGGGTCAAGCGGCGGCAGATGCCGGCGGACTGGGATCAGCAGCGGCAGATCGTCGGCGGGCTTTGATCCTCGGAAGCGTGGCGGTCGGGAATGCTCGCCGGCGCGTTCCAATCTCAGTGTGCATCACCAGCATGCTCTGAGCCTTGTATCTTTTACGAGGTTTGGCACCTTTGCGACAGTTCCGTGATCGCAACACCACCCCTTCGGACCGCCGCGTCAGCTTCGAATTGGCCCAAAGTCAAATCCAACGACAAAAGCCGCGGCCGAAAACCGTATCGCGCCAAATGCCAAACAGAGACTCGCGCCATTTCGGACGACTATTTCGCGTGCAAATTCAAGTCTCTAGGTGCCAGCGCACCTCGCAAGCTGCGGAAAATGCACCACAATTGCCATTAGTAAAAATCATTCAATATCAATGCGTTATGTGGTGGCGGAGTGGAAGGGATTCGAACCCTCGAGACGGTTCCCCGCCTGCACCCTTAGCAGGGGTGTGCCTTCGACCACTCGGCCACCACTCCGCCTGCCCGTATATCCACCAAGCCCAGGGGAAACAAGCGCATTTCTGGCAACGTTCATCCTTGGCGTTCGGCGGAGATTTTCAGCGGCTTTCCGTGACCTTCCTGCAAACTACACGCAATTCGCGTGGAAAATCGGTGCAGGGTTCGCCTGCTTCGCCCCCCTTGCTCGCTGGCCTATGCTGCGCGCGGCATCTCTCGGACGCGCACTCACTCACCGCAGCGCCCCATGTCTCCGGCAGGCCAAGGCGCAGCGTAACCCATAGGGTCCGTGCGGTCGCAGGCGTCTCGCCGGCCTCGTTGGCCAAAGCCCGCGCCGGCACAAAATCGAGGATCGAGGCAAGCTCGCTCTGTTTTGGCAATGGGGTTTTGCGGGCGACCCTGGCCTCGGCGGGCGTCAGAAGTCATCGTGCCCGCTCTGTTTCAAGGCTGTGCCTTCGACCGCTCGCCCCCCCCTCCGCCTGCCGCTCTATTGGGGTAGCGTGCGGGGCCAAGGCGGAAACTCTGCCCCATCCGCGGCTACAACGTGGCGGGTCAGCGCAACCCGATCTCGGCCAGAGCCTGTGCCAGTTCAGGCGGCAGGGCATCGTCGGCGGCCCGGCCTTTCGGCAGATCGCGCGGGCTGTCCTCGGGGTTCAGGTAGCGCCAGCCCTGGAAAGGACGGCGGGGTGCGGCCTCGGTGCGGATCAGCTCGGCATCCAGCACCAATCCGCAACGCAGGATGCCATCGGCGCCGCGCACTTCCTCAAGCCCCATCAGACGCTGGCGACACAGGACGACGCCCTTGATCACCCAGTAGAGCGAGCCGCCAGCCAGCACCTCATCCTCGCGCTTGGGCCACATCCGGGTGACATGCATTGCCCGGCCCTCGGGCCAGCGGCCGCGCTGGCTGGCCTGCCAGTCGGTCAGGTCCTCGACCGAGTCGGCCCCGACGCAGAGCTTCAGAAGGTTGACGAATCCCATGGTGCCAAGCATAGGCCCTGCCACCGCCACAGCAAGACCGCGCCTTCATTGACCCGGTCGCCCCCGGGATATATCCTGCGGCTTCCGCCTCAGCGCCCACCAGATCAAGGATAAATCGCCCCATGTCGCGATTCCATGCCCCCATCGCCGAATCCATCTGGGACATGAAGTATCGCTTCAAGGAAGCGGATGGCACGCCGATCGACGGCACGATCGAGGACAGCTGGCGCCGGATCGCCCGCGCGCTGGCGGAAACCGAGGCCGAGCCTGCGAAATGGGAAAGCGAATTCTACGCCGCTCTTGAGGACTTCAAGTTCCTGCCCGCCGGCCGCATCACCGCAGGTGCGGGCACCGGGCGCTCGGTCACACTGTTCAACTGCTTCGTCATGGGCACCATCCCCGACACGATGCCCGGCATTTTCGACGCGCTGAAAGAGGCCGCGCTGACCATGCAGCAGGGCGGCGGCATCGGTTATGATTTCTCGACCATCCGGCCGCGCGGCGCCGAGGTGAAGGGGGTCGCCGCCGACGCGTCTGGACCGCTCTCCTTCATGGATGTCTGGGATGCGATGTGCCGCACCATCATGTCTGCAGGCTCGCGCCGCGGCGCGATGATGGCGACGATGCGCTGCGATCATCCCGATGTGGAAGCCTTCATCGAGGCCAAGAAGGACCCGGCCCGGCTGCGCATGTTCAACCTCTCCGTCCTGGTGACTGATGCCTTCATGGCGGCGGTCAAGGCCGATGGCCCTTGGGAATTGCAGTTCGACGGCAAGGTCTACAAGACGCTGAACGCGCGAGATCTGTGGAACCGGATCATGCGCTCGACCTATGATTTCGCCGAACCGGGCGTGATCTTCATCGACCGGATCAATACCGCGAACAACCTGGGCTATGCCGAGACCATCGCCGCCACCAATCCCTGCGGCGAACAGCCCCTGCCGCCCTATGGCGCCTGCCTTCTGGGTTCGATCAACCTGCCGACGCTGGTCACCGGCGCCTTCACCGCCACGGCGCAGATGGATGCGGCCGCGCTGGACCGTCTGGTGCGCATCGCGGTGCGGATGATGGACAATGTCGTCGATGCCAGCCGCTTCCCCCTGCCCCAGCAGGCGCAAGAGGCGGCGGCCAAGCGGCGGATCGGGCTGGGCGTTACCGGGCTGGCCGATGCACTTCTGATGCTGGGCGCGCGCTATGGCAGCGATCAGGCCGTGGCCCTGACCGACCGCTGGATGCATGCGATTGCCCGCTCGGCCTATCTTGCCAGTGTCGATCTGGCACGCGAGAAGGGCACCTTCCCGCTGTTCGATGCCGAAGGCTTCCTTGCCAGCGGCAACATGCAGCGCATGGATGCCGATGTCCGCGCCGCCATCGCGCAGCACGGCATCCGCAACGCGCTCCTCACCTCGGTCGCGCCCACCGGGACGATCTCGCTTTACGCTGGCAATGTGTCCAGCGGGATCGAGCCGGTTTTCGCCTATGCCTATACCCGCAAGGTGCTGCAAAAGGACGGGAGCCGCACCGAGGAGGAGGTGGTGGATTACGCCGTCCGCCTCTGGCGCGAGACGCACGGCGACGCCCCCCTGCCCGACCATTTCGTCGACGCCCAGACCCTGCCGCCGCTTGACCATGTCAAGATGCAGGCTGCAGCGCAGAAATGGGTCGACAGCTCGATCTCCAAGACCATCAACTGCCCCGCCGATATCAGCTTTGACGATTTCAAGGAGGTCTACATGGCCGCCTGGGATCAGGGCTGCAAGGGCTGCACCACCTATCGCCCGAATGACGTGACCGGCTCGGTCCTGACCGTGGCCGAGGCGTCCGACAAGACCCCGGCCGAAGCCCCCGCCACCGTCCGCCAGACCAGCGACGGGGCCGAGGTGGTCTATCTGTCGGACCCGCTCGACCGGCCCGCCGCGCTGGAAGGCCAGACCTACAAGATCAAATGGCCGGGCAGCGAACACGCGCTTTACATCACCATCAATGACATCGTCATCGCCGGACACCGCCGCCCCTTCGAGGTCTTCATCAATTCGAAGAACATGGAGCATTTCGCCTGGACCGTGGCGCTGACCCGGATGATTTCGGCGGTCTTCCGGCGCGGCGGCGACATTTCCTTCGTCGTCGAGGAGCTGAAGGCCGTCTTCGATCCGCGCGGCGGCGCCTGGATGCGGGGCAAATACGTCCCCTCCATCCTTGCCGCCATCGGCGGGGTGATCGAACGCCATCTGATCGACATCGGCTTTATCGCTGGCGAGGGGCTGGGATTGAAATCCGACCCCAAAGCCGCCGTGATGGCGGTGGGCGAAACCCCGCGCGGCCCCGCCTGCCCGAATTGCGGCGCCTATGCGATGGTGATGAAGGAAGGCTGCATGACCTGCAATGACTGCGGCCATTCCAAATGCGGCTGAACGAATTCATTGGCTTTCCAGCCGAAAAAGGCGCATGGGACAGGGGCGACACCACTCGATCATCGAAATCCTGTCTCCTTGCGGCTTCAGTTCTCGATCTTTCTCGTGACGAAGCCGGGCCATCGCATTCCGCGGGTGGTGAAAGACAGGAGTAGACACGATGGCCAATGGCACCGTGAAATGGTTCAACAGCACCAAGGGTTTCGGCTTCATCGCGCCGGAAGGCAGCTCGAAGGATGTCTTCGTGCATATCTCGGCGATGGAACGCTCGGGCATCCGTGAACTGGCCGATGGCCAGAAGGTGACCTTCGACGTCGAGCGTGGCCGCGATGGCCGCGAATCGGCGATCAATCTGCAGCTGGCCTAAGCCCGCCGCATCTGCCGGATAAGGAAAGGCCCCGCCAATGCGGGGCCTTTTGCGTTCAGTGATCCGCCGCGGAAGCCGCCGCCGTGATCGCCGCCCGGTCTTCAGCTGCGCCATTGAAGAAGGCGTTCAGCACGACTGCGGCGATCGAGGCCAGCAGGATACCGCTTTCGATCAACGGGTGAATGTCATGCCAGATCCACTGCTTGAAGTTGGGTGCGATCAGCGGGATCATCCCCATGCCCAGCGACACCGCGACGATGAACAGGTTGTTGCGGTTGGTGGCGAAGTTGACACCGGCAAGAATGCGGATGCCCGTCGCGGCCACCATTCCGAACATCACCAGCCCCGCCCCGCCCAGAACCATGGTCGGGATCGATTCCACCAGCGCACCGATCTTCGGCACCAGCCCCAGCACGATCAAGATCACGCCACCCGCCACGCAGACGAAGCGACTCTTGATTCCGGTCACGCCGACCAGCCCGACATTCTGGCTGAAGGAGGTGTAGGGGAAGGTGTTGAAGATGCCGCCGATCAGCGTGCCCACGCCATCGGTGCGCAGGCCCGCCGAGAGCATCGGTTGATCCACCTTCTTGCCCGTCATCTCGCCCAGCGCCAGGAACATTCCGGTCGATTCGATCATCACCACGATCATCACCAGAACCATGGTAATCACCGGCACCAGCGCAAAGATCGGTGTGCCGAAATGGAAGGGCGTGATCAGCCCGAACCAGGCCGCGTCGGCCACCTTGCCAAAGGTCATCGCGCCCATGACGATCGCGATCAAGGCGCCGATCACGATGCCCAGAAGGACCGAGATATTGGCGACAAAGCCACGCCCGAACTTGGCGATGGAAAGAATTGAACACAGCACGATGGCCGAGACCAGGATATTGCCCAGCGGCGCATAGGCCGGGTTCGGCACTGAGGCGGCGATAGCCAGTTTCTCGGGCACCGGCGGCAGCCCGGTCACCGTCCCCGCCGCCACGCCATCGGTCACGGCCTTCAGCCAATCCGCATAGGCCGGATCGACGATTGAAGGTGCGGTCGGTCCGACCGGATTTCCGAAAATCCAATTGATGCCGATGCGCATCAGACTGACGCCGATCACCAAGATGATCGTGCCCGTCACCACTGGCGGGAAAAAGCGCAGCATCCGGCTGACCAGCGGCGCGATCAGGATCGAGATCAGCCCCGCTGCGATGATCGCGCCAAAGATTGCCCTCGCGCCTTCCGGCCCCGGATTGGCCCCCGCCATCGCCAGCATCGGCCCCACGGCGGCAAAGGTCACGCCCATCATGACAGGCAGCTTGATGCCGAACCATTGCGTCACGCCCAGCGACTGGATCAGGGTGGCGATGCCGCAAACGAACAAGTCTGCCGAGATCAGAAAGGCCACATCGGCCGGTTCAAGTTTCAGCGCCCGCCCGATGATCAGTGGCACGGCCACCGCCCCCGCATACATCACCAGCACATGCTGAAGGCCCAGCGTGAACAATTTCGGCGGCGCGAGACCCTCGTCCACCGGATGCACATCCTTCGTCATATCCATCCCTTTCCCGGGGGCGTTCTTGTTGACTGCCGGATGCGGGGCCGCCCCCGGGCGCGCTCCGGTCTTCTTGTCCGGGCGCTTCAGCCCCGGATCACCCGCCAGGCTTCGCTGTAGCGGTGTTCTTCCAGATTGGGCGTGGCACCGATGCGGTCCACCACCGCAAAGAGACCGGGCGCCGCGAGAGGCGTCAGGACGCCGTGCCAAGTGCCGCGCGCTAGATTGATGCCCTGCGCACCATTTGTCAGAAAGGCGCGAGGCTGGGCTTGCGGATCGGCCGTCACGATGACGAGAAAAGGCTCGGCCCCCATCGGCAGAAAGGCCTGCGAGCCCTCGGGATGGCGCTCGATCAGGTCGAACTCATAGGGCAGCGCCCGCGCTTCGGCCTTGAAGATCGAAATCCCGGCCCGGCCTTCCGGCCCGAAATCCAGCACGGCGCGGTCATGGTGGCGCCGGCACAGACCCGCATTGATCAGGCGGAAGTCGCCCGTCCCCTCAAGCACCTGCCCGAAGGGGGCAAAGGCCTCGGCCGTCAGCGGCTCGGTTCGGATCAGACGCATCTCGCGGTTACCGTCCCAGCCACGGCCCGCGCAGCCGGGCATGGCGATTCACGTCCTTGTAGAGAAGATAGCGGAACCGCCCCGGACCGGCGGCATAGCAGGCCTGCGGGCAATAGGCGCGCAGCCACATGAAATCGCCCGCCTCGACCTCGACCCAGTCCTTGTTCAGCTTGTAGACCGCCTTACCCTCAAGCACATACAACCCGTGCTCCATGACATGCGTCTCCTCAAAGGGGATCACACCGCCGGGCTGGAAGGTCACGATGTTCACATGGGCGTCGTGGCGCACATCCTCGGGGTCGACAAAGCGCGTCGTGCCCCAGCGGTCACCCGTATCGGGCATGAAACGGACCGCCACATCGCGCTCGTTCACCGTGAAATGTTCCGGCACCGCCACGCCCGGCGCGGGTTCGTAGAGCTTGCGCAGCCAGTGGAACCGGGCGGGCACATTTCCCTCGGCCCAGAGTGTCCAGTGCGCGTCCGGCGGAATATAGGCATAAGAGCCCGCCTCCATTTCCGTCCCCTGCCCGTCCACCGTCAAAGTGGCCAGACCGCCGGTGAAGAACAGCCAATGCTCTGCCCCCGCCTCCGCGTCCGGCGCGTCCGACCCGCCGCCGGGCTGCACTTCCATCACATATTGGCTGAAGGTTTCGGAAAACCCGCTCATCGGCCTTGCGATCAGCCAGAGGCGGGTGCGCGACCAGCCCGGCAGGCAGCTTGTCACGATGTCGGAAAAGCAGCCCTTGGGGATGAAGGCATAGGCCTCGGTAAAGACGGCGCGACCGGTCATCAGGCTGGTCTGTGGCGGCAGCCCGCCCGTAACCTGGTGGTACGAAGTCATGGCAATTGGTCCTTCAGGCGCAGAAACGCGATCCGCTCCACCTGCGCGCAGGCCGTGGCGAATTCGGTCTCGGTCTCATTGGCGATCCGCGCCGCGAAGGCGGCCAGGATCGTGTCCTTGGTATTGTCACGCACTGCTATGATGAAGGGAAAGCCGTGCTTGGCGACATACTCGGCGTTGAGCGACTCGAACCGCGCGCGCTCTGCATCGGTCAGCGCATCGAGCGCCGCGCTGGCCTGTTCCGCCGTCGAATCCGCCGTCAGCCGCTTGGCCTGCGCCAGCTTGCCCGCCAGATCGGGGTGGGCCGTCAGAACGCCCAGCCGCGCCTCGGGGCTGGCGCTGCGGAAGCTCCGCGCCAGCGCATTGTGCAAGCCGACCGCACTGTCATGCGCCGGGCCCAGCTCCAGCTCCCAGGCGCCCTCGGCGATCCAGGGCGAATGTTCAAAAATGCCGCCAAAGCGTTCGACAAACCGCTCGCGCGTCATCCGGCTTGGCCGCTCGATCCTCCGATGCGGATGCTCGGCCGCCCAGTGGCGCGCAATGTCGATCCGCCGCGCGAACCACACGCCATCATGCCCCAGCGCATAGTCCAGGAACCGCCGCAGCCCCGCCACCTTGCCGGGCCGGCCGATCAGCCGGTTGTGAAGCCCAACCGAGAACATCTTGGCCTGACCCGCCTGACCCTCGGCATAAAGCGTGTCGAACGTATCCTTGAGATAGGTGAAGAACTGCTCGCCCTCGATATAGCCCGGCGCCGTGGCGAAGCGCATGTCATTGGCTTCCAGCGTATAGGGAATGACCAGCTGGTCATGGTCCCCCACCTCAAGCCAATAGGGCAGGTCGTCGTCATAGGTGTCGGAAATCCAGGCGAGCCTCTGCGTCTCGGCGGTCAGCCGCACGGTGTTCATCGAACAGCGGCCAGTGTACCAGCCCTGCGGCGGCGTACCCACGACCTCTTCATGCAGGCGGAAGCTCTCCATGATCTGCCGCGCCTCTTCCTCGACCGGCATGTCGCGGTGATCGACCCATTTCAGCCCGTGGCTGGCGATCTCCCAGCCCGCCTCCTTCATCGCGGCCACCTGCTCGGGATTGCGCGCCAGCGCCGACGTCACGCCATAGATGGTGACCGGCACGCCCTTTTCGAGGAAGAGCCGATGCAGCCGCCAGAACCCGGCCCGCGCGCCATAGTCATAAATCGATTCCATGTTCCAATGCCGCATCCCCGGCCAGGGCGCTGCCCCCGCGATGTCCGACAGGAAGGCTTCCGACTGGCCATCGCCATGCAGGATGTTGTTCTCGCCGCCCTCTTCATAGTTCAGCACCAGCGAGATCGCGATCTTCGCGCCCCCCGGCCAGCGCGCATCGGGCGGGTTCGGGCCATGGCCGCGGAAATCGCGGGGATAACGGTTCATGCCTTGGGCACTCCTTTGTCGCATCTTCATCTTAGGGCCGAAAATCGCTGCGTGTTTTCAAAATATGGCTGAAAGACCTGTCGCGGCAGGGCAGAATGGCCCTGGCGCGGAAATCATGGTCAGATGGGCGCAGGATCACGGAGGAATGCAATGGCTGGCGGCAGGCTGACGACCCATGTTCTCGACACGGCACTGGGAAAACCCGCGGCGGGCGTGAAGATCATGCTCTACCGGATCAGCGGACAAAGCCACCGCAAGATCGCCGAGACGGTGACCAATGCCGATGGCCGCACCGATGCGCCGATGCTGTCTGGCGACAAGCTGACCGAAGGCAGCTATGAGCTGGTCTTCTGCGCCGGGGCGTATCTGCGTGCGTCGGGCCAATCCCCGGCGGAGGGCCCGCTGTTTCTGGACGAAATCCCGATCCGCTTTGGGATCGCCGACGCTTCGCAGCATTACCATGTGCCCCTTCTGATCTCGCCCTTCGCCTATTCCACCTATCGCGGCTCCTGATCCCGCCACAACCTGTCGCGCCGCACACCTCCGGCCGAGGTCGCGATGCGCAACAGGCGCCGCCGGTCGCCCGCCAGCGCCGCCTCGATCAGCCCGCCCAGGGCGCCCCGCCCTGACAGATGCGGGCAAAGGCCGGAATGGTCCTGCCCGGGGAACAGAAGGTGATCCAGGCCCCTGCGCGCCGGAAAGCCGCGTGCCTGCGCCGTGTCATCGCGCAGCCCGTGAAACAGCGTGACCGCCACGCCGGCGGGCACAGTCACGCTTTCATCCCGCAAGCGCCCCGCCCAGGGCTGCCAGCGCCGCTCACCCGGCGGCGCCAGCGCGCCCAGCCCGCTTTGTGGCCCAAAGGCCAAAACGGCATCGGCCCCGACCATCGCCGCTGCCTTCAGCGCCACCACCGCTCCCATCGACTGCCCCAGCACCAGGACGCGCCCCAGAGGCCCCGCCCGCCGCGCTGCGGCCAAGGCTTCTTGCAGCGCGTCGGTCAGCCCCGGCGTCTGCCCCCAGCTCCGGCTTTCATCCGTCACGAAGATCGCCCGCCGTCCGCCCGCCATCGCATGGCGCAGGAATTCCGGCACGGGCGGGCGGAGGGGGTCATGGCCGATCGAGGCGCAGGCGATCACCAGATCCCCCGCACCGCCCGCAGCCCCCGGCCCCAGCGCCACCCGCCAGGGCAAAGGCGCGGGAAACTCGATCAGTGCGACCCTATCCCCCTGTAGTGCCGCAGATTTTCCGCTCATCGCTTCCTCTTGTTCCGCTGCCGTTTCACACCCCGCTCCTGCGACGGTGATGAATCCCCTGCTTGCGGTTGCAGCATAAACAGGCTTTGCTATCGGGCGAAAATCTAAAGCCCGCCAGGAGACGGACCCATGTTTCGATTCACCCATTTTACCGCAGCCCCTGCACTTGTCCTGCTATTGTCCGGCACAGCCCATGCCGCCTTGACGGCCGATAAGGTCTGGCAGTCGTGGAAGGATGGCGCAGGCCTTGTCGGCCTTCAGGTTTCCGCCGCCACCGAATCCAACTCCGGCGGGGTGCTTACGCTGAACGGCGTCTCCATCGCGCCCGCCGGCGAACAAAATGCCATCAAAATCTCAGACATGACGCTGGCCGAACAGGCCGATGGCTCGGTCGTGATCACCCCCGGTGCCGCGATTGGCTTTGACGGCACTGCCGATGGCGGCGGCAAGTTCGACCTCAGCCATGACGGGCTTGTGATCACCGCGCATGAGGGCGAGGGCGGCGCGCTGGTCTATGACTACAGCGCCAACAGCCTGAAGGCCGCCATCGACGCCAGCCATGAAGGGTACAGCTTCGATGCCAATACCCCGGCGCAAAAAGTCACCAGCCTGATCGACGTGAACTTCGAAGGGCTGTCCGGCACCTATTCCGACACGCCCGGCAGCAACCGCGCCTTCAGCCTGGTGCTGAACGCGACCAAATTCGGCTATGACGTCACCTCGGACGATCCGAACCTCAAGCAGAAACAGGCCCAGAAAAGCGAAACTGCCGACATCGCGCTTTCGGGCACGCTGACTCTGCCCGCGACCATGGCGCTCGCCGAAATGCAGGGCCCGGGCGATTTCGCGAAGGCGCTTGCCGATGGCCTTGCCCTCAAGGTTTCGACCAAGCAGGGCGCCTCGACCGGATCGGTCAGCCAGGAAGACGAATTCTTCCCGATGCAACTCGACATGACCGCCTCGGGCGGCACGGCGTCGCTGTCACTCGACAACACGGCCTTCACTGTCGTCAGCGACTCGCCCGGCATGAAGATGAATATGACCAGCAGCGCGATCCCCGCCCCGGTCGAGGTAAACCTTGGCCCGATGGTGATGGATTTCCTTCTGCCCGTGGTAGCGGCCACGCCTGCGGACTATCACCTTAAGCTGAGCCTGTCGCAGTTCACGCTGAACGAGGCTGTTTGGGGCATGTTCGACCCCGGCGCCGCGCTGAAGCGCGAGCCGCTGGATCTGGCGATTGACGTCTCGGGCAAGACCGCCATCGACCTGCCCGCCCTGATGGCAGCCGAGGAAACCGGCCAGACCCCGCCGATGCCCGCGCCGGAAAACCTGGACATCACCACCATCGCGCTCAAGGTCGCGGGGGCAGCACTGAACGCCAATGGCGCCTTCACCTTCGACAATTCGATGGGGATGCCCATGCCGCTTGGCAAGGCAGATGTGGCGGTGACCGGGGCGAATGCGCTGATCGACGGGCTGATCAAGACCGGCCTTCTGTCCGAGGATGACGCCATGGGCGCACGGATGATGATGGGCGCTTTCATGAAGCCCGGCGCCGAGCCCGACAGCCTGACCACCACGATCGAGGCCAAGGAAGGCTTCCAGATCTTCGTGAACGGCCAGCAGATCCAGTAAGCGCCGGAACCGGCGTGATCCGGGGCGCGGGGGCGACGAGCCACCGCGCCCTTTATCTTTTCCCCGTCGACGTGACGCAGGTCGTGCCCTTGTCGCGGTCTTTCACAAGGCGGCATGACAGGCCGTGATGCGCCCCGCGAGGCGACTGGCCAGGGCAAAAGGCCCGATCAGCGGCCGAACCTGCCCCTGCCCGCAAGGCGCCGCCTGGCAGCCATTGCGATCCGGCCAGCGCGTATGGCAGTTGATGGGCCTGGTCAGGCCAACGCCTCATCGGCTTGGGAGCGGCAAGTTCAGCGGCGCCATGCTCTGGCCGTACCCTCTCCTGCCCCGACCTAGGCCTTTTCGGCGCGCGCGGTCGGCGGGCCGAACCGCTCCAGCATCCGGCTGCGGATCTGGTCGCGCGCCTGGCGATAGGCCGCGAGCTTGGCCTCGCGTGTCTCTCCCAACCCGGTCGGATCGAGGATCGGCCAATATTCGACCTCGAGATGGTGGAAGCGCGTCAGCTCAAGCGCCTGGCGCTGGCTGGCGGGCGAGAGGGCGATGATCAGGTCGAACTGGCCCAGATCGTCGCCCCATTCCTGCATTTCTTCGAAAGACCGCGACCGGTGACGCGAGATTTCCAGTCCGATCTCGCGGCAGACGGCGACCGAAAAGCCATCCACTTCCATGTCATTCTTCACGCCGGCCGATTGCACGTAGACCGAATGGCCATAGAAGCTCTTCATCAAAGCCTCGGCCATGGGCGAGCGCACGGCGTTATGATCACAGCAGAAGAGAACGGATTGCGGGAAGGACCCCAATCTTACCCCCAGTGCAACACGCAGATCAGGGTAAACAGCCGGCGCGCCGTGTCGGTATCGACCTCGGCCTTGCCCTCCAGCCGCTCTTGGAGCACGCGCGCTCCTTCGTTGTGAATCCCGCGCCGCGCCATGTCTATCGCCTCGATCTGGCTGGGCGGCAGGCGCTTCACCGCTTCGAAATAGCTTTCGCAGATCTGAAAGTAATCCTTCACCACCTGACGGAACGGGCCGAGGCTGAGATGGAACTCTCCCACCGGGCTTTCATCCTCGCAGGCGATGGTGAAAACAAGGCGGTTCTCGCGGATCGCCAGATGCAGCCGGTAAGGCCCGGGTGGCACGGGGCGTTCGGGGCGAGGCGGCAGGCCGAACCTGTTGTCCTCCAAGAGATCGAAGATCGCCACGCGGCGCTCCTGTTCGATCTCGGGCGTCGGACGCACCAGCCCCTTCTCGTCGATCTCGATATGGCAGATGCGATTGGTCATGGGGGCCTTCGTTCGTCACGCGCCCTGCCCTCTTGCCCGACAGTGGCCCGTCGATCAAGGAGGATGACGCAGGCCAAGCCGACAGAAGTTTCGCTAGCCGTTCAGCCGATCCAGCCGCGCGCGGACCGACAGGCCATGCGCCTGCAACCCTTCGGATTGCGCCAGTGTCTCGGCAGCGGGGCCAATGGCCTTGAGCGCCCCGGGCGTCATCCGCGCCATGGTGGTGCGCTTCATGAAATCGAGCACGCTGAGCCCCGAGGAAAACCGCGCAGAACGCGCTGTTGGCAGGACGTGGTTCGGCCCGCCGACATAGTCGCCAATTGCTTCCGGCGTGAAAGCGCCAAGGAAGATCGCTCCGGCATGGGTGCAGTTCGCCGCCACCGCTTCGGGATCAGGTGTCAGGATTTCCAGATGCTCTGGCGCGATACGGTTCGACAGCGCTGCTGCCTCATCAAGATCACGCACGGTGATCACCGCGCCATTCTGCGCCCAGCTTGCCGCCGCGATGGCGCGGCGCGGCAGATCGGCCAGCCGCTTCTCCACCCTCTCTGCGACGGCGGCGCCGAAAGCGGCATCGGGCGTGATCAGGACCGACTGCGCGCTTTCGTCATGCTCGGCCTGGCTCAGCAGGTCCAGCGCCACCCAATCCGGGTCCTGATCGCCCGTGGCGATGACAAGGATCTCTGACGGCCCCGCGATCATGTCGATGCCCACACGGCCAAAAACCCGGCGCTTCGCGGCGGCGACAAAGGCATTGCCCGGCCCAGTGATCTTGTCGACCGGCGCGATGGTCTGGGTGCCATAGGCCAGCGCCGCAATCGCCTGCGCCCCACCGATGCGGTAAATCACATCAACGCCCGCCAATTGCGCCGCCAGCAGAACCAGCGGATTGACCGCACCGCCTGGCGTCGGGCAGGCGATGATCAGCCGCCCGACCCCGGCGACCTTGGCCGGAATGGCGTTCATCAGCACCGAAGACGGATAGGACGCCGTGCCACCGGGCACGTAAAGCCCCGCGGCGGAAACCGGTGTCCAACGCCAGCCCAGCGTCGCGCCTGCGGCATCGGTCCAGCTTTCGTCCTGCGGCTTCTGGCGGCTGTGATAGGCGCGGATGCGATCCGCGGCCAATTCCAGCGCGGCGCGTTCTTCTGCGGGAACTCTTGCCACCTCGGCGGCAATCTCGGCGGGCGAGAAGGCGAGCGTCTTGGGCGACAGATCCAGCCGGTCGAAACGAGAGGTCAGCGCGATCACCGCTGCGTCGCCGCGCGCCCTGACATCAGCGATGATCGCGGCCACCGCGGCATCGACATCCTCGGCCTCCTCGCGCTTCATTCCCAGAAGGGCGGTGAAATCGGCCTCGAAGCGCGGATCGCGTGTGGACAGGACATGCGGCATGGCGGGTCTTCCCTTCCTGGACCGCGGCCCCATAGCGCGAGCGCAGGTCAGGGTAAAGCGCGTGATCAGACGCCGTGGTCTGGAACATGCCGCGAGGGCGCGAGATAGGGTTTCGAGACGTCTTCCAGCGCGATCTCCAGCGCCTCGACCTCCAGCGCGACCGCACCATCGCCCGCCAGAACCAGGGTCAGGGTACCAGCGCCCTCTTCGCCCGGCGTCCAGTCCAGCGCGAGGATCGACAGGATCTGGTCCTTGTCGTTGCGATCGATGCCCTGGCTCTTCACCGCAAGAACGCCCGAAACCGACAGAAGGCTGCGCACACGTTCGAACGGGCGCCCCTGTCTTTGCGCCTGCTCACGGTCTTCCCAACGGAAACGATTCACCAAAGCGGCGAAGCGACGGCCCTTCGGCTCCCAGCGCATCTCGGTCGCAGGCAGGACCGCATCTTGCAGCAGCGCCGAGAGGACAGGCAGATCCCCGGCCTCCTGCGCCATCAGCCGCAGCGGGCCTTCATCGCCATCCTCGTAACGCGCATCTGCCATCAGGCCGAAATCCTTTCGATCTTCGCGCCGCAGGCGGAGAGCTTTTCCTCGACCCGCTCATAGCCGCGATCCAGATGATAGACCCGGCTGACCACTGTCTCGCCCTCGGCCGCAAGCCCCGCCAGGATCAGAGACACCGAAGCCCGCAAGTCGGTCGCCATCACCGGCGCGCCGCGCAGCTTTTCGACGCCCGTGACCGTGGCATGGCCTCCATGCACGTCGATCTTTGCCCCCATCCGCATCAGTTCAGGGGCGTGCATGAAGCGATTCTCGAAGATCTTCTCTTCCAGCACCGAGGTGCCATCGGCGGTGCAGAGCAGCGCCATCATCTGGGCCTGAAGGTCGGTCGGGAATCCGGGGAAGGGTTCGGTCACCACATCGACCGCCTTCACCCGCCCGTTCTTGAGCGACACTTTCAACCCGTGTTCCGTCTCGGTCACCGAGACCCCTGCCTCATCCAGTTTTTCGGCAAAGGCCCCGACCAGTTCCATCTTGCCGCCCAAGCATTCGACCTCGCCGCCCGCGATGGCGGGGACCAGCATATAGGTGCCCAGTTCGATGCGGTCGGTCACGACGGGATGGGTCGCGCCATGCAGCCGGTCGACCCCCTGGATGGTGATCGTGTCCGTCCCATCGCCCTCGATCTGCGCGCCCATCTTGCGCAGGCAGCGGGCCAGATCAACGATCTCGGGCTCGCGCGCAGCGGTCTTCAGCACCGTGGTGCCCTTGGCCAGGGTGGCGGCCAGAAGCGCGTTTTCCGTGGCCCCGACCGAGACGAAGGGAAACTCGAAAACCGCGCCCTTCAGTCGCCCGCCCGGTGCCTTGGCATGGACATAGCCATCGCGCAGGTCCAGATCGGCCCCCATCGCCTCAAGCGCCTTGAGATGCAGGTCGACCGGGCGCGCGCCGATGGCGCAGCCGCCGGGCAGCGAGACGACGGCATGGCCGTCGCGCGCCAGCATCGGGCCGAGGACAAGGATCGAGGCGCGCATCTTGCGGACGATGTCGTAATCGGCCTTGTGATTGGCGATGTCATGGCTCGACAGCGCGAGCACCAGCCCGTCCTGCAAGCTGGCCACCTCGGCCCCCAGCGATTGCAGCAGCTGGGTCATTGTGCGGATGTCCGACAGCCGCGGCGCATTTGTCAGCGTCAGCGGTTCTTCCGACAAAAGCGTCGCCGGCATCAACGTCAAGCAGGCGTTCTTCGCCCCTGCGATGGGGATGGCGCCCTTGAGCGGCCCGTTGCCCTTGACCAGAATCGAATCCATCTGCCCGCCTCACTCGTCCGCGCCGGTTCCGGCGTCGTTTTGCTGTTTCATATCCCCGGACGCGCCGGTGTCGTCCTGCGCCGTCCGCGCCCGGGCCTGCGCCTTGCGCCGCGCCATATTGGCCTTGAGCGCCGCCTTCAGCCGATCGTCGCGCAGCCCTTTGGCGCCGGACTTCCCGGGCATGTTCCCTGGTGCCTGTGTGCCTGAGCCGCGCATCGCCCGATCCTTAGCGCAAGGGGCAGGACGGGTCCAGTGCGGGCCCAGCCCCCACTGCCGACCAGGACCAGATTTCCGCGCAAAGGGGGTTGCGGACCTCCGACTTTGCGTCTATCTCCGCCGCCACCAACGGCGCTGCAGTAGCTCAGTGGTAGAGCACTCCCTTGGTAAGGGAGAGGTCGAGAGTTCAATCCTCTCTTGCAGCACCATTTTTCCAATGAAAATCAGCCACTAACAGCGACAACGCTTCCCGCGGTCGCCTCTCGATGCAGCTTTTTACGCGAACGGCGCGCGAACAAACCGGCTTGCTCCGTACAAATCCGGTACACGATGTTCTTGTGGCGTTCATGGTGGCGGCCATGGGGATCGCCCCTACCCCGCACTGCGCTTCACCGTCAGCCTCTGTGTGGCACTTCCTATTCCGACGGGCGGATCAGGTCCGGCCCCTGAGACTTCCAGCTGTTCACCACGCGGCCGACCTTGCGCATTCGCCGCTTCTCTGGGGGCTGCCGCTGGATGGTTTCGAGCGGCTCGCCATCCAGCCAGCGCCGAGCGCCTGTCGCTTTGATCGAGATGGTCCGACGCATGCAGCGACGCGTGTCGAATATAGGGCAGCGTCCCGCGACAGATCTGCCCGCCCTCCTGCTCGGACGCGGGTGGCGGGCCAAAGTCAGCGGAATGATCCCGCAAGAGCCGGTTCAGAACCGAAATTGGACATTCGGGCCCGATCGCCAGGCTCTCTGAGCAGAAGGTCGAGATGGCTTTGGCAGTTCCACATCGCATCGATCCGGGTGCTAACCGGCGCGGGTCGCTCGACTTCGTGCCCGCCGACCGGGCCGATGGCCCCCGCTTCCGGCGAAACCACAGCTATTGCGCATGACCTTGGGGATTGAAGTGGTGGCGAGGGGGCGTTCAGAGCGCATACCCCACCTCATCATGGCGTTTCGCATCGCCTGATTTCGGGCTAATCAACCCTTTCACCCAACCCCCGCCGAAGCGCAGATGCCAGCCGTCGCAGCTCCGCTGCGCGGGTCGGGCCATGCGATACGGCCAAAGCCCTCGCCCACCGCTGCGCTAGCATCTGTCCCTTGGGATGGTGCGCCAGGCTAACCGATGCGGGTGATTTGGCAGCTTGGCTCAGCGTTCCCTGGCCGGAAGCCCAAGGCCTGCAGCGACCGCTCGCGTACGCCGCGCTAGCACTCGTGGAAGGCTAAATTCATCGGCGCAACAGGCCTGCAAATGGCCTAGGGCCGGAGCGAAACGCGAGCAAAAGGTGAACGTTAGAACGGTCAAAAGTCGTCATTCGCCGCGCGCCGCATTAACAACCAGAATGCGCAGGTAGTGGGCATGGCTGCAGCCGCGCCCATGCTTTGGCTTCCTTACGTTTTCCGCCCCACCCATCCGTCGAGCAAAACACAGCAGAGGGCGGCTCCCGGCGGAGCTTGAGACTATTCGTCTTGAAACAAGGATTAAGGTTAGCTGTAACATATCGGTAACCGCAGCCCAAGCGAGCGTCCAAAAGACGATTGCGCCGGCTGTTCGATGAGTAAAGTGGATGCGTACGCTTTGGGTTTGATGTCTCAGAAAACGGACTATGACAGGCCCCAATTTCCGTTTCCAGCATCAGGCTTTTGGATCTTTCAAGACAGCGATAGGATGCGCTCGAGCCCTTGGGGAGCCAGGGAATGATGCAAAGTAGACATCCCGATTCCTTTCGGATGGTCTATTTTTCCCATAAACACTCTCTATGCTGTAAAAAACACTATTCCGGCCAGAATTCACAAATCCACTGTATCCATTTTGAATGTTTTTATCAAACACCCCACTTGATCTGGGCGCATTAATGTAACACAACTCCGCAATCGCGAGCTTAAGTTGATCTGCTGAGGGACGATCTTCAGGCTTCTGCTGCAGACAGGACTCTACTAGTTCTTGAAGGTTTAGTACTAGCGGTCGATATTGTAAGTTCTCAATCATGAACGCAGGCCATGGGGCACGATTGTTATTTTGTACATTTGCTGCGGCCGCCAAGAAAACACCAAAAGGATACTCGTCTGTGAGTATCTGGAACATCATGGCGCCTAGTGCCCATATATCACTCGGTGGCTCGGCTTGTGTCCCTGGTGCTGAAAGCATTATTTCAGGGGCCATATAAGGAATGGCGCCCTGAATTGTTTTCGACGTCGATCTCGTCAGCTCCCCATTTTTTGCCGCCTCCGAGAACACCTCCTCTGTAAGCGTCGCAATACCAAAGTCCGTCACCTTCAAATCACTGAAGTTGGATGCGTCTCCGACCATAATGTTACTTGGCTTGAGATCTCTATGTACCACACCTGCGTGGTGAGAGGCACCAACACCCTTGGACAGTTGATAGAATATCCTTGCTGCCAAGTGTGGTTCCACCGCGCCATAACGAGCAATCATCCTATCAAGCGTGACGCCATCCACAAACTCTTCGATAAGAAAGTATTCCCCTCCCTCCTCAAAATAGTCATAAGTCTTAGCTACATTATGGTGATTGACCATTGCGGCAACAATCGCGCTTTTCTGAAAACGACGAGCCACCTGTCCCGCCTGAGGTGTCTTGAGCGCAACGTCCATTCCTAATAAAAGATCTTTGGCCAAAAATACTTCCTGCATTCCGCCGCGTCCGATATGTCGAACAATTTCGTAACGGTTGGCTAATACCTTTCCACCCTTCATGCCGTCACCTCCGGGTGTGATACGTCAAATGTAACGAATACACGACGCTGGTTGCCTTTGAAGGTAATCACGCAGCACCCTGGCAAAATCTGACCCACTTCGGCGGCAAGGTTGTTGAAGGAAACATCTCCATTAACGCCAGTCACAAGAAAGTTCAATCCATCATATTGAATGGAGAGGCTCCCAATGTTCCCAACTGAAATCTTAGCCTGTCGATTGTCCTTGCTTATTGTGTGTGTGGTATTCCCCATCGTGATGAGTGCTTTATGCTTGTCCTTGGTGAGCTGTCGCTTCAACGTCTCGACGATTTCATCCATGGAAGGACGAAGTTTTGCATCTAACTCTAAACATCTGTGAATGATGTTGGGTACTTCGATCGGAAGCGTTTCTGTTAATGCTATGACGTCTGAAAGTGCTACCGGAAGTGGGGGACGAGCAGTCAAGTTCGCAGGTGGATGATTCGAAAGGAGCGCTAAACAGGTAACCCCAAATGCATAGACGTCTACAGCATCTGTGAAGTTAATCTGTGCTCCTCCCCATAGTTCTGGCGCCATGAAAATAGGAGTTCCAATGATGCTTCCTGTTTTAGCTTGGTCATAAGTTCTGGCCAGTCCAAAATCCATAATCTTGACAACCCCTTCTTCGTCGACCCGGATATTGTTCGGTTTTATATCCCTGTGAACGATTGAATGGGAGTGAATGTCGCGAATCCCACAGGCCACTTGCCACAAAACTCGTAAGTAATTATAATCCGCACAAAGTGATCCTACTTCGAAGTCTTTGCCCTCGATATACTCTAGAACGATCCCTATACCATTTACTCCTTTGTCAGACACAGTTTCGACAATGTCATATAATTGAACAACATGCTTTGAGCGTAATAATGTGAGAGCCTTCATCTCATCGACGAGGCGCCGAGCTTCGGTGCCGTCTTTCAATGTCTTAATCACGACGCGTCTATTTAAGTGCTTATCGCGAAAATATGCAACATCGCCCATTCCTCCCGATGTGCCTGCTCCTTCAGGCTTATATCGATCACTTAGAACTTTCATTGCCGCCATTCTCTACTTCGATTTTCAACTCAATTTGTTCTGGGATCTCTCTTTTCTTTGAATCGCTTTGCTTCCGTTTCGACTGACGTTCTCTTTTCTCAGGGCGCTGCGGGGTCGACTTGTCACTTCTCATTGTCCTGGAGCCCCCCTGATTCTCTGGAGACGGCTCACGGTTGCCGCTATGCCTTTGGGGCTGAATAGAGTTTCTGTCCCTTTCAGTGGATGAGAAGTAACATGTTGAAGATTCATCCCAAACCTGTACGCAACCCTCAAGATTCGCCGTACGATTGTGAAGAATTTCCCTCATTCTAGCTGTGTCAATACAACCGACTGTCGAGTTGTCTGGCCCTCCAAGCCACTGCGAAAGAGCAGTAACGCGTCTGACGCAAGTCTCTGGGTCCTTTGCATTAGTGATAATCTCAGAAAACACATCTGAATTGAAGAAATGCGCGCCGTCGGAGGTCAATATGATCCTTCTGACGCCTGAATCTACTTCAGTTATTGTTGGCACCATTCCGGACCCCATGCCAACAAACTGGAGTAAGTCTCGTCTTTCTCCGCCAACAATTTCGGCGAGAGAGTCGTCCTTGGTTAGCCGTATCACTTCAGATGTATTGAGAACTCCATAGGATCTACTATCACCAATATTGCAGACCCAAACTCGTTGCTCTGAGTCTATGAATATTGCTGTGAGCGTGCTGCCACCTTTTGCATTTAGGCTCTCACTTACTTTTCGGTTTGCATACTGACAGGCGTCGGAGAGGCGGCGATGCGTATCAAGAACGACACTATGCAGAGCAGCTTCCAAGAATGATGACGAAGCGATGGAAGCTGCGAGAGCACCCTCTAACATTCCGCCCATTCCGTCACAAAGAACCGTTACGAATGCGGTGTCCCTGGGATCATTCCTCCATAAGGTTCCCGCCAGTATTCGATCTTGATTTTCATCCCTAACGGCCCCAATGTGCGAGCCAAGCGACACCGGGAAATCTTGAAGTGACGCATATGAATGCGCGGGCTTTTGCCTGGAGGACCACTGCTGGATCAGCTTAGAAAGGAAGGTCAATTTATTCTCCAGTTCGCTCAGAGAAGCTATCCATCGTGAGCGTAGGCATGTGGCGTAAGCGACTTTTTCTCCGCAGCCCATGTTTGACGACAAGGCACGAGCTTGGCAAGCAGGACATCGCTAGTGCGAGGCACCGAATTCACGCGTATGGCAATCGTATCAGGTTTCCCACAAGTGTTCTTCGAATGCACGGATGGCCATCTTTGCACAGAACTCCGCAACAAAGAAGTTACTTGGATTCCACCTAGCTGCAGTGCCCGCGAGCGGCAGCTCGCCCCCCATCCCGGTCAAGCGCACCCTGGCGCGACTGACCCAACCCGCGCTGCGCCTCACCGTCAGCCTCTGTGTGGCACTTCCTAATCCGACGGGCGGATCAGGTCCGGCCCCTGAGACTTCCAGCTGTTTACCGCGCGGCCGACCTTGTGCATTCGCCGCTTTTCTGGGGGCTGCCGCGGGATGGTTTCGAGCGGTTCGCCATCCAGCCAGCGCCGAGCGCCTTCGTCATCGACGATAATCGGCTGACGGTCGTGGATTGTGGCCACCTGGCCTGTGGCCGCCTCCGTCAGCATGGTCACTGTGGCGCCGGACCAGTCGGGGAGATCGACCTCGGTCCAGAGCCCGAGGGTAAGAAAGCCGGGCTCGTTGCTGGCCGGGCTGACGTAATAGGCTTCTTTCTGAGGCGTAAGGGTTGACCACTCGTAATAACCGGACATGGGAATGATGCAGCGGCCGGTGGGGCTTCGATAGGCGTCTCGGAACGAAGGGGCCTCGGCAACCGTCTCGGCGCGGGCGTTGATCGTCGAAGCCTTCCACTCCTTCAGCGACTTCTTGAACCAACGCGGAATCAGACCCCATCGCGCCCAGCCCGGCACCAGCTCGCCATCTTCGCGACGCGTGATACGCACCATAGGCACGTCCTGGCTCGGAGCGACATTGTATCGAGAGGATATCTCCCGGACACCGGCGAGTTCTTCCTCGACCCATTTCGCGGGTCGGATTCCGCGCATCAGATCGTGCACCTCGCGCCACGTCAGATCGGCGAGGGTGAACCGACCACACATCAGGCGCGCCGCATCGGAGAGGTATAGTGCCGATTGTCGGTGTGATCGGCCAGTTCCAGCTGAGGGAAGGCCTCGAGCAGTCGCGCGCCGTGTGCCGGATGACGAAAATACAGCGCCACCTGGTCGCGGATCAGAGTCCCGAAACTGCGGCCGCCACCGTGCCAAGCGTAGTGGCCGCGCCCGACCTCCTGGTCAAGCCAATGACGGAGTGATCCTGGCCCCACCCCCAAAAGGGCTCCGAAGCCCTCTTCTGGCACCAGTATCAACATGCGGACCGGGTAGCAGCGGTCATCGATCGTTGCTTGAGGTGTCGATCGCTTGACCATGGATCGCCATTTTCCTGATGGATCGGCGGCAGTCTAGGAGGGGGCCGCGCCCTCTTCAACGCCTCATCAGCTCAGTGGTTCCGGATCAGACGAAGCCGATCATCTTGACGATCACCCCGCACTCCGCTTGACCGTCAGCCTCTGCGCCACCAGCGTCCTGGTCTGTCCAGCCACGGTCGCGCGGATCTGCAGGTCGTAGATCCCGGCCGCGAACACCTGGTCATTCCAGGCCACCTTGATTTCGTCCGGCCCAGTAATCTCGGCAAAGGCCGCCGCGACCACCGGGCTGCCATCGATCGGCGCCGCCACGGCCTCGACCGTGCCACCGTCAAGGCTGATGACATCCGAATCCGGGTCAAAGGTCACCGGAACGCGGATCACCAGGTCATCCTTGGTGTAGCAGGTCAGGCTCATGGCTCGCTCCAATGCGCTGCGATGGTGATTTGCGCCCAATGGGCCGGGATCGTGATGGCTTCCCAGCGTGCTGGCAGCGTGATCCAGTCCCAGGTTTCCGGGCCTGACGGCGAGGTCCCGCCCGAGGTGGCGATGGCCTCGCCAGTAACGCCGGCAATACCGCCCGCGACGGCCTTTGCCGGGGCCATGCCTGAGGCTTCGCCCGTGACGCCTGCCACGCCCACCGCAGTGCCACGCGCTGGCGCTGCGGCCTCGGCCGCTCCGGCAACGCCAGCCACGCCCGAGGCCTGTGCCCGGACAGGCGCCGTGGCGGTTGCGGCACCTGTGACACCGGCCTCTCCGCTCGCCGTGGCAGACGCGGCAGCGCCTTGCCCGGCCGTGGCGGCGCCGGTAACCCCGGCCCCGCCGGACGCTTGCCCGCGCGCGGGCGCTTGGGCCGATGCTGCGCCGGTGATGCCCGCCAGACCGGACGCTTCGCCCTTGGCAGGAGCAGCGGCGACAGCCGCGCCGGTCACGCCGGCGAGGCCGGATGCCTGCCCCTTCGCAATGGCCTGTGCTGTCGCCGCGCCGGTGACCCCGGCCTGTCCGCTGGCCGTCGCATTGGCGCCAGAGGCGGGCGTGGCCACCCGCAGGATGACGATGCCATCCAGGCCGGGGGTGGCGGTGGTCCAGGAGCCGCCATCAACGGCGGAGGTCCCCCAGGCGCCCGAACCCGGCCCGCCCCAATTCGCAGGTTGGTTCTCTCTCCGGGAAGACCCGCCAGCTGCATAATAGACGCTCGCGCCCGTGATGCTGTCGGCATAGGGGTCACCGCCGACGCCGGGGGTGCCACCGATTGCCGAGGCACCAGCCGAACCTGCGCCGCCACCGCCGCCGCCTCGGCCGGACGAGGTCGACTGTGAGCCGTCGCCCCCATTGTGACCCTCTCCGGCGATTCCGACGCCGGTGCCGCCCGGCAGATTGGCATAGCCCGAATTGCCGTTGCCCCCGCCACCGCCTGAGCCGCCAGGATTGGCCGCAAAACCAGACGCACCGCCAGGCGCCCCACCGCCGCCGCCTTCTGCCGAGATGCCAAGGGCGGATGACGGGCTGCCGTTGTTCCCGGTGCCGCCACCCGTCATCGCGGCGCCACCAGCCCCGACGATGA
>NZ_JBGTYM010000017.1:0-32108 GCF_044142105.1 Neotabrizicola paludis
AAGGCCGCGATCAGCGCGGCCAGCTCGGCCGAGGCGCGCAGCGGTGCAGCAAGGGCGCCGGGGATGAAGGCCGGGCGCTCGATATGCTTGGTCTCGATGCCGTCCATCGAATAGACCACCATGCCGATCAGCGCCGAAGGCGGCAGGGTGACCAGATAGCCTGCCAGCCAGGCATTCCAGACTGCGGCGGCCTGCTCGACGCCTGCGGCCTTGGCTTGGTAGTCGGCAATGGTCTCCGGGCCGCCCAGGCTCGCCATATGCGCCTCGGCCGAAACCGGCTGCTTGGCCGCCTCGGCAAAGGTGGCATAGGTGGTGACCTTGGCCCGGCGCAGGCCGGTCTGGATGTCGTCGAGAGAAGACCACATCAGATCGCCCTGCGCATCGCGGACATAGCGCATGGCCTCGGCCGTCTGGAGCACGGCCGCAACGGCCGCGTCCATCACGGCCGGAAATCGCGACAGGCCCATGATCAGGCCCCCGACGCGGTCAGGTTGAAGGCGGTCACGTTGAATTGCTGGCCCGCCGCCAGGACCGGGTTGTCGATCAGCATGTCGCCGGTGCCAACAGCGGTGCTCGTGATGCTGCCCTGGATGTGGCAGGTGCCGCCCACCTTGATGCGGAAGTGCCCGGCGGTACCGGACGCGTCTGCGCTGGCATCCTGCCAGGTGCCCTGCATCGCTTTGGCGCCGACCGCAGCCGCCGCCATCCAGTCGGCGGGCAGCGTGACGGTCGCGAGCACCGTGCCGGAATCGGCGGCCGCACAGTTGGCCGGGGCGGCACCCGTGCGGATTTCCAGCGTGGGCGAGGCGCCGATCGCTGCCTCGATCGCGTCGAGCCAGGCGTTGCGCACGGCGGTCGAGAATTGGAAGGCCATGGATTGATCCTTTCAGGGTTTGCTGTGAGGGAGCGGGAGCAGACGGGGGCGGTTCATTCGAGGGAGGCCAGCGCCGCCGCGATCTCGGCTTCGCTCGCGGCCGCAGCGATGGCCGCCTGGGTCGACAGGCGCAGCGCCTCGAGCTCGGCCGCCGTTGCGCGCCAGAGGGTCGCCATGTTCAGCCAGAGCTGGGCGAGCTGATCGGCATCGGGCGCAGTGATGCCGACCTCGGCCGAGAGGAGCGGATAGTCTGCCAGCACTGGCGCGGGGGCAGCGATCCACGCCTTCGCCTCGGCCTCCTTCGCCAGATAGACCATCTCCTGCCCGGGCAGATCGGTGATGAACTGGGCGCGGGCAGCGGCGATCCAGGCGGAGAGTTTGGCCATCGCGCGGGCACGGGCAGGCTCAAGAGAGACCAGCTCGAGCGCGCCGTCGATGACCGCCCAGGCCGCGAGATCGCCCAGGGACTGTCCTGTCGACATGACGGAGAGACCCGACATGTCCAGCGTGGGCGGCGCTTCGTCGCCGTCGGCGGTGAACGCGATCGACCCGTCCGGGCGATAGAAGACCAGCGTCATCCCCAGGCCCCCATGCTGAAATGCTGGTAGTAGATCGTCCGCGCGTTCGGCCCGCCGGTGAACGTGGGCGTCTGGGCGGCGATGAAGGCGACCATGGAGTTGATGCTGACCCGGATGGTCTTGCCGGGCGCGATGGTGACGTCGCCGAGCTGCATGTTCGTCTCGGCCGCACCAGTGTCGATGATCCACAGACCCGCCCCCAGGGCCGGGAACGAGCCCGCCGTGGAAGCGGCCTTGGCGAAGGAACCCGTGGCAGTCGGAACGAGGGGGACGACGTCAGCGGGCGTGTCGACGCCGGTCGTATAGGAATAGACAACCTGCCCAGGTGCGCCTGGTCCACCTTGGCCAAGAGCAGGCGTTGCGGCTGGCGCGGTGCCACCGGCCCCGATCGTGATCTCGATTTGCGGGCTTGCCCAGCCCGAGACGTCGATCGCATCCACCGCCAGGAGGGTCGCCGCCAGACCGCCGCGCGAATAGAGCGGGGTGGTGCGCAGCGGCGTTATGCCGGAGTCGTAGCGCGACACACCCGCGCCACCACCCGCGCCCTTGCCGCTCCCGGCCTGCGCACTCACGCCCGTCATCAAACCGGCGTTGAAGTAGGCAGCGTCGCCACCGGCGCCAAAGTCGCTGGCCTGACCGCGCCCGTACCCCCAGCCGCCAGAGATCGTCTGGGCGCCTTTACCGATGCCAGCATTCCCCGCTCCGGGAGCGGTGAGGGTGTACATGAGAGTGGCGCCATCATAGAGCTTGACCACCGTGTCCTGACCCGCCCCACCTGGGGATGTCGGGGCGGTTTCGGCATTGGCCGTCGCAGGCGGTGATGTGACGGACCAGCCCGCTGCACCACCGCCAATGGCCGAGAGCGAAATCGTTTTGATCCCGGCCGGCAGAGCCGTCTTCGCGAGGTTTGTGGTGCGGGTTACATCAGACGGCACACTGGCCGCCGTGACCCAGTGGCGCGCGTTCAGAAGAGCGAGGCCTGTCGAGGACGAGAGGCGCAGCGACTGCTTCTTGGACCCATTTGTGCGACTTGCGGCCAAACCGAAGCGGCTACCGTCCCTGCCGAGGTAGACGCCGTCTACATCGGAAGCCACCGAGGGCTTGCCGTACATGAACCCGGCGTTGGCCTTGATCTCGAGCAGCGAATTGATCTCGAGATAGTCGGCCTGCAGACGTCCGCCCACCAGCCATTCAACGTCAAGGTGCTCGGTAGCGACGATCGCGGCTGCCAGCATGGGCGTGACGATCCCGCCATCCTCGATCAGCGTCGCCCCATCTTTGCGCTTGATGATGATGCGATCGACGAACAAGTTCTGTGCCGTGTTCTGGGTGCTGTGATTGATCACCCGGATGCGCGCGTAACAGGCATTTGTCGGCGCGGGGAAGGTTTGCGCGTATTTGGTCCATGGAGCGAGAAGCGGCGCATTCGCACAGATGTCATCGGTCGAGATTTGCGCCTTGGCCGCATCGAGCCAGATGATCCGCACATAACCACCGGCCGTCGTCACGACAGAGTTGGTTCGGATCGAGGTCTCGCAGTAATAGGCCTTGCCGCCCTCAATCGGAAAATCCTGTGCAGGCAGGGTCTCGGTGTAGACCGAAGCTCCCAGCTCCGCGGGGTTCTTCTGAAGGATCAGGCCGCCAACACCTGTCTCGGTGAAACTTGAGTTGGTGCTTTTCAGGAGCAGGCTACGGCTGGCCGACAGCGACCCGCCAGTCTTTGCCGTGTCCCAGATCGCGTTCAAGGTGGCGACATTGATGTCGTCAAAATTCCCGTTCGGAACCAGGTTAGCGACGTTGCCGATCAGGAGCTTGTCAATGGTCGCAGATTTCGCTGCCAGCTGTTGGGTGCCGATGGCCCCAGCGGCGATCTTACCTGCGATGATCGACGCATTGAGAATATCGCCGCCATCGACCGAGGCGATATAGGCAGACCCGTTCCAGCGGTAGATCTTCGTCGTGACCGGCCAGAACAGGAGCTCGGTGTCCTGAAAGGTCGTGGGCAAGCTGACATCGAGCCAGAGAAGGGGAGGCGTGATCGAGGCCGCGAACTTACCAATATCAAGCGATCCGTCGAGAACAGGCTCGCCCAAAGATGCTTGCTTGTGCCGGATGCATGCCGCAACCTCAGGCAGAGTGCGTTCAAGAGGGAGGGCGTACCAGATGGAAGGTTTACGGCGCGTCTGGCAAGTGACGAATGCTTATGGCCAATGGTCGATCGCTGTTGACGATGAAGGGCGATGGCATCCGATGTTTGGCAATGAGGACCTCGGCGAGTATCCAGCGCCTGAGGACGCTGTTTGGGACCTGTCACACGGACGTGCCTTCTGGCCGTCAATTGGTGTGTGCCCGTCGAAGTGCGGACTTCCAGAGGAACTGGCTGATTGGCCGTGGGTGGCACAATAGCGAAGGTGTCCATCACGCCCTCGCCAGATCGATCGTGACGGGCTGCCAGGCAGCGTCGGCGGCTTCGCGGCGATAGGCGCGGATATAGGTCTGGGACCCCTCGACACGCATTGCGTCGCGGATGGCGCGCATGGCGGACTGCCAGCGGGTGTCGTCGATCTCCAGTCGCAGAAGCATGAAGATCTCGGAACGGTTGCCCCATTCGGCCATGCCCAGCTTTGTCAGGCCGTTGATCGCCGCGAACTCGCGAACGTTGGAGAGGCCGGTCGCCACATGACGGATCGAACCGCGCGAGGCGGAGAGAAGGGCTGACTTGAGATCGGGGCCAAGCGAGAGGCCGCCCGCGTAGATCCGCGCCAGATGATCGACATCCTTTGCGCTGGCATTCTCCATGCCGACATAGCTCAGAACCCGGCTTGCGACGCGTTCCCAATGCTGCAGCTTTTGCGGCAGGCGTTCCTCTCCGATAAGGATCAGCGGAGCCTGACTGACGTCGTGCAGGCGTCGGGCGATCTCGATCGCCCGGTCGGTCAGGATATGGTCGGCCTCGTCAATGATGAGTGGCCGCTGGGTGCGCGCCAGCCTTTCGCAAACTTGCAGGAACATATCCTCGGTTGTGCGGGCGGGCTTCACCCCAAGCTCTATCACGATCATCCGAAGGAGGCCCTTGACCCCACCGATCGGCATCGCCTCGACATGGCAAGCGTTTGCCGCATTGACCGCATACGTCGCTGCGGTGGTCTTGCCCCGACCGGCTGGGCCGTAAAGGCAGCCTATGCCCGGCAGCCCATGCGCGCGGTTCTGGCAGCGATCAATCAGCCCCATCAACCGCGCCACGTTGTCGAGGGGTGCCACGCTGTTTACGACGTCTCCTGTTTCTGTCATCTTTCTGCTCCTTCACCTGTATTCCCGCCGTGGGGCCTGTCCGCCCCCGGCGGGTTCTTCATCCAAACATCGCGTCGCCGAAGTCCTCCCAGAGCCGCCTCTCCGAGCGGTACTCGGAGGTGGTCTGGAACATGCTGAGCCAGCGTTGCTGCTCGGGCGTCACGGCGCGGCCGGCCTCGAGATCGCGCTCAAGCATCAAGGCGCGGCGGAAGCGGTCTCGCGGACCATCCTCAGGTTCGGCTGGCGCGCGGCGTGTCGACAGGTCGGCGACCACTGCCGTTCGCGCGCGCTCGAGCTCGTCTTCTCGCAAGCCATCGGATAGCGAGGCACGGGCCTCGGGCGCCGCGGCCTTGCCAAAGCTCGGCCGGACAACCTTCGCCTCGACCCGCGGTGTCGCTGCAGCTTCCAGCGCGTCCAGGCTCTGCCCGATTTCAAGCGCGGTCAGGCGCCGATGCGCTTCGAGCCGGTCCCGTTCGGCATTCATCCAGGCGCGGCGCGCGCGGGCATGAGCGCGAGCCTCGTCCATGTCGAAGAAACCGGCCTTCTGGCGCACCGGTGCGAAGCCCAGATAGGCATTCTCCGCCGAATAGACGTGGATGACCGTCACGCCCGCCGCCTGCATACGCGCCATCAGCTCATTGGCCTGTCGCGCCAGCAGGTCCTGGGCGCGGGCGGCCTCCTGCGCGGTCAGGGCGCCCATCTCTTCGGCGGTGGGCACCTGCTGGATCGCGGCGACCAGGCCGTAATACTCGCCGACCATGGGCTGCAGCTCGGCCCGCGCCATCTGGACGATGCTGCCCCACTCGGCCTGTGCCTGGGCCGCGCGGGCGGTACCTTCGGCACTTGCAGCGCCAGCGCGCCCCGCCGCGATGGCATCGTCCGAGAGGCCAGTCAGTTCCTTGCGAACGCCAGCAACTTCGGCTCTCGCCTGGGCGGCGTTGGCTTCCAGGAGCAGACTGACACGCATATCACCGGCCACGGCGGTTCATCTCCTCGATCGCCCCTTCTTCGATGAGCCGCAGGTCCGCCCATGTCTCGGGCGAGACCTCGATCCCTGCGAGTTCAAGCCCGGCTTTGGCGGCGCCATAGTCGAGCCCCATCCAGAACAGCCAGGCGCGTTCCATGTTGCCGAGCCCGACGGTGCGCCACTGACCCGAGACCACGCACCAGGCTTGCCAGGCCGCCTGATGGTCGGCCCAGAGCTCCAGCTCGACGGGCTCGGCCGGAAGGATCGTCAGTCCCAGGGCCGCCGCGCCATCCTGCGCCCGCGCGAGCGCCGTCTGCCTTGCGCCGTCTGTATCCCCGCGGGCCCAATGGCGGCCCGCGGCGATCAGTTTCCCCGGCGGGCCGCCCGGGCGCCTGAGATCGCGTTCGTATAGGCCTGCACGATCGCGAAGCGGATGTAGTGCAGGTCAAGGAGCAGGTTCAGCCGTTCGTCCGAGAACTCGAACGGCTGCGCGCAGTGCGCGATCCCAATACCGGCCGCATCATCGTTTTGGGGGACACGGCATGACCGCGAGCCTTCTTGACGCTGTCAGAAAAGCTTGGGGCGAATTTCCGCCCGACTGGATCGAGGCGTTGGCCAAGGCCAGCGCGCGGTCAAGCCAGGCGGTAGTCGCCCGCGACCTTGGGCGATCGCCCGCCGTCATCAGCCAAGTGCTTCGCAAAATTTATCCGGCCGACACCGCCCGCATCGAGGAGCGGGTGCGGGGTCTCTACATGAACGGCACAGTCGACTGCCCGGCCCTCGGATCGCTTTCCACCCTGAACTGTCAGGACTGGCGCGAGAAATCGACTGTCTTCGCCCATGGCAATCCTCTCCGCGCCCGGATGTTCCGGGCCTGCAATGCCTGCCCGCGGTTCCCGAAGGAGGCCGAAGAATGACCCAGCACTCAACCGCCCAGATCCCGTTTGGTCTCCATCCCGAACTCGTGCTTGGGCGCTATTGCGCCATGACAGGTGCTACGCGCACAGCGCTCGCTGGCAGCGACAAGACGCGCGAGATCACCATGCTTCGGCACGAGGCCATGTGGCTGATGCGGCAGCTGACATCTGCCTCACAAGAGGCCATCGGGCGACACTTCGGCGATCGTGATATGGCGACAGTTCATGCGGGCATAGCCAGGGTGGCGGATCCGGTGGCCGTCGGTTTCAGGGGCACGACATCAGCGGGCGTGTCTACGCCTGTCGTATAGGAATAGACAACCTGCCCAGGTGCGCCTGGTCCACCTTGGCCAAGAGCAGGGTAGCGGCTGGCGCAGTGCCACCTGCACCGATCGTGATCTCGATCTGCGGGCTTGCCCAGCCCGAGACGTCGATCGCATCCACAGCCAGGAGGGTCGCCGCCAGGCCGCCGCGCGAATAGAGCGGGGTGGTGCGAACCGGCGTTGTGCCGGGGTCCTAGCGCGATACGCCCGCTCCACCGCCCGCACCCTTGCCGCTCCCGGCCTGCGCGCTCACGCCCGTCATCACATTGGCGTTGAAGTAGGCGGCATCGCCACCGGCGCCAAGGTCGCTGGCCTGACCGCGCCCGTACCCCCAGCCGCCAGAGATCGCTTGGGTGCCCTTGCCGATGCCAGCATTCCCCGCTCCGGGAGCGGTGAAGGTGCCCAGAAACCTTCCTCTCCGCGATCATGCTCGCTGCGACCGTCCTCTTCTGGCTATGAAACTCAATGAGTCTGGAGCCTAAACTACTGAAAAACCGCCTTTTCCCACCTCTTACCAGCCGATCCCGCTTTGTCGCGGCTGAGTGCAGACTCTCGTGTCAGCGCACAGTGGGTCGCCACGGAAGTCTGCAGGGAATGACACGGAAGTTTGCAGCAGCGCGGTTCCGGCTTCTTGAGTTCCTCGAACGCCGCGCCGGGGGAAGCAGCCGCCAGACGGCGAGCAAGCTTCGAACAGTTCCAGATCGAACTATGCGCAGCAGGAGGCCCCCTCGCGCTTGGGCCGCGCGGCTGCTATGTCGGATCGGGCATGGGGCCGCAAGGGGCGGACGGGCGTGGTCGCGACCGGAAGGACATTCTGGCTGACATTCGGGCTGGTTCTGGCCCTTGCCTTGTCCTGCCTGGCGCAAGGGCCGCTTGTGCCGCAGCGCCTGTCGGCCGATTCCGTCCAACGACTGACGCTCGTCGTCTCTGCCACGCTGCCCAATCCTGCCAAGCCGCAGGCCCTTGTCGCGCCACAGTCCGATCCGGGCCTGCCCGGCCCAGACCCGCTGCCGCAGCATCACGTCGATGCGGCGCGACCGGCGCTGCCCGGGGCGGTCGGCCCGCAGAAGCCGCGCCTCGCGGGCGGCGATCACTGGCCAAGGGCGCCCCCCGTCCTTTCGTAGGAGACCCGCGCCCGGACCGGGCGCCTTCCCTGCAACCAAAGGACATATCATGGAAAAGAAACTTCCCGCGCGGAAGGCCGATGTGCCTGTCCGCCCCGCCGCCCTTGGCGAATGGCGCGCCGAGAACCATTGCGATTATTGCGCTGCCGCCGTGCCAGCGCATAGCGGCATGTGCGAGCGCTGCAAGGCGACGCAAACCCATAGCATGCTGCAGGTTCTGGTGAACTGGGCCCTGTTCATTGGCGGTCTCGTGGCGCTCTTCGCCATCGCCGCGCTGTTCGGCGCCTGATCCGGTCATCGCCAGAAATCGCCCCCCGTGCGAGAGGCCGTACGGGGGCGGACCTGCCCGATCGCCTCAGCCCTGGGGACTGCAGGTTTCAGGCATATGGCTCGGATGGGCTTGGCGCGCTTGCGCTTGCCGCCGATCCGCGCCGCGACAGGCGCAGCAGCGGTCACGCGAAACACCGTCTCATTCAGTCCTTCATGGTCCAACGGGCTGCCCCCCCCGTGAGGGCGAAGCGGCCATGACCTAGCCGTGGTCGGCGCGGGCCTCTCGACGCCCACCCCGTGTCGGAGGGCATTGACATGCTCTCGGCCCCCTTGAGGCCGCTCGTCCTTTGGGTCAGGCGCCGATGAACTCGCGCACGAAGGGGGTGGCGGGGCGGGTGCGGATGTCCTGCGGGCGGCCGACCTGCTCGATCCGGCCCATCGACATCACCACGACCTTGTCGGCCAGTTCCATCGCCTCGTCCTGGTCATGGGTGACGAAGACGGTGGTCAGGCCGGTCTCGTCATGGATATCGCGCAGGCCCTGGCGCAATTCCTTGCGGACCTTGGCGTCCAGCGCGCCGAACGGTTCGTCCAGAAGAAGCATGCGCGGTTCGATCGCCAATGCGCGGGCCAGGGCGACGCGCTGGCGCTGGCCTCCCGACAGCTGGGTCGGATAGCGCGGGCCGATCTCGGGGAGCTGGATCAGTTCCAGCAGTTTCGTCACGCGGCGGGTGATCTCGGCCCGTGGCGGGCGGCTCGAGCGCGGGCGGGCGCGCAGGCCATAGGCAATGTTCTCGAACACGGTCATGTGACGGAAAAGCGCATAGCTCTGGAAGACGAAACCTGCGCGGCGCTGTTGCACCGACAGGCCGGTGGCATCCTGCCCGTCAAAGCGGACGCGGCCCGAAGTCGGGAATTCGAGCCCGCCCAGGATGCGCAAGAGCGTGGTCTTGCCCGAGCCGGAGGGTCCGAGCAAGGCCACGAGCGCGCCCGAGGGGATGGAAAGCGAGACGGGGTGCAAGGCGGTGGTGGTGCCGAAGCTTTTCGCGATTTCGTCGATCTCGATATGCATGGCGGAAGTCCTTTGCCTGGAGTGGCGGAAATGGTCGGTCGGGTCAGTGGCGGTGACCGGCGGAAAGCTGGTCGGCGTGGCGCAGTTCGAGCGCCGTCTTCAGCAGCAGCGTCAGCAGCGCGAGCAGCGTCAGCACCGCGGCGAGCGAGAAGGCGGCGACCGAGAGATATTCGTTGTACATCATCTCGATGGTGATCGGCATGGTCGCGGTCTGGCCGCGGATCTTGCCCGAAACCACAGCCACCGCGCCGAACTCGCCCATGGCGCGGGCGTTGCAGAGAAGCACGCCGTAAAGCAAGGCCCAGCGGATGTTGGGCAGGGTGACGGTGCGGAAGACCCGCCAGCCGCTGGCGCCCAGTGTCAGCGCCGCCTCTTCCTCGGCCCGTCCCTGTTCGATCATCACAGGGATCAGCTCGCGCGCGACGAAGGGGAAGGTGACGAACATGGTGGCCAGCGCGATGCCGGGCAGGGCGAAGACGATCGGGTAGCCCTGCGCCACCAGCCAACCGCCAAGAAGCGAGTTGGTGCCGAACATCAGGACGATGCAAAGACCGGCGACCACGGGCGAGACCGAGAAGGGCAGGTCGATCAGGGTGATCAGGAAGGCCTTGCCGCGAAAGTCGAATTTGGTGATGGACCAGGCGGCGGCGATGCCGAAGGCCGCGTTCAGCGGCACGGCGATGGCGGCGATCAGCAGCGTCAGCTTGATGGCCGACAGCGCGTCGCGATTGCCCAGGCTGGCCAGCGCGGCGCCGACGCCTTTGGCCAGTGCCTCGGCAAAAACGGCGGCCAGGGGCGCGAAGACCAGAAGCGCCATGCCCGCGGCGACCAGGCCGATGGCGATCCAGCGGGCAAGGGGGGCCTCGGTCGTCGGGCTGCGGAAGGCGGTGGTGTGGGGGATGTCAGACATGACCGATCCTCCGGCGTGACCAGATCTGGATGAGGTTGATGGCCAGAAGCATGGCGAAGCTGATCAGCAGCATGGCGATGCCGATGGCGGCGGCGGCGTCGTAGTTGAATTCCTCAAGCTGGATCACGATCAGCAGGGGCGCGATCTCGGTCTTGAGGGGGATGTTCCCGGCGATGAAGATCACCGAGCCGTATTCGCCGACGGCACGCGCCAGCGACAGGGCAAAGCCGGTCAGGGCGGCCGGGGTCAGCATGGGCAGCACGACATGGCGCAGCGTGTGCAGGCGGCTGGCGCCAAGCGTGGCGCTGGCCTCTTCGACCTCGCGGTCGATTTCCTCGACCACGGGCTGCACGGTGCGCGTGACGAAGGGCAGGCCCACGAAGACGAGGGCGATGAAGATGCCCCATTGGCTATAGGCGATCTTCCAGCCGAAACCCTGTGCCAGACTGCCCAGAACCCCGTTCGGGGCGTAAAGTGCCGTCAGGGCGATACCCGCGACGGCGGTGGGCAGGGCGAAGGGCAGGTCGACGGCGGCGTCGAGGATGCGGCGGCCGGGAAAGCGGTAGCGCACCAGCACCCAGGCCAGCAGCACACCGAAGACAAGGTTGAACAGGGCTGCGAACAGCGAGAGGCGGAAGGACAGGAACAGCGCCGCCCAGACCCGTTCGCGGTTCACGGTGTCCCAGATATTGGCTGGGCCGAAAGCGGCGCCCTTCAGAAGAAGGGCGCCGATGGGCAGCAGCACGACCAGCGACAACATCGCCATGGTGATCCCCATGCTCAACCCGAAGCCGGGCATGGGGGAACGGTGCAGGAGGGGTCTGCCCATAGTCAGGTCCTTATTTCGGGACGTAGATCTGGTCGAAGATGCCGCCATCGCCGAAATGTTCGGGCTGCACCTTCGCCCAGCCGCCGAAATCGGCGATGGTCACCAGATCAAGTTTCGGAAAGCGCGCCACATCGGCCGGATCGGCCTTGGACGTGTCCCAGGCGCGGTAATAGTGCTTGAAGGCGAGCGCCTGGCCTTCGGGCGTGTAAAGGAAGTTCAGGTAGGCCTCGGCCAGCTTGCGCTGTTCGTCGGTCTTGATGTTCTTCTCGACCAGCGCCACCGGCGGCTCTGCCAGGACCGAGACCGAGGGGACGACGATGTCGAACTGATCCTCGCCCAGCTCGGCCAGCGCCAGATGGGCCTCGTTCTCCCAGGCCAGAAGCACGTCGCCGATACCGCGCTGGGCGAAGGTCGTGGTCGACCCGCGGGCGCCGGAATCGAGCACAGGGACATGCTTGAACAGATCACCGACGAAGGCTTTGGGGTCCTTGCCGTTCTTTTCGGCCCAGGCCCAGGCGGCCAGGTAGTTCCAGCGCGCGCCGCCCGAGGTCTTGGGGTTCGGCGTGATGACCTCGACCCCGTCATTCAGCAGGTCGCCCCAGTCCTTGATGCCCTTGGGATTGCCCTCGCGCACCAGGAAGACGATGGTCGAGGTGTAGGGCGAGGAATTGTGCGGCAGCTTGCTCTGCCAGTCCTCCGGCAACAGGCCTGCAGCAGCGATCTTGTCGATGTCCGAGGCGAGTGCGAGCGTGACGACCTGCGCCTCGAGCCCGTCGATCACCGAACGCGCCTGGGCGCCCGAACCGCCATGGCTGACTTCGATCTGGGCCGGTTCGTTGCCCTGGTCCTGCCACCACTTGGCAAAGACCTCGTCGAGATCGCGATACAGCTCGCGGGTCGGGTCGTAGGAGACGTTGAGCAGGGTCTCTGCCTGAAGGGGCGCAGGCAGCGCGCCCAGCGACAGGAGGGCCAGGGCTGCGCCGGTCAGGGCATGGCGCAGGAAGCGCGGCAGGGGCCAGCCTGTCAGGCGCTGGCGGCCGGTCTCGATGATCACACGGCCATCGGTCAGATCGGCGACCTTGAGGCCTTCGGCCGTGGCCTCGCCGATGCGGATCTTGGTCAGCATGGAAGTCTCCTTGATGGGTCCGGCGGCGGCGGTTTCGGCGCGGCGGGATGGAAGCGGCAGGATGGGCACGAGGCCCAGGATTGTGGCGGGATGCGGGGAGGGGGCGCTCATCGCGCCGCCCCGGCGAGGATCGGGTCGACCCGCGCTTCCCAGTGACGGGGATCGCGGCCTTGCAACAGCTCGGCGGCGGCCTCGCCCGGATTGCGGGTGTAAAGGATCAGCGGCGTACCGTTGATGCGATGGGCGCGGCCGGTGCGGCGGTCGATCAGCCGGACGGCGGCAAGGGTGGCGGCCGGGGTCGCATGCGGGGCGCGTCTCATGCCGTCCCTCCGGTGGCCAACGCGAGCCATGCGGTGAGGGCGGCAAGGGCGGTGAGCACAAGGGCAACCGCGCCCGGCAGGATTTCCAGCGGTGCATCGGCATCTGCCGCTTCGACGGATGCGCTGTGCCAACCGGCGAAACCATCGCAGAAGGTGGACCCCATCGGCAGGCAGGCCGCACCGGCTGTGGCGAACATCTGATCTGTCATATCGGTCTCCCTGGATCTCATCGGGCAGCCTGTCTGCCCGTCCTGGGATTAATAACGACACAAGTAGTCGAGTATTTCAAAGGAATATACACGCCAAAATTTATCGTGATTATAGAATTTTATTTTCCGCAGCGACAGGTCATCGCCGCGCGGGCACTCTTATGAAAACATAAATATATCAACGACTTGACGCGATTCTTTTCGCGCGCGGAAGGGGTCGGGGCATCGGCGCGGGCGATCAGGCGACTCGCTGGCCTGCAACCCAGGTGCCGCGTGGCATGTCCGCGCCCTGCATCCGCCGCACCCGCACCAGATCGGCGCGCTTGCCCAAGGCGATTTCACCCCGGTCCAGAAGACCCGCCGCACGCGCCGGGGCGGCGCTGACCGTGCCGATGCCACGTGACAGATCGCCCCAAAGATCGCCCAGCATCAGGGCCGCCGACAACAGCGCGGCCGGTACATAATCCGACGAAACGATGTCGAGCAGCCCCTCTTCAGCCAGAAGTCCGGCCGAGATATTGCCCGAATGGGACCCGCCCCGGATCAGGTTTGGCGCGCCCATCATCACCGCGATGCCGCGCGTCCGGCAGGCAAGGGCTGCCTCGCGCGTGGTCGGAAATTCGGCAAAACGCGCGCCATGGGCGGCGCTTTGCGCCACGTCGCCTTCGGTTGTGTCGTCATGGCTGGCCAGCACCGCGCCAAAGCGGCGCGCCTCGTTCACCGCTGCTTCTTCATGCGCCGGGCCCATCAGGGCCGAAAGCGCCTTCTGGCTGGCAATGTGTTCCTCGAATTCCGCCTCGCTCAGCCCATGCTTGCCGCGCACATAGGCGGCAAGCTGGCTGACATCGCGGAACTGGCGCTGGCCGGGCGTGTGGTCCATCAGGCTGACGATGCCGACGCCATCCGCCGGGCCGAATTTGGCAAGCTCCTGGATCAGGGTTTCGGAGCAGACCTCGGCGCGCAGGTGCAGCAGATGGCTGATCCGCAACGCCCCCGCCGCGCGCAGGGCCAGGATCTCATCGGCCAGGGCGCGGGCATATTCGCCGTAATTGGTTTTGGATTTCGACACCACCGATCCGACCCGCAGCGCATCAAAGACCGTGGTGATGCCGGTGCCCGCAAGCTCGGCATCATGGGCGATGATCGCGGCGGAATGGGGCCATTTCACCCGCGGACGCGGTTCGATATGGCGTTCCAGATTGTCGGTATGCAACTCGATCAGACCGGGGATCAGAAGATCGCTTTCAAGGTCCAGCGCGCCCTGCGGCACGGCTTTGCCCGGCTCGATCCCGGCAATCTTGCCGTCGCGGATCAGGATGCTTCCGGTCAGCGTCTCGTCCGGCAGGACAAGGCGGGCATTGGCAAGGATCGTCTCTTGGCTCTGGGGCATCTTTCAGGTCCGGGAAATCTGGGTCAGGGTCGGGAGGTGCGGGATAAGACGCGGGCGTCACATCCATGTGACACGCGGAGCCTAAGGGGGCGCGCATGACGGAATACAGACGCTACGCAATCTACTATGCACCTCCGCCGGGCGAGTTCGCCCGCCGCAGCGCGCATTGGCTGGGCTGGGATGCGCAGGCCGGGCAGGCGGTGGATCAGCCCAACCTGCCGGGCCTGCCGCGCCCCTTGGCCGCGCTGACGGCTGACCCGCGCAAATACGGGTTCCACGGCACCATGAAAGCGCCCTTCCGCCTGGCGGATGGGGCCACGCGGGCCGAACTGGGCGCCGCGCTGGACGAGCTGGGTGCAAGGCAGGCGCCAGTGGTCGTGCCGGGGCTGCATCTGAGCCAGATCAGCGGTTTCCTTGCTCTGGTGCCGCAGGGGGACGACGGTCCGCTCAAGGCGCTGGCCTTCGATGCCGTCACCATGCTTGACCCGTTTCGCGCCGCCTTGACCGAGGTCGAGATCGCCAAACGCCGCCCTGAGCGGCTCAACCCGCGTCAGCGCGCGCTGCTCGACCGCTGGGGGTATCCGTATGTCGACGAGGAATTCCGCTTTCACCTGACGCTGTCGGACAAGCTGGAGGCGGCGGAAGGCGCCGCGCTGGCGCAGGTGGCGGCAGCATATTTTGCTGACTGTCTGCCGCAGCCCTTCTTGATCGGGGATCTGTGTCTTTTCGGCGAGGATGCGGCGGGGAGGTTCCATCTCGTCTCGCGTCACGCCTTGGCGGGCTGAGGCCGCAGCGCGGCCAGAAGCCGCGCCGCCCCCGCCTCGGGTGTGGAATCGTTCACCACCTCGATGCAGTCCAGATTGGCAGGCAGGTCCAGCGCTGCACGTGATACCCGGGCCGCGATTTCGGCATGGTCCTCGCGGCCCCGGGTGGCCAGCCTTGTGGCGAGAAGCGCGGGCGGGGCGGTGACAAGGATCACAACAAGCGCCGGGAACTGCGCTGCCGCCGCGACCAAGGCCGCACGCGAGCCGTTGAACACCACATCGGCACCGCGCGACAGGGGCGCGAGTTCGTTTTTCGGGATGCCATAGGACAGGCCATGCGCCTGCCAATGCAGGGCAAAGGCCCCTGCCGCCAGGCGCTTGGCGAATTCAACCGTGCTGACCCCCTCGAAATCCTCGCTACCGGCCGCTTCTGGCCGGGTGATCACCCGCCGCACCAGCGCCAGCTCGGGCCGTTCGGCCTGCGCAAGCGCGAGCAGCGTGTCCTTGCCCGCGCCCGAAGGCCCGACCACGGTGAAAAGACGCCCCGTCATGCCGCCAGCCCGGGGGTGAAGCCGGTCACATCGACCTCGCGGTCGCAGAGCCGGGCGCGCGCGCCCTCGTCATGGAAGATCCCCAGGATCGCCGCGCCGCGGGACTTGGCCTCTTCGACCAGCCGTAAGACAGCCTCGCGATTGCCGGCATCCAGGCTGGCGGTCGGCTCGTCCAGAAGAAGCGCCGGATAGGGATGAACGAAGCCACGCGCGATGTTCACCCGCTGCTGCTCTCCGCCCGAGAAGGTGGTGGGCGACAATGACCACAGCCGTTCGGGAATGTTCAGGCGCTGCAACATCGCCTCGGCCTGCGCCTGCGCCGTCTCGCGTTGGACGCCAAGCGCCAGCAGGGGTTCGGCCACGACTTCGCGCGTCGGCACGCGCGGCACCACGCGCAGGAACTGGCTCACATGGCCCAGCGTCGCCCGGCGCAGGGCGATGATCTCGCGCGGGGCGGCAGTGGCGACATTCACCCCGCCCACGAGGATTTCGCCCGAAGCGGCCAGGTAGTTGCCCCAGACCATGCGCATCAGCGTGGATTTCCCGGCACCCGAGGCGCCGACAAGGGCCACACATTCCCCTGGCGCGACAGTCAGGCTGGCACCTGCCATGACCGGGATCACTGTGCCGCCCTGATTGTGGAGTGTGAAGGATTTCGACAGGTTGCGGATGGTGATCATGGCGTCAGACCTGGAGCACGGAAGAGACGAGAAGTTGGGTATAGGCGTGCTGGGGATCGTCCAGCACCTGATCGGTCAGACCCTGCTCGACCACGCGCCCGCCCTTCATCACCATCAGCCGATCGGCCAGAAGCCGGACCACTGCCAGGTCGTGGGTGACGATGATCACCGACAGGCACAGATCGCGCACCAGCCCGCGCAGCAGGTCCAGAAGCCGCGCCTGAACGCTGACATCAAGGCCGCCGGTCGGCTCGTCCATGAAGACAAGCCTGGGCCCGGTCACCAGATTGCGCGCGATCTGCAGGCGTTGCTGCATCCCTCCCGAAAACGCCGAGGGCCGGTCGTCGATCCGGTCGGCGGCAATTTCCACGCGGCCCAGCCAATCCACCGCCTTGTCACGGATCGCGCCGTAATGCCGTGCGCCCGCCGCCATCAGCCGCTCGCCTACATTGCCGCCCGCGGACACGCCCATCCGTAAACCGTCGCGCGGGTTCTGGTGCACATAGGCCCAGTCGCTGCGCAACAGGCGGCGGCGCTCCGGCTCGGTCATCTCGCGCACGTCGCGCGGGCCGGTGGCGGTGTCAAAGATCACCCGCCCCTCGTCCGGGGCCAGATGTCCGGCCAGGCAGGAGAGAAGCGTGGATTTGCCCGAACCGCTTTCCCCCACGATGCCCAGCACTTCGCCGGGAAAAAGATCGAAGGAGACATCGGCACAGCCGATGCGCGGACCATAGCGCTTGGTCAGGCTCTCGACTTTCAGCAGCGGCTGGTCGGGATTGCGAATTTTCGTCGAAAACTCGGTCTGCTGCGCATGATGCGGGGTCATGCCTCGCCTCCCAGCCTGCCTTGGTGCCCGGCCTCGCGGCGGCTGCGGCAGAAATCGGTGTCCGAACACACGAACATTCGGCCGCCTTGATCGTCGGTGATCACCTCGTCCAGATAGCTGTCGCCCGCGCCGCAAAGGTCGCAATCGTGATCGGCCTTGCTGGCGGTGAAGGGATGATCCTCGAAATCCAGGCTCTGCACCTTGGTAAAGGGCGGCAGAGCGTAGATCCGCTGCTCGCGCCCCGCGCCGAACAGCTGCAAGGCCGCGCAATCCGACAGTTTCGGATTGTCGAATTTCGGGATCGGCGAGGGGTCCATCACATAGCGCCCCTCGACCTTGACCGGATAGGCGTAGGAGGTCGCGATCTGGCCGTGCCGGGCGATGTCTTCATACAGTTTCACATGCATCAGCCCGTATTCCTCAAGCGCATGCATCTTGCGCGTCTCGGTCTCGCGCGGTTCCAGAAAGCGCAGGGGTTCCGGGATCGGCACCTGATAGACCAGGATCTGCTCTTCGGTCAGAGCGGCCTCAGGGATACGGTGGCGGGTCTGGATCACGCTCGCCGCGGCGGTGGCCTCGGTCGTGGCGACCTGAGCCGTGCGCTGAAAGAACTTGCGGATTGACACGGCGTTCGTCGTGTCATCGGCGCCCTGATCGATCACCTTCAGCACGTCTTCGGGCACCAGACAGGCCGCCGTCACCTGCACGCCGCCGGTGCCCCAGCCATAGGGCATCGGCATTTCGCGGCTGGCGAAGGGCACCTGATAGCCCGGCACGGCGACCGCCTTGAGGATGGCGCGGCGGATCATCCGCTTGGTCTGTTCATCCAGATAGGCAAAGTTATACTCGCCATCATGGGCAGTCTTGACGACATCCTGACCTGGGCCGCGCTTGCCGTGATCTTCGGCGGCACCATCGCGCTCTATGCGTTTCTGATCGGGCGCAAGGCGCGCGATGTCCTGCGCGCCATGGCGCGGCTGCGCGACCGGATCGACCGGTCGGACGACAGACTGCGATAGCGCGCTCACAAGAGGCCCCTTTCGACAAGGTCGGTTTCCAGCGTCTCGGGCGAGACGAAATGATGCGCCTGCATGCCAAAGGCGCGCGCGCCTTCGACATTCTTCAGGCTGTCATCGATGAAGAGGCGGTCCTCGGGCTCCAGCCCCGCCCGCGCGCAGAGAAGCGCGAAGATGCGCGGATCGGGTTTCAGCACCCGGTCCTGGCCAGAAACGACGGTGACGCCAAAGCTGGTGGCAAGGCGCGGATGGGTGGCAAGACCGATGGGCCAGGTTTCGGCAGACCAGTTGGTGATGGCATGGATCTGCAAGCCGCGCTCGCGCAGGCGCGGGATCAGCGCCCAAGTCCCCTCGATCGTCTCGGGGATCGTGCTGGCATAATTGGACAGGTAGGTCGCGAAGAGCGCCCTGTCGGCGGGGTCGGTGATTTCGTCGGCCAGCGCTGCGAAGGTCTCGCCCGCATCGCCGCGCAGGTTCAGCGCGGCAAAGCCGATGCGGTCCAGGAAGGCCAGAACCGCCACGCGGTCGCCCAAAGCAGGCAGGAAGGCCTGCGCGGCATCCCAGCGCACCAGCACATTGCCGATGTCGAACACGACAGCTTTCATTGCGCAGCCTCCTCTGCATTGGCCTGCGCCTCGGCGCGCAGATGTCGGATAAGTTCAAGCTCTGCCTGGAAATCAACGTAGTGGGGCAGTTTGATATGTTCGAGAAATCCGGTGGCTTGGATGTTGTCGCAATGGGCCAGGACGAACTCCTCATCCTGTGCCGGGGCGCCGGTATCGTCTTCGCCCAGCTCTTTCCAACGCAACGCCCGGTCGACCAGCGCCATGGCGATCGCCTTGCGTTCGGTCTGGCCAAAGGTCAGGCCATAGCCCCGGGTGAATTGCGGCGGCTCGGTTTTCGAACCTTTGAACTGGTTCACCGTCTCGCATTCGGTGATCTCGATCTCGCCGATCTCGACCGCGAAACCCAATTCGGGAATGTCCATCTCGACCGCGACAGTGCCGATTCTGAGTTCGCCGACAAAGGCATGCGTCCGTCCATAGCCGCGCTGGGTGGAATAGGCGAGCGAGAGGATGAAGCCCTCATCGCCGCGCGCCAAAGCCTGAAGGCGAAGCGGGCGGTTTGCCGGCAATTGCAGCGGCTCGCGCGTCAGGTCGGGCGGCGTCGCGTCGCTGGCGTCCTCGCTTTCGATCAGCCCGTCGCGGTTCAGGAAGCCCGTGACATGCGGCACGGGTGCCTGCGCCGCCGTTGTGCCGGGTGCGGTCGGCAGAGCCTCGCCATTGGCGGCAAGGGTGAAATCAAGCAGACGGTGGGTATAGTCGAAGGTCGGCCCCAGGATCTGCCCGCCGGGCACATCCTTGAACGTGGCGCTGACGCGCCGCGTGACTGCCATCTTTGCGCTGTCAATCGGTCGTGAGGCGCCATGGCGGGGCAGGGTGGTGCGATAGGCGCGGATCAGGAAGATCGCCTCGATCAGATCGCCCCTTGCCTGCTTGATCGCCAGGGCGGCGAGCTCGGGATCGAAGAGCGAACCTTCGGCCATCACGCGGTTGACGGCCAGCGCAAGCTGCGCGCGGATTTGCGCAAGGCTCAACTCGGCAACGTCAAGATCGCCGCGCCGTTCCTCGGCGAGCCAGGCATGGGCGGCATCGATGGCGCGCTCGCCCCCTTTGACGGCGACATACATCAGGCTTCCTCCACGCGCGTGGACCGGGGCAGCGCGGCAACCCGGGTGCCGCAGGTGAGATAGGCGTCATAACCCAAAGGAAACAGGAGATTGTTTTTCGAAAATGGCGCGACTTCGGTGAGGGAGAGGAAGGTCACGCCCTTGATCCCCGGTCCCGTCAGGCGCGCGCCTTGCGAGCGCAGATCCTCCATTTCGATCACCAGAGTCGCGGCGCTGTCGGGATAATCCGGCGTGCCGATGGCAAAGCGGGTCAGCGGTTGCAGCGAAGCCCAGGTGCCAAAGGCAAAAGCTGCCTTGGCAGGATCGCCTACGACCGGCGCGCCGGTATGAAAGGCCAGCCAGTCCCGCAGGTCCTGGCCGTCATGTCCGGGGGCAAGATAGACCGGCGTCGTGCCGTCCAGTAGCGTCAGAGCCAGGGTTCCCGCCGCTGGCGACAGGGGGGCGGGCGGCGCGGCGCTTTCCAGTGTCAGGATCTTGCCGGGTCGCGACAGAACGGTCAGCAGGGCGCGGAAGGCGCGGGCGCTGTCTTGCGGCGGATGGGCGAAACCGCCGGTCAGGGCGTCGGGTGTCATGCATCTTCTCCGCGGACAAGAGTGAAGAACTCGACCTTGGTTGCCGCCGCCTTGGCGGCACGGGCGCCGCGTCGGGCGGCTTCTTCAGCGGCCAGCGGGTCCAACACGGTATGGCGCAGCTCGGCGGCCGCTTCGGTCTGCATCAGCGCATCCAGTATGGCCGCGCGCCGGGCATGGTCGCGGTCGCGGCCCTGCACATAGGCATGGCCCACCGCGCCGCAAGCCAGCCGAAGGCTGCACCGGGTGACCGTCATCTCGCCCAGATTGAAGGGCGCTCCGTTGGTCGAAACCCGGCCGCGCACCATCACGGCGCCAATTTCAGGCGCACGCAGATCAGCGTGTTCGGGCAGGGGCCCGGGGATGAGGGCGGCCAGTCTTGCGGGGTTCGACCGGGCCAGTAGCCCTATCCAGGATTGCCGCTCTGCCTGTTGGTTTTCCGGGCTCGACATCTTTTCCCACTTGTCCATATTTCTAGACAACTATACAAATAGGGGGCGTTCCGCGCCAGCCCCCTGATGTGGTTCCCGCATGAAGTTTTGGTGACAGATGGCCCGCTCGGCGCTATGGCGCGACATTTCCGAAACCCTGGCCGGCGAAATCGCCCGCGGTCATTTCCCCATGGGCGGCAAGCTGCCGACCGAGGCAGAGCTGTCGGCGCGCTTTGGCGTGAACCGCCACACGGTGCGCCACGCGCTGGCGGATCTGGCCGCGCGCGGGCTGGTGCATTCACGGCGCGGCGCGGGGGTCTTTGTCCTTGGCCGCACCACAGACTACCCGCTCGGCCGTCGCGTCCGTTTTCATCAGGCGGTCGAGGCAGCGGGGCAAACCCCGTCGCGCCGCCTGACAAGGGTTGAGCAGCACCCCGCCGATGCCAAGGAGGCCGAGGCGTTGCATCTGCCGCCTGGCGCGCCCGTGCATGTGGTCGAGGGCGTCTCGATGGCCGATGGCCAGCCGATCGCGGTTTTCCGCTCGGTCTTCCCGGCCGACCGCTTTCCGGGTCTGCCCGAGGCGATGGCGCGGCATGCTTCGGTCACCATGGCCCTGGCCGAATGCGGCCTGGCCGACTACACCCGCGCGACCACGCGGCTGACGGCCAAGCTGGCCCGCGCGACCATGGCGGCGCAGTTGCAATTGCCTGAAGGCGCCCCTCTGCTGCGCACGGTGGCGGTGAATGTCGACGGGCAGGGCGTGCCGGTCGAATATGGCACGACCTGGTTTGCCGGTGATCGTGTCACTTTGACCGTGACCGGGGGTTAGCCTGTCATACCGCCGTTGCAGCCGGTGGTTATCCACAGCCAACACCCGTATCGCGCGAGCAGATGAATGCCCGATATCCTGCCTCCGCTGCGCCTGACCGGCGCGGCCACGATGATTGACGGCGCCTTGCGCCCCGAAGCGCTTGGCCTTGCCGAAGGTCGGATCACCGAAGCCTGTGGCCAGCCCGAAGTCGACCTGTCGGGCTACTGGCTTTTGCCGGGGATCGTCGACCTGCATGGCGACGGGTTCGAGCGGCAGCTTTTCCCGCGCCCGCGCGCCGATTTCCCGCTGAAAGAGGCACTCGAGGCGACGGCGCGCGAGGCGGCGGCGCATGGGGTGACGACGGCCTATCTGGCGCAGGGCTGGAGCTGGGAAGGCGGGATCCGCACGCCCGAGGCCGCCACGCGGCTGATGGAGGGCACAAAGGCGCTGCGCGGCGTGACGGCGGTGGATCTGCGGGTGCAGATCCGGGCCGAGACCCATCTTGTGGCCGAGGTGCCGAAGCTGATCGCGGCGGTGGAGCGTTTCGGCATCGACTTCGTGGTCTTCAACGACCATCTGGACGAGGGCGTCCAGATGCGGCGGCGCGACCGCGACGGCTTCGCCCTCTGGGCGCGCAAGGCGGGTATGTCTGGCGCCGAGATGTCGGCGCGGCTGGATGCGGCTTTGGCCCGGGCGCGCGAGGTGCCGCGGGCGCTGTTTGATCTGGCGGAAGCCTTCGACCGGCTGGGCGTGCGCTATGGCAGCCATGACGACGCCGATGCCGAGACGCGGGAATTCTACCGGGTGCTCGGGGCGCGGATTGCCGAGTTTCCGGTCTCGCGCCGGGCCGCGGCGGCGGCGCGGGCCGCAGGCGACCCGGTGCTTCTGGGCGCGCCGAATGTGGTGCGGGGCGGCAGCCAGGCCGGGAATATCGCGGCCGAGGCTTTGATCCGCGAAGGGCTGTGCGATGCGCTGGTGTCGGATTATCACCTGCCCACGCTGGCGCTGGCAGTCTGGGCGCTGGTCGATCGCGGCGTGATGCCTTTCGAGAAGGCCTGGGCGATGGTCTCCTGCACTCCGGCGCGGATTCTGGGCCTGTCGGATCGCGGCAAGCTCGAAGTCGGCCGCCGCGCCGATCTGGTGGTGATGAACCCCGAGACGCGCGCCATCGAGGCGGTGATCGCGGGCGGGCGGCTGGCGCATCTGTCGGACGGCGCGGCGCTGCGCTTCCTGCGGCTGCCGCAGGGTGCGCTGCGGCTGGCGGCCGAATAGTCAACCCTCGTAGCGGTCGAGGAAGTCCTCGGCGGGCAGGGCGCGGAAATCCTGCAGCGCGGCGCGCAGGCGGGCATGGTCCCACTCCCACCAGGCCAGCGCCAGCAGGCGGTCGATCACGGCTTGCGGAAAGCGGGCGCGCAGCGGCGTGGCGGGGCAGCCGGCGACGATCTGGAACGGGCCGACATCGCGGGTGACCACCGCGCCGGAGGCGACGATGGCGCCGATGCCGATGCTGACCTCGGGCTTGACGATGGCGCCGTGGCCGATCCAGCAATCGGCGCCCAGCGTGGTGCGGCGGGCGGCGCGGGCGGCGAAGAAGGCGGCGTCATCGGGCGCGTCGTCCCAGTAAAAGGACGAGCGGTAGAGGAAATGGTGCTGCGCGGCATTGCGGTATGGGTGGTCGGTCGGGCCGATCCGCGTCATGGCGGCGATGTTGGAAAAGGCGCCGACCGAGGTATTGGCGATATCGGCCAGCCGGTCGCAATAGGCATAGGCGCCGAAATCGGAGTTGAGGACGAGGCTGCCCGGTCCCACCTCGCACCAGGGGCCGAAGGTGGAATTGGCGACGCGGGCGCCATCATGGATCAGGGGGGTGTCGGGTGAAAGGCGGGGCATGGTCCTGGCGGTGTCCCACGGTGGGACAGATGAGGGGTTTCAGGAAAATCAATGACTTGACGGGGCGAGATTTACGGTTTGTTAAGACTTTCCGGCCGCGGAGCCGCGGATCAGCCGGCGGCGCAGCCAGCCCGAGAGCGTGTCCATCAGCATGACCAGCAGCACGATCAGCACCATGTAATAGGCCACGTCCTCCCAATCCTTCTGGGTGACGATCGCCTGGGTCAGCAAAAGGCCGATGCCGCCGCCGACGATGGCGCCGATCACCGTGGCCGAGCGGGTGTTGGATTCCAGAAAATACAGCACCTGCGACAGGATCACCGGCATGACCTGCGGGATCACCCCGAAGCGGGCGCGCTGCAGGCTGTTGGCGCCGGTCGAGCGGATGCCCTCGACCTGCTTCTCGTCGATGTTCTCGAGCGCCTCCGAGAACATCTTGCCGAAGGAGCCGGTGTCGGTGAGGAAGATCGCCAGCGCGCCGGTCATCGGGCCGGGGCCGAAGGCGCGCGACAGGATGATGGTCCAGATCAGCCCGTCGACCCCGCGGATGAAATCGAAGACGCGGCGGAAGGCGAAGCGCACCGCCCGCAGCGGCATGAAGTTCGAGGCGGCCAGGAAGCCCAGCGGCAGGGCCAGGAGGGCGGCCGCCATCGTGCCCAGGAAGGCCATCAGCAGGGTTTCGAACAGGGCCCAGGCGACATCGCGATGGTGCCACATCTTGTTGGTCCAGAAATCCGAAAGCAAGTGGGCGAGGTTGCTGCGGTCGGGGTCGATGCGGTCGCCCGTGGTGGCGAGGCGCAAAAGCTCCAGCGGGCCCTTGCCCCAGAACGGGCTGTCGAGAGTGAAGAAGAACAGCTCCCACCCCGGCTGATACTTGAAGGTTTCGACCTTCGAGCGCGAATAGGTGAAGCGTCCCGCGGGGGTGGTGACCGTGACCTTGTTGTCGGCGGCGTTGATCCAGTCGGGCAAGGGCTGCGGAGCGGTCAGCACCAGCCTGCCGCCCTGGGGGTGGATATCCACCGTGCCGTAGCCGGGGATCATATAGCGCGCGCCCGCCTTGTCATAGGTGACGATATTGCCCGCGCCCAGATCGATCGTGGTGACATCGCCCTGGATCCGGACCCAGTCGGGCGTCTTCTCGGGCGGGAAGACATGTTTGGCCTCGCCCTCGACCGAAACGGACACCTTGTCGCTGCGGTTGTCGCGGGTGACGTGGATCTTGTGTGACCAGAAGTCGGACAGCAGGATGGCGGCATTGTCCCAGCGGGCGCGGCTGGCCAGCCCCGCCACGTCGAAGGCGACGGCGGCATAGACCAGATAGGCCAGCACCGCGCCGGGCAGCGCGAAGGAGATCAACCGCCGGCGCGCGAAGGCGCGGGTGACGGTTTCGGTCAGTGCGGGTGGCGGGGGGGACAGGGTGGCGGTCATGCGCGGGCGCCTTTCACCAGGCGCTCGCGCGCGCGGTCCGAGAACCGGTCGATGAGGACGATGGTGAGGAACAGCAGAAGGAAGATCGCCACGACCTTGTCGTAGCGGCCCTGGCCCCATTGCATCGCCAGTTTCAGGTCATGGCCGATGCCGCCCGAGCCGACGAAGCCCAGGATGGCGCTGGCGCGGACGTTGATTTCAAAGCGCAGCAGGGCATAGCTGGTCCAGTTCGGCGCGACCTGCGGCAACACGCCGAGCGCCATCTTCTGCGCCCAGCTTGCGCCGACCGAGGTCAGCCCCTCGACCGGCTTGAGATCGGCATTCTCGGCGACTTCGGAGAACAGCTTGCCCAGGGCGCCGGCGGTGTGCAGCGCGATGGCCAGAACGGCGGGCACCGGCCCGCCGCCCAGAATGTAGATCAGCACCAGCGCGATGACGACTTCGGGCACGGCGCGGGCGGCATCCATCATGCGGCGGAAGAGGGGGATCAGCCGGGGCCAGCGCGCGAGGCCGCGGGTGGACAGAAGCGCCAGACCCACCGCGCCGAGGCCGCCGAGGATGGTGGCGACGGCGGCGATGTTCAGCGTCTCGATCAGCGAGGGCAGGAATTCCACGAACAGGTCGGGCAGGTTGGCGCGATTGGCCCAGGCCTCGGAGATCACCTCGGCGGGAAAGGCGCCGAGCAGGGGCAGGCCATCGAGGAAGCCGCCGGCATTGCGGTATTCGGCCAGGCCGAAGCCCGAGGCCATCAGGGCGACGAAGATCACGAGAAGGATGCCGCCATACATGCGCTTGCGGCGGACCATCTCCAGATAGTCGCCCTGGAGGGTGGACCGGTCCGGGCGGGGGCCGGGTTCGGGTCCGAAGGCGATGTCGACCATGGCTGCCCCTTGCGGCTCTGGCGGGTGTGAAAAAGCCGGGCCCCCTGGGGGACCCGGCTGCGTCAAGCCTGCGGCTTACTGGCTTTCCTGCATCTTGCGGGCGGCGATGATGCCCAGATAGTCGTCATGGGTGACCGGGACGAAATCCTTGGCCTCGCCCGCGGCGACGGCATAGGCGCAGTCGGGCGCGGTTTCCCACAGATCGGCGGTCAGGGTGGTGACCTTGTCCTTCACATCGGCCGGAAGGGCCTTGCGGACGACCATCGGGCCTTCCGGGATCAGCTTGGACTTCCAGATCTCGACCAGGTCGTTCATGTCGACGAGGCCGGCATCGGCGGCCTTGCGGAAGGCGCCGGAATTGTAGCCGTCTTCCCAGTTGCCCAGGCCGTCGGCCCAGCTGACGCCGGCGTCGAAATCGCCGTTGGCGACGCCGACGATGGTCTGCTCATGGCCGCCCGACATCTTCACCTCCGAGAAGTAATCGTCGAGCTTGCCGTATTTCTCGGCCAGCTCGGCGCCGGGGACCAGATAGCCCGAGGTCGAGTTCGGGTCGGCGAAGGCGAAGGACTTGCCCTTGGCGTCGTCCATCGACGTGATGCCGGAATCCTTGCGGGCGAAACCGATCGAGTAATAGCCGGTCGAGCCGTCGACATTCTGCTTGGTCAGCTTGACCTCGACCGCTTCCGGGTCGGTCAGATAGATCTTGGCATAGCCGCTTGCGCCCAGCCAGGCCATGTCGAGCGAGCCGCCCAGAAGGCCCTGGATCACGCCGTCATAATCGGCCGGGGTGAAGATCTTGACCGGAACGCCAAGGGTGTCTTCGATCGCCTTGCGGTAGCATTCGTTCGAGGTCATGCGGTCCTGGGCGTTTTCGCCGCCAAGGATGCCGATGTTGAATTGCTTGATCTCTTGGGCGGTTGCCGCGCCGGTCAGCGCAGTGGTGGCGGCAAGCGCCAGGACGAGGTGTTTCATGGGATGCTCCATGCAGGGTGAAGCCCCGGACCGTCCGGGGCCAGGAAAAGTCAGGCCATCAGGCTTTCGGCATAGGCGTCATCGGCACGACGGTCGGTCGGTATCGCGGTCGAGGTGGCGGCTTCGTTGAAGCTGGCATCGGCGCCATAGATGTCGCGGGCGACCTGGGTCGAAAGCTGCTCGGGCGTGCCGTCAAAGACGATGCGGCCATCGCGCATGCCGATCACCCGGTCGCAATAGCGCCGCGCGGTGTCGAGCGTGTGCAGGTTGGCGATGACCATGCGGCCATCCTCGACATTGATGCGCTTGAGCGTGTCCATCACGACCTGGGCGTTCATCGGATCAAGCGAGGCGATGGGTTCGTCTGCAAGGATGACCCTGGGGTCCTGCATCAGGGCGCGCGCGATGGCGACGCGCTGCTGCTGGCCGCCCGACAGGGCTTCGGCGCGTTTGGGCGCCTGTTCGGCGATGCCGAGCCGGTCGAGGATCTCCAGCGCCTTCAGGATGTCGGCCCGGGGCCAGAGATTGAACATCGTTGTCAACGTGGAGCGGCGGTTCAGGATGCCGTGCAGCACGTTCGAGGCGACATCCATGCGCGGCACAAGGTTGAACTGCTGAAAGATCATCGCGCAGTCGGATTGCCAGGCGCGGGCCTGGGCGCCTTTCAGCGCCAGCACATCGCGGCCGCCGAACAGGATCTCGCCCGAGGAGGCCTCGGTCAGCCGGTTCATCATGCGCAGGAAGGTGGATTTGCCCGCCCCGGACCGGCCGATGATGCCGACAAAGCCCGCTGTCTCGACCGAAAAGCTGATATGATCGACGGCGGCTTTCGGGCCGAAAAGGCGCGTGACATTCTTGACCTCGAGCAGCATCGGTCCCCCTGGCTTGCGCCGTTTCGCTTGGGCGACCGGCTAAGGCTGGGGCGTGACAGGCGTGCTTCAGGGTCGTGAAAGTTTTGCAACGCCGCGCTTCGGAGGAGTGTCGTGATACTGTCATCAACCCGCGTCATCACCCGCGCAGGCAGCGGGCAGGGGGCGACGGTGTGGGGCGACGAGACGAAGACGGAAACCGATGACGCCGTTGCCGAGGCTGGGCCCGGCCCGGACCAGCGGAGCGACCACGCTTTCACCGCGCTTCTGCATGAGACGGCGGGCGAGATCGATCGCCAGCTTGCGGTCTTTCTGGGCAGCGAGGCGGAAAGCGGGCCGCATAAGACAAGGGTCGCGCTGCGGCGCCTGACCACGGCCTTGCAGGCCTTTGCCCCGATCCTCAAGCGGCAGGCAGCGGCAAAGGCAAGGGCCGAGGCCAAGCGCATCTTCCGCAGCCTGGGCGAAGTGCGCGATGCCGATGTCTACCTGGCCGGGCGGCGGGGCAGCGGCGATGGCGCCGGACCCGACAGCGATCTGGCGCGCGAGACGGCCGAGCTGCGCCTGCGCGTGCGCGAGCGGCTGCGGATGGACAAGGCGGTGGCCTTCGCCCCGGCGCTTTTGCGCGATCTGGCCGAGGGGCTGATCCTGAAGACCGGCAAGCCGGGCCTTGCCGCCCGGGCACGGCCGGTGGCGGCCTTGGCCGGCAAGGCGCTGGACGCGGCCTGGGAGGCGGGCCTTGCACATGGGCCAAACCTCGCGAAGCTGGACGAAGAGGCGCGGCACGAGTTCCGCAAGGATATGAAGACGCTGCGCTATACGGCGGAATTCTTCGAACCCTTCTGGCCGGAAGAAGTCTGGGGCGGTTTTCACGCCGCCTTGCAGGAGTTGCAGGATTCGCTTGGCCTTCTGAACGACCTTGCCGTGGCGCGCCAAAAAAGCGGCATCCGGGGCAAGGGTGGAAAGACCAAGCGCACAAAGGCAGAGTTGAGCAAGGAAGAGGCGCTGGCGCTGGAAGACGCCTGCACGTTGTGGCGGCGGCTGCAAGCGGCCGGGCCGTTCTGGCGCGCGGTGAAGTGATATTCCTGATGTTGAATTTGATTTGACATGGATCAGGGCGCGGTGCGTCAGCCCATGCGATGGCAGCGGCCAAGGCACTGCTGCAAGGAGGCAAGGATGGCCCGGCTTTTCATGGTTCTCTATTCAATGATCGGCACGACGCTGGCGGGGTCCTTCATGGTGGCGGCGCTGGTGTCGGGGATGGACACGCTGCGTCCGATCGTGCTGGCCGCCGCTCTGGGCGCGCTGGTCGCCCTGCCCGTGGCCTGGCTGGTCGCACGGCGGCTGGCCGGGTAGGGCGGAGCGGCGGCTGTTCCGTGAAGGGCGGCGTCAGGCGGTCAGGAACACCCTGACGGTTTCCTCGAATTCACGCGGCTTGTCGGCGTGAAGCCAATGGCCCGCGCCGGGCAGTTTCGCGAAACGGGCCTTGGGGAACAGGGTCCGGATCGTGTCGCGGTACTCCGGCAGAACGTAATGGCTTTCCGCCCCCGTCAGGAACAGGGTCGGGCCGTCAAAACGCCCCTGCGTCCCCGGCCAGCCGACGATGCGCTTCATCTCGGCCTCGAGCACATCGAGATTGAGCCGCCAGCGCGGCCCGCCCTCGGCCTTCAGGTCCAGCGATTGCAGGAAGAAGGCGCGCAGGCCGGTATCCTCGACCGTGGCCGCGAGCCGCCGGTCCGCCTCGCCGCGGGACGTGACGCCCGAGAGGTCCAGCGCGCGCATGGCGCGGGCATGATGGCTTTGGTCATGGCCATAGGCGACAGGGGCGATATCGGCCACGACCAGGCGGCGGATCAGAGCCCCTTGCGTCAGCGCAAGCTGCATGGCGGCCTTGCCGCCCATGGAATGCCCCAGAAGATCGACCGGCGCGCCTAGGCTTTCGATCACTTCGGCCAGATCGGCGGCCATGTCGGGGTAGCTCTGCGTCGGGAAGCGCGGGCTTTCGCCATGGTTGCGCATGTCGACGGTGATCACGTCGCGGATATCGGCCAGCCTGCGCGCAATCACACCCCAGTTGCGGCCCGAGCCGTAAAGCCCATGGGCGATCACAAGCGTCGGCGCTTCGGTCGCGGTGGCGGCGGGGTGACGGATCGTGGCAAGCATGCCCTTTCCCTTAGCGAAACGCTGTGTCGGGGGCCAGAGACGTTGAAGCCCTGCGCCGGGCTGTGGGATAAGGGCGGCGGAACAAGGCTGAGGGACGCGGCGATGAGTGCGGTGACGATCACCCAGATGGCGGACCGGGTGTCCTCGCTTCTCGAGGGGCGTCTGGGCGCGCGCGGCAAGACCTTGGGCGACAAGGTGCGCAAGGCCGGGCGGCGGCTGCCACGCCGGGTGCGGGTGGCGGCGGCGGCCTTGGCCGAAGCGGCAGAGATGGCGCAGAACCCCAAGCTTCTGGTGCGGGTGGACGAGGCGCAGGTGGCGCAGAATTACGACATCGTGGTCCGGCATCTGGGCGGCATAGACCGTGGCGCGTTGCGGCGCGGGGCGGTGATGAATTTCCTTGCCTCGGTCGCCTTCTCGATCCTGATCGTGGGGCTGGGCCTGCTGGCCTTTCTGATCTGGCGCGGCTACGTCTAGGTGCGCGGCGGGGCGATGCCTTCGGCAAAGCGGCGGGCCAGCGCGTGCCAGCTGAGCGCCGCGACCAGAAGGAAACCGCAGCCCGCGACCCAGAATGGCATTTGCAGGGCCAGCGCGCGCGACAGCGGGCCTTCGGCGAAGCGCATGATCAGGCCGGACAGGCCAAGACCGAGCGGCATCATCCCCCAGGCCAGCAGGCGGTAGAGGCTGTTGACGCGGCCCAGCAGCCGGTCGGGAATGGCGCGCTGGCGGGTGGCGACGGAGACGGTGTTCCAGGCATAGCCGGTAGCCTCGAAAATGAAGAACATCGCGGCGAGCACCCAGCCATTTGGCGCCAGGCCGACGCCAAGAAAGGCCAGCGCGGATGTGAGCATCATCACCTGCGCGGTGCGGCCCGGGCCAAGGGCGCGCACGATGCGTCCGCCCATCAGCCCGCCCAGGATGCCGCCCACCGCGCCGAAGGCCAGGATGAGGCCATAAAGCTGCGCGGAAAGGCCAAGGTTTTCCTGTACATGCAGGATCAGCGCGACGATCATCATCTGGTGGAAAAGGTTCCAGAAGCCGGTGATCCAGGCCAGAAGTCGCAACAGCGGTGCGTCGCGCAGGAAATGCCAACCTTCGGCCAATTCGTGCTTCCAGCCCTGGGCAACCGCGCTGCGGGCCGGGCGAAAGCCCCCCGCGACCGAGGCGACCAGCAAGGCGGCCAAGGCATAGGCCAGCGCATTGGTGCCGAAGGGTAGAACGACCGAAAGGCCCAGCAGCGCCGCGCCCAGGGCCGGGCCGATCAGCGTGTTGCCCACAAGCTCGACGCTCCACAGCCGGCCATTGGCCTCTTCCAGCCGGTCATGCGGCACCAGGGCGGGCAGCATGGTCTGGGCGGCATTGTCGCGGAAGACCTCGGCCACGCCGACCGCAAGGGCGGCCAGCAGCAGGGCTGAGAAGGCGAGCGGGGACGAGACTCCGGAGGCGGGCGCGTCAGGCAGGGGCAGGCTGGCCATCAGCGCCAGCGACGCCCCGGCAAAGGCGGCGGCGCGGACCAGGTCCATCGCCAGGATCAGGCGGCGGCGGTCGATGCGGTCGGCGACGATCCCCGCCGGGATGGCGAAAATCGCCCAGGGCAGGCGCAGGGCCACGGCGACAGAGGCGACGAGCAACGGATCCCGGGTCAGCAGCGAGGCGACCCAGGCCCAGGCGAGCGTGGCGATGCCATCGCCCAGATTGGTCAATCCGCTTGCGGCAATGAACCGCGCCAGGGGACCGGTCACTTTCACGGCGTCACTCTCACGACTTCCCCTTCACAGCGGAATTGCGCGGCGATCCTGCTGTGGCGGTGCGGCGGGCGCAAGGGGGGGCCGCAACAGCGCGTGGCAGATCAGCGTCGCGGTGGCGAAGGCCGCATGGGGCAGAAGATGCCAGGGGTCGAACTTGGCGATCTGGGCAAGCGTTCCGGGTGGCCGATAGGACGGTCGGGCCAAATGGCGGGTCGGGGGCGAAACGCATCTCAGACAGCCGGATTTTCGACGGCTTCGCCGGAGGTTCCAGCCGCAAATGCGGAAACATGGCCTGCACCGCCAGCTTAAAAAGGAACCCGGCGTCACAGCGGGCAAGGGCCCGTCCTCCCGCCCCTGCGCCGTGCTGGCCATGATCGCTGCCAGCCCCAGGCCGCCGAACAGCGCGGCGCGGAGCGGACAGGAAATTCGAAGGATCGGCGAGAATTGCCGAAAGGCGGGGCGCGACGGAGCATAGGTAAGGAAAGGGCGCGAAGGATCTGTCCTCCGCGCCCCTTGCAGATGCCGTTCCGCCGCGCCTCGGTCTTGTGCTTTGCGCTTACAGCGTGGGGTAGAGCGGGAATTTTGCGCAGAGGGCTTTGACTTCGGCCTTCACCTTGGCCTCGAC
>NZ_JBGTYM010000018.1:0-15340 GCF_044142105.1 Neotabrizicola paludis
CAAGCTGCGACCCAATCTCAAGGATCGGACGCTTCCGCGCCTCACGCGCTATCTCAATGTCAGTCTTGAATGCCATGGCCGTTCCTTCCTTCCTGTCCGTGCTGCCGCCGCAGCTCATTCCCTAGGTCCGTTTCCGAATCCCGGCACGGCCTGCGCTATTCTTGATGATAAAATAAATTTCTTACAGGTCAAACGACAGATTGTTGCGGAGAGAAGATTTCTGCAGGGCAGCAGCGGCGCAGATCGGGCCGGGCTCGCGGTCGAACGCTGCCTCCGACGCCATCCATGAAGCTTGACAGAGGCCAGAGGCTGATATCACCTGAGGAAAAAAAGTTCAACTAAAGGACAAGGCCGGGTGTTGAGGAGCGCTCGGAAATCTTCATGGGAGGAGAGAATGACAAATCTGCAAAGCCGCATCGAAAAGATGCATCGAAGGGACGTGCTTGTGGCATGGACCTTCGTCGCCGGGCTCTGGCTGAGCATCGGCTTCGTCGCCTGGGCCACCTGGCCGCTCGCGCCGAACAGCGCCGCGCGAACACTGCTGCTGAGCGGCGGGACCATCGTGCTGATCTTCAACACGGCCGCCATCGTGGCGATGTTGCGCCACTACCGGGAAGACCGCGACTTCATGTACGGGCTCGACATCAAGTTTCTTGATGAAGCCCGCGCGGCGAAGGGGAAGTGACATGGCACGCTACACCCCCCCGAAGCAAAGCAAGTTCGGACAGATCCTGGATGTGATCGTGCTTCTCGCGCTGACGATCGGCGCGCTTTACATCCCGCTCTGGCTGGGCCTTGCCGGGAGTTCGCATGTGGCGAATCTGCCCGAGAACCCGACCTGGGAAAGCCTCGGCCAGAATGCCGCGATGATCGAGAAATGGAACCAGCTCGGCTATGCCGATGCCGCTTCTGCCGCCGAGATCATCACCAGCCGCTTCGACTATTCGTTCTCGATCGGCAGCCTGCTCATGATGATCGTGGTGATCGTGGGCTATTACGCGATCATGCTGCGGCTCTCGGCCAAAGAGTATCGCGACGTGATCGCTGAAAAGTTCGACGGACGGTGAGGGCAGGACAATGGAAATCTGGAACATCCTTGAATACGCCGCCTGGGGACTGTCGGCGGTCTTCGGTCTGGTCCTGATCGTGGACTGGGTCCGCACCGACCGAACCTATTCCGAAGATGTGCTCATGTCCTCGCGAGAGGGCGAGCTTGAGGCCATGACCGAAGAGCACAGGAGCTGATCCGAGATGAGTGATTTTGACATTACATCGCGCGAGATCGACGGCATGGCGCCCCACGGCACCAAGGTCGGCCTTCTGCGTGTTCTTGGCCCGGCCCATGTCTGGGCCCTGGGCGTGGGCATCGTTCTGGTCGGCGAATACATGGGCTGGAACTTCGCCGTCGGAAAGGGCGGCGCCTATGCGGCGCTGGTGGCCTGCTGGTTCGCGGGCATCCTGTACAGCTGCGTCGCGATGATCGACAGCGAGGTCACGTCCACAGTCGCGGCGGCGGGCGGGCAATATACCCAGGCCAAGCACATTGTCGGGCCGCTGATGGCCTTCAATGTCGGCCTCTATCTGGTCTTCGCCTATACGATGCTTGAAGCCGCCAATGCGATCACGGTGGGCTTCCTGATCGACACGGTGGCGGTGATGTCGGGGCATGAGGGCCTGGATCAGAGGCCCTTCATCGTGCTGGCCATCATGTTCCTTGCCTGGTTGAACTATCGCGGTGTTCTGGCGACGCTGACCTTCAGCCTGGTCATCACGGCGATCGCCTTCAGCGCCATCATCATCCTGTTCCTGGCGACCTCGCCCCTGCTGGGCAGCACTGTCCTGCAGCATGGCGAATTGATGACCGATCTGCCCTATGGCTGGCTTGGGGTTCTGGCGGCCATGCATTTCGGCTTGTGGTACTATCTCGGCATCGAGGGCACCACGCAGGCGGCCGAGGAAGTGCGCTCACCGGCGCGGGCGCTCCCCTTCGGCACGCTGGCCGGGATCATGACGCTGCTGATCGCGGCCACGCTGACCTGGTATGTCTGTGTCGGCCTGATGCCCTGGGAATATCTGGGCCAGGCGGGGGTGCCGCTGTTTGACGCGGCGCGCCTGTCGGGATCGACGGCGTTGATGGTGCTCTTGGGAATCGGTACGCTTTTCGCCACGCTCGCCTCGGCGAATGGCTGCATCAACGATGCCTCCCGCGCCTGGTTCGCGATGGGCCGAGACCACTACCTGCCGTCCTGGTTCGGGGCGGTCCATCCGGTCTATCGCACACCCTATCGCGCGATCATCTTTCTGGTGCCGATCGCATTGATCTTCGCGCTGGGGGCACCGCTGGACCAGGTGATCACCTTCTCGATCCTGTCGGGCCTTCTGGAATATACGTTCATGCCGATCAACGTGATCCTGTTCCGGCGCAAATGGCCGCTTCATGCGATCAAGCGCGGCTATGAACACCCGTTCCACCCGATTCCCGCGATCGTGCTTCTGTGCCTCTGCGGCGTCGCGTTCTTTGCCGTGTTCCTGGGCTATGGCACCCAGCTTGTGACGATGATCGCCTTCTACATCATCGTCTCGCTGTGGTTCCATTTCCGCCGCTACCGCTATGTGCAGCGTGCGGCGCAGTTCACCATGCCCTGGCCTCGGCCGCAGGGGTACTGAACCAACCTGAGCAACTGATGGCCCGTCCGCGGGCCATCTTTTTTGCGGAGACGGGGATGGAAAAACTGGGCCTTGAGGTTCTGGCGGCAGGCTTCGGCCTTGGCCTTGTCTGGCTTTTTCTGGCGAGATTGCGCAGCGGGCGCGCGCGGCACGGGCTTCGTGGGGCCTATTTCTCGGCTTGCGCGCAGCTTTTCCAGCGGCCCGTTACGGCCGCCACACCGGGGGGCTTTCCACGCCTGAACGGGGGCTATCTGGGTCAGAGGTTCGATCTGCAGGCGGTACCCGACACGCTGACCTTCCGCAAATTGCCTGCGCTCTGGGTGTTGGTCACGCTGCCGGTCCCGCTGCCGCTTCGCGCGACTCTGGACGTCATGGTGCGGCCCACCGGGGTTGAGCCCTTTTCGAATTTCCATACGCTGGACGAGCAGATCGCGCCGCCGCCCGGGTTTCCCGAGGATTGCGCCCTGCGCAGCGATCATCCGTCGGCCCTGCCGCCGCATGATCTGTTGGCGCCGCATCTGGGCCTGTTCGACAATCCGCATGTGAAGGAGCTGGTCCTCTCGCCCAAGGGGTTGCGGATCACCTTCCTTGCCGAAGAAGCGAATCGTGGCCGCTATCTGATCTTCCGCGACGCCGAACTGGGCGCCGTGCCGCTGCGACCGGAGACCCTGTTGCCATATCTCGACGCGCTTCTCGCCCTGCAACAGGACATTCTGGCCCAGGAGACCGCGCCCGAAAGAAGGACTGCCTGATGACTGCGAAGCCGCCGCCTAGCCCCTATCTTGTCCTCGTTTCGGCAATCGTTCTGCCGGGCAGCGGGCAAGTTCTGAACCGCCAGCCCGTGCGGGGTCTGGTCTTCGTCTTCTTCATCCTTCTTCTGGGCGGCTACACGCTCAAGACCGCGGCGCCGGATGTCTCGCTGGTGGGCAAGCTTGCGGGCGGACTCTTCGTCTATGCCATGGCGATCTATGACGCCTACAAGACCGCGCGCATCCGGTTTGAGGTCTGGCGCCACCGGACCGGCCGCGCCTCGGGCCTCTAGCCAGCCATTCCGGCGGGCCGACATGTCGGAAACCGCTGCAAGGATGTCCGAACCGACCCTATCGCCCAGGGGGCGCAATCCGCAATTTGGGGCCATAACGTGCTGAGGGTGACATGAGATATTCGGGCTTCAAGGTCCTCAAGGAAGCGCTGACCGGGCACAAGGGCTGGAAACCCGCCTGGCGAGACCCTGCGCCGAAATCCCACTACGATTTCATCATCGTCGGGGGCGGTGGGCACGGCTTGGCCACGGCCTATTACCTGGCCAAGGTCTTCGCCAAATCCAGCATCGCGGTGCTGGAAAAGGGCTGGATCGGCGGCGGCAATGTCGGGCGGAACACCACGATCATCCGCTCGAACTATCTGCTCGACGGCAATGAGCCCTTCTACGAATTCTCGATGAAGCTTTGGGAAGGGCTGGAGCAGGATTTCAACTTCAACGCAATGGTAAGCCAGCGCGGCGTCCTGAACCTCTGCCATACCGATGCCCAACGCGACGCCTTCCGGCGCCGTGGCAATGCGATGCGGTTGAACGGCGTGGATGCCGAACTGCTAGATACCGAAGGTGTGCGCCGCATGGCGCCCTTCCTGAATTTCGACAATGCCCGCTTCCCGATCAAGGGTGGCCTGTTGCAGCCGCGTGGCGGCACGGTGCGGCACGATGCGGTGGCCTGGGGCTATGCCCGCGGCGCCGACAGCCGGGGCGTCGACATCATCCAGAACTGTGAAGTCACCGGCTTTCGCATCGAGAACGGGGTCTGCAAGGGGGTCGAGACCTCGCGCGGCTATATCGGCGCGGGCAAAATCGGTGTCGCCGTGGCCGGATCGTCCAGCCGCGTGATGGCCAAGGCCGGGCTGCGCCTGCCCATTGAAAGCCATGTCTTGCAGGCCTTCGTGTCCGAGGGGCTGAAGCCGCTCTTGCCGGGGGTCATCACCTATGGCGCCGGGCATTTCTATGTCAGCCAGTCCGACAAGGGCGGCCTGGTCTTCGGCGGCGATATCGACGGCTACAATTCCTATGCGCAGCGCGGCAATCTTCCGGTGGTCGAGGATGTCTGCGAAGGCGGCATGAGCCTGATGCCGATGATTGGCCGGGCCAAGTTGTTGCGCATGTGGGGCGGCATCATGGACATGTCCATGGACGGCTCGCCCATCATCGACCGCACCGATATCGACGGTCTCTTCTTCAACGGCGGCTGGTGCTATGGCGGCTTCAAGGCCACCCCGGCCTCGGGCTGGTGCTTCGCGCATCTTCTAGCCACCGGCACCCCGCATGACACCGCCACCGCCTATCGGTTCGACAGGTTCCGCAAGGGTCTGATGATCGACGAAAAGGGCATGGGCGCCCAACCGAACCTGCATTGAGGATGCGCGCATGATCATTCCCCATCCGCTGCTTGGTCCCCGCGACTCGCAGGAATTCACTTATCTGGGCGATGCCAGCCTGATCGACCGGCCGGATTGGCAGGCCGAAGGTGCGGTCGACCTGTTCCATGACTACCTTTACCTGCGCGACAACCCGGCCGGGGCACATCGCGAATTGTGGTTCCACGAACAGGGCGACCGCAGCTGGCTGGTCGTGACCCGCGACACGGTCACCCATGAAATCATCTCGGCCGAACTTGCCCGCGATGTGGCACGCGCAAGAGGGCGCAGCAAATGAGCCAGACGAACCGTATCGAGGGCGGCCTGATCGACCGTAGCCGGACCCTCAGCTTCCGCTTCGACGGCCAGACCTTCCAGGGGCATCCGGGCGACACGCTCGCCTCGGCCCTGCTGGCCAATGGCGTGCGGCTGATGGGCCGGTCCTTCAAGTATCACCGCCCGCGCGGCGTGATCACCGCCGGTTCGGAAGAACCGAACGCGCTGGTCGAATTGCGCACCGGCGCCCGGCAGGAACCGAACGTCCGCGCCACCGTGGCCGAGCTGTTCGACGGGCTGGACGCGCGCAGCCAGAACCATGTCGGCTCGCTGCGCCGCGACTGGCTGGCGGTCAATGACCTCTTGTCGCCCTTCTTCGCCGCGGGCTTCTATTACAAGACCTTCATGTGGCCGAAGGCCTTCTGGGAAAAGCTGTATGAGCCGCTGATCCGCCGCGCCGCCGGCCTTGGCAGCCTGACCGAGCTTGCCGATCCCGATGTCTATGACAAGGGCTTCCTGCATTGCGATCTGCTGGTCATCGGCGCGGGGCCCGCGGGCCTGTCCGCGGCCCTGACGGCCGGAAGGGCAGGGGCCGAAGTGATCCTGGCCGATGAGGATTTCACTCTGGGCGGGCGGCTGAATGCCGAAACCTTCTCGGTCGGCGAAATGGCGGCGACCGACTGGGCACGGCAGGCGCTGGCGGAACTGGCCAGCCTGCCCAATGTCCGCGTCATGGCGCGCACGACCGTGCTGGGCGCCTTTGATCATGGCATCTATGGCGCGCTGGAACGGGTCTCCGACCATTTGGCCGAACCGGCCCAGGGCAAGCCGCGGCAGATCCTGTGGCGCATCTATGCCAAGCGCAGCGTCTTGACGGTGGGCGCGCTGGAACGGCCCATCGCCTTCCGCAACAATGACCGTCCCGGCATCATGCTGGCCTCGGCCCTGCGATCCTATGCGAACCGCTGGGCAGCCGTTCCCGGCCAGCAGATCGCCATCTTCACCAACCACGACGATGGTCACCGCACCGCGACCGACCTGATCGCCAAGGGCGTGCGGATCGCCGCCGTCATCGACAGCCGCGCCGATGCCCCGCGAACCAACCGCTACGAAGTCCTGGCGGGCGCGCAGGTGATCGATAGCGCCGGTCGGCTTGGCCTGCATTCGGTGCAGGTGCGCCTTGCTTCGGGCGAGACGCGCCACATCCCCTGCCAGGCGCTTGGCGTTTCCGGCGGCTGGAACCCGAATGTGCACCTGACCTGCCACCAGCGCGGCTTGCCGGTCTGGAACGCGGCGCTTGCCGCCTTCGTGCCGGGCAAGGCATTGCCGCAGGGGATGCGCGTTGCCGGGGCCGCGAATGGCCTGTTCAGCACGGCCGGGGCGCTGGCCTCGGGCGCCGAGGCCGCGGGCGCGGCGCTGTCCGATCTGGGCATCGCGGCAAGTGCCGCACCGCTGCCCAAGGCCGAGGACGCGCCAGTCCGCATCACGCCCCTGTTCCATGTTCCGGGCAAGGGCCGCGCCTGGCTGGACCAGCAGAACGACGTCACTGTTAAGGACGTGAAGCTGGCGCATCAGGAAGGCTACATCTCGGTCGAACACCTCAAGCGCTACACCACGCTTGGCATGGCGACCGATCAGGGCAAGACCTCGAATGTCGGTGGTCTGGCCGTCATGGCCGAAATGACCGGAAAGTCCATTCCCGAGACCGGCACGACGATCTTCCGCCCGCCCTATACGCCGGTTTCCATCGCGGCTTTCGCGGGCCGCTCGGCGGGCAAGGATTTCCGTCCGGTGCGCTTGACGCCCAGCCATCACTGGGCCGCCGAACAGGGCGCGGTCTTCGTCGAGGTTGGCATGTGGCTCAGGGCGCAATGGTTCCCCCGCCCGGGCGAGACGCACTGGCGCCAATCGGTCGACCGTGAGGTCCTGGCGACGCGGCGCTCGGTCGGCATCTGCGACGTGACGACGCTCGGCAAGATCGACGTGCAGGGTCCCGACGCGGCCGAGTTCCTGAATCGGCTCTACGCCAACCCCTTCGCCAAGCTTGCCGTCGGCAAGGTCCGATACGGGCTGATGCTGCGCGAGGATGGCATGGCCATGGATGATGGCACCACGGCGCGTCTGGCCGAGGACCACTTCGTCACGACGACCACGACGGCCAATGCGGTCGGTGTTTACCGGCATATGGAATTCTGCCGCCAGTGCCTGTGGCCGGATCTGGATGTTCAGATCATCTCGACCACCGAGGCCTGGGCGCAATATTCCGTCGCCGGTCCGAATGCGCGCAAGCTGTTGCAGAAGATCGTCGATCCTGCCTTCGACATCTCGAACGAGGCCTTCCCCTATATGGGCTGCGGTGAGATCACGGTCTGCGGTGGACTGCGGGCGCGGCTCTTCCGCATCTCCTTCTCGGGCGAACTGGCCTATGAGATCGCGGTGCCGACGCGTTATGGCGACGCCCTGGTCCGCCGGATGATGGAGGCCGGGCGCGAATTCGATGCCCTGGTCTATGGAACCGAGGCGCTTGGCGTCATGCGGATCGAAAAGGGCCATGCCGCCGGCAACGAGCTGAACGGCACAACCAGCGCGCTGAACCTTGGCATGGGTGGCATGGTGTCGAAGAAGAAGGACGCCATCGGATCGACCCTGTCGGAACGAGAAGGGATGAACCGCGACAGCGCGCTCAGCCTTGTCGGCTTCCGCCCGGTCAACCCGTCCGAGACTTTCGCGGCCGGATCGCATCTGATCGAGAAAGTGGCTGTCGCCAATGCCAAGAACGATCAGGGCTATCTGACATCGGTGGCCTTCTCGCCCAACCTTGGTCACACGATCGGTCTGGGCTTCCTGAAGAACGGGGCCGCCCGCAAGGGCGAGATCCTGCGCGCCGTGAACCCGGTGCAGAACAGCGAAACGCTTGTCGAAGTGGTCAGCGCCCATTTCGTCGATCCCGAAGGAGAACGCCTCCGTGCATGATCTTGCAGCCCTGACGCCGCTTGGCGCTTCGGCGCCGAAAATCCTTCAGATCGGCGCTGTCACCATTTCCGAAGTTGTCGACCGTGCGCTGGCTTCGGTGTCCTGCCGGCAGGGCAAGCAGGCGGCGTTCGAAGCCGCGGCCCGCGCCCTGTTCGGCCTTGACCTTCCGGCGCCTGGCCACTCCGCTTCAGGTGCGACATGGTCGCTGATCTGGACCGGCCCGGAGCAATGGTTCGCTGAAGCGCCCTTTGCCAGCCACGAGGACATCGCTCGCATCGTCAAGGACGGGCTTGGTGACAGCGCTTCGGTGACCGAGCAGACCGATGGCTGGGTGCGGTTCGACATCGAAGGCGCGGGCGTCGTGATGCTGATGGAACGGCTCTGCCCGGTGCCGGCGCGCCGGATGGACACCGGGGCTGCGACCCGCACCTTGATGGAGCATATGGGCTGCCTTGTGATCTGCCGCAGCAAGGGCCGGCATTTCAGCCTGCTCGCGCCGCGCTCCTTCGCTGGGTCGCTGCATCACGCGCTCTTGGCAGCGGCCCGCAGCATCGCCTGACGGCATTACGCCAGTGGCAGCGGGCGGTTGTCCTCAAAGCGGAAGCGGTTGATGTTCTGCCGGTCCTCGGCCGGGGTCGTGCCGAATTCCTCGCGGTAATGCCGCGTCAGGGGCGGGACGGTCTCGTAGCCGACGGCGGCGGCAATCCGCGGCATCGGCTCTTTCGAGAAAAGAACCAGCTGCCGGGCGGCCTTCATCCGCAGAGTGCGATAATAGCGGCCCGGGCTTTGCCCTGTGGCCTTCTTGAACTGGCGTTCAAGCTGGCGCGAGGAAACGCCGACGCTTTGCGCCACATCCTCCACTGCAATCGGCTCGGACAGGTGGCGGCCAAGAATATCGACGGCCTTGGCGACAGACGCGGGCAACAGATCGGCGGTGCTGTCGCGGCGGAAGGTGGGGATCTTCTGGCGGATGCCACGGCCGCGCACGACGGCGTGCTGGAACCAGCAGGCCACTTCTGTCGCCACATCGGCGCCCAGTCGCCCCTCGATGAAATTGACCATCAGGTCGAAGGCCGCAGCGGAGCCCGACACGGTGTAGCGCGGATGGTCGAAGACGATGACATCGTCGCGCATCTGAAGTTCGGGGAATTCCTGCGCGAAGGCGGCCTCGTAGCACCAGTGAACCGAGACATCGCGACCTTCGAGCAAACCTGATCGCGCCAGCGGGAAGACACCACCACTGACCCCACCCACGGCCGTTCCATGGCGCGCCAGACGCCGCAACTGACCCTCAGATGCCTTTTCGTCCGCGAAGCGCGCCGTCGGGCTGCTCAGGATGAACAGGAAATCCAGATCATCCGCCTCGGCCAACGCCAGTTCGGGCTCGAAGACGACCATGGCGCTAGAGGCCACCTTGTCGCGCGTCTCGGCCAGAATGCGCCAGCGGAACGCCTGGCAGTCGGCAATTTCATTGGCCGCGCGCAGAGGCTCGATCATCGAAGTCAGACAAGCCATCGGAAAGCCTGGAAAGATCAGGAAGCCGACAATTATGACGCGTTGCTGCGGAGGCGTTTGCATATTACTATCAGGAAACTTGCTCGAAACGGCAGGAAGGTCGGCCCTGTGCCCGGCTTCGCAGCATGTTCATTGTGACGTTTCAAGGCCGCCGATTGGCTGCATGATGGAGTTTGTATGACTGCCGCAATCCTGTCGCAAGACCCCCACAAGATCCGTGAAGAGCGTGAGAATATCCTCGAGGTCGCCATAGGTCGTGAAGTCCGCGCCTTTCGCCACCAGAGCGGTATCACGATCGCCGAATTGTCGAACCGGACCGGCCTGTCGATCGGAATGCTGTCGAAGATCGAGAATGGCAATACCTCGCCCTCGCTGTCCACGCTGCAATCTTTGGCCCATGCGATGAGCGTGCCCTTGACCGCCTTCTTCAGGCGGTTCGAGGACGTGCACCACGCTGTCCACACCAAGTCGGGCGAGGGGCTGGAGATCGAACGGCGCGGGACGCGGGCTGGCCATCAATACAACCTGCTGGGGCATCTGGGCGCCAACGCGAGCGGCGTGGTGGTCGAACCCTACCTGATCACCCTGACATCGGATTCCGATGTGTTTCCAACCTTCCAGCACGAGGGCATCGAGATGCTCTACATGCTCGAGGGCGCCGTCGACTATCGCCATGGGAAGAATGTCTATCCGTTGCGGCCTGGCGACACGCTGTTTTTCGACGCTGACGCCCCGCATGGGCCGGAAAACCTGGTGAAACTGCCGGCACGATACCTGTCGATCATCTCGTACGTTCAAGGCAAGTAGACCCAATCCGATCCAAGGAAGCAGCTGCCGCGCAATTGCGCGGTCGTTTGCATTGGGCAGTCCTGCCCCCGACCGCTTCGCTCAACATCGCCTGATTCCCCTCACAAGAAAATTTGTTTCTTCTTAGTTGCTGCATTGAAAAGCTGGTGCTAGCCTGTGTGCACAACAGTCAGGGAATCACACCATGTGCGGCATCGTCGGACTATTCCTCAAAGACAAATCCCTTGAACCCAAGCTCGGCGCGATGTTGACGGACATGCTCATCACCATGACCGATCGCGGGCCGGACAGCGCAGGGATCGCCATCTACAGCGGCGCCAATGACAAGGCGGCCAAGATCACCGTCCAGTCGGCCAATCCCGAGAAAGATTTCGCCAATCTGGATGCCGATCTGAAAGACGCAATCGGCAAGCCGGTGCTGATGCTGGTCAAAAGCACCCATGCGGTTCTGGAAGTGCCGGCCGATCAGGTCGAAGCGGCGCGTTCGGCCCTTGGCCAGCTGCGCCCGGCGCTGAAGGTCATGAGCGTTGGCGACAGCCTTGAAATCTACAAGGAAGTCGGCCTGCCGAAGGATGTGGCCAAGCGGTTCGACGTGTCGAAGATGCATGGCTCGCACGGGATCGGACACACCCGCATGGCCACGGAATCCGCCGTGACCACGATGGGCGCGCACCCGTTCTCGACCGGGCCGGACCAGTGCCTCGTGCACAACGGATCGCTGTCGAACCACAACAGCCTGCGCCGGATGCTGGCGCATGAGGGCATCTTCACCGAGACGATGAACGACACCGAGGTCGGCGCCGCCTACCTGACCTGGCGCATGAAGAATGGCGCCACGCTGGGCGAGGCGCTGGAAAGCAGCCTTGAGGATCTGGACGGCTTCTTCACCTTCGTCGTCGGCACGCATGACGGCTTTGGCGTGGTGCGCGACCCGATCGCCTGCAAGCCCGCCGTGATGGCAGAAACCGACCAATACGTCGCCTTCGGCTCGGAATACCGGGCGCTGGTCAGCCTGCCCGGCATCGAAACCGCCCGCGTCTGGGAACCCGAACCCGCAACCGTCTACTTCTGGAATCACTGACCATGCAGACATTCGATCTTGCGGCCGAGGGGCTGCGCGCCCTCAACTCTGCCCTCCATGCCCTGAAGGGCCAGACCAACTCGACTGCCTGGGAGATCGTCAATCCCAAGGGTTCGCATGCGATTGCCGTGGGTCTTGACGCCCCGATCGATGTGACGGTGAAAGGTTCGACCGGATATTACTGCGCCGGGATGAACAAGCAGGCGACGGTCCGGGTCAAGGGTTCCGCCGGGCCTGGCCTCGCAGAAAACATGATGTCGGGCACGGTCATCGTGGACGGCAATGCCTCGCAATATGCCGGTGCGACCGGACGCGGTGGCCTTCTGGTCATCAAGGGCAATGCCAGCTCTCGTTGCGGTGTTTCGATGAAGGGCATCGATATCGTGGTCCACGGCAATATCGGCCACATGTCGGCCTTCATGGCGCAATCGGGCAACCTGGTCGTGCTGGGCGACGCCGGCGATGCCCTGGGCGACAGCCTTTACGAAGCGCGGCTTTTCGTCCGCGGCTCGGTCAAATCGCTGGGCGCCGACTGCATCGAAAAGGAAATGCGCCCCGAGCATCTCGAGCTGCTGGCTGACCTTCTGAAGCGCGGCGAGGCGGATCACCTTGCCAAGCCCGAAGAGTTCAAGCGCTACGGCTCGGCCCGCAAGCTCTACAATTTCAACATCGACAACGCGTCGGCTTACTGAGGCATCTGAAATGACCGAATTCCCCAAGACCCCGCCGCGTTTCTCTGCCACCTTCACGCCCGCCGTGAACGCCGAAATCCGCCGCGCCGCCGCTTCCGGCATCTATGACATCCGCGGTGCCGGCACGAAGCGCCAATTGCCGCATTTCGACGATCTCCTGTTCCTTGGCGCCTCGATCAGCCGCTACCCGCTGGAAGGCTATCGCGAGAAATGCGCGACCGACGTCTGGCTGGGCACCCGTTTCGCCAAGAAGCCGATCCATCTTGATATCCCGGTCACCATCGCCGGCATGTCCTTCGGCGCACTGTCCGGCCCGGCGAAAGAAGCGCTTGGCCGTGGCGCCAGCGCGGCGGGCACCTCGACCACCACCGGCGACGGCGGCATGACCGAGGAAGAGCGCGGCCATTCCAAGACCCTCGTTTACCAGTACCTGCCCTCGCGATATGGCATGAACCCCGATGATCTGCGCCGCGCCGACGCGATCGAGGTCGTGGTGGGTCAGGGTGCCAAGCCCGGCGGCGGCGGCATGCTTCTGGGCCAGAAGATCTCGGATCGCGTGGCCAATATGCGCAATCTGCCGAAAGGCATCGACCAGCGCTCGGCCTGCCGTCACCCCGACTGGACCGGCCCCGACGATCTTGAAATCAAGATCATGGAGCTGCGCGAGATCACCGATTGGGAAAAGCCGATCTATGTGAAGGTCGGTGGCGCACGTCCCTATTATGACACCGCGCTTGCGGTGAAGGCCGGGGCCGATGTGGTGGTTCTCGACGGCATGCAGGGCGGCACGGCGGCGACGCAGGACGTGTTCATCGAACATGTCGGCATGCCGATCCTGGCCTGCATCCCGCTTGCGGTGAAGGCGCTGCAAGACCTTGGCATGCATCGCAAGGTCCAGTTGATCGTGTCGGGTGGCATCCGCAGCGGGGCCGATGTGGCCAAGGCAATGGCGCTGGGGGCCGATGCGGTCGCCATCGGCACGGCCGCGCTGATCGCCCTTGGCGACAACGACCCGCGCTGGGAAGCCGAATATCAGAAGCTGGGCACCACCGCCGATGCCTATGACGATTGGCATGAAGGCCGCGACCCTGCGGGCATCACCACCCAGGACCCGGAACTGTCCAAGAGGTTCGATCCCATTCTGGGTGGCCGCCGCTTGAAGAACTATCTCAAGGTGATGACACTGGAGGCCCAGACCATCGCCCGGGCCTGCGGCAAGAACCATCTGCACAATCTTGAACCCGAAGACCTCTGCGCCCTGACCATGGAAGCGGCCGCGATGGCCCGCATCCCGCTGGCCGGCACCGAATGGTATCCCGGCAAGGGCAACGGGTTCTGAGCTGAGTCATCGAAATAACGTCCTGCACGCAGGATCAAACAACAGGGAAAGAAAAGTGGGCCTATGACGTCAGATCTGGCAGCTTTCGCAAAGAAGAACGGCATCAAATATTTCATGATCTCCTATACAGACCTCTTCGGGGGTCAGCGGGCGAAACTCGTGCCCGCCCAGGCGATCAATGACATGGCAGAGGACGGAGCCGGCTTTGCCGGCTTCGCCACCTGGCTCGATCTCACGGCTGCCCATCCCGACATGATGGCGGTGCCCGATCCGAGCTCGGTCATCCAGCTGCCGTGGAAACCCGAGGTGGGCTGGCTCGCCTCGAATTGCGTGATGGAGGGCAAGCCGGTCGAACAAGCGCCGCGCAACGTGTTGCGCCGGTTGGTCGACGAGGCGGCGAAGGAAGGCCTGCGGGTCAAGACCGGGGTCGAGCCCGAGTTCTTCCTGCTGACGCCCGAGGGCGACAAGGTGGCTGACCCCTACGATACCGCCGAGAAGCCCTGCTACGACCAGCAGGCGGTGATGCGGCGCTATGACGTGATCTCCGAGGTCTGCGACTATATGCTCGATCTCGGCTGGGAGGCCTATCAGAACGACCACGAAGACGCGATCGGTCAGTTCGAGATGAACTGGAAATACGATGATGTGCTGAAGACCGCCGACAAGCACAGCTTCTTCAAGTTCATGATGAAATCCGTCGCCGAGAAGCACGGGCTGCGCGCGACCTTCATGCCCAAGCCCTTCAAGGGTCTGACCGGCTCGGGCTGCCACGCCCATATCTCGGTCTGGGATCTGGACGGCAAGAAGAACGCCTTCGCCGATCCTTCCAAAGAGCTGGGTCTCTCGGAGCGCGGCCGCCACTTCCTGGGCGGTATCATGAAGCACGCTTCGGCGCTGGCCGCGATCTGCAATCCGACCGTCAACAGCTACAAGCGCATCAACGCGCCCCGCACCTCGTCGGGCGCGACCTGGGCGCCGAACACGGTGACCTGGACCGGCAACAACCGCACCCATATGGTGCGCGTGCCCGGTCCTGGCCGGTTCGAACTGCGCCTGCCCGACGGTGCCGCCAACCCCTATCTGATGCAAGCCGTCATCCTGGCGGCGGGCCTGGACGGGGTGCGTACCAAGGCAGACCCGGGCCGCCGCTACGACATCGACATGTATACCCAGGGCCATACGGTCAAAGGTGCGCCCAAGCTGCCGCTCAACATGCTCGACGCCCTGCGGGAATATGACAAGGACAAGACCCTCAAGGCGATGATGGGCGAAGAGTTCTCGTCGGCCTATCTCAAGCTCAAGCATCGGGAATGGAACAGCTTCGTCTCCCATTTCTCGCGCTGGGAGCATGAGACCACACTCGATATCTGATCCGGTCCCTGAACCGTCCCCTGCCTGGCCGTCCTTCGGGACGGCTTTTTTCTTGCATGGAACGACAAATTGCCTGGTTGGAACGAAAAGACGCGGCCAGAGCCCATGATGGCTCTGGCCGCGCCTTGGTCTTGTACTTTGCGCTTACAGCGTGGGGTAGAGCGGGAATTTTGCGCAGAGGGCTTTGACTTCGGCCTTCACCTTGGCCTCGAC
>NZ_JBGTYM010000019.1:2500-5558 GCF_044142105.1 Neotabrizicola paludis
CATAGGGGTTTTAGAGCAAACCCGGGGAACTGAAACATCTAAGTACCCGGAGGAAAGGACATCAATAGAGACTCCGTTAGTAGTGGCGAGCGAACGCGGACCAGCCGATCCTCGAAAAGTGAGCAGAATGGTCTGGAAAGGCCAGCGACATGGGTGACAGCCCCGTATGCGAAGCTTCAGAGGACATATTAAGTAGGGCGGGACACGTGAAATCCTGTCTGAAGATCGGAGGACCACCTCCGAAGGCTAAGTACTCCTTGCTGACCGATAGCGAACCAGTACCGTGAGGGAAAGGTGAAAAGCACCCCGACGAGGGGAGTGAAACAGTACCTGAAACCGGACGCCTACAAGCAGTCGGAGCCTCCTTGAGAGGTGACGGCGTACCTTTTGTATAATGGGTCAACGACTTGGTCTTACGAGCAAGCTTAAGCCGCTAGGTGGAGGCGCAGCGAAAGCGAGTCTTAAAAGGGCGCATGAGTTCGTGGGATCAGACCCGAAACCAGGTGATCTAGCCATGAGCAGGATGAAGGTTGGGTAACACCAACTGGAGGTCCGAACCAACACCCGTTGAAAAGGGTCTGGATGACTTGTGGCTAGGGGTGAAAGGCTAATCAAACCTGGAGATAGCTGGTTCTCCGCGAAAGCTATTTAGGTAGCGCCTCGGACGAATACCATCGGGGGTAGAGCACTGCATGGGTAATGGGGGCCCACAGCCTTACTGAGCCTAAGCAAACTCCGAATACCGATGAGTACTATCCGGGAGACACACGGCGGGTGCTAACGTCCGTCGTGAAGAGGGAAACAACCCTGACCTGCAGCTAAGGCCCCTAATTCATGGCTAAGTGGGAAAGCATGTGGGACGGCCAAAACAACCAGGAGGTTGGCTTAGAAGCAGCCATCCTTTAAAGATAGCGTAACAGCTCACTGGTCTAGATAAGCTGTCCTGCGGCGAAGATGTAACGGGGCTCAAGCCATGAGCCGAAGCTCGGGATGCACAGCGATGTGCGTGGTAGCGGAGCGTTCTGTGATATAGTCTCATGTCTCCTTCATCGCCTCGGCGATATTGGAGACGCGAGGCTTTCTGTGAAGCCGGGCTGTAAGGCATCCGGTGGAGAGATCAGAAGCGAGAATGTTGACATGAGTAGCGACAAACAGGGTGAGAAACCCTGTCGCCGAAAGTCCAAGGGTTCCTGCTTAAAGCTAATCTGAGCAGGGTAAGCCGGCCCCTAAGGCGAGGCCGAAAGGCGTAGTCGATGGGAACCAGGTTAATATTCCTGGGCCAGTGGGATGTGACGGATGTTTACTGTAGTTCGGTCTTATCGGATTGACCGGGCTGCTGCGATGTCCCTGGAAATAGCCCCACATCAGACCGTACCCTAAACCGACACAGGTGGACTGGTAGAGTATACCAAGGCGCTTGAGAGAACCACGTTAAAGGAACTCGGCAAAATGCTCCCGTAAGTTCGCGAGAAGGGAGCCCCGTCTGTAGGCAACTATGGGCGGGGGGCACAAACTAGGGGGTGGCGACTGTTTACTTAAAACACAGGGCTCTGCGAAGTCGTAAGACGACGTATAGGGTCTGACGCCTGCCCGGTGCCGGAAGGTTAAAAGGAGGGGTGCAAGCTCTGAATTGAAGCCCCGGTAAACGGCGGCCGTAACTATAACGGTCCTAAGGTAGCGAAATTCCTTGTCGGGTAAGTTCCGACCTGCACGAATGGCGTAACGATCTCCCCGCTGTCTCTAACGTGGACTCAGCGAAATTGAACTGTGTGTCAAGATGCACACTACCCGCGGTTAGACGGAAAGACCCCATGAACCTTTACTCTAGCTTTGCACTGGCACCAGGAATGTGATGCGCAGGATAGGTGGTAGGCTTTGAAGCCGGGACTCTGGTCTCGGTGGAGCCTCCCTTGAGATACCACCCTTCGCCTTCTTGGTGTCTAACCGCGGCCCGTTATCCGGGTCCGGGACCCTGCATGGTGGGGAGTTTGACTGGGGCGGTCGCCTCCCAAATCGTAACGGAGGCGCGCGAAGGTTGGCTCAGACCGGTCGGAAATCGGTCGTTGAGTGCAATGGCAGAAGCCAGCCTGACTGCGAGACTGACAAGTCGAGCAGAGACGAAAGTCGGTCATAGTGATCCGGTGGTCCCAAGTGGGAGGGCCATCGCTCAACGGATAAAAGGTACTCTGGGGATAACAGGCTGATGATGCCCAAGCGTCCACAGCGACGGCATCGTTTGGCACCTCGATGTCGGCTCATCTCATCCTGGGGCTGGAGCAGGTCCCAAGGGTACGGCTGTTCGCCGTTTAAAGAGGTACGTGAGCTGGGTTTAGAACGTCGTGAGACAGTTCGGTCCCTATCTGCCGTGGGTGCAGGAGACTTGAGAAGAGTTGACCCTAGTACGAGAGGACCGGGTTGAACGAACCACTGGTGGACCTGTTGTCGTGCCAACGGCAGTGCAGGGTAGCTATGTTCGGACAGGATAACCGCTGAAGGCATCTAAGCGGGAAGCCCCCTTCAAAACTAGGTCTCCCTTGAGGGCCGTGGAAGACGACCACGTCGATAGGCCAGAGGTGTAAGCGCAGCAATGCGTTCAGCTGACTGGTACTAATTGCCCGATTGGCTTGATCTGATCCAGAAACGGCAAGGCCAGGACAAACGTCCAGCCCCGTTCGGAAAAAGACAGAAGTCAAAGACTTGGAACATACTGATCTTCTCTCCCTTGCGCCGTAAAAGGCGCAGGGTCTCTGTTCCGGTTTGGTGGTCATAGCGCCAGCTAAACACCCGATCCCATCCCGAACTCGGCCGTTAAGGGCTGGCACGCCGATGGTACTGCGTCTTAAGACGTGGGAGAGTAGGTCACCGCCAAACCTGATCAGAGACCCTAAACGATCACAAAATACACCAAACCGGCGCGGGGTGGAGCAGCCCGGTAGCTCGTCAGGCTCATAACCTGAAGGCCGCAGGTTCAAATCCTGCCCCCGCAACCAAATAATACAATACAGATCAATGCTTTACGCCCCGCCATCCAGCGGGGCTTTTTGCTGTCCAAACGGCG
>NZ_JBGTYM010000020.1:0-4110 GCF_044142105.1 Neotabrizicola paludis
CATGGCATTCAAGACTGACATTGAGATAGCGCGTGAGGCGCGGAAGCGTCCGATCCTTGAGATTGGGTCGCAGCTTGGGATTCCTTCGGAGCATTTGCTGCCCTATGGGCATGACAAGGCGAAGGTTGGCCAGGATTTCATCCGCAGCCTTGAGGGGCGTCCGGATGGCAAGCTGATCCTGGTGACGGCGATCAACCCGACGCCTGCGGGCGAGGGCAAGACGACGACGACGGTTGGTCTTGGCGACGGGTTGAACCGGATCGGCAAGAAGGCGGTGATCTGCATCCGCGAGGCCTCGCTGGGGCCGAACTTCGGGATGAAGGGCGGGGCTGCGGGTGGCGGCATGGCCCAGGTCGTGCCGATGGAAGAGATGAACCTGCATTTCACCGGCGATTTCCACGCCATCACCTCGGCGCATAACCTGCTGTCGGCGATGATCGACAACCATATCTACTGGGGCAACGAGCTGCAGATCGACGCCCGCCGGGTGGTGTGGCGGCGCGTGATGGACATGAACGACCGCGCCTTGCGCGACATCGTGGTGAACCTGGGCGGGGTGTCGAACGGCTTCCCGCGCCAGACCGGGTTCGACATCACGGTGGCGTCGGAAGTCATGGCGATCCTCTGCCTGTCGAAGGATCTCGAGGATCTGCAGAAGCGTCTGGGCGACATCGTGGTGGCCTATACCCGCGACAAGAAGGCGATCTATTGCCGCGACATCAAGGCCGATGGCGCGATGACGGTGCTTCTGAAGGATGCGATGCAGCCCAATCTGGTGCAGACGCTGGAGAACAACCCCGCCTTCGTCCATGGCGGCCCCTTCGCCAATATCGCCCATGGCTGCAACTCGGTCATCGCGACCAAGACCGCGCTGAAGCTGGGCGAATATGTGGTGACCGAAGCCGGCTTCGGCGCCGATCTGGGCGCCGAGAAGTTCTTCGACATCAAGTGCCGCAAGGCGGGGCTGAAGCCCAGTGCCGCGGTGATCGTCGCCACGGTGCGGGCGATGAAGATGAATGGCGGCGTGGCCAAGGCCGATCTCGGCACCGAGAATGTCGACGCCGTCAAGAAGGGCTGCCCGAACCTTGGCCGCCATATCGCCAATGTCAAATCCTTCGGCGTGCCGGTGGTGGTGGCGATCAACCACTTCTATTCGGACACCGATGCCGAAGTGGCGGCGGTGAAGGCCTATGTCGCCGAACAGGGCGCCGAGGCGATCCTGTGCAAGCACTGGGCCAATGGCAGCGCGGGGATCGAGGATCTGGCGCGGAAGGTGGTGGCGCTGGCCGAGGGCGGCACGGCGAATTTCGCGCCGCTCTATCCCGACGAGATGGGCCTGTTCCAGAAGATCGAGACCATCGCCAAGCGCATCTACCATGCCGATGAGGTGATCGCCGACAAGTCGATCCGCGACCAGCTCAAGGCCTGGGAAGCGGCGGGCTATGGCCATCTGCCGATCTGCATGGCCAAGACCCAGTACAGCTTCACCACCGATCCGAATGTCCGCGGCGCGCCGACGGGCCATTCGGTGCCGGTGCGCGAAGTGCGGCTCTCGGCCGGGGCCGGGTTCATCGTCGCGATCTGCGGCGAGATCATGACCATGCCGGGCCTGCCCAAGGTGCCGAGCGCGGAAGTGATCCGCCTCAATGACGAGGGCCATGTCGAGGGGCTGTTCTAACCGGTCGCATTGCCCTTTCCGGGCTGTCCCCCTATCTCGGGGGGCAGCCTGAACGGGAGGGACGGATGCGAAAGCCCGCGGATTGCACGACCATGGCCGAGATCCGGGCCGAGATCGACCGGCTGGACGAAGACCTGGTGCGGCTTTTCGCGGAACGGGCCGGGTTCATCGACCGGGCGGCGGAAATCAAGGCCACGGTCGACCTCCCGGCGCGGATCGGTTCTCGCGTCGAGGAAGTGGTGCAGAATGTGCGCCGCCACGCCGACACCTACGGGCTGCCGCCCGATCTGGTGGAGAAGCTGTGGCGGCGGCTGATCGACTGGTCCATCGCCCGCGAGGAAAGCCATCTCGGGCCGGACAGCCTGCGCAAGGGCTGAGGCATGGCGACGCACCATGGCAGGCCGGGGGGAAGATCGGGTGAGGTGGGGCTGCTTTTCCTCACTGTGATTGCAACAGTCTTGCTGATCGGCGGCGGCATCTTTCTGCCGCTGCTGCTCACCCAAGCAACGGGCTCATCGTCCTATTTCGCCTCGAAAGCGGGCGCAGCGATGGGGTTTGTTGTCTCTGCGCTGCTGTGGCGGAAGCTGCTGAGTTACTATCGCTACGAGGCGCACACGCTGCGACCGATCAAGGAAGACGAGACGAATGACCGCGACGCTCATTGACGGCAAGGCCATCGCCGCCCGGATGCGTGACGAGACGAGGGCCGAGGCGGAGCGGCTGACCGCGCTTGGCTGGGCGCCGCGGCTGGTGTCGATCTCGGTCGGCGACGGGGCGGCGGCCGAGCTGTATGTCCGCAACCAGCAGCGCTCGGCGGAAGCCGCGGGCCTGGGCTTCGAGGCGCGGAATTACCCGGAAAGCATCAGCCTGGAGCAGTTGCAGGGCGTCCTCGCGGGGCTGAACGCCGATCCCCGCGTCAATGGCATCATCATCCAGCGGCCCCTGCCCGGCCATATCCCGGTCAAGGCGCTGCAGAAGGCCGTGCATCCGATGAAGGATGTGGAAGGCATGCACCCGTCCTCGATCGGCAATATCGTCTACAATGACCTGACCCTGGGCCCCTGCACCGCGGTGGCGGCGGTCGAGATCCTCAAGACCCTGCCCCTGAAGATGGAAGGCCTGGATGTCTGCGTGATCGGCCATTCCGAGATCGTCGGCAAGCCGATCGCCTTCCTGATGATGGGCCTCGGCGCCACGGTCACGGTCTGCCACCACATGACGCGCCAGGTCGCGGTGCATTCGCGCGCGGCCGATGCCGTCTTCGTCGCGGTGGGCAAGCCGGGCCTCGTGCGCGGCGAGATGCTGAAGCCGGGCGCGGCGCTGGTGGATATCGGGATCAACCGGGTGGACGGGAAGACCGTGGGCGACGCGGATTTCGCCAGTTGCAAGGATGTGGCGGGCTGGATCACTCCGGTCCCCGGCGGGGTCGGGCCGGTGACGGTGGCGATCCTGATGAAGAATGCAGTGCTCGCGACGGCGATGCAGATGGACCATTACCGCACGGCCTTCGCGGCCGCAGTCTGAGGAGAGGTGACATGACCGCCAAGGTGATCGATGGCAAGGAATTCGCGGCCCGGGTGCGGGCGCAGGTGGCGGCCCATGTGGCGCGGCTGGCCGAGGAAAACGGCCTCACGCCGGGCCTGGCCGTGGTGCTGGTGGGCGAGGACCCCGCCAGCCAGGTCTATGTCCGCAACAAGCATGCCTCGACCGTCGAGGTCGGCATGAACAGTTTCGAACACCGCCTGCCCGCCGAGACTTCGGAGGCCGATCTCCTGGCCCTGATCGACCGGCTGAACGGCGATCCGGCAGTGCATGGCATCCTGGTGCAGCTGCCGCTGCCCAGGCATCTGAATGCGGAACTGGTGATCAACCGCATCGCGCCGGCCAAGGATGTCGACGGCTTCCATATCTCGAATGTGGGGCTGCTGGGCACCGGGCAGAAGTCGATGGTGCCCTGCACGCCGCTCGGCTGCCTGATGATGCTGCGCGACCATCACGGCTCGCTCGCCGGGATGAACGCCGTGGTGGTGGGGCGCTCGAACATCGTCGGCAAGCCGATGGCGCAGCTTCTGCTGGGCGACAGCTGCACCGTGACCATCGCCCATAGCCGCACCAAGGACCTGGCCGAGACCTGCCGCCGCGCCGATATCCTGGTCGCCGCCGTGGGCCGGCCCGAGATGATCACCGGCGAGATGGTCAAGCCCGGCGCCACCGTGATCGATGTCGGCATCAACCGCATCGAACGCGACGGCAAGGGCAAGCTCGTCGGCGATGTCCATTACCCCAGCGCCGCAGAAGTCGCAGGCGCCATAACCCCCGTCCCGGGCGGCGTCGGACCCATGACCATCGCCTGCCTCCTCGCAAACACCCTAACCGCCGCATGCCGCGCAAACCACCTCCCAGAACCAGAAGGCCTCACAGCATAAAGGAAG
>NZ_JBGTYM010000021.1:0-3063 GCF_044142105.1 Neotabrizicola paludis
TCGTCGCCATCGACCGCGTCGCGAAAACCTATCGCAGCAAGGGCCTCTGACCCCAGCCAAAAAAGGCGAAAGGCCTGAATGGCGGGTCTGGAGAACAGTCTTCAGACCTGCCGAGCTAGGCGCGCGTCACGCGGTCACGCCCGCCCGGTGAAAATCGGAATTGGGATCGTTCAGCACCGCGTCGCGCAATTGCGCCCAGAGGCTTGCGCGCAGCGCGGCATAGGCCGGATGGACGCGCGGATCCTGCTGTCCGCGCGGCGCGGCAAAGGGCGGGGCGATCCGCGCCAGAACCCGGCCGGGGCGCGGCGACAGCAGCACGATCCGGTCGCCCAGAACCAGCGCCTCATCGACGCTATGGGTGACGAAAACCACCCCCGGCCCGCCCTGCGCCCCGGTCAGGCGCAGCAACTCGCCCTGCATCAGCTCGCGCGCCTGGGCGTCGAGCGCGGCGAAGGGCTCGTCCATCAGCAGGAAATCGGGCCGCGGCGCCAGTGCCCGGGCCAGCGCCACCCGCTGCTTCATCCCGCCGGAGAGCGCCGCCGGAAAGGCCCCGGCCACGCGCGACAGCCCGACCAGCGCCAGCACCTCAGCCACCCTTGCGCGGGCCTCCTCCGCCGCCAGATGGGGCAGGGCGAAGGCGACATTCTCGGCCACCGTCTTCCAGGGCAAGAGCCGGTAGGACTGGAACACCATCGCCGTGCCCCTGCCCGGCCGGGGCGGCTGCCCATTCAGCGTCACCCGCCCAGCATCGGGGGCGATCAGCCCCGCCATCAGCCGCAAGAGGCTGGTCTTGCCGCAGCCCGAAGGCCCCAGCAGCACCAGCACCTCGCCCTTGGCCACCGCCAGATCGACGCCATCGACCACCGGCCTGCCGCCAAGCGACAGGCCGGCCTGCGACAGCACGATCTCCGGCGTCAGTTCCAAGCCGTGTCGCCCTTGTCCGACACGCCCAGCTTGTCCAGCACCGCCCGCAGCGGCGCGAAATCGGCGAAAGCCTCAAGCGGCGCGGGCGTCATCCCGGCGAAATCCTCGGATTGATGCAGCCAGTCCTGCGCGGCCTTCAGCTCGCCCTCGCTGATACCGCCATTCACCGTCCAGGACCCGGCAAAGGCCTTGGACAGCATCTCCAGATCCTCTTTCGCCACATCCGGCCGCGCCTTTGCCATCGCCGCCACCCATTTTTGCGGATCGGCCTGGAAATCCCGCGCCGCCAGCACGAGCGCCTCGATCACCGCCTGCACTTCGGGGCCGCGCTTGGCCAGCGTGTCGGCGGTGACGACGTTCAGCTTCGACAGCACCGGCGCCGCGCGGTAAAAGTCGTCGGGCGAGACCAGGACCGAGACATCCGCCGCGTCATCGACGGCGGTGAAAGTGCCGATCCCCATCGTCGTCGCGTCGATCTGCCCGGCCAGCAGCGCCTGGGCCCGGGCCTGCGGCTGACCCAGGGCCACCAGCTCCAGCGAGGAGACATCGACCCCCGCCGCTTCCAGCACCCGCATCGACAAGAGATGGTCGACGCTGCCGACGCGCCCGATGCCGAACCGCTTGCCGGACAGATCGCCCACCGCGCCCAGGCCCTTGCCCGCGATCAGGAAGGGCAGCGCCTTGTTGGGCGACATCACGCCGCGCAAATCCGCGGCCCCCGCCCCCACCGCCTGCAACAGCACATCCAGCGAGACATTCGCCATTTCGCCCTCGCCCGCGCGCAGCGCCGCCATCACCATCGGCGATTGCTCGACCCGGACGAATTCCACCTCGACCCCGGCCCGGTCGAAATAGCCCTCCTGCTTGGCCAGCTCCATCACCGAATTCGGCACCAGAGGCGTCTCGGCATCCGAGACGATCAGACGGAATGGCTCGGCCGCAACTGGGCCGGATAAAAGGGCCGCCGAAAAGGCCGCAGCGGCCAGGGCAATCACGCGCTTCATGGTCTCATCCCTCCTGGTTCAGGCCTCGCGCCAGCGCAGAAGCCGCTTCTCGATCAGCCGCAACCCCTCGGTCATCGCCGCGCCGATCAGCGCCAGCACCACGACCACGGCCAGATATTCCGCCATCCGGAACCGGCTGCCATAGACGGCCAGCAAGCCGCCCAGGCCGCTGATGGCGGTGTAAAGCTCGGCCACGATCGTGTTGATCAACCCGATGGTGGCGCCGATGCGGATGCCCGCGATCAGATAGGGCAGGGCGCCCGGCAGCACGACATGGCGCAGGATGCGGGCCCGGCTTGCGCCGGTGGCCCGCGCCATCTCGACCAGTTCCGGGTCCGCCGCGCGCACCCCGGCATAGGCGTTCAGGATGACCGGCATCACCGCGCCCAGAAAGACGATCAGCACCTTGGCCTGTACGCCCAGCCCCAGCGCTACGATGATCAGGGGAATGAAGGCCACGCGCGGCGTCGCGGCCAGCGCCATGACATAGATGTCCAGCGTCCGGCCCAGAAGCCGGAAGGTTCCCATCGCGCAGCCCAGGGCCGCGCCCGCCGTCACCGCCAGGCCGGTGCCCAGCAGATAGACCTGAAGGCTCGCGCCCAGCGCGGGCAGCAGCCGCCCTTCCGCGACCAGCCGCCCCAGCGCCCGCGCAACTTCCAGGGGCGAGGCGAACAGGCCCGGCGGCGCGGCGCGCGCGGCCAGGGTCCAGAGGATCAGCACCACGGCCAGAAAGCCCAGCCGCAGCAGCGCCGTGCCAAGCGCGGTCTCGCCCGACAGCGGCGCGCGGGCCACGCCGGGCCCCTGGGCCCCTGCGGCGGCGCGCTTCGGCATGGCGGTCTCGATCCTCGCTGCCACGGGTCCTGCGTCCTCGGGCCTCTCTCGCATGGCGTCAGTGTCCGGCAGGCCGCGCCCGGGCGCAAGCGGGTTAGACTCAGCCCTTTGGCTGAATGGACGCAAGGCGGAATGTGGCCGAAACTGCCCTCTGCCTCAACCTGCCCGCCGCCCCTTTCCCGGGCGATCTGGGCGGGCTTGGGTTACGCCAATTGCAGGAGAGCCCGCCCATGCGCACCCGTGCCGCCGTTGCCGTTGCCGCCGGAAAACCGCTTGAAATCATGGAAGTGAACCTTGAAGGCCC
>NZ_JBGTYM010000022.1:0-1697 GCF_044142105.1 Neotabrizicola paludis
CCGGTCGCCTCAGAAACAAAGGTCAGGCCCTGATAGTACTGGCGCTGGCTCTCTCCCGTGATCAGGGGCATCCTGACTGTCACAATGCCGCTTGCCGTCGCGACATAGCTGATCGTCCGATGGCGCGCAAAGCCCGGCCACAGCGGGTTGCTGTGCGGCTGGAGCATGGGAAGATCGGCAGTCTTGAACTCGATGAACGAAGTCAGATGGTTGCCCGGCTGGTCCGCAGCCAAGTCACGAAGTCCTTGCTCCCCGAGGCCGCGGGCGATCCGCGAGAACATGATGAGCATTTCATGGTGCTGGGAAATGCCCGCCCCGTTCTGGGATTGCTTTCCGGGAATGTCGATCTGCGAACCCCAAGCGGCCAAGGCATAGACGAGCCGTGCGGTCTGCACTTCGGTCAGGACATCCAGAGTGGACAGCATCACCATGTCATCTACCAGAGTGTTCTGGTAGTAGTTTCCGCTCTCCAGCGGGAAGGCATTCAGGTAGGTCGTCAGCCGCTCATGGCTATCGATATCGTGGTTTCCGCCGCGATACATAGCCAGCGCCAGGTTCAACCTCTCAAGGCGCGCCAAGCCGATCTCTGGATCCACATAGCCCGACATTCCGGTCGACGAGAACCTATACCCAAACAGGGTGTCGCACAGATCGTCGATATAGGGCACGTTGATATGGCCCGGAGTCCATGTGGAGTGCCGGAAGACTTGCTGAGGGAATTGCTTCGATCCTGGCGTTGTTACGGGCTGGCTTGCGGAGAAGACGAAGCCTCCGACCTGATCGAGCAAACCTTTCCGGTGCGCCTGCGATGTTCCCACATACCTGCCGTCTGGGCCGCTTGCCGCATTGGCAATGCCGTCATCCAGTGACAGCATGTCCGGCCAGCGACGATACAGATTGTTGATTTCAAAGGTCTTGCGATAGTTGATGTCGGCATAGTTAACCGCCTTATCGTCGAGTTTCACATATTTGATCCCCGGCCCGAACGGTACGCCGGTGCTGGTGTTGCCGGAGAACATGCGGTTGTCGAACGCGGCATAGCCTTGGTCGCTGTAGTCAAGCGGCACGACAAAATTCTTCATCGCTCCGTTGATGTGGAAATTGACTGGCGTCGACACGCCAGTGACCGGGTGCTGGAAAGAAGACGCCAGCATCTGATATGCCGGGGTTGGCTGGTCCATGGTCGCTTGTCGGCCTGAAATCGGGGTGCCGACCACAATGCCGTCCCGGAGGTACGGTACCAAGCCCACAGACCCCACATTCCGCCCGAAGCGGCTGATTGCGCCGAGAGTGAAGCACCACCGATATGCCAGCGCGCCATAGGTCACGCCATCCGGGGCATAGTCGATCTGCCAGCAGCCATTGCCGGTCAGGGTGATATTCGTGGTCGTGCCCGAGACAGCCGCCGTAATGGCCGTGCCGCCGCCATAGGGGCGTGCCCGCAGGGTGCCGGTGCCAGCCGGGGTCTGAACCGCCAGCGTGCGGCCATCCACCGATGCCACGGCGATCTGCGGGCCAGCAGCGGAGACAGGCGGAAGCCATGCCCCGACAGTCCGGGTCGTATCGGGCGCAACCATCACGGCGCGGTATTGCCGCCCGACCTGATTGGGCACGACGAAGAATTCGCCAGCCGTCGCGGTCTTTTCGGTCGCATAGGTCGAACCGCCGTTGTCGGTGCGCTCGATCAGGTAGGACGG
>NZ_JBGTYM010000023.1:0-1439 GCF_044142105.1 Neotabrizicola paludis
AATTCGCCAGCCGTCGCGGTCTTTTCGGTCGCATAGGTCGAACCGCCGTTGTCGGTGCGCTCGATCAGGTAGGACGGGGAGGACACGCCAGTCCCGGCGATGAATTCCAGCAGATCGCCGACTTCCGGCACGCCCCAGAGCTTCGGCGCGTTCGCAGAGACGGGCGCAGCCCCGGTCGAGAATGTCGCCGGGGTGCCGGAAACAACGGTCGCGTCCAGCGTCGCAGTCGGGGTCACGGTCGTCGTGCCGGTCGCGGGCGCGGTGAACGTCCATGTGTTCGCGCCGGTCGAGGTGATCGAAACTGACGAGCCGCCATTGACGACGCTCAGTCCGGGGGTGGCGTCGGTCGGGGATACCGTGACAGTCGCGGTGACGGTCTGCCCAGCCGTGGGAGAAGACGGCGACAGGCTCACCGATGCCGTGATGGTCGGGGCAGCGGCGACAACCAGAGTACCAGAGCCGGAAGGTCCGGCCCCTGCCGCGTTGGACGAGGACCAGGTGTAGGGATAGGAGCCAGCCGGGAGCGTGCGGGTATGAACGCCGGTCGTGGTCGTCGTCGTCACGCCGTTGATGGTCAGGCTGGTGCTGATCGGGGCAGTGCCGGCGGAGAAGGTGAAGGCAAAGGTCACCGTGTCGGTTTCGACAGGGCTTTCCGGGCTGATCGTCAGCGATGCGCCGGACGCGGCAACGGCTGCGCCGGACGTGCCTTCAAATCCGATGATCTGCGTCCGGGCAAAGCGGGTGCTGACACTCCACGTCGCGGAGCCGGGCAAGGCCGTGCCCTCGTACTGCCGCCAAGCCTGCGCGATGCCAGTGGCCGAAGATACAGAGCCGCAGTCGTGGTTGTCGAACCCGGTCCAATCGGTCGGGGCTGCGGTCTGCGCCGCTTCCGCGCCACTGCGACCAATCCCGACGATATACAGACCCTTGACCGATGCCCCATAGGCCGCTGGGGCGGGGGCGACGAATGCCCGGCTGGTCGAGTTGTATTGCTGGTCAATCGTACCGGCGACGGGCGTGGTGCCCGACTTCACATTGCGGATCGCAATGGCCATCGCGGCAAAGGTCTCAACCGCGCTTGCATCAAGGGTGAAGGAGAGGCTTTCGGAAAGGCTGGCGGCAAACTTCCACAGCCACCGCTGAGAGGGGTCTGACAGCGAACCCGTGGAAATCAGGTTCCAACCCGCAGGCACGGTAAAAGTCGGGGTTCCGTCCGGGCAGTACTGTACAAGGATCATGTCGCCAACCTGGTACCCGGTTGGCATGGTGATCGTATGAGTTGCGATGCTGGACGTGGATCGCGATTTTGCCATGCTGCCAGAAACGACTTCTGGGAACACAGATAGGGCCGCCACGCTGGCGGTCTTCTGATCCGAAGGCATGCCGATCCCGAGGTCAAAGACCCCGCGCAGCCGCACATTGTGCGATCCGACCGAGGC
>NZ_JBGTYM010000024.1:0-1427 GCF_044142105.1 Neotabrizicola paludis
AATTCGCCAGCCGTCGCGGTCTTTTCGGTCGCATAGGTCGAACCGCCGTTGTCGGTGCGCTCGATCAGGTAGGACGGAGAGGACACGCCGGTCCCGGCGATGAATTCCAGCAGGTCGCCGACTTCCGGCACGCCCCAGAGCTTCGGCGCGTTCGCAGAGACAGGAGCCGCCCCGGTCGAGAATGTCGCCGGGGTGCCGGAAACAACGGTCGCGTCCAGCGTCGCCGTGGGGGTCACGGTCGTCGTGCCGGTCGCTGGCGCAGTGAACGTCCAGACGCCCGGCACTCCGGGGGTGATCGTCACCGGCGAGCCGCCATTGACGACGCTCAGGCCGGGGGTGGCGTCGGTCGGGGATACCGTGACAGTCGCGGTGACGATCTGGCCCGCCGTGGGAGAAGACGGCGACAGGCTCACCGATGCCGTGATGGTCGGGGCCGCAGCGACAACCAGAGTGCCAGAGCCGGAAGGCCCGGCCCCTGCCGCGTTGGACGAGGACCATGTGTAGGGATAGGAGCCAGCCGGGAGCGTGCGGGTGTGAACGCCGGTTGTGGTCGTCGTCGTCACGCCGTTGATGGTCAGGCTGGTTGTGGCCGGGGTCGTGCCAGCCGCGAAGGAAAAGGCGAAAGTCGTGGTGTCTGTTTCGACCGGGCTTTCCGGGCTGATCGTCAGCGATGCGCCAGACAGGGCGACAGCCGATGCGCCTGCGCCGGGGCGAATGCCGATTACCCGTGTCATGGCAATGCGAGTCGCCGTCGGCCAAGCCGCCGGGTCCATCGTCGCGATTTCCTCTTGCCGGAAGCAGATGCCCACGCGGGCATCGGAGCTTTGGTTCCCGGTTTCGTGCGACTGGAACCCAGTCCAGCCCGAGGGGGCCGAAGTCTGGGCCGGGTATAGCCCGGAGTTGGCGACCAGCAGCATCCAGAGGACCTTTTCAGTCCCGTGCGTGTTCGTAACCGATGGCGCATCCAGCGTTAGTGTGCTGGCGCCGTAGTTCTCTGCGATGGCGCCAATGACCAATGTGTCGGTGATCGTCCCGGTATCAAGCCAGTCCTTGATAACGATGGGGAACCACTGCACAGCCTCACTGGCAGAGGTGATCGTCACGACTTCGTTTACGCTGGATGCCTTCTTGAAATAGACATGCAGCGACGGATCGCGCAGCGTGCCGGGGGAGACTTTTTCCCAGCCCGCCGGAGCACCCAGATCGGAAGTCCCGTCTGGCGAAATCACCAGACACAGCAGGTTCCCAATCGCATTGGTGAAGGTGATATTCCGAGTGGTGCCAGTGTCACTCCCAGAAGCGGGTGTGCCGACAAGAGAGGGGAAGGTTGACAGAGCCGCCACGCTGGCAGTCTTCTGATCCGAAGGCATGCCGATCCCGAGGTCAAAGACCCCGCGCAGCCGCACATTGTGCGATCCGACCGAGGC
>NZ_JBGTYM010000025.1:0-1404 GCF_044142105.1 Neotabrizicola paludis
GCGGTTCGGCTGATGGATCTGAGCCCTGGTCTTGAGCAGAAGATCCGGGTCTGCAACTCGACCTATACGGTGCGCTTCGGGGTTCGGCTGCGGGGCAAGATCGAGACCTTCACCGGCTATCGCTCGGTGCATTCCGAACATATGGAGCCGGTGAAGGGCGGCATCCGCTATGCGCTGTCGGTGCATCAGGACGAGGTCGAGGCGCTGGCGGCGCTGATGACCTATAAATGCGCGCTGGTGGAGACGCCCTTCGGCGGCTCGAAAGGCGGGCTCTGCATCGATCCGCGCGCCTGGGACGATCACGAGCTGGAGCAGATCACCCGCCGCTTCGCCTATGAGCTGATCAAGCGCGACCTGATCAACCCGGCGCAGAACGTGCCCGCGCCGGATATGGGCACGGGCGAGCGCGAGATGGCCTGGATCGCCGATCAATATGCCCGGATGAACACGACCGACATCAATGCCAAGGCCTGCGTGACCGGCAAGCCGCCGCATGCCGGCGGCATCCAGGGCCGGGTCGAGGCGACGGGGCGGGGCGTGCAATATGCGCTGCGCGAATTCTTCCGCCACAAGGAGGATGTGGCCAAGACCGGGCTGTCGGGCGGGCTTGCCGGCAAGCGGGTGATCGTGCAGGGCCTGGGCAATGTCGGCTATCACGCGGCGAAATTCCTGTCGGAAGAGGATGGCTGCAAGATCGTGGCCATCGCCGAGCGCGACGGGGCGCTGGTCGACGAGCGCGGGCTGAACGTGCAGGCGGTGCGCGACTGGATGAATGGCCATGACGGGCTGCTGGCGGGCTATCCGGATGCGCCTTTGTCGGCCGATGGCGCGGCGGCGCTGGAACTGGCCTGCGACATCCTGATCCCGGCGGCGATGGAGGGGGTGATCCATCTGGGCAATGCCGCGCGGATCCGGGCGCCGCTGATCGTCGAGGCGGCGAACGGCCCGATCACCTTCGGCGCCGACGAGATCCTGCGCGAGAAGGGCGTGGTGATCATTCCCGACATGTATGCCAATGCGGGCGGCGTGACGGTCAGCTATTTCGAATGGGTCAAGAACCTGTCGCATATCCGCTTCGGCCGGATGCAGCGCCGGGCCGAGGAGGCGCGGAGCCGGCTGCTGGTCGAGGAACTGGAACGGCTTTCCGCCGACAAGGGCCTGGGCTGGACCCTGGCCGATGACTTCAAGGACCGTTTCCTGACCGGCTCGGACGAGCTGGCGCTGGTGCGCTCGGGGCTCGATGACACGATGCGCGCGGCCTATCAGTCGATGCGCGAGGTCTGGCATGGCCGCAACGACGTGGAGGACCTGCGCACCGCAGCCTATATCGTCGCCATCGACCGCGTCGCGAAAACCTATCGCAGCAAGGGCCTCTGACCCCAGCCAAAAAAGGCGAAAGGCCTG
>NZ_JBGTYM010000026.1:0-1304 GCF_044142105.1 Neotabrizicola paludis
ATGAACGCCCCCCACCGCGATACCGGCTTCTTCACGGAAGCGCTTTCGTCCCGCGACCCCGAGCTCTACGGCGCGGTGACCTCGGAACTTGGCCGCCAGCGCGACGAGATCGAGCTGATCGCCTCCGAGAACATCGTCTCTCTGGCGGTGCTGCAGGCCCAGGGCTCGGTCCTGACCAACAAATATGCCGAGGGCTATCCGGGCAAGCGCTATTACGGCGGCTGCCAATATGTCGACATCGCCGAGACCCTGGCGATCGAGCGCGCCAAGGAGCTTTTCGGCTGCAACTATGCCAATGTGCAGCCGAATTCCGGCAGCCAGATGAACCAGGCCGTGTTCCTCGCGCTCCTGAAGCCGGGCGACACCTTCATGGGGCTGGACCTGAACTCGGGCGGTCACCTGACCCATGGCTCGCCGGTGAACATGTCGGGCAAATGGTTCAACGTGGTCTCTTATGGCGTGCGCCAGCAGGACCAGCGTCTGGACATGGACGAGGTCCGCGCCAAGGCGCTGGCGCACCGCCCGAAGCTGATCCTCGCCGGCGGCACCGCCTATAGCCGCGAATGGGACTGGGCCGCCTTCCGCGCCATCGCCGATGAGGTGGGGGCTTACCTGCATGTCGACATGGCCCATATCGCGGGTCTCGTGGCCGGCGGCGTCCATGCCTCGCCCATCCCGCATGCCCATGTCTGCACCACCACCACGCATAAATCGCTGCGCGGGCCGCGCGGTGGCATGATCCTGTGCAATGATGAAGAGATCGCGAAGAAGATCAATTCGGCCGTCTTCCCCGGCCTGCAGGGCGGCCCGCTGATGCATGTCATCGCCGCCAAGGCCGTCGCCTTCGGCGAGGCGCTGCGGCCGGAGTTCAAGGCCTATGCCGCCCAGGTCAAGGCCAATGCCGCCGCCATGGCGGATGAGCTGATGAAGGGCGGGATCGACATCGTCTCGGGCGGGACCGACAACCATCTCTGCCTGGCCGATCTGCGGCCGAAGAAGGTGACCGGCAAGGCCGCCGAGGCCGCCCTGGGCCGGGCGCATATCACCTGCAACAAGAACGGCGTGCCCTTCGACCCCGAAAAGCCCTTCGTCACCTCCGGCATCCGCCTGGGCGCCCCGGCCGGCACGACGCGCGGCTTCGGCGAGGCCGAATTCCGCCAGATCGCCCGCTGGATCACCGAGGTCGTCGACGGGCTGGCCGCCAATGGCGAGGCCGAGAATGGCGCCGTCGAGGCCAAGGTGAAGGCCGAAGTCAAAGCCCTCTGCGCAAAATTCCCGCTCTACCCCACGCTGTAAGCGCAAAG
>NZ_JBGTYM010000027.1:0-1261 GCF_044142105.1 Neotabrizicola paludis
AGCGCCTTGTCCAGGCTTTCGGGGTTGATGTCGTTCAGCAGCACATCATAGCCCGCCAGCGCGAAGACATGGGCAATGCCATTCCCCATCTGGCCCGCCCCCACGATCCCCACCTGCCGGATTGCCATCGCCTGAACTCCATCGCCGCTGTGCAGCAAGACCATAGGGGCGCGCGCACAACAGGGCAAGGACGGCTAATCCCCGATACTTCGCCTCAAATGCCAAAGCTTAGGCAATTGGAAAGGCTTTTTCGCCAGTCTCGGGCCTGGGTGAAGACGATCTTGGGTGTGGATCAATGGCTTTCGTGCAGCCGGGCGACGGGGCGCTCAACTATTTTCCATGTCACTATGGGCGTTCGCGATTGACCTATCGCGGGCCAAGGCGCGACCTGACCGGCGAATACCTGGTCACCCTGGGCGGGACCGAGACCTATGGTCGCTTTGTCATCGCGCCTTACGCGGCGCTGATCGAGGAACGGCTCGGCCTTCCGGTCGCGAATCTGGGCTGCCAGAATGCCGGCCCCGATGTCTATCTCTGTGACCGGGGCGCGATCGAGGTCGCGGCCAATGCCCATGTCGCCGTGCTTCAGATCATGGGCGCGCAGAACTTGACCAACCGCTATTACACCGTTCATCCCCGCCGAAACGACCGTTTCGTCGCCGCCACGCCGCTTTTGCGCTCGATGTATCGCGAGGTCGATTTCACCGAGATCCACTTCACCCGCCATCTGATCAATGTGCTCTGGTCCTATGGCGAGGACCGCTTCCAGCCGATCCGCGCCGAGTTGCAGCTGCTCTGGATCGAACGGATGACCGCGATCCTGTGTCGTCTGCCAAAGCGCCGCATCCTGTTCTGGACCGCCGATCACGCACCGAAGGACCGCGATGCCGGGCCAGAGTTCGAGCCGATGTTCATCACCAGCGCGATGATCCAGGCCTTGCGACCCCATGCCGCCGAATATGTCGAACATGTCTCGACAGCCGCGGCGCGGGCCGAAGGGCTCAGCGCCATGCGCTTTCTGCCGACCGAGGAGTCAGCCGCCCAGGGCCTGCCCGGCGCGGCGGTGCATCAGGAAGCGGCGGATCGCCTGCTGCCCAAGGTCGAAGGCCTGATGTGAAAAAGGGCGCCTCTCGGGGCGCCCTTCAAGTCCGTCTTCGGCAAGCCGCGCTTACAGCTTCCCTGTCAGTTCGGGGACGATGGTGAAGAGGTCACCGACGAGGCCGTAATCGGCGACCTGGAAGATCGGGGCCTCTTCGTCCTT
>NZ_JBGTYM010000028.1:0-1212 GCF_044142105.1 Neotabrizicola paludis
TCGAGGGCGACAGCGCCACCGTGACGCGCGAGGTCGATGGCGGGCTGCAGAGGATCAAGGTGAAGATGCCGGCCATCGTGACGGTCGACCTGCGGCTGAACGAGCCGCGCTATGCCAGCCTGCCGAACATCATGAAGGCCAAGGCCAAGCCTTTGGCGACCAAGACCCCGGCCGATTACGGCGTGGATGTCGCGCCGCGGCTCACGGTGGTGAAGACCGCCGAACCGGCGGGCCGCAAGGCGGGCGTGAAGGTGGGCTCGGTGGACGAGCTGATCGCCAAACTCAAAGATGAAGCGGGGGTGCTGTGATGGCCGTTCTTCTTTTGGCGGATGTGAATGACGGCGCGCTTGCCACCGATCAGGTGGCCAAGACCGTCAGCGCGGTCGCGGCCCTGGGCGAAGTGCATGTGCTGGTGGCGGGCCCCGATGCGGCGGCGGCCGAGGCGGCGAAGCTTTCGGGCGTGGCCAAGGTGCTGCAGGCCGCCGATGGCGCCTATGCCCATGGCATGGCCGAGGCGACCGCGGCGCTGGTCGTGGCGCTGGCGGGCAATTACAGCCATATCTGCGGCGCGGCGACGGCCTTCAACAAGAATGTGCTGCCGCGGGTGGCGGCGCTTCTCGACGTGATGGTGCTGTCGGATGTGACGGCGGTTCTGGATGCCGAGACTTTCGAGCGCCCGATCTATGCCGGCAACGCGATCCAGACCGTGAAATCCGGCGATGCGACGAAGGTCTTCACCGTGCGCACCGCGGCCTTCGCGGCGGCGGCATCGGGCGGGTCGGCCGCGATCGAGGCGGTCTCGGGCCCGGCCGATGCGGGCCTCTCCGCCTGGGTCGAGGACAGGGTGGCGGCGTCGGACCGCCCGGAACTGACCAGCGCGAAGATCGTGGTCTCGGGCGGGCGGGGCCTCGGCTCGAAGGAAAGTTTCGGGATCATCGAGACGCTGGCGGACAAGCTGGGCGCCGCGGTGGGCGCCTCGCGGGCGGCGGTCGATTCGGGCTATGCGCCGAATGACTGGCAGGTCGGCCAGACCGGCAAGGTCGTGGCGCCGCAGCTCTATGTCGCCGTGGGCATCTCGGGCGCGATCCAGCACCTCGCCGGGATGAAGGACAGCAAGGTCATCGTCGCGATCAACAAGGACGAAGAGGCCCCGATCTTCCAGGTCGCCGATTACGGCCTCGTCGGTGACCTCTTCACCATCGTCCCCGAACT
>NZ_JBGTYM010000029.1:0-1097 GCF_044142105.1 Neotabrizicola paludis
TGCATCAGGTCGAAGCCCTTGTTGATGTCCTCGAGCTTCAGCGTGTGGGTGATCATCGAATCGATCTCGATCTTGCCGTCCATGTACCAGTCGACGATCTTCGGCACATCGGTGCGGCCGCGCGCGCCGCCAAAGGCCGTGCCTTTCCAGACCCGGCCGGTGACGAGCTGGAAGGGCCGGGTCTGGATCTCGGCCCCGGCCGGCGCCACGCCGATCACCACGGAAACCCCCCAGCCGCGATGGGTGCATTCCAGCGCGTCGCGCATGACCTTGACGTTGCCGGTGCAGTCGAAGCTGTAATCCGCCCCGCCGATCTGGTCGAAGGGGGTCTTGGTCATGTTCACGATATGGGCGACGATCGAGCCCTCGATCTCTTTCGGGTTGACGAAATGGGTCATGCCGAACTTCTCGCCCCAGGGCTTCTTGTCATTGTTCAGATCGACCCCGATGATCATGTCGGCCCCGGCCATCTTCAGGCCCTGGATCACGTTCAGCCCGATGCCGCCCAGGCCGAAGACCACCGCCTTGGCGCCGATCTCGACCTTGGCGGTGTTCAGCACCGCGCCGATGCCGGTGGTGACGCCGCAGCCGATATAGCAGATCTTGTCGAAAGGCGCCTCGGGATCGACCTTGGCCAAGGCGATCTCGGGCAGGACCGTGTGGTTCGCGAAGGTCGAGCAGCCCATGTAGTGATAGATCGGCGTGCCATCGAGCATCGAGAAGCGCGTCGTGCCGTCGGGCATCAGGCCCTGGCCCTGCGTGCTGCGGATCGCGGTGCAGAGATTGGTCTTGCGCGACAGGCAGGAGGGGCATTCGCGGCATTCCGGCGTGTAAAGCGGAATGACATGATCGCCCGGCTTCAGCGTCGTCACGCCCTCGCCCACCTCGATCACCACGCCCGCGCCCTCATGGCCCAGAATCGAGGGGAAGATCCCCTCGGGATCGGCGCCCGACAGGGTGAATTCATCCGTGTGACAGATGCCCGTGGCCTTGATCTCGACCAGAACCTCGCCCGCCTTCGGGCCTTCAAGGTTCACTTCCATGATTTCAAGCGGTTTTCCGGCGGCAACGGCAACGGCGGCACGGGTGCGCATGGG
>NZ_JBGTYM010000030.1:0-1080 GCF_044142105.1 Neotabrizicola paludis
CCGCAACCAAATAATACAATACAGATCAATGCTTTACGCCCCGCCATCCAGCGGGGCTTTTTGCTGTCCAAACGGCGGGTCAACAATAGGTCAACAAACGGACGGAAACGGCGTGTGATTCCAGTGAGATAGTAGGCGGGCAGCGACAAGAACGCGCGAAAACCGCAGAAGAGCGCGTTCACTCGGGACGAAGACTGATCTGCAGTTGGGCCAGCGCCTCAGATGCAATTTCGTCCCTCACCTGATCGAGCAAAGCGAGGAGATCGTTCTGCCGCGGTTGCCCGAATGCCAGCCGATACAGCGCCACTGAACGGTTCAACCAGGAGAGCCGCGTCTCTTCACGGCTGAAGGGTAGCGACAGGATATGGCGCTCGACCTTGGTAGGGCCGTCGAGCACCCAGAAAGGCTCAAGATCGCCAGTCCGCCCAGCGTTTCCATGCGCAGCACTGAACATATCGGCCCAAGGATCAGTGTTCTGCCCGCCCAGCGCCGCCGGAGAATGTCCTGCGACCAGATTATGGCGCACAGCGTGGTTCTTGTAGCGATGCACCCGGCCTTCGCGTTGCTCCATATCGACCGGGTTGCCTGGCAGGTTCCAGTGGACGATCCGGTGGCAATAGGGATGAAAATCCAGACCTTCCTGCCCGACTGAGGTCGAGGCGAGGACAAAGGGCTTGAACGGCGAGTTGAAGGCTGTCCGGACAAGACCTGTCCGGTTCACGCCGGTCTCGTCTTCACCCTTCTGGGCCAAGCGCATGGCGAAGCGACCACGCAGAGTGATCGGGTGGGTCTGGACGATACGGCCACGCTGGAGCGCGTAGTGGTTCAGTTCGATCTGGGCCGGTCGCAAGGACAAGGCCGCGGCCATCCGTTCGGCGATGACCCCTATGGCTTTGACCGGCGGATGACCGACTTGGCCCTCGGCTTCCAATAAGACATGGTGAACTTGCCCGTGAAATGTGGAGAGCACCACCTGAGGGACCAGGAGGTGTTCTATGGGAAACGGGAACAGACCGACGCCGGAGTTTCGGCGTGAAGCGGTGCGGCTGGCACTGAGCAGCGGCCGGACGCGGCGGGAGA
>NZ_JBGTYM010000031.1:0-790 GCF_044142105.1 Neotabrizicola paludis
GATGGCCGGCATCTTCACCTTGATCCTCTGCAGCCCGCCATCGACCTCGCGCGTCACGGTGGCGCTGTCGCCCTCGATGGCCAGCTCGCTGGCGAAGGTCGCCTGCGCCCAGCCCAGAAGGGCGGCCAGCATCTGGCCGGTGGCGTTCATGTCATTGTCGATCGCCTGCTTGCCGCACAGGACAAGCCCCGGCGCCTCTTCCTTGACCACGCCCGCCAGCAGCTTTGCCACCGCCAGAGGCTCGATATCGGTGTGTACATCCGCCGTGGCCTCGATCAGGATCGCCCGGTCGGCGCCCATGGCCAGCGCATTGCGCAGCGTCTCCTGCGCCTGCTTGACGCCGATCGACACCACCACAACCTCGGTCGCGACACCCTTCTCCTTCAGACGGATCGCCTCTTCCACCGCGATCTCGTCAAACGGGTTCATCGACATCTTCACATTCGCAAGATCGACCCCGCTCCCGTCCGCCCGAACGCGAACCTTCACGTTGTAGTCAATCACACGTTTGACCGGCACAAGGACCTTCATCGTCGCGCTCCGCTTATCTGGTGGGGCGGGGCACCTCGCCCCGGTAATCATAGAACCCGCGCTGGGTCTTGCGGCCCAGCCAGCCGGCTTCGACATATTTCGTCAGCAGCGGGCAGGGGCGGTATTTCGTATCGGCCAGCCCGTCATAAAGCACGTTCATGATGGCAAGGCAGGTGTCGAGCCCGATGAAATCGGCCAGTTCCAGCGGCCCCATCGGATGGTTGGCCCCGAGCTTCAGCGCCGTGTCGATCGACTGCAC
>NZ_JBGTYM010000032.1:0-789 GCF_044142105.1 Neotabrizicola paludis
TTAGCTCAGTTCCCGGCCCTTTCGCTCGAAGTCGATGGGGCTCTTGAAGCCGAGTGATGAATGCCGCCTGACGGGTTTATAGAACCCGTTGATGTATCTGGCGACGGCGTTTTCGGCCTGCTGGCGGGATTGCCAGGCGACCGGCCAGATCAGCTCCGACTTGATGGTTTTGAAGAACGTCTCGACCATCGCGTTGTCGAAGCAGGTCCCGCGCCCGCTCATCGAGATCAGGATGCCGCGTTTGCGGAGCAGCACCTGATAGTCGACCGAGCAGTATTGCGATCCGCGGTCGGAATGATGGACCAGCCCCGGGGCGGGGTTGCGAGCTACGAGAGCACGGTGCAGGGCTTCGACGGCGAGGCCGCGCTTCAGACGGTCACTCGTCGCCCAGCCGACAACGCGGCGGGAGAAGAGATCAAGCACGACAGCGAGGTAGAGCCAGCCCTCTGCCGTCCAGATGTAGGAGATGTCCGCTCCCCACTTCCGGTCCGGGCCATCCACCGTGAAGTCCTGCGCCACAAGATTGGGCGCGACGGGCCAGGCATGCTCGCTGTCTGTCGTGCGCTTGAACCGCCGTTTTTGCCGCGCGATCAACTGGTTCTCGCGCATCAGCCGTGCCGTGCGATGCCGCCCGATCTCATGGCCCTCGTCGATGAGATCGCGGTGCATGCGCGGACTGCCATAGGTCCCGTTCGACAGCGCGAAGGCCGTCCGGATATGCGCCAGATAGACCATGTCCTGTTGCTGGCGCAGGCAAGCAGGCCGTTCCTGCCAGGCGAAGAAGCCGCT
>NZ_JBGTYM010000033.1:0-656 GCF_044142105.1 Neotabrizicola paludis
ATTGCCCATGTCTTCGCGCTGGCGGGCTATGATGTGCTGCTGAACGACATCAACCCCGAAAGCCTGGACAAGGCGCTGGCGACGGTGGACCGCAACCTGGAACGCCAGGTCGCGCGCGGCAAGATCGCGGCCGCAGTCAAGGCCGCGGCGCTGGCGCGGATCTCCACCACCACCATATTGGCCGATCTGGGGCCGACCGATCTGGTGATCGAGGCCGCGACCGAGAATGAAAGCGTCAAGCAGAAGATCTTCGACGGGCTTCTGCCGCATCTGAAGCCCGAAACCATCCTGACCTCGAACACCTCCTCGATCTCGATCACAAGGCTCGCGAGCCGCACCGACCGGCCGGAAAAGTTCATGGGCTTCCATTTCATGAACCCGGTGCCGGTGATGCAGCTGGTCGAGCTGATCCGCGGCATCGCCACCGACCAGCCGACCTATGAGGCGCTGAAGGCGGTAGTCGAGAAGCTGGGCAAGACCGCCTCCTCCTCCGAGGATTTCCCGGCCTTCATCGTCAACCGCATCCTGATCCCGATGATCAACGAGGCGGTCTATACGCTCTATGAGGGCGTGGGCAACGTGCAGTCGATCGACACGGCGCTGAAGCTCGGGGCCAACCATCCGATGGGGCCGCTGGAACTGGCCGATTTCATCGG